>NZ_JBQGAE010000002.1:0-439844 GCF_056542645.1 Ruegeria sp. AB5
CAGAGCTTCTCGTTTGAACTCCGCGCTGTACCGCTTGTATCGCTTCGGCTTCGTCATTCGACACCTCCCGGCGCGGGCTGCGCCTATTCTAGGTGTCCACCAAATCAGAGAAAAACCACCTGCTCGTTGGTCAACCAAAACAAGTTGCTCATCACGCCTCCTGAAGTTCAGGAGCTTGAATCAGCTCGGCGTGACGTCTGCAATCAAATCAATGGGTCCAGTGCTTAACTCATTTTGGAAATTTAAATTTGGGATTGGTGTGTTTTGAGTCCAATCTGCTAATATCCAGTATTTTCGGGAGCGCGTTACCAATGCCCACGCTACAATCATGGCTAGCCTCTCTAAACCTGGAAAAGTACTTAGACACTCTTGTGTCGAATTCCATCGATTTGGACATAATCAGTCAATTGACGGAGGACGATCTCGCAAGTATCGGAATCACGCTTGGCGATCGCAAACGTCTGCTCAATGGATCACGGCAACTGGCAACACGTGCTTCTGGTTCAGCGCAAGCGAACTTTCAGGAAAGCAGTGCTACCGCCGCAGAAGCGCCCATTCGTCCCGGGAGGCCAATCGGAGAGTTGCGCCAGATGACAATCATGTTTGTTGATCTGGTCAATTCAACGGGTCTGACGCAGGAATTAGGTATCGAAAAATACCGCGATATTCTAAAGACCTATCAAAAGCAATGCGTAGAAGCGATCCAAAACAATTTCGGCTATTTTGCGCAATTTGTAGGGGATGGAGTCGTTTCATATTTTGGCTTCCCTCTCGCTAATGAAGACGATGCCGAACGAGCGGCGCTTACAGCTCTTGAGATTGTCGACAAGGTCAGTGCGATTGCAGTGTCGCCGCAAGAAAACCTCTCCGTACGCATCGGCATTGCCACGGGAGATGTAGTAGTCGAAGACGTGATACAAAGCCAACGACAGATCGATAGCTTCGCCCTAGGAGATATCCCCAATCTTGCAGCGCGGCTCCAGTCGCTCGCTGAACCCGGTACAGTCGCCGTTTCCGAACGCACCCAAAGACTTCTTGGGCATAACTTTCAGTGCGCCTCAATTGGAGCACATAAATTGAAGGGCTTTTCTGAACCAGTCAACGTCTGGTTGGTTGAAGGGTCACAGAGCACAGAACTGCGTTTTGAAAAGCGAGTACATGGTGCTCTTACTCCGCTTATTGGAAGACAAGACGAATTCAACCTGCTACAGGGGCGTTGGAACGCAGCTTGCCGCGGCGAAGGTCAGGCGGTTTTCCTTTCCGGAGAAGCAGGTCTGGGCAAGTCACGTCTGGCCGAAGAAGTGCAACAAAAACTCGTCCTGCCGCTGGGCCAACGTTTGATCTTCCAATGTTCTCCCTACCATGTGAACAGCTCATTCTTTCCAATCAAGGCACATATCATCAATTCGATTGGTTTGAGGGAAAGTGATACAGCGAAAGAACGGGAAAGCAAACTGAGAGCGTTTTTGGAGGCCCGGGATGGCGCTTCGGATAAGATCGCCTCTGTACTTTCTAATTTGCTTTCGCTCGGACCGAAAGATCGAATGTTCTTGGCTTCACCGGAAGAAACCAAGGCAAGAACAGTTGAGTTTTTGATCCGCTATATCGAGAAGACTGCATTCGAAAAACCAATACTCATTCAGTTTGAAGACTTGCACTGGATAGATCCGTCTTCTGAAGAATTGCTCAATATACTTTTGCACCGGATCGATAATCTCAGAGTAATGGTGTTGGGCACCTATCGTCCTGAGTACAAACCGACTTGGGTAAACTTACCTAAGGTCACCACTTTATCCATTCCAAGTCTCGGTGCAGGTGAAACCAAACAGTTGCTTCAAGCTTTGAACACGGACGACATCGTGCTGAATGGACTAATGCAGGTCATCGTCAATCGCTCGGAAGGCATACCGCTATACGTCGAAGAAATGGTCAGTATGCTCGCGAGAAATCAAGAAGCCAATTGGACAACAAGCCAGGCAGAACATGAAGTACCGTTCCCCTCGAGCCTCAAAGACCTTTTGCGCGCGCGCCTTGACAACCTCAGTGTCACGCCTGACACGATCTCGATTTGCGCGGCGCTTGGGCGAAATTTTACAAGTGATCTTGTTGCAGCCGTGGCCGAGCGATCAGTGGAAACCATTCAAACGGAATTGGCCAGCCTTGTGCAGGCTCAGATTATGGTTGTTCAAACGCAAGACTTTGAAAGGGTATACAGTTTCCGCCATGCGCTGATTGGCGATGTTGCCTACGACGCGATACTTCCGCAACAAGCGAAGGAACTGCATCGCCGAATTGCTGAAACTATGGTTGAGCGGTTCGAAAACCTATGTGATCGGCAGCCTGAAATTCTTGCGTTGCATTACATGAAAGCCGAGCAATTTGATGGCGCAAGAGAAAAATGGCGAGAAGCCGCGCACCTGAGTCTGCGCAATTATGCCAGCCAGGAAGCGATTGCCCAACTGACTGCCTCACTTGATGCGCACGAAAACCTTGCCCGAGATGATACGTCTGATCTGGTAGAGACAAAGTTGCGCCAAACCCTCGCGGTCGCCCTCGAAATGCGCAGTTGGGGCTCTCCTGATATTACTAGCAATCTGGAAAAACTGATCGCTCTTAACGAAAAGATCGGCGACCACGAAGTGGCCTTCGCCAATCTGCATCAGCTCATTGGCGAACACCTAATCGCTGGGCGACCAGATGTCGCTTGGCAATATTGCGAGCGGATGGCAGCATTAATCGCTATCGACGAAAATTCAGCCCTGCACACCCTGAGCGAACACAATAGCGGTATGACTTCTTTGCTCCTGGGCGAGTTTGACCGCGCCATTGCGCATTTTGACCAGGCGCTGGACCAGCGTTCTCAGTCTGAACTTAGCGAAATTAACCGGGTTTATCCCGCAGACCCAGAAACGGTCGATACGGTCCTGCGATGCTGGGCCGGGGCACTTAAACATGGCGACCAGACTTCCATCCTTGGCGAACTTGAAACGTCGATTGCCAAGGTGCGGGCGCAAAACAGCGAGTTCTCCCGATGCTATGGTCTGAGCATCATAGCGACAATTTATTGTACGATTAACGACCCTGAACAATGCCGAAAATTTGCAAAAGAAGCACACAAGATCAGCGAAAAAATGCAGTTCAAGTATTGGGAGCCTTGGTGCAGCGTCGTGCTAGGTTGGGCTGAAGCCCGCTGCGGCCAAACTGGCGGCGTCAATACGCTGCGTGAAGGGCTTGAGCGCTATGCCGCAACGGGGTCGGGACAGATTATCGCATTCTCACATACTTTACTTGCGGACGCGTATCTTTGCCAATGCGAGTTTGATGAAGCCGCTGGCCAGATCGCAATAGCGCGCGATGTGTTAAAGCATTCTTCGATCGGGTTTCATTCACAATGGACGGAGTTGTTGGCGCAAAAAATCGAAAAACTGGCCAATGCACATCACAGCGATTGAATTCGAAAGCGCGGACAACGAAACCCGACTGCTCGCCTAGCATGCAGATTTGTGTCACGATTCGCGACCATTCGTGCTACCCTCCCAGAATTGTTAGTTATTTGGGGGAAATTATGCGTATTCGACCTAGGAGATTGTTCGTAGCCTTGTCTCTGACTGTTGTTATATCGGCTTGCGCAGAAGGTCCGGTGGACCCTCAAACTGGAGAGGTTTTTAACGTTCGTGATATACCTGAACAGGAATTTGTAGCGGGCGATTATAATGACAGTCTCAATGCGCGTCCAAAACCGGTTAACGAGTTAGACGACGGGGAGTTCAAAAATGTTCTCCGAAAGCTCGACGGGAACTTATGCAAGCGCAGCGATACCCTCGAGAAATGCATCGAAAGGTTCAACCTGCCCAGTTCCGACGCGAATTTCAAAGGGTTGTCGGGAATTACCGGGCGGGCATTTCTCGAAACCGCTGAGGGCGGTAAGAATCCCAGCGGTAAGAGAGAGGTATTTGTTAGAGGGAAGATTTTAGATAAATGCCTGCATGATACCAGTCTGGCTGGCTACCACTACGACCGGAACACCTTCGAGCTGCGACTTTGCGTCATAATGATTACTGAAATCGCCAGACCAAGGGCGCCAAACAACAAATTCCAGTACCAGTATTTTCACGTTGAGGCCAGTTCTGCTTATGTAGATCAGAAAAACCCGGGCGATCCCGAAAATGTCTTTAAGAAAGCGGCCAAGGCAACTGGCTTGAAAGTGACTGCGGCTACTGCCAACGGCTTCGAGTTCAAGTTGTATGCAGCGGGGAAGAATATTGAGGTCATTAACTACTGGGAAGCAAAGGCGTCTAAAAAGCAGGGAAACCCGAAATGGAAAAAATACGTTAAGGGCCAAACCGGAATCCCAAGACGTATCCGGGAATACTTCAAGATTGACCACGATGCCTGTGTCGACATGATGTTTCCAATGGGCTTAGGCGTGCCTGAAACGCTGCCGTCGGGATCCGCGGCAGGCGTACATTATTGCCTCGGCCGCTGCAAAAATCCGCCGATCGTGAACACACGCTAGAAAGAATCTTGGTGTCTTGGGAGGCGAAGTATTCCCGATTGCCATTTGCGGATAAGCGCGGGTTGGTTTCTGAACAGCGCTTTTCGGGCGGCACATGGCTCGAGACAGGCTTTGTCGGAGTGGACAAAAGTGGCTCAGAGTAGCAGAAACTAACGATCTGAAAGAAATTGGCGCAGCACCCATGCGCTCAAGAAGTACGGGTTACGCTTCGGTCCGTTTCGTATTGTTCGTTTTCAGATCCGGGGCCATTCAGTCTCGGCGTGTGCGACTTGGAAGACGTTACCAAAACTTGCATCGCCGACGTAAGAGCAAGCTTATGCACCGCGTAACAGCGAGTATCGGCCTTGTCCGCACAAAACTTTTAAGTCGTCCATCCCCAGATTTCGCACACGCAGCGAATGCCCAGAACGCGGGCTGCGGCCACAGTATTTTAACTTTCGGTTCAACGGCAGCATCTGGCCGCCACTGAATTTTGCAAAGTCCGGCTTCTGCGCATTGCCGTCCTTAGCGCGGACTGCGGCACCCGGTAACTTTGGGGTCTAAGCAGATACTCACCTGCAAATCGCGTTCTAAGCAGAAAGATTCCTGCCGGGGGCACCTATTGCTTCTCAATCCCCCAGTTTGGCGTGAACTTCGTCCAGATCGATCTCACCCACAGGCATCTTGTTGGCCGGGTTTTCGAAATCGTATTTGAACAGCTCGAAGTCCTGTTTGTAGATTTCATAGACCAGATGCATTGACAGATCGTCGAAATAGTCCTCGACCGGATGGGCGCGTTCGGGGCCATGGCCTTCGGATTCGTTGAATCGCGGGATCTCGGACAATGTCACCGGATGGGCGGTTTCGACGTGGTCTAGAACTCCCTGCATCCCGTCATTGAACGCCTCGGTCCAGAAAATCCGATCATATTGCCCGCCATTCACAATGAAGGTCGACACATGCCCTGACATGGCAGACCAGTGAATGTCCGGGTCCATCGGGCGGCGCCAGCGGATCGTGTCGCGGGCAAACAGAAGAAACCGGCGGAAACTGGCAATCTGGTCAAACTCTCCCTTGCCATCATCACCGCCCACTTCGATCCCGTAATTATAGATCAGCGTCGGCACCAGATTGCCCCGGTAGCGTTTGCCGTTGCGCTGAATGCCGCAAATCTTGTCGAAGAATGAGCTGAGGATGCGCGTGTAAGGATTGCGCACGCAGGTAAAGGAATAAGACCCGTGATTGCGCACATTTGTGGCGATCATGCCCTGGCTTTGATCAAAAGCCCATTTGTGCATCCCGTCCTTGGCGTCATGGATATCGCCATCAAAGAACTCCCCATGATCCGAATAATACATGATCTGACCAATGGTCGAGCACGCACATTTGGGCACCACACGGTAAACCATGCTTTCGCTCTCGGTCATCCAAGTGCCGGGGAACCCCATCTGCTGTGCCTCCTCAACGGACTGGAACTCGCTACACAAACGTATTTTGCAGTCAAAGAACCAAAAATATTCTGTTTATTCAATCGTTCATCCTCAGTATCACGGATGCAAACGGGCAGAAACGGAAATTGCGTAAACCAGATGGCAAAGATTGCCTACATTTTGCTGTGTCACAAGAACCCTGACGCGATCATCGCGCAGGCCGAGCAACTGACCGCTGTGGGCGACTGTATGGCGATCCACTTCGACGCCCGGGCCAAGGCGTCTGACTATGAGCACATCCGCACGGCGCTGAATGACAATCCCAATGTCACCTTTGCTGCCAAGCGGGTCAAATGCGGCTGGGGCGAATGGTCTCTGGTTCAGGCCACGCTGTTTGCGTTGGAGGCTGCGGTCGATGCCTTTCCCCGCGTTACACATTTCTACATGCTGTCTGGCGATTGCATGGCAATCAAGACGGCGGAATACACGCATAATTTCCTGGATGAACACGACAAGGATTTTATCGAAAGCCACGATTTCTTCGCCAGCAACTGGATCAAGACCGGAATGAAGGAAGACCGGCTGATCTATCGCCATGTCTTCAATGAACGCACTCAGGCCAAGCGGTTCTACGCAGCCTACGAGTTGCAGAAACGCTTCAACCTGACACGCGCAATCCCCGAGGATATTCAGGTCATGATCGGCAGCCAGTGGTGGTGTTTGCGCCGCCACACGGTCGAGATGATCCTTGAACTGCTGCGTCAGCGGCGGGATGTGGTCCGGTTCTTCTCGACCACCTGGATCCCGGATGAGACTTTCTTTCAAACCCTGGTCCGCCATCTGATCCCGAAAAGCGAGATTGAAAACCGCACGCTGACCTTTCTGATGTTCTCGGACTACGGAATGCCGGTGACGTTCTACAACGATCACTTCGATATGCTGCTGGGACAGAACTATCTGTTTGCGCGCAAGATCAGCCCCGAAGCGCATGAACTAAAGGACCGGCTGGGCGCGCTTTATGCCAGCACAGGCGTTGACTTCCCCATCTCGAATGAGGGGCGCAACCTCTTTGCCTTCCTCACCGGACGCGGCCGTGTGGGCCGCCGGTTCGGGCAGCGGTTCTGGGAAGCCGGCAACACGCTTGGCCCCGAGCGCGAGCTGTTCCTGATCGTGTGCAAGAAATGGCATGTGGCGAAGCGGCTGGTCACTCAGATCGCCGCGGAAACAGACATCCCTTGCGTGGAATACCTGTTCAACGAAAAGGACACCGAACTGCCCGATCTGGGAGGTATCGAAACCACGCTCAACAAACGTTCGCGTCATCGCCGCGCCGTGGTCCGAATGCTGTTCGAGCATTTCGGATCAAACCAACTGGTGCTGTGTCTGGACCCTTCGAACCTGGATGTCATCCAGGATTTCTGCGGCGATGCGGCCAAAACCCATGTGCTTGAGATCGCGTGCGACTATTCAGATGACTACCTGATCGGCCATGCCCGGCGGGTTGGGTTGGCAGGAGAGAACAGCCCGAACGAGACCGTCGCGCACCTGCTGCCCACAATCCGAAACGATCTGGCCTATGAATCCGAGCTGATCCGTGGCGCAGGACTTGATGGCTATCTGCGTTTGCGTGAAAGGGCCGAGCGCACCGAGAAAGAGGCCGTGATCGCCGAATTTCTGTGTGTCGAGGCCGACAAGGCCCATTCAATCATGCAACTGGACTATCTGTTTTCTGACTAAGGCTGGGCGACGCGGCCAGCACCGCCGGGCCGACACTCAGATGTCGAACTTGACGCCTTGCGCCAGCGGCAGTTCAGCCGAGTAGTTCACCGTGTTGGTCTGACGGCGCATATAGGATTTCCAGGCGTCTGATCCGCTTTCGCGCCCACCGCCGGTTTCCTTTTCACCCCCAAACGCGCCGCCGATCTCGGCCCCGGACGGTCCAATATTGACATTGGCGATGCCGCAATCCGAACCGGCCGCTGTCAGGAATTGCTCAGCCTCACGCATGTTTAATGTGAAGACGCAGGAGGACAGGCCTTGCGGTACGTCATTCTGTAGCTCGATGGCGTCGTCGAAATCGTCATACCCCATGACATAGAGGATCGGAGCGAAGGTTTCCGTTTTCACCGTTGCTGTCTGTCCCGGCATCTCAACGATGGCGGGTTCCATATAGACGCCACCCGGCACACCTTCGATCACGCGCTGGCCGCCAAAGACGGTGCCGCCTTCGGCTTCAGCAGCTTTCAACGCTGCGGTCATTGCGGCACCCGAGGCTTCGTCCACCAGCGGTCCGATCAGGGTACCCTCGGCCAGAGGATCACCGATGGGCAAACCGGCATAGGCTTTCTTGAGACGCGCGACCAACTGGTCTTTGATTGTGTTGTGTACGATCAGCCTGCGCAGCGTCGTACAGCGTTGACCCGCTGTTCCGACCGCCGAGAACACAATCGCCCGCACTGCCATTTCCAGATCAGCCGAGGGACCCACGATCATGGCGTTGTTGCCGCCCAGTTCCAGAATGCACTTGCCGAACCGCGCCGCAACGACAGGCGCAACCGCGCGGCCCATGCGGGTCGACCCGGTGGCCGAGATCACCGGGACATCTTCGCTTGCCACCAGGGCCTCACCCAAAGCAGCGCCGCCGATCAGGGTTTGCAGCAGATTGTCGGGTGCATCGCCAAATCGGGCCAAGGCCCGCTCGAAGATCTTCTGGCAGGCCATCGCTGTCAGCGGCGTCTTTTCGGAGGGTTTCCAGATCACCGGATTGCCGCAGACAATCGCCAGCGCGGCGTTCCAGGACCAGACCGCAACCGGAAAGTTGAAGGCCGAGATCACCCCGACCGGACCCGCCGGATGCCATGTCTCCATCATGCGATGCCCGGGACGTTCGGATGCGATGGTCAAACCATAAAGCTGGCGGGACAGACCAACGGCGAAGTCGCAGATATCGATCATCTCTTGCACTTCTCCAAGTCCTTCCGAGGTGATCTTGCCCGCTTCCCAACTGACCAGCGCGCCCAGATCATCCTTGGCTGCGCGCAGCTCTTCTCCCAGCAGGCGTATCAGTTCGCCCCGACGCGGGGCAGGCACGCCACGCCACGCCTTGAACGCGGTTTTTGCATTGGCGAAGATCGCGTCCATTTCGGATGCCGGGGTTTCATGGACCTCGGCCAATACGCGACCGTCAATTGGGGACCGCACTGTCAATGCGCCACCCGTCAGTTCCGAAGCGGTCAGGTCGAAGTTTGCCAGAGTGGTTTCAGCAGTCATCACAACATCTTTCATTTCTCAAGCCGCCTTGTTCTGTGGGGTTACATCACCGGCCCGGTAGAGCCTGCCAAATTCGGTGTTCAGGAAATCGGACAGCTTCACCTGCTCTTGCCGGATGAAACCGGTCGAAGGTAAAACGCTCGTGCGCATCAAATCAACGACACCCAACACACCAGCGGCGGTTGTGACCTGAATGGCGCTCCAGACCTGTCCGTTGATCTCACGTGCGAAGCTTTTGTTGATCAGCGATTTTTCCCGCAACGTCCCGCCAATCATGCCTTTGGCGGTGCAATAGACCAGCACCACATCCTGATCGGTGCGTGGCAGGGCGGCTTCGAATATCTCTTTCAAAAGATCACGGCGGCGTTCCAGCCCCAGATCGTGCAGCAACAGTTTCAGGATGTCACAATGGCCCGGATAGCGGATCGAGCGGTACGAGACAGCCCGAGCCTTGCCCTGCATCGTTTCCGGCAAGGTGCCCAGACCGCCCGAGGTGTTGAAGCACTCGTATTCGACGCCGTCGTGTCCCAACGTCTCGTAGTCCTCAAGCGGCGCCGTCTTGACCCTTTCCCCATTCACGATGGCATCGCAGGGGTTGCAGTATTCGTTGATCAGGCCGTCCGTCGACCAGGTCAGATTGTATTTCAACGCGTTGGTGGGATAGAGCGGCAAAGCCCCCACCCGCATGTGCAGGCTGTCTATGTCGTCAAATTCAGCGGCCAAAGACGCGCCAGCGATCCCGACAAAGCCGGGTGCCAGCCCGCATTGCGGCGCAAAGGCGGTTTGGCTTCCTTCGGCAAGGGCGCGGACAGCCTTGGTGGCCGCGACATCTTCGGTCAGGTCAAAGTAATGCGCACCGGCCCGTTTGGCCGCCGCAGCGATGGTCGGGGTCAAAAAGAAAGGGGCGGCCGAGATGATGGCGTCGAACCCGTCCAGTCCGGTGGCCACGTTGTCTGCGTCTTTGGCGTCGATCTGTTTTGTCGCCACACCCAGTCTGGCAACCTCGCCCAGAGCTTTCAGATCGTGATCCGCGACTGTGACGCTGTAATTCGGTGATCCCTTCAACAAAGTGGCGATCATCTGCCCGATTTTACCAGCCCCCACAACACATACATCCCAGGACATCGCGCGCCTCCTCTTTTTTGGTTTTCATCAAGAGTGGCGCAGAAAACGGTCATTTCGTAGGGATTATCTTGACGAAATAGTAAGTATATCCGTCATTATGACGTAGAATTCGTTAAATTGCTGAGTCTTGCGCGGGCTCTGGCGGTCTGTAGGGCGATTTCGACCGCTACACATCTGCCGACGAATAGCGTGGCCCTGATGTGCGGAGGCCTGAGTTCTTGTGGTCGAAAAGAAGCTGAATGCCTGTCCTGGCTTCAGGTGCATCTAAGGTTCTTAGTCCGCAAGAAAACAAGCCTATGCGGGGATTTTCGCCGGTAAACGTCAATGAAATTGCCAGATTCTGAAAGAGTTGTTAGTCTGTTCTCAATGGGAAAAATCCCGGGGGCAAAACAATAGAGCAGAAGTCTGGAACCCCCCCGCATGTCGTGTGGGCTACGGTGCCTGAGGACCTTAATGGGACTCGGGGCGGTGTGTTTTTCTTGTGGGCCGAGGTCGAGCGGGCGCGCGTGCAGGCGCAGGAACCAGACCAGCACCCGCCTGCTGCTCCAACACCGTCTGCTCCGACACCCCCCACTCCGCGGGTTGTTCAAAGCAGACCCGTGTCCAGCAAGCCGCTTGGCGGGGTTGATGAGTTTATCTTCTATGAACGCAACACTGCGGAACAGCGGCGCTGAGACCCGATCAGAGTTTTTCGAAGAACAGGATCACCTCGCCCAGACGGACGCCATACCGTGAGACATAGGCGCGGTTCAGCAGGCGGTCATCTTCCAGAAGCCACATCCAGTCGTCAAAGTTCACGCGCATCGTGCCGTCCTTGATGGGAAGGTCGATCTTGTATTTCCAGTTGAACGTATCACCGCGCTCGGTCCCCGTCGCTGTCCCCAGAACTCCCGGCGCGGTCCCGGTCCACGTGTCCTCGCCCGTTTTGGTCAGGGTCCAGATGCGCTGTTCTGTTGCGCCGTCATCATAGACAAAATCCTCGACCAGCGTCAGTGTCTGCCCGTCCCATGTGCCATCGATATCGACCGTAAAGCGGCGCGGAACGTTGCCCAGAACGTCCTGAAACTGGCCATACGCAACTGTTTTGCCCTCAAAGAACTCTTCAAGGTTCAATTGCCGGTCCGACAGGAAGGTTTTCGGCACCCGAGGCTTGGCGGAACAGGCGGCCAATACCAGCAGACCGGCAATCGCCATCAGGGATATCAGAAAACGGAACCGCATCATTGCAGCGGCCTGTGTTCGGCATCCGAGTCATACCCGTTTGCGCCGTGTAGATGCATGGTTTGCACCTTGGGCGCCGGACGCATCGTCGCCACCAGTTCAGCCACCTTGAGGCCGAACTTGCGCATTTCCGATCGGTTCATGATCGCGCCGTTCTCGGTCAGGTACATCCAGTCCGTGACGTCCAGCGTGTGACCCCCCGCATCTTGGGGCAGGATGATCCTGTAGGTCAGTTTGACGGTCGATCCCGAGATCACGCCCTTGCCCTCGCCGACAATATCGTCAGCTGTGGCCGTGAACGTGTTGCCGGTGCCAAGCGTCAGATACCATTTTCGGGTCATCTGTTTTCCGTTCGAGTATGTGAAATACTCGGCCAGGGTGCCGGTGTTCCCATCCCACTCACCGACCATGCGGGCCACGAAGCTGTTCGACATCTTGCCGTTTGGACCATAGATCAGTCCTTCTGACAGAATGTCGCCATTCAGATGTTCGGCGAGCGAAAACTCGGGGCCTGTTCCGGTGTAGTCGGTCGGGGATTGTGACCGAAAGCTCAGAAAGCGTCTTTGGACAGCGACGATAGCGAGGATGGCGAGCAGAAACACAACGAGCGCAGTCATTTGGCTGTAACCTCCGTGGGCAGGGTCAAGACCATTGCGAACGCCCCAAGCTTGAGAATGCAGGGCAGCAGAGCATAGGCGAATGTGAGTGTGTTCAACGCCTGTTCAGAGTTGGCTTGACCGGGTGAAAAGCCACTGCGTTCCAACAGGGGCAGGGCAAAAAAGGCAGCGAGCGCAAGGCCCAGCTTGCCAGCGAAAGACCAGATGCCGAATGCGGTCGAGGCATTCAGCCCCGCGCGGTTCAGCACGACCGAGAACATGGCGGGCAGGATCACGATATCCGCTCCGGCCGCTGCGCCAGACGCCAGGCAGATCAGCGCAAAGCCGGTCAGGTTGCCAGCAGAAAGGGTGGCTGCGCCAATGAAGGATGCAATTGCAAGCGGCATCGCGATCATGAGTGTCTGCTTCGGTCCAATTCTGTTGCTCAGTCTGGCCCACAGCGGCACGCTGGCCCCGGCGCTGAGGAAGAACAGAATGAGCAGCGGGCCCGCCTTGCCGGGCAATTGTAGTTTGTCCTCGACAAAGAACAGGAAGAGAGTTGCTGTCAGAGCGACCGGCAGGCTGTTGATCAGTGCCAGAACCAGCAGACGCAGGGCGCCGGATTGCCCAAGCGCCGTAAATGAGATGCCGTCGCCCGTGATCGGTGTACGGTTCCACATCGGAACGGTCAGGATCAGGGTCATCACCGCCAAAGCGCCCAGAAACAGGCCGAACGCGGGGTAGCCCTGTGCCTGCGCGCCAAACGCAACGAACAGGGCCGGGGCGCTGGCGGCAAGCACCACGCCCGTCAACTGCCCGCCTTCCCGGAAAGCGGCCAAACGCATCAGCTCTTTCGGATCTGCACGTTTGGCCAGCGTCGCGCTGCGGCCATAGAGCAGGATGGTGCCAAGGCTGTAGGCTGAAAAAAGCAACACGAGGATGGTGATCAATGCGCTGACGCTGGCCCCGTTTGGCAGGCCGAACAGCAAGGGGAATCCAATTGCCAGCCCAAGCGCGGCCAGTGCGGCGAACAGAAGCTGCCCTCCGGGCCAGCGGTCGATGGCCCAGCCAATAAGCGGGTCTTGCACCAGGTCGACCAGTCGGATCACCAGTAATACAGTCCCGATCACCCCAAGGCCAATGCCCAGATTCACCGCAGCAAAACGCGGCAGGTGAATATAAAGCGGTATGCCCGCCGCAGCGAGCATCAGCGCATAAAGGCTGACCCGGGGATACAGCATCACTGACCTTTCAATTGCCGGGTGAAGCTGGCCGACCGGGTGTCGTCGCCCACGAAAATTGACATGAAGGATTTCTTGATGCCGGTGTTTGTCAGCGTGCAGGTCTGTGTCCCATTGCGCCAGAACCCAACCTTGTTGGGCCCTTCGGAGATCGCCAAATAGCTGTCGCCTTTGCTGACCGCCTGAAAACATGTCTCAAGCTGGGCCGGTGTCGGAGCAGGATTGCCCTGCCGCGCCATTTCATCCAGCGTCGACTCGACCAGTGCTTTCTGAGCCAGGTTCTTTCGGTAGGTCAGTTGCAGACCAAAATCCTCGGACCAGTTGAAGGCCGCTCCACCGGGTGTGTAGAGCTTGGCGTCATACACGGGCAGGCCCAGGAAGCGAAAGGTAGAGCTGCCCAGAAGTTTGGGATCGCTCAGTTCGCTGGACAGAGGTGAAGCCGTCACCCCGCCCGGCACAAGCAGGGCGAGCGATAGAAGCGCAGCGTACAGTTTATTCGGCGGCCACATAGATGGCCGCGTCTTTTTCAAGAATGCCATTGTCAGCTCCGGTTGTTTGCGGGGCGCCGCGCAGTTGGTCAACGACATGCATCGCGCTGGCGATCCCGTCTTCATGAAACCCGTGCCGGTTATAGGCTCCGGCGAACCAGGTCCGGTTCTGTCCCTGCATTTCGCGAATTTGTCCCTGTGCTTTCAGGGCCGCTTTGTCGAAGACCGGATGGGCAAACTCGACCTGGTCATAGATTTTGTCCTCGGCGATTTGAGAGGACGCGTTCAGAGATACGAACAGCGGATCGCTGTCCGGAATGTTCTGCAACCGGTTCATCCAATAGGTCACGCCGACATCTCCGGCTTGCGAGCGGTAGGTCCAGCTGGACCAGCAGGCGCGCCGCTTTGGCATCTGACTTTCATCGCAGTGCAGGATCGCGTGGTTGGGCTGGTAGCGGATTGCGCCGAGGGCTGCGGCCTCTGCCGGCGTCGCGTTGTCGCCGAGAATAGCCAGCGATTGATCCGAATGGCTGGCCAGTATGATCTCGTCAAACCGGTCCGCATGGCCTTGACTGGTGACCGTCACTCCGGCCTCATCACGCTGCACATGATCCACTGGCGCAGCCAGCCGGATGTCGCTGCCGCGCGACCTCAATGCAGCGTCGATGCGGCGCACGTATTCGATGCTGCCACCCTTGACCGTATACCATTGGTGCTGGCTGGCGCGGCCACTGGCCAGCAAGGCGTGGTTGCGAAAGAACTGAACCAGCGAGCGAGCAGGGAACTGATCGACAAATTCGACCGGTGTGGACCAGATCGCCCCGCACATCGGCATCAGGTAGTTGTGGCGGAACCAGTGACCCAGACGCATCTGATCCACCAGCTCTCCGATGGTTGTGTCGTCATCCTGCGCCGCTTCGGGGGCTTCCTTGCTGAAGCGCAAAATGTCCGAGATCATCTTGTAGTAAGACGGGCGCATCAAGTTGCGTTTTTGGGCCGTCAGAGTGCGCAGGTTGTTGAGCCCGTATTCGATGCGACCGTTGTCTATGGTCGCACCAAAGCTCATCTCGCTTTTCTCGACGGGAACGTTCAACGCGTCGAACAGCTTGGTCAGGTAGGGGTAGGTTGCATAGTTGAACACGATAAAGCCGGTATCGACCGGCTGATCCCCGTTCTTGCCGGCCATCACGGTTCGCGCATGGCCGCCGAGACGCGGTTCGGCCTCGTAGATGGTGATATCGTGGTGTTCTGAAAGGTAGTAAGCTGCGGATAATCCTGAAATGCCTGCACCTATTACTGCGATTTTCTTGCGCTCGCCTCGCGTTTCGTCGAACATGTGATCCCCTTAGTGCGACATTTATCTAGAGATACGTAGAAGGGTCGAACGCGGATCAATCAGGTTAGATTAATTTTTCCAATGCTCTATGCTGTGACTTCCCGGTCAAATTCCCATGGGCGAGGATGATCCAGCTGAGTTTCTTGGCCGTAAAAGCATAAAGTGACTTCAACCAGATCAATACCGTGTATGAGACACTGCCTCATGCACCCAAAATGGACCAAGCATGAGCAGTTTCGAGGGAAAGACCTATTGGATCGTCGGCGCCAGCGAGGGGTTGGGCCGCGCTTTGGCCGAGGGTCTCAGTCAGCAGGGCGCGCATCTTGTCCTGTCAGCCCGCAATGCGGATCGGCTGGCCGAAATCTGCGAAACCTTACCGAATGCACGGGCGGTTCCCTTCGATGTGACTGATCTGGAAGCTGTGCGCCGCGCTGTGAGCGAGGCCGGACAGGTCGACGGGCTGGTCTACAACGCCGGAGCCTACGAGCCCATGCGCACCGGTGATTGGGACACGGATGCGGTTCTGGCCATGACGGACGTGAACTATATCGGCGCATTGCGGGTCTTGGGTGAAACGGTGCCGGGGTTTGTTGAGGCTGGGCGCGGGGATATCACGCTGATCGGGTCGTTGTCCGGCTATCGCGGCTTGCCTGCGGCGGTGGGATATGCGGCCAGCAAGGCGGCGCTGGTCTCTCTGGCGGAAACCATGCGCTTTGATCTGGCGGGCACGGGGGTGACGGTGCGGATCGTCAACCCCGGCTTCATCAAGACACGGTTGACCGAAAAGAACAATTTCAAGATGCCCATGCTGATGACGGCTGAGGACGCTGCCGATCGGGTGCTCAGGGCGATGTCGCGCCGTCGGTTCCGCACCGATTTCCCGGCCCCGTTTTCCTGGGTGATCCGGTTGCTGGATTTTCTGCCGGATATTCTGATTTATCGCGGGAAATAGGCTCTAAGCAGGGCTATCAGCCAAACTGCCCCTGACAGAACCAGCCTGCGGTCAGGGTGCCGCCGTGTCCATAGAACAGCCAGAGCCGCTCACCCTGTTCGGTCACAACCACCCAATAATCCCGCACACCACTGCGCCAGTTGGGGTCATCCAGCCACCATTCCGGCGCGATCCGTTCCGGGCCGGTAGCCTGTGCCAGCTGCCAGTCGCGTCCGCGCCAGCGGAATGCGGTTGGGACATCCGGTATCTCTGGGGCCATGACTGGCTCGGGTTGCCACATCTGCAAGGGGCGCGGGCGCGGCGCGGCGGGCCAGTCGCTTGCGGGGTCTGACCACGCTGCCGCCAGAACCTGTGCGGTTTTCTCGGGGATGTGCGAGGCCGCAGGATGACGCCGGGTGATCATCTCGAGCCCCACCCGCGCGCCCAGCTTGCCGATCAGGTCTTCTACCGCGGTATTTCCATCAAGCCGGTTGCGCGCCACGCGACGCGCTTCGGCATGGCCGGCTATGGTCCGGGCGTGGATGGGTTCCGTCTGGATCGCCTCAAGCCGCAGCATGTCGATGCCATAGCCCGCGTCGATCTTATCAATTTTCATCTCTAACAAAGGGCGAATGCGGTATTTGTCATAGGTCGGGCGGGCCAGACCTATCTCGATGATCTCGGCGGCCTGATCGGCACGATGGGCTTCCAGACGTAGGGTGCGCACCCCGCGGCCTTTCTCTTCCAGTTTGGTGCAAAGCGTCGGCAGGACCCGGTCGACAGCAGCCATCATGTCTTCGACCAGCCCAATCGGGTTGGGCAGGGTCATCCGCACCGCGAAATGATGCGGCGGACGGGCGGGAGAGACAGGCTCGGGCGCGCTGCCCATGGCCTGATCCAGCCGCAGCACCAGCCCGCGCCCGAACCGTCGCGCCAAACTGGCACGCGGTTGTCCCAGCAGATCGCCGATCCGGCGCAGGCCCAGACGGTTCAGTTGCGCGACCATCTGATCCTCAAGCCGCAGCGCCGCGATGGGCAAGGGGCTGAGCGCGCCATAAGACTGCCCCGGCGCGGCGATCCGGGCCCCTCCGCCCAGCGCGACCACCTGCGGCGCGGCCCCGCCTTTGGTCCAGTGCCGCCGCTTGCCAGCCCGGGCACGGGTGGCGCGGGCCTCTTGGCTGATGGCGTCGCCGTTGCGGTCGGATGTGGCCTCCTGCCCCGCGTATCGCGCCAGCGCCCAGGCCGCGCCCAGCGTGTCGGCAATGCCCATCTGCACACTGAGACCCATATCGGTGCAGTCGGTCTCAAGCACGCTCAACAACGCGTCTTCCCCGCCAAACAGATGCGCGCACCCCGAAAGGTCAACGATCAGCCCGTCAGGCGCTTCTTCGGCCACCCATGGGCTGTATTTACCCGCCCAGCGGCGCAGCGCGGTCAGGAACGCGGCCTCGACCGGGGCATTGCGGGGCCGGGTGATCAGCGACGCGCACATGGCATGGGCGTCGCGCACCGGCTGGCCCACACGCAGCCCGGCGGCCTGCGCCTCGGCATTCAGCGACGTAATCACCTGCATGTTCGACTGTTCGGCCACCACGGCCAAAGGTCCGACATGCAGCCCCCGCGCGGCGCGGATCAGCCGTTCAGCCCCCAGACGGGGAAACCACAGTGAGAGTATTCGGCGTTTCGGCATCAGCAGACATCAAAATGTTCCCACTTTGTTCTTATCTGAGAATCACTTCCCGAGTCCACGCCTACCCGCAGGTCAGACGCTGAATGATGCCGCTTTCGGTTACATAGACGTTCAGGCGATCAATCCGGTAGTCCTGCGTCGCAAGGTCATCGGGGCCCAGCACCCGGATACGGTCCGGCAGATCGGCCTGAATGGCGGAAACCGGCTGACCAACCGAGTCGGCAAACGGATCGCCCTGACAAAAGGCCAGATCGACCGGTGCAGCCTCGGGCGCAAGACGCGCCTCTTCCGGCGCAGGGGGGGCGGCGCAGGCTGTCAGAAGGATCAGGATCGGGATAAATCGGTGCATTGGCGTTCCTCATTCCGGCAATGTCGTTTCTGCAATATCAATTGATTAGCCACTCTGTCATGAATGCACAGTTGAAAACACCCTGCAATTGACGCAGGGTCGGGCCAAACAAGACAGGGAGATTAGCACCATGCGTACCCGTGCCGCCGTCGCCGTTCAGGCGGGCAAACCTTTGGAAGTGATGGATGTGAACCTCGAAGGCCCCAAAGCGGGCGAGGTTCTGGTCGAGATCAAGGCGACCGGCATTTGCCACACCGACGAATTCACCCTGTCGGGCGCAGACCCCGAGGGTCTGTTTCCCGCCATTCTGGGCCATGAAGGTGCGGGCGTTGTGGTCGAGGTTGGCCCCGGCGTCACCAGTCTGAAGCCGGGCGATCACGTGATCCCGCTCTACACACCTGAATGTCGCGAATGCGAATACTGCCTGCATCCTAAAACCAACCTGTGTCAGGCGATCCGCTCGACACAAGGGCAAGGTCTGATGCCCGATGGCACCTCGCGGTTCTCGACGTTGGATGGCGATCCGATCCTGCATTACATGGGCTGTTCGACCTTTTCCAACCACACGGTCCTGCCGGAAATCGCGCTGGCCAAAGTGCGCCCGGACGCGCCCTTCGACAAGATTTGCTATATCGGCTGCGGCGTGACCACCGGCATCGGCGCGGTGATCAACACTGCCAAGGTCGAGATCGGCAGCCGTGCCATTGTCTTCGGTCTGGGAGGCATCGGGCTGAACGTCATTCAGGGCCTGCGACTGGCAGGGGCCGATCAGATCGTTGGCGTCGATCTGAACCCGTCCAAGGTGGAAATGGCCACCCGGTTCGGCATGACCGATTTCGTGAATCCCAAAGAGGTCGAGGGCGATCTGGTGCCTTATCTGGTCGATCTGACCAAGGGCGGCGCAGATTACACATTCGACGCCACCGGCAATGTCGGCGTGATGCGCGACGCGCTGGAATCGGCGCATAAAGGCTGGGGTGAATCGATCATCATCGGCGTGGCACCCGCGGGGGCCGAAATCTCGACCCGTCCGTTCCAGCTTGTCACCGGCCGGTCCTGGCGCGGCACTGCCTTTGGCGGCGCCCGTGGCCGCACAGATGTGCCCAAGATCGTGGATTGGTACATGGAAGGTAAGATCGAGATCGATCCGATGATCACCCACACCATGGGCCTGGATGACATCAACCACGGGTTCGACCTGATGCATAAAGGTGAAAGCATCCGCTCGGTCGTGGTCTACTGAGAAACCCGAAATAGTTTCCAAGGGCGGGCTTTTGCTCGCTCTTTTTGGGTCTTACAGTCCTCACCATGAATTAAATTTAAGGTTGAGGATTTCAGGTGACCACAGGAAGGACAGACCGTCTGGCGGTTCTGATCGATGCGGACAATGTCTCCGCAAAACATGCAGCAGAGATTTTCGAAGAAATTGCCACGCTGGGCGAGGCTGGTCTGAGGCGGATTTACGGGGATTTCTCGAACGGGTCACCGCAGGGTTGGGAGGCCAAATCCCTGGCCGAATACGCCATCGTTCCGCATCAGCAATTCGCCAACACATCCGGCAAAAACTCCAGCGACATTGCGTTGGTCATTGATGCCATGGACATTCTGCATTCCGGTCGATTTGGCGGCTTTGTGCTGGTCTCTTCGGACAGCGATTTTACGCGCCTTGCCAGCCGGATACGAGAGCAGGGACTGGATGTGTTTGGAATCGGAGAGCGCAAAACCCCCAAGGCCTTTGTGGCAGCGTGCAATCGGTTCATTTATATTGATAATATCGAGAAGCCAGCCGCAGATAATCCGCAGGCCAAAAAGTCCGAAAGCCCAAAACCAAAGCAAGAGCTGAACCATGCCTATCAGCTTATTCGCAATGTCGTACAGAATACGAATGAGCCGGACGGCTGGGCCAGTCTTGCATTCGTCGGAAGCCAATTGGGCAAGATGTATCCGGACTTTGATGCCCGCTCCTATGGCCACAAAAGGCTGAGCGATCTAGTGCGCGCCATAGACCGGTTTGAGAAAAGCGGCGAAAATGGTGGTCTCAAGATCAGATGCAAAGAGCCGTAAAGGCAGGATTCATTCCCCCGGTCGTGTCGCCCCTGTATCCGAACGCGGTGAGCGAACCCGCAGAACCGGGGTGTTGGCCGAGGTGGTGTTCGACCGGCTCTCGCGCCAGACGACGAAGACACCGGATGCGATGATGATGCTGGCGCCGACCGCGACCCAGCCGTCCGGGTGCTCGCCGAAAAAGATCATACCGAAGATCGTGGCCCAGATGATCTGGCTGTACTGGCTGGGGGCGACGACCCCGGCAGGTGCCGCGCGATAGGCCAGGATGATCAGGTGCTGGGCGATGACCGAGAAGACGCCAACCAATGCCATCATCGCCAGATGTAGCAGCGAAGGGGGCTGATAGACGGCGGGCTGCAACAGGCTCATGACCAAAATCGCCAGCAACATCGGGTAGAGGATCAGCACGGCCGAGCGTTCTTCATTTCCGATCTTGCGGACCAAAACAGACCCGAACGCGCTGCAAAACGCCGCCGTCAGGGCTGCGAGGTGGCCCAGAGTGATGTCTGTCGCGCCGGGGCGCAGGACGATCAGAACGCCGATCAGGCCAACTCCGACGGCGGCCCAGCGCTGGGCGCGCACGACTTCCCCAAGTATCGGGATCGACAGGACCGTAACGATGAGGGGGAAGGCAAACAGAAGCGAATAGACCTCGGCCAGGGGCAACACCGAGAACGCGTAGAAGGCGCAGACCATGGATGTGACCATGAGGGCCGACCGCAGCAGCACCAGCCAGGGGTGATGCGGCAGGAAGTTTCCCGTCGTGCGATCGGTCAGAATTGTGACGGCCATCGGCACAAAGGAAAACAGCGTGGCGAAAAAGATGATCTGCATCACCGAATAGGTCCCACCCAGCACCTTGATCAGCGCGTCATGGCTGGCAAAGACCGCGAATCCCAGAAACGCGAAACCAAGTCCCCGGAGGGTGGTGTTTTGAGTGCTCATCGCTGTGGCCTCAGGTAATATGTCGGTGTGGTGGCATAGTGCCGTCGCAGCCAAATGGGGCTGTCTTGCCCCTGAGTAAACCCATTTTGCCGGTCCGCATAGCCTTTATTTTACCGCTAACATGCAAAGCTGCCATGTCGTGGCATCAACGTAGGATCGGAGGCGCGCCCTTCTTTTGACGCGCCGATTGAACGCCGGCTTTCATGCCAACGCCGATACGGCGGGCGAGCGCGACCCAGGGGGTGGCTGTCTCGGAGGGTAGGGTTTCAGCGGCAACTTCTTCGAACAGGTCCAGCCAATGAGCGAACATTTCTGGCTGCACATCGGGCCGTTCGCTATGAACCCTCTGCGGATTGCCGTCATAGCTGCGCTCATACAGGATGGCGTTGCGCCAGAAAGCGGCGATCTTGTCTTCATGTGCGGGCCAGTCGGTGACGTGGTGTGCAAAGATCGGGCCCAGCACCGGGTGCTGCCGCACACGGGCGTAAAAGGCGTGGACTTGCGCGTTGATCTGTGCGGACGTCACGGGAAAGCGCGGGGAAAGGGTGGGTCTGGTCATGGTGGCCTGAGTTTCGACTCTGTTTTGGGCAGATAGGTCGTTCCGGCATCAGCTGACAGGGGTAGTTTTGTCGCGCCCATCCGGTGTCAGAAGGTGCCGCAGCAGGGCGACCGGATGCGCCCTGAGGCTGAGGCGGGTGGCCACGTAATCCTCGACCACCTGCTCGCCCAGCGTCATCTGCGGCAGATAGGCCTGAGGTTCGTCCAGCGCTTCGCCCTCCAGATCCTGTGAGAACAGCGGCAGCGGCTTGGCGGTGGCAATCGCCTTGGCCTGCCACAGAGCCTCGCGCCGGGTCAGACCACAGGCGGCAAAGGCATCGGCCTCGGCCAGCCGTTCGATCACCGACGGCCCCAGCCCGGCGCGGCGCCAGACGTCATCCACCTGAGTGTAGCCGTTGCCCCGTGCGGCGGTCAGCCAGCTGGCGTCTTCCTCGCTGAGGCCTTTGATCTGGCGGAACCCCAGCCGCAGGGCCAGCCCGCCATGGCCATCAGGCTCCATCACATTGTCCCAGAAACTGGCATTGATGCAGACCGGGCGCACCTCAACCCCATGCTCGCGCGCATCGCGCACGATCTGGGCAGGGGCATAGAAGCCCATCGGCTGCGAGTTCAGCAGCGCGCAGGCGAAGATGCCCGGATGGTGGCATTTGATCCAGGCCGAGGCATAGACCAGCAGCGCAAAACTGGCCGCGTGGCTTTCGGGGAAGCCATAGGACCCGAACCCTTCGATCTGGGAAAAACAGCGTTCCGCGAAATCCTGCTCGTACCCGTTGCGTTTCATCCCGCGTAAAAAGAGCGCGCGGAACTCGCTGACATTGCCATGTTTCTTGAAGGTCGCCAGAGACCGCCGCAGCCGGTCCGCCTGTTCCGGGGTGAAGCCCGCACCGACAATGGCGATCTGCATCGCCTGCTCCTGAAATAGCGGCACGCCCAGTGTTTTGCCCAGCACATCCCCCAATGCGTCCGAGGGGAAGCTGACCTCCTCCTCTCCGTTCCGGCGGCGGATGTAAGGGTGGACCATGTCGCCCTGAATCGGGCCGGGGCGGATGATGGCGACCTCAATTACCAGATCGTAGAAATTGCGCGGCCGCATCCGGGGGAGGAAGTTCATCTGCGCCCGGCTTTCCACCTGAAACACCCCAATAGAGTCTGCTTTGCACAGCATATCATAGACCTCGGGGTCCTCGGGCGGCAGGGTGGCGAGGGTATAGCCGGTCTGATGATGCTGTCCGATAAGGTCGAACGCCTTGCGGATACAGGTGAGCATCCCGAGGCTGAGGACATCGACCTTCAGGATGCCAAGGCTGTCGATATCGTCCTTGTCCCAGCAGATGACCGTGCGCCCCTCCATCGTGGCGTTTTCGATGGGGACAAGTTCGTCCAGCCGCCCCTCGGTGATGATGAAGCCGCCCACGTGCTGGGATAGGTGACGAGGGAAGCCATCGATCTCATAGACCAGCATTAGAGTCTGTTTTAGCCGTCGATCTTCAGGATCGAGGCCAATTTCCCGCATCCGATGCGCCTCAAGCCCCTTGGTCGAGAAAAAGCCCCAGAGCTGTGAGGACAGGGCCGAGATCGTGTCCTCGGTCAGACCCATGGCGCGGCCGACCTCACGAATGGCACGCTTGCCGCGATAGTGAACAACCGTGGCGCAGAGGCCCGCGCGTTCGCGGCCGTAGCGATCGTAGATATGTTGGATCACCTCCTCGCGGCGTTCGTGTTCGAAATCGACGTCGATATCGGGCGGCTCGTCGCGGGCCTCGGAAACGAAGCGCTCAAAAACCATCGTGCCCATCTCGGGGCTGACCTCGGTGATGCCGAGGCAGAAACAGACCACCGAATTGGCCGCCGAGCCACGTCCCTGACACAGGATATCGCGCGAGCGGGCGAAATGGACGATATCGCGGACGGTCAGAAAGTAGGGTTCGTATTTCAGCTTGCCGATCAGGGCGAGTTCATGCGCCAGCATCTTTTTCGCCTTCTCGGACGCGCCTGCCGGATAGCGCCATTGCAACCCCTCATGCGCCAGGCGGTGCAGGCGTTCGGTCGGGGTTTCCTGTTCGCTGCCTTCGCTGGGATATTCATAGCGCAATTCATCAAGCGAGAAGGTGAGCTGTTCGCTGAGGTCATAGGCACGGGTGACGGCCCCCTCGTGCCCCTTAAAGATACGCCGCATTTCAACCTCGGAGCGCAACCGCTGTTCGCCATTGGCCAGCGCGTCGCGGCCCAGCTCATCCACCTTGCGGCGCAGGCGGATGGCGGTCAGCACATCGGCCAGCTTGCGGCGTGCGCCATGGTGAATCATCGGCGCGGCACTGGCGAGGGTGGGGATATCGAGTTGCTTTGATTCAGTCTCTAATAAAGAGAAATATGTACTATCCGCGCCATCATACCGAGGGTGCATCAAAAGATGCACCTGCCCATCAAAGCGGCGCGTCAGCTGTTGCGCCTGTGTCCGCCACGCGCTCGCGCCGCCCTTTGACCGGTCTGCTTGTGGCCAGAGCAGCAGGTGGAGGCCGTCGGAAAACTCCAGCAGGTCGGACAGGTGCAGGATGCAATCGCCTTTTTCCGCACGCAGTCGGCCTTTGGACAAGATGCGGCACAGGTTTCCCCAGCCCTGCCGGTTCAGGGGCAGGGCGGTGACCATGGGCGCGTCGGTGAAGATCAGCCGCGCTGCCGGGATCAGGCGCGGCACCGCGTGGATCGGGTATGAAGGCGGTTTGGGGATGTGATCGGGGCAGGGTGGGCCTAGGCTCGTGTTCTGCGCCTCCCATTCCAACCGTTCGCGCACCTTGCGGGCGATCTCGCGCCCTCTGGTATGTGCACGAACGATCCCGGCGACCGAATTGTCATCGGCGATGGCAATGGCAGGCAGGCCCAGAGTGACCGCACGCTCCATGTATTCCTCGGGGTGGGAGGCCCCGGTGAGGAAGGTGAAGTTCGAGGTGATCGACAATTCGGCATACATGGCGATTCCCTATTATATTCACGTTTTGTTCTTTTTCGAGTCCTTTGCGCAGGAAACGGGTCGCCCGGGGGTGGCGCAAACGGCAAGGTCGGGAAAAAAGGAGACAAGATATGTACAAGATCACCGCTTTGCCCACGCCGCAGGTTCAGGCCTATCGTGAGGGCGCCCCAGACGGATATGGCAACCCGCCGGAACGCGCTATTTCGGACGGGCAAGGCAACCCCTGCCGCCATTGCCTGACTTATATTCCCGAGGGAAAAGAGATGCTGGTGCTGGCCCATCGGCCCTTTCCCGAGCCTCAGCCTTTTGCCGAAACCGGGCCGATTTACCTTTGTGTAGAGCCTTGTCAGCGCTATGAGGCCCCCGCGGATTTGCCCGAGGCGCTGACAGCCTCACCGCAATATCTGATCAAGGGATACGGGGCGGATGACCGGATCGTATACGGCACCGGAATCATCACGCCTCAGGATCGGCTGTACCAGTCTGCCGAGGATATCTTTGCGCGTCAGGGTGTCGCCTATATCCACATCCGGTCGGCGTTGAATAACTGCTATCACGCGCGGATCGACCGCGCCTAAAGCTTGACCCGGCGCAACCCCCGGCCTAGTTGATCCTGATCGTCGGCCGGGGCATCGCCCGCCCGGGATGAGGTCAGCGCCAGGAACACATCCTCAAGATCCGCCTCTTCGGTGCGGACGTCGCGGATACGGATGCCCACGGCCCTGACGGATTCCAAAACCTGTTCCGCGCTGGTCTGGGCGCTGCGATAGCGCAGCACCAGGCTGCCATCGTCGCGCAGCCTGGCCTCGACCCCGTCGGTTGCAGGCAGGTCCGAGACGGGACCATCCGGAATAATAACCATCGTCCGGCCATCCATACGGCCCAGCAGGTTCGCCGTGCTGTCTTGCGCGATCTTTTCGCCATGATTGATGATGGCGATCTGGTCACACATCTCTTGCGCTTCTTCCAGATAATGCGTGGTCAGGATGATCGTCATGCCCTGTTCGTTCAGCTTGCGCACATTGGCCCAGAGCATCTGGCGTAGCTCGATATCCACGCCCGCCGTGGGTTCGTCCAGAACCAGCACTTTGGGGTGGTGCACCAGCGCTTTGGCCAGCAGCAACCGACGCCGCATCCCGCCCGACAGGGTGCGGGCATAGGCCTCGGCCTTGTCGCTGAGGCCAACCAGTTCGAGGATCTCGTCACTGCGCCGCTGCGCCTTGGGCACGCCATAGAGGCCAGCCTGAACCTCCAAAGCGTCGCGCGGGGTAAAGAACGGGTCCAGGTTCAGCTCTTGCGGCATCACGCCGATGGCGGCGCGGGACTGACGTGGGTTCTTGTCCTGATCGTAGCCCCAGATCGACACATGGCCTGCGGATTTCACCACCAGCCCGGCCAGAATGTTGATCAGGGTCGATTTCCCGGCCCCGTTCTGCCCTAGCAATCCAAACACTGATCCGCGCGGGATTGTCAGGTCGATGCCCTTCAGCGCTTGCTTTTCGGGCTGGCCCTTGCTGCCGCGATAGGTCTTGCGCAGCCCTTCAATCCTGATTGCCGCATCGGTCATGTGGCTCTTGCCCCCGGTTTGCTCATCGCTCATAAACGCACCTACTGCATGCCCGCGAGGCCGACAACCAGTGAAGGATCGCCAGCCGTGACAATCGAAGCGCCGGAAACCAAGATCGTCGAAACCTCTCGTGTCGCCTGTGATGGCGGCGAAGGTGCATTGGGCCATCCGCGCGTCTGGCTGCAGATCCCCGAAGACACCGGCTGGGTCGAATGCCCCTATTGCGATTGCAAATACGTCTTGAAGGGGCATGAGGCCAGCGCCTGAATGCGCAAAGCTGCGGGCAGGGTTGGTCTCTGCCTGATTGCCGGGATTTTCCGACCACGATCGGTTTTTTGAGGCCAATGGGCCTTTCAACGTGCTGCGAACCTGCAATGTCAGGGTCGGAGAGATGCTGCGCGCCGCGGATATACGCTTTGGCATATGGGTACCACTGCCATACGCGATCATTTTGTCCCGCTTGAAATACCAATCCGGCCAGCATTAACCTGCCCAAATAATGTCGTTTTCAGACGATAGCTTTGCGCAGGCAAAACCGAAGGAGTGTTCAGATGAGCGCCAGTATTCAAAACTCCAACCAGCCGGTCTTTGGATGGGTTGGGTTCGGCGTCTCGGCCGTGGCCCTGTTGGCCGCCCTGTTTCTGTTCTGGGCCGGACCCTTCGCGCCGCAACAATCCACGGGTGTATCACTGGGAGAGCTTGCAGCCGAACTTGGAAAATCCACGCTGCGCTCGGCCGCGGGGCTTGACCAACCCGAACCGGTGGCACGGGTTCGTGATCTGGACGACTATCTTCAGATCGGCGTGGCTCTGCTGGGCGGATTTGCCATTGTTCTGTCGGCCATAGGTATTCTGCGCCACGAAAAACTGCGCCCGGCCATTGCGGGTATCGCAATCGGCATCGGCGCAATCCTGTTTCAGTTCTTTGCCTTTGCGTTTTTCGCTTTCCTCGGCGTGCTGGTCATCATGGCGCTGCTCAACAGCTTTTCGGACGTCTTTAGCGGCCTGTTCGGCGGATAGTTCACCGTCTGTACTGGTCACCCGTGCGCCCCTGTGGCAGAACCATTCCTGACCGACAGGGAGCGCGCGCATGAGCAATTTCGGAAAAGGGTGTCACCTTCATCTTATTGACGGCTCGGCCTTTATCTTCAGGGCCTATCACGCGCTGCCGCCGCTGACGCGGAAGTCTGACGGGTTGCCAATTGGGGCCGTGTCGGGGTTCTGCAACATGCTGCAGAAATATGTCGAAGGGAACACTGGGCCAGACGCGCCGACCCATGTGGCGGTGATCTTCGACAAAGGCTCTCATACGTTCCGCAATGACATGTATGACCTCTACAAGGCCAACCGCGAGGCGATGCCCGAGGATCTGCGCCCGCAAATGCCCCTGACCCGTGAGGCAACCAAAGCCTTCAACATCGCCTGCAAGGAGCTTGAGGGATATGAGGCTGACGACATCATCGCCACGCTTGCCGTTCAGGCGCGTGAGGCCGGTGGCCGCGTCACGATCGTCAGTTCCGACAAGGACCTGATGCAGCTGGTCGGCGATGGGGTCGAAATGCTGGATGCGATGAAGAACAAACGCATCGACCGCGATGGTGTGTTCGAGAAATTCGGCGTCGGACCCGAACGTGTGGTGGACGTGCAGGCGCTGGCCGGGGATAGCGTAGACAACGTGCCGGGGGCTCCGGGCATTGGGGTCAAAACGGCGGCCCTGTTGATCAATGAGTTCGGGGATCTGGAAACCCTGCTGGACCGCGCCGAAGAGATCAAACAGCCCAAACGCCGTCAGACCCTGATCGAAAAGCGCGACCAGATCGAGCTGTCGAAAAGGCTGGTGCAGTTGGACGAAAACACGCCTCTGGATTTCACTCTGGACGATCTTGAGGTGCAGGACCCGGAACCGGACACCCTGCTAGGCTTTCTGGCCGAGATGGAGTTCCGCACCCTCACCAAGCGCATCGCTGACAAGCTTGGGGCTGAGGCACCGGTGATCGCCGACGCGCCTGCGCCGGTTGAAGCGTCGCCAGCCGAAGACATCCCATTCGATGCGTCGAAATACGAATGTGTCCGCGATGCGGAGGCTTTGCAGAAATGGATCGATCAGGCCTATGAGCGGGGCTGGGTCGCGGTGGATACCGAAACCACCGGGTTGAACGAGATGATCGCCGATCTGGTCGGCATTTCGCTGTGTATCGAGGCGGGCGAGGCTTGTTATATCCCGCTGATCCATCGTCAAAGCGCAACTGACGATCTGTTCGGCTCGGACGCGTTGGCAGAGGGGCAAATGCCACTGGTTCAGGCTCTAACATTGCTGAAACCGATGTTCGAGGACCCGTCGATCCTGAAAATCGGGCAGAACATGAAATACGACGCCAAGATTTTCAAACGCTATGGCGTGGACGTGGCGCCGATTGATGACACGATGCTGATGTCCTATGCGATGCATGGCGGTGAGCATGGGCATGGCATGGACACGCTGTCCGAACGCTATCTGAACCACACGCCGATTCCGATCAAACCGCTGCTGGGGTCCGGCAAATCCGCTATCACTTTCGACAAGGTTCCGATTGACGAGGCCACGGCCTATGCCGCCGAGGACGCTGATATCACCCTGCGTCTGTGGCAATTGTTCAAGCCGCAACTGCATCAGGTGCAGGTGACGACGGTTTACGAAACGCTGGAACGCCCGCTGGTGCCGGTTCTGGCCGAGATGGAGATGCATGGCATCAAGGTTGACCGCGATGTTCTGTCCCGGATGTCCAACGCCTTTGCCCAGAAAATGGCCGGGTTAGAGGCTGAAATCCACGAATTGGCCGGTGAGAACTTTAATGTCGGCTCGCCCGCGCAGCTGGGCGAGATTCTGTTCGACAAGATGGGCCTTGAAGGCGGCAAGAAGGGCAAGACGGGCAAATACTCGACCGGGGCCGATATCCTTGAGGATCTGGCGACCGAGCATGAATTGCCGCGTCGGGTACTGGATTGGCGGCAGCTGTCGAAATTGAAATCGACCTATACCGACGCGCTGCAGACCCATATCAACCCCGATACGGGCCGGGTGCATACATCCTATTCGATCACCGGGGCCAACACGGGTCGTTTGGCCTCGACCGATCCGAACTTGCAGAACATCCCTGTACGCACCGAAGAAGGCCGCCGTATCCGTGAAGCTTTCATTGCCGAGCCGGGAAATGTGCTGGTCAGCCTGGACTACAGTCAGATCGAGCTGCGGATTCTGGCGCATATCGCTGATATTCCGGCCTTGAAACAGGCGTTTTCGGACGGGTTGGACATTCACGCCATGACTGCGTCGGAGATGTTCGACGTGCCGCTGGACGAGATGACGCCGGATATCCGCCGTCAGGCCAAGGCGATCAACTTTGGTGTGATCTATGGCATCTCGGGCTTTGGTCTGGCGCGCAACCTGCGCATTCCACGGGCCGAGGCCCAGGGCTTTATCGACCGCTATTTCGAGCGTTTCCCCGGTATTCGGACCTATATGGACGACACCGTCGCCTTTGCCAAAGAGAATGGCTATGTGCAGACCCTATTCGGGCGCAAAATCCATACGCCCGAGATCAATGCCAAGGGGCCGCATGCCGGATTCTCGCGCCGGGCGGCGATCAATGCGCCGATCCAAGGAACAGCTGCCGATGTGATCCGCCGCGCAATGGTGCGGATGCCGGAAGCAATCGATGGGTTGCCGGCAAAGATGCTGTTGCAGGTCCACGACGAATTGTTGTTCGAAGTGGCCGCAGATGCGGTGGATCAGGTGGTCAACGTGGCGCGCGATGTGATGGAGGGGGCCTCGGACCCGGCCGTCAAGCTGGATGTGAAACTGGACGTGGATGCCGGGCAAGGGGCCAATTGGGCCGAGGCGCATTAAGGGGGGTTCTGTGGGGGAGTACTGGGTGCGCTGCTCATCAGGCCCGGCGGGCCATCTTCGCAGCGGGTCAGGCCTTGGGCGGCCTGACAAATCGGTCGACCAGTCGTTTCACGGCAGGCCCAAGGCTTAAGATAACCACGAAGGCGATGGGCCAGCAGAACATCCAGGACGCCATCCAATCCGATAGGGTGCTGGGTCCGAGTCCGATTGCCTTGACGGTCGCGATGCCGGTCACAATGCAGGACATCAGGCCCGACATGATCAGGCAGAACACAACATGAGAAAGGCGATCAGCAGTCATCGGTATCATCCATCAAATATCTTTCGCATGATGTGAAGTATTTTTGCGGCAAATGCCAGCGTTAGCCGTGCTGGGTGTTGATCCAGCCCAGCGATTGCTCAGTACGTGGGGTTGATGGCGTGTACTCGGCACTGACCCAGCCCTGGTAGTCGCTATCATCCATGGACTTGAAAAGGCGGGAAAAATCGGTGGTCCCGAGACCGGGTTCCGATCGATCCGGGGCGGCACCGATCTGGGCATGGACCACCCGATCCCGATACTGGTGCCAGATGGCCAGCGCATCCCCGTGGATCATATGGGCATGAAAGCTGTCAAATTGCAGGCCGACATTGGGCCGATCAACCTGATCCAGAACATTTGTTGCCAGTGCGTAGTCGTTCAAGAAATAGTCGGGTTGGGACACCGGGTTGAGCGGCTCGATGGTGAACTGTTGGTTAGGTGCGGCATCTGCGGCCCATTGCAGGTTCTGCACGAAACAAGCCATCGCCTGCGGCCCGGATGCGTAGCCTGACATGATGTGGATGTGCTTGGGCCGCAGAATCTCGGCATAGCGCAGAACCCGAAGGATATCGGATTGGAACCGTGCTTCGCCGCCGGGTATCGCAGCATAACCCGGCGGCCCGCCGGTATAGTTGGGCGGCGGCGCGTTGATGAGAACCAGATCGAGCCCGTGGGCCAGCAGCGCACGGCGGGTTTCTTTTGCCGCCAGATCGTAGGGAAAAAGGACTTCGACGGCTTCGAAACCGGCCCGAGCGGCTGCGGCAAACCGGTCGAGATACGGCAACTCGGTGAACAGCAGCGAGAGGTTGGCGGCAAATCTGGGCATGAGTGGTTCCGGCAGTGTGGTGCTTGCAGCTTAGCGAGGGGGCGTGTTTCAGGAAAGGGACTGAAAACGACAGATTGTCGAAAATCGACCAGATCACGAGCCCGGTCTGAGAGACGATCTTCGGGACTGCGACGAATCATTGCTGTCGTCGCATTGACGAAAGGTCCGAACCCTATGGCTTTTAGTCCAGACCCTGTTCGCGGGACGTCTTTGTCTTTGCCGGGCGGTCGGCGCTCGGCATTGTCCGGCAACGGTCTGGCTGTTGCGTCCATGCTGACTTGGGCCGCAGGGTTTCCGGCTGCCGAGGTCCTGCTGCAAAGCTGGCCGCCCATCGCACTGTTTGCCGCGCGGGTGGCCTTGGCGGTGGCGGTCATGGTCCCGATCTGGATCTGGCTGGACGGTCCGTCCCGTGTGGTGCGCGCCCGCTGGGGCCGCGCATTGGTTGTGGGCGGTTTCGGGATTGGCGGCGGCATGTTCCTGATCCTGATTGCGCAAAAACTGACCGATCCGGTTACGGTCGCCATCATTGCATCCTGTGCGCCTTTGGCGGCCACAGTGTTGGAAATGGCGGTTGGTGCGCGACGTCTGAAGTGGAATTTTGCCGCTGGCATGTTGATATCGATCATCGGGGGCCTCATCGCCACCAGCGCTCTGGCTCCGGCGCAACTGGGTTTGGGCGCGGCCTGTGCGGTCGTATCCACGTTTCTGTTCTGCTGGGGCAGTATGGCGACCGCTCGGGATTTTCCCGAACTGAGCCAAATGGGCCGATCGACAATCACCTTCGTGGGCGGTTTGGTGATGGCGGCGGTTTTGCTGGCCGGTGCGCATCAGTTGGGATTCGATCTGCGCCCCTCCAAACCGATGGATTTTGCCCAGGGTGGAATGCTGGTGCTGTATGCGCTGATCTCGATGGGCCTCAGCCAGGTTTTCTTCATTGCCGCCGTCAGCAAACTGGGCGTCGCGTTAACGTCGTTTCACATCAACGTTGCGCCATTCTATGTCATGGTGATCATGCTGGTACTGGGAGAAGCATGGGACTGGACCCGCGCGCTGGGCGCGGGGATTGTCGCATTGGCGGTTGTGGTTGCGCAGGACCGCAGAACGGTCTGATCCTAACCGTCAGTCAGAGCCTCTGCAGATATCAACGGAAAGAACTGACCATCGGACCAGACACCGAACCAGCCTTCATGCTCGGTTCCGATATCCACGAGTCGGTAAAAGCTTTTGCGGTCGATGCGCGCCTCAAGGTTGCTGCGGATCAATAAATACGGTGCAGGCTCGTCTGTTTCCGAATTGATAACAATGCGGAGTGGGTGATCGGGGCCCGCCACTGCCGTATCGCCCACATGGGTCGTGAAAGTCAGCACCTGCGCGCGACCATCTCCCGCTTGGTCAAAATCCACGGCGAGGAAGGGGGCATCTTCGACGGTGATTCCCACCTTCTCGACGGGGGTCACGAGAAAGTATTTCTCGCCTTCTTTCTTAAGAATTGAGGAAAATAGCTTCACCAACTCGAACCGGGTGATGGGCGAGCCTAAATAACTCCAAGAGCCATCTTTGGCGATCTTGATGTCCAGATCGCCACAAAACGGAGGATTCCACAGGTGAACGGGCGGTAAACCCTTGGTTTTGGCTGCTTTGACTGATGCAGCCAAACCATCCGGCGAAGGTTTCACAGGTTTTTGTCCGCTCATTGCTTTTGCCATTTCCTCTTAGCGCGATACACTTCATCTATAATAGTCCACGGAAGGGAAAGTCATGACCGAACCTGCCGACCTCGTATCCGAGATCGAAGCGCTGGAAACCAAGCTGCAAGAGGCCAAGGCCTCGATCACCCGCCGCTTCATCGGGCAGGAAAGGGTCGTGGACCTGACCCTGACGGCGCTTTTGTGCGGTGGCCATGCGTTGCTGATCGGATTGCCGGGGTTGGGCAAGACGCGGCTGGTTGAAACCTTGTCGACGGTGATGGGCCTGCATGGCAACCGTATCCAGTTCACGCCCGATCTGATGCCCGCTGATATTCTGGGGTCCGAGGTATTGGACACCGCCGATGATGGTTCGCGCCATTTCCGGTTCATCTCGGGGCCGATCTTCTGCCAGCTCTTGATGGCGGATGAGATCAACCGGGCCAGCCCTCGGACGCAATCGGCGCTGCTGCAGGCGATGCAGGAACGCACGGTCACCGTGGCCGGCGAAGATCGCTCGCTGGGCGTGCCGTTTCATGTTTTGGCCACGCAAAACCCGATTGAACAAGAAGGCACCTATCCGCTGCCCGAGGCTCAGCTGGACCGGTTCCTTGTGCAGATCGATGTGGAGTACCCAGATCGCCAGACCGAGCGGGATATTCTGCTTGCGACCACAGGTGTCGAAGAAGGCAATGCGCATGAGATTTTCACCAAGGAAGAGCTTTTGGCCGCACAGGTTCTGCTGCGGCGGATGCCGGTTGGCGACTCGGTTGTCGAACTGATCCTTGATCTGGTGCGCGCCTTCCGCCCGGATGAGGCTGGCGTGTCAGAACGTGTCGCCGAAACCGTGGCCTGGGGTCCCGGCCCCCGTGCGGCTCAGGCGCTGATGATGACAGTGCGCGCCCGGGCGATGCTGCAAGGGCGTCTGGCCCCGAATGCCGAGGACGTGCTGGACATGGCCCGCCCGGTGCTGAGCCACCGTATGGCGCTGAACTTTGCGGCGCGTGCGCGGGGTGACAGCCTCGCTGATCTGATTGAATCCACAGCCGCCGGTTTGATCCGAACCGAGGCCGCGGCGTGAATGCGGCGCTGACCCTTCGTGAACGATCCGAGGCCGAGGCGTCCCGGCTGCCGCCCCTTCTGGCGCGCGCCGAACATCTGGCCGGAACCGTCCTGTTGGGAGATCACGGGCGACGTCGTTCGGGCATGGGTGATGATTTCTGGCAATACCGCCCGGCTCAGATCGGCGACAGCCGCCGGATGATCGACCATCGGCGTTCGGCGCGGGGAGATCAGCAATTTGTGCGCGAACGCGAATGGCAGATCGCGCAATCCGTGATGCTGTGGGTCGATCAGGGCGCCTCGATGCGGTTTTCTTCGGACAAAGCGCTGCCCACGAAAGCGGATCGGGCGCGTCTTTTGGGTCTGGCGACGTCGATCCTGCTGGTGCGCGGGGGTGAACGTGTGGGTTTGACCGGAACAACCCTTCCGCCTCGCCGTGGCAATGCGCAGATCATACGATTGGCGCAGGCGTGGTCTGAAGATTCAGACCCCGACTATGCTCCGCCCGAACACAGGGCCATGATCCCTCATGCCCGGGCGGTGTTCATTTCCGATTTTCTCGGTCCGATGGATGAGGTTGAACTGGCGCTGACCAAGGCCGCCGACCGCGGCGTGCGCGGTGTGATTTTGCAGGTGCTGGACCCAAGCGAGGAAACCTTTCCCTATCGCGGTCGCACCATCTTTGAAAGCGTGGGCGGGACTACCCGCCACGAGACTCTCAAGGCCGGTGATCTGCGTGATCGGTATCTGGACCGATTGGCGCAACGCAAGGACACGCTGACCCGACTGTGTCGCGCAACAGGGTGGCAGCTGGGGCTGCACCACACCGGTGATAGCGCGCAAGCGGCTCTATTGTGGCTCTATCGGGCACTGGACGGGGGCATGCGATGACGGTTCTGGCGGGCATCGGCTTTACCGCCCCATGGGTGTTGCTGGGTCTTCTGACTCTGCCGATCCTGTGGTTGATCCTGCGCGCCGTCCCGCCCGCGCCCATCCGCAGGTTGTTCCCGGCAGTGACCCTTTTGCTGGGCCTGAAGGATGACGAAAGCGTCTCGGACCGCACGCCCTGGTGGCTGCTGTTGCTGCGCATGTTGGCGGCGGCGGCGATCATCATCGGACTGGCGGGGCCGGTTCTGAACCCGTCCCGAGATCAGACAGGCACCGGACCCTTGCTGTTGGTGCTGGACGCAAGCTGGGCGGGGGCGACTCGCTGGTCGGCGACGATCGATCAGATCGACGCGCAACTGACCGAAGCCGGGCGCGCGGGGCGTCCCGTCTCTATACTGCGTCTGACCGAGCCTGAAGCGCCGGTGTTTCAGGCGGCCGAGGCGTGGCGCAATCGCCTGCCCGGCCTGATGCCGAACCCCTGGCAGCCGACCGAAGCTCAAATCGCTCAGGCCATTGCTGCGTTGGAACAGGTCGAAGGGGGATTTGACACGCATTGGTTCAGTGACCGGCTGAGTTATGACGGACACGCCGGTTTAGTGTCTGATTTACAAGCCCGTGGTGAGGTCATCGTTTATCGCTCCAACTCACCCGCGATGGCGCTGTTGCCCGCTGCGTACCAAGACGGGGTGATCCAGCTGACCGCTTTGCGTGCCGAGCCTGGACCCGAAGACCGGATCACCGTTCTGGCCCAGGGACGCGACCCCGCAGGCACGGCGCGCGTTCTGCAATCTGTGGAAATGACGTTCGAAAACGGTGCGACCGAAGCGCAGATCGAATTGGCTTTGCCCTCTGAACTGCGCGCGCGGATCACACGGTTTGAACTTCAGGGTCAGAGATCCGCAGGCGCCGTAACCCTGACCGATGACAGCCTGCGCCGACGCGAAGTCGCTCTGATCGCCGGAACGATCAACCGTGAAGGGCTGGAGTTGCTGTCGCCCCTTCACTACCTGACGCAGGTTCTCATTCCCACCGCAGACTTTGTCGAAGGCGGTTTGCTTGAGGTTCTACCCGCAAACCCGGATGTGATTGTTCTGTCGGACGTGGCGCAGATGTCGGACACAGAAGAGGCGGGTTTGATCGAATGGGTCGAACAGGGCGGTCTGCTGTTGCGCTTTGCCGGACCCCGCATGGCCGCCAGTGATCTCGGTCGCGACGAAGAGGACACCCTGCTGCCGGTGCGTCTGCGCAGTGGCGGGCGCAGTGTCGGAGGCGCGATGAGTTGGGGCGAGGCCAAGACATTGGCGCTGTTCCCCGAAGACTCACCTTTTTACGGGCTGCAGATTCCGGAAGACGTTGTGGTCTCGACGCAGGTCATGGCGCAACCGGACCCCAATCTGGCGGACCGGGTGATTGCCTCGCTGTCGGATGGGACCCCTCTGGTCACGCGCAAGGCGCTGGGGTTGGGTCAGGTTGTCCTGTTCCACGTGACGGCGGATGCGGAATGGTCCAGCCTGCCGCTGTCGGGCCTGTTTGTCGAAATGCTGGACCGTCTGGCCGTGGCTTCTGCCGCGAAATCGCGGCAGGTGGATCAGCTGCAAGGCACCACGTGGGAACCGGTGCAGATCATGGACGGGTTCGGCGCGCTTTCAGATGCGGGCACTTTGGCGGGGGTGGATGGCGTAGAACTCGTCTCGGGCCAGATCGGCCCCGACATTCGCCCCGGTCTTTATGAAAGTGGCAAGCAGAAGCTGGCAAGAAACGTTCTGTCCGAGGAGTCGGTGCTGCGCCCGGTCGACTGGCCCGCGGATGTTCCGATCCGGGGGCAGGAAATAACGTCCGAGACGCCTTTGGGTGGTCTTTTGCTCAGCCTTGCGTTGATCCTTTTGACCATCGACGTGATTGCATCTCTGGCCTTGTCTGGCCGGTTGGGACTGGCCAAGGCAACGGCTGTAGCTCTTGGTGCAATGCTGCTGGTGCCCGAGGCACAGGCGCAATCCCCCGAGGAGACGGATTTTGCCCTTGCGGCAACGCATGAGCTGGTGCTGGCGCATGTCCTGACAGGGGACAGCCAAGTGGATGACATCGCGCAGGCCGGTCTGCGCGGTTTGGCGCAAACGCTGTTCTACCGCACCTCGGTCGAACCTGCGGAACCCATCGGCGTGGATCTGGAACGTGACGAGCTGGCCTTTTTCCCGTTGCTCTACTGGCCGATCACGCCAGACCAGCCGCAGCCCTCGGACGAAGCCTATGCCAAGCTGAACGCTTATCTGCGCTCTGGCGGCATGATCCTGTTTGACACGCGGGACGCGGACATTGCCGGATTTGGCGCGTCCAGCCCGAACGGGCGCAAGCTGCAGACCCTGGCCGGCCCGCTGAATATCCCAGCGTTAGAGCCTATTCCACGGGATCATGTCCTGACCCGGACCTTCTATCTGCTACAGGACTTCCCAGGTCGCTATGCGGGCACAGATGTCTGGGTCGAATCCGCGCCGCTGGATGCCGAACAGATTGAAGGCATGCCCTTCCGCAACCTCAACGACAACGTGACGCCGGTTGTGATCGGGGGCAATGATTGGGCCGGGGCATGGGCCGTGGATCGCAACGGGCAGGCCTTGCTGCCGGTGGGTCGCGGCTATGCGGGCGAACGTCAGCGCGAGTTGGCCAATCGCTTTGGGGTCAATCTGGTGATGCATGTGCTGACCGGGAACTATAAATCCGACCAGGTCCATGTGCCTGCTCTTTTGGACAGGCTGGGACAATGACCGGAACCGTCATCTTTGATCCACTGATCCCATGGCCTGTACTGGCGGTTGTTGCCGCGATAGCGGTGGCAGGTGTGACTTTGGCCGTCTGGCGTGGACTGTCTGGGTGGGCGTTGCGTGGATTGGCCGCGCTGGTCGTGATCGCGGCCCTGGCCGGTCCTGTGTATCAGATCGAAGACCGCGCACCCCTGACGGATATCGTTTTGATGATCGAAGATGAAAGCGCCAGTCAAACGCTTTTGGACCGCGCAGAGCAGACCGCTGAAGCTGCCGAAGCATTGGCGGCCGAGATCGAGTCCCGCGACAACACCGAGCTGCGCCGCATACGCGTCGGTGACGGGGATGGAGATGAAGGCACGCAGGTGATGGCTGCCGTCAACGCCGCCTTGGCCGAGGAACCGCGCGCACGGGTTGCAGGTATTCTCGTGATCTCGGACGGAATCGTCCACGATGTCGATCAGGCCCCTGACCTGCCAGCGCCCCTGCATCTGCTGCAAACCGGACGCGAAAGCGACTGGGACCGCAGGCTCATCGTCCGCAATGCGCCAGCCTTTGCCATTATCGGCGAGCCGGTGACGCTGACCCTGCGTGTCGAAGACAGCGGCGCTGCCCCCGGCGGAGCGACCAGCGCACCGTTGTTGATCTCGGTCGATGGCGGAGAGGCCGATGAATTCCGAATTCCGATCGGCGTGGATGTCGAGCTGCCGATCACCTTGCCGCATGGCGGGCGCAACGTGATCCAGTTTTCGGTGCCGCAGGCCGAGGGCGAGTTGACCGACCGCAACAACACAGCGTTGATCCAGATGAACGGCGTGCGAGACCGGCTGCGGGTTCTGTTGGTCTCGGGCGAACCTCATCCCGGGGGGCGCACCTGGCGGAACCTTTTGAAATCAGACAGTTCCGTTGATCTGGTGCATTTCACCATTCTGCGCCCACCGGAAAAGCAGGATGGTGTGCCGGTCGATGAGCTGTCGCTGATCGCGTTTCCCACGCGCGAGCTGTTTCTGGAAAAGATCAACGATTTCGACCTGATCATCTTTGACCGCTACAAGCGTCGCGGCATTCTGCCCGCGATCTATCTGGACAACGTGACCGACTATATCAATGACGGTGGTGCGGTGCTGATTGCGGCGGGTCCTGATTTTGCCACGGCTGACAGTATCTTCCGCTCTCCCCTTGCTTCGATCTTGCCGGCGCAACCGACAGCGCGCGTGATCGAAGAGCGGTATGTGCCCATGGTCAGCGATCTGGGGCACCGACATCCGGTGACCACCAATCTGGGAGATTCCGAGGATTGGGGCGCGTGGTTGCGCCAGATCGATGTGAACCATCGCACCGGTCAGGTTTTGATGACCGGGGTCGAGGAACGCCCGCTGCTGGTTCTGAACCGGGTGGGTGAGGGGCGCGTGGCGATGCTGGCCTCGGACCATGCGTGGTTGTGGAGCCGGGGGTTCGAAGGTGGCGGACCACAGCTGGAACTGTTGCGCCGTCTGGCCCACTGGATGATGAAAGAGCCCGAGCTTGAAGAAGAGGCGCTGTGGGCCGAAGCCACTGGTCAGTCGATGCGCATTATACGCCAGACGCTTGAGGACGAGGTCGGCCCGGTCACGATCACCCGTCCCAACGGCGAAACGCTGGAACTCACGCTGGAAGAGGTCACGCCCGGTCGTTTCGAGGCGCAGTATTTCGGTCCCGAGATTGGCCTCTATCGATTGCAGGAAGGAGAGCTGATGGCGGTGATCGGGCTGGGCCCCGCCGCGCCGAAAGAGTTCGAACAAACGATTGCAACCAGCGATATTCTCGAACCGGTGATTGATGGGATGCGCGGTGGTGTGATCCGGTTGGAAGATGGCGTGCCATCTGTTCGCACAGTTCGGGTCGGGCGTCCGGCTGCCGGGCGCGGCTGGATCGGCCTGACCCCACGCGAGGCATATGAAACGCGCGACGTCACGCAGGCGGGTTTGCTGCCGCCCTGGCTGGTCTTGCTGCTTGCGGGTGGTTTCCTGCTGGGGGGCTGGCTGCGGGAAGGTCGCCGCTAGCAGATGCGCGACGCATCAATCAATCCGGACCGAGACCTGATCGGACGCCCCATGCGTGTCAACCACCACCAACGTTGAAAATCCTCGCCCGGGATTGGGAATTTCAAATTCGCGCTGTCTCTGACCTGTCAGCACCGGCTTCCCGTCGGCCAGCAGGGAAAACGGGCCGACCCCGCCGCGCAGTTTGACGGTCAGAGGGGCTCCATTTGTCTCTAACACGGCCCGGTCGGGTGGAAACACCAGATCAGGCGCGCTTAGGTCTTTGTCAAATGCAGCGCTGCGCGGTTGAAACCGTTGCAGGGGTTGCGGCAGCTCGGCCGCGCCCAGGATCAGGGTTGATGGTGGCGGCGGACGCAGCGGCGCGGGTGCGGGTTTCAAAAGCCCGAAGGCCTCGAACAACAGAGGCGCCGCCAGCTCTCCTCCAAACGCGCCGGGAACCGGGGTCCCGTCGGCGCGACCCAGCCAGACCCCGATCACATGCTGCCCGTCAAACCCAATCGCCCAAGCGTCACGGTGCCCGTAGGAGGTGCCGGTTTTATAGGCCAGACCCTGTGTGGCCGCCCCCGACGGCGGAGCAAGCCCGGCCAGTATGTCAGCCACCTGCCACGCGGCGACATCCGACAGGGTACGCCCCGTCTGTGCCCGGTCAGCCAGCGCGTCGTGATACAGAACAGGCCCTTGTCCACCGGCTGCCAGCGTCGCGTAAAGCTGGACCAGATCATGCAGGCTGAGCCCGACGCCCCCTAGCGAGATCGCCAGACCCGGCGTGCCGCCGTCCAGTTTCGGGCGCGTTCCGGCGTCCTGTAGGGCGGCCATGATACGGGCGGGGCCCAGTTCATTCGTCAGCCTTACCACCGGAATGTTCAGCGACAATTTCAGCGCGTCGCGCACCCGTACATCGCCGCGAAACACGCCGTCGAAATTGCGCGGAGCGTAGCGGCCAAACATCACCGGGCTGTCGCTGATCAGGGTTTCGGGATGGGCCAGCCCCTGATCGAAGGCCAGCCCGTAGATCAGGGGTTTCAGCGTCGACCCGGGCGAGCGCAGCGCGCGGGTCATATCCACAAACCCCTGCCGCGCGTCCTGATAGCCGGCTGATCCGACCGAGGCCAGCACTTCGCCGCTGCGATGATCCGCCACGATCATTGCACCCGAAATGCGTGGCCCGGCCCGGGCGGCTGCCTGCGCGACCAGCGGCTCAAGCCGTGCTTGGAGTCCGGCATTCAGCGTCAGATCCAACACCTCTGATTCAGGGCTTTCGCGTCTCACGCGGTCCGTCAGGTGCGGCGCGAGGCGGGGAAAGGGCAACATTTGCTGTGGGACCCTCTCGGTCATCGCGCTGCGCATCTCAGCGCCCGACAGTATGCCGTGTCGTTCCATCCGCATCAGGACACGGTCGCGGGCATTGCGCGCCGCTACAGGCGCGCGATCCGGTCGCCGCCCTTCGGGGGATTGAGGCAGCGCGACCAGCAGCGCGGCCTGCGCAGGTGTCAATCGCTTGGGGTCTTTCCCGAACCACGCGCGCGCGCCTGCGCGGATGCCTTCCAGATTGCCGCCATATGGGGCGTGGATCAGGTAGAGGTTCAGTATCTGCTGTTTGGTCAGGTGCTGTTCCAGCGCCAATGCGACCCTAATTTGGCGGATTTTGCCGCTCCAACGTCCGGTCGGACCGTCCTCGATCAGCCGCGCGACCTGCATAGTCAGGGTTGATCCGCCCGAAACGGCGCGCCCATTCCAAAGCCTCTGCCGGACCGCGCGGGTCATCGCCAGTGGATCGACGCCCGGATGAGACCAGAACCGCTTGTCCTCGTACCGGATCAGCATGTCGGTAAAGTCGGGATCCACCGGGCCGGGTCGCATGCGCCAGATCCCGTCCGCGACAGGGAAAGCACGCAGCAAAACGCCATGTCGATCCCGCATTTCGACCGAGGTTTCGGCCAGAACCGGGGGCAACGCCGTGGCATCGACCCAGTCCTCCAACCGATCCCGCGCAAAAGCGGTCAGATAGAGCGCACCGGCCAGCATCAGCATTGCCCGCGCCGTTCTAAGCATCTCGGCACGCCTCTGAGTGATATGCCGTACCTCCGATCACCGGACCTCAACTCGCCCGGTGTCAGTCCGCGCCCGGTTTTGCGGGCGATACATATCCTCGACCGAGGCGGCAGGGTGGTGGAACGTACCCGGTGTGACCGCGCGCGCCACATAGGCCAGCGTCACGGTCTCTCGCCCGGACAGATCAACAGCGGCCAGAAATCGGTCCGAGCGGAACTCGGTATGCCTCGCCTCGGACAGGTCCAGCCAATCCAGCGCACGCACATCCCCCGAGCGCAACAGGCTTGGGTTGTCAATCTCGATCCCCGCCGCCAGAGGGTCGTCCACCATCAGCCGCGCACCGCCGTCTTCAAAAGGCGTGACCGTCAGAACCGTCACGAACCGGTCGCCAGTGATGAAAGTGGATGGATCAAGCGGCTCACCGTCCATTGAATAATAGACCCGTTCGATCGCATAGCCGGTGCCGCCGGCCTCGGGTGGCGTCTCGGGAATGCCTGTCACGGTCAGGGTGATGTCGGTTGGGGTGGCGCCCGTGGCGGTGATGTTCAACGAATCCCCAAACCCGGTCTCAAGCACGTGAACGAAAGGTCCAGAGACGGGCGCGCCGTTCACCATCAACCCGGAACCGGACGGGTCCGAAACCAACGCGTGAGCTGCCAGCAGCGACCATGAGGCTTCCTGAGTGGACATATACCGCCGCCCGGCGCTGACGCGCTGGATCAGTGCGTTGCGGTCCACGGCCTGACTGCCAGCATCTACGGCCAGCGTCAGCAGACCGGCAGCATCGCGCAGTGTGGTGCCGTAATCCGTACGCCAGCGATAGTCCTGTTGTGGGGGGTGCTGTTCCAGCATTCGGGCGGCACGGGTGAACATGGCGTCGGCGCGGGTCTGATCTCCGTAAGAGGCCAGAGCCGCACCGAGTTGAGCGGCGGCCAGCGGGGTGTCGAACGCGTCGCCCTTGGCATCCGCGTAGTATCGCAGGTCGCCCATCGAGGCCGCCCCTTCACGCGCCAGAACCATCAGGGCATAGGCGATGTCCTGTCCACCAGCGTCGAAATCGGGCGCATAGTTGATCCGGTTGCGCAGGTTGTCCATAGCCTGCGCAAAGGCACGGTCAGGCACCGCATGCCCTTGTGCGCGGGCACGTGACAGAAAGTCGGTGACATAGGCATCCAGCCAGAAATCCCCGCTGTTCGCACGCCACAGGCCGAATGCGCCGTTCGACGCTTGCCGGGTCAGGATGCTGCGGATCGCATCACTGATGCGCTGATCCACCAGTGGTCCGTCCCCCAGCCCCGTGGCCTGTGCGACGGATGACAGATAAAGCAGAGGCAGCGCCTTGCTGGTGATCTGCTCGGTGCAGCCATAGGGATAGCGATCCAGCTGGTCCAGCAGACCCGGCGTGTCGAACTTCGCCAAGGCTCCGGCAGAGAGAATGGCCTTGGCCGAGCCGGGCTGGAAGCCGTCAAAAACATCCTGCGTGAACAGGAAGCTATCGCCTTCACCCAGCGAAAACCGCCGTGTTTGAGCCACAACAGGATCATTTGCACGGATCGGCATCCGCAGGGCCTGCGACAGGTCGCGGCCATCTGGTGTCGTGATTGCAACGCTGATTTCCGGGTCGCCGATCGCAAGGGCGCGGATCGGGATTTCGAACACCGCCTTGCCACCATCTTCCAGTACAAACTTACCGGGGGCATTGCCCAGTTCCAGCCCCGAAGAGGTTGTCAGCCCCAGTGCCATCTCGCCCGAAGGTCCATCCGCATGCACGATCTCCAGCACCATCCGGCCTTGATCGCCGGGGGCCAGAAAGCGGGGCAGGCTGGCGGTGACGACGACCGGATCGCGGACGATCATCTCGGCTTCGGCCTGACCCACGGCTGAATTCGACCAGGCCACCGCCATCAACCGCACGGTGCCGTTGAAGGCAGGCAGGGGGATGTCGATCTCGACCTCTCCGGTTTCATCAACTTGCACCGGCCCGCTGAACACAGCCATCAGGTCCTGCGTGGGCGGTGGGGATTGCCGCCGCATCCCCGAACTGTCGCCGCCAGAGCGGACCGTTCCCATCGCGCCGTTCATGCCATCAATCAGTCGACCATAGACGTCGCGCAGATCGACACCCAGGCGACGTTGACCAAAGTAATATCTTTGCGGGTTCGGGCTCTGGAACCCTGTCAGGTTGAGGATGCCCACATCCACCGCCGCGAGCGTCAACCAGACCGGGTCATCGCCGCGGGCATTTTCGACCCTAATAAGGGCTTTTTGCGTTTGCCGAGGCGAAGTCACCTCGGGGACATCTATCGTCACGTCCAGCGTGCGGCCCACAGGTTCGACGGTTGCATGGGCCACGCCCATGGCCCGCGCAGGGTTCTGGCCTGCGGCGACATCCATCGGCCGGATCACGGTTGCGGTGACATAGGCACCGGCGCCCCAGTTCTCGGTCACTTCGATTGGGATCACGGAGTCCCCTTCGGGCACCTGGACCATCTGGCGGTGGATCAGCCGGTTTGACAAAACCTCGATCTGAGCCATCCCGGCCATACGCGAGACAATCCGCAATTGCGCGGTCTCGCCCGAGCGATAGCTGTCGCGGTCTAGCGACATCTCGAGCCGGTCAGGCGAAACCGAGGCATCCGCCGCCTGATACCATCCGGCGGAGAATTCGACCGCCGTTTCGGCATAGGGGCCATCAAGGCGCTGGACGACCAGCTCATACTGACCCCAATCGACAGGTTGCGTCAGGTCCAGCGGGTCTGTCGTCGTTTCAATCTCACCCGTAGCGATGCGCGTGCGGCGTGTGGTGGGTTCCCAATTCCAATTGCCATAGAGCTGATACCACTGATAGCGCGTTTCCACCTTGTTCAGCGTCCAACGCAGGCGCATGGGCTCTGGTGTCAGGTCGGGTGACAGGCCGACAATCTGAAAGGCGGCCTCGGTGCCCTCTTGCAGAACATCTTCAAACAGCGGACGTATCCCGATCATCGCCTGCGCCGACTGTACAGGGGCGGTCAGGCGGCGTTCGACCGGGCGGCCCGAGCCATCGGCGAGGCGGGCGATGACCACAGCCTCGACCGGTGCGCCATCAGTCTCTAACACGGGGATTTCGACGGGAATCGTGGCTTGCCCGGCCAGATCGGTCCGGGCATCGCCGAAATAGGTGCTGCGGGTCGAAGGTCTGGCGTCGTAGCGGCCAAAGCGATAGCTTTGATAGCCGGGAACTGTGTCAGCGGGGCGGGCGATGACCTGACCATCGATGCTCAGGTCCGCGCCCGGAGAACCAAACAGATACCGCGCGTCGATCTGCAAGGGCGGCGTGTCGCCCGGGCGCAAGGGCGCGTCCGGCAGCGACAGGTCAAAGTCGATGCGTTCCGGCAGGAAATCTTCGACCAGAACGGTCTGGCGGGCCAGCGCGTCACCCTTGGGATCGGACTTGACCTCGATCTTCCACGTCCCGCGCGGCACATCTGCCGCGACAGGCAGGGCAAAGACATATCCCCCCGCGACCTCACCATCCGAAACAGCGCGTCGGTATTCGACCCCATCCGGGCGCGAAAGAACGGCGGTCAGCGGCAGACCGTCGATTGCCTGTGCTGTGCTGTCACGCGACAGGGCAGTGACGTGTATCACCTCACCAGCGCGATAGGCCCCCCGGTCGGTGGTCAGGAACACGTCCACAGGTCCGGCAGGCGCGCGCCCCTCGACCCCGCGGTCCGACAGGTCAAAGGCCGGATCGGAGAGGGACAGAATGCTGAAATCGGTATCCCCGTCGGACACCATGACCAGAGCGGGCGCACTGCTCCCCTTGCCGCGTGTCAGACCGGGTTCAAACCGGACATAGCCGCTGGCATCCGTCTGACCTTTGGCGATTACCGCGTTTGTGTTTGAGATCAGCGAGACATCGATCGCCTCATGCGGCAGGGCATCGTCCAGACCGCGCACAGTGACATGCAGCCCATCTGTGCCAAGGGCAGTGCTGATCCCCAGATTGGTCAGCACAAACCATTGGGTCGCGCCGGGATCATCATAAGGATCAGCCCCCGGTAAGCGCGCCGTGAGCGCGTAGATACCGGCGGGTTGATCGGCTATCGCCTCGGCCATAGGCAGGCGGGCGGTCATGGTCTGGTTCAACTGGTTCGTAACCTCGGCAGTTCCGGTCCAGACATCCTCGGCGATTTCGTCGGAAAACTGCCGTTCCTGCCACTCGCTGAGCGGGCGGCCAAAGAAATCCTGCTGGAGGGCGCGGATCAAACTGCGGTCACTGACGCGCCTCAGGGTCAGGTTCAGTGTCGGAGTGTTGACCGTTTCAACGGGCAAAGCGGCATCTGCGGCTTTGGGCAGAACATAGCTACGCCCCGGAAACCGGACTGATGGCGCGCGATCACGCACATAGTGTGTCAATTCAACCGTTCTGTTCAGAACCTCCCCGGACGCGGCTGGAAGCCCCTCGCGCAGGGCAAGGCGATAGCGTTGACCGTGGGCAACACCATCGACGCAAAGGGATTTGCCATCCGGTTGGATCACCAGCCCCTGATCACTGCGCTGTACATAGGGATCATAGTCGACCCCGGCCTTGATCAGCGGTTCCGAGAATTCGACACAGATACGCGGCGTGGCAGCATTGCTTTCAACCGTGCTGTCGATGACACGGAAGCCATATTTATTGATCGCATCGTCCAAAGCGGCCAGCACGTCCGCCCGCGGTTGCACCTTTTCGGCCAGCCGCAAGGCCCAGACCATGTCCCGTCCGCGATCCACCGCCTCCAGCGCGTCGGCCATCGTCATCAAGGCGGCAATCTGAGTGCCCGGCGCCTCGGCCCGGAGATACCCGTTGATCGCAGCGCTGACGGCACGTTGGCGTTGCTCATTCCGGCTTCCGGTTGCGCCGGGTTTGGCGATCAGCAACAGCCGGGCGTAGTCGATCCATAGGTCCGGTGCATCACTCAGCGAGATCGCTGCCCCAGTCCACAGCATCGACAGACGGTTGTCATCTGCGGTCCGCGCAGCGTCCAGCAGGGCTTGCAGATCCCTGCCGCCGGCATTGTGAAGAAACCCAAGCTCCTGTGCCTGCTGTGCCGCACGGGCAAGGTCTTTCGAACCTAGGAAATCCAGCGCCTTGGCGCGTGTTTTCCCCAGTGTCAGAGTCTGTTCAGGGGTCGGTACTTTCTGGGCCGACAAAGCCCCCTGATACGGCTCTTGCCGGTTCACGCCGCTTTTGGGGAAACAGGCATTCGACCGGGTGTTGTAGGTAAAGGCGGTGCAGCGTTGATTGGCCGAGCAGGCCCGTATGCAGGACGCCAAATCCGTGTCGAACAGCGCGTCCAGATCAGAGCCGTAAAAATCCGCATCCCGCGTGGTGATGTAACGAAACTCGGGCATCACGGTCTGGGCAAGCGATGCCATCGGCAGGATCAGGCATGAAATGATGTAAGCACTTGAAATAAATACAAAGCGGCGCATGACGACCTCCTATTCCCCGTCAGCCTCGCACGCGGCCTGCTGGTCACGCAACGGCTTAAACACTTTTTCACCGGTTGGACGGATGCTGAGCGTGGAACGCACCAGGATCAATAACAATGAGTCTCGCACAGAAACTGGCACAGGAAAGACGCGCGCGTCTGGCGGCCGAGCGGATGCTGGAATTGAAACAGGCCGAGCTGTCCTCGGCCAACCGCAAGTTGGGCCGTCATGCCATGGCCCTGACCAAACGCATTGGCGAAACGCAGGCCGAGGTTGAGACGGTCCGCGGTGAGAATGAAAAGGTTAAATCCGATCTCACCGTTGCCAATGCCAAAATCGAGGTGGCCGAGCGGCGTCTGTGGCATTCGATCCAGACCATTCAGGATGGATTCGCCTTTTTCGATGGTGACAGCCGGTTGATCAGCGCCAACACGGCTTATCTGAGCGTGTTTGAGGGATTGGACGAGGTTGCACCGGGCATTTCCTACACGCGCATTCTGGAATTGCTCACGACTGAAGGGATCGTGGATATCGGTCATGAGGCAGCAGCAGACTGGTGCACCCGGATGCAGAACCGATGGGCGCAAACCAACCCCCGACCCGAGGTGATCCAACTGTGGAATGGCCAGTATATCCGCCTGATCGATCAACGCGGCAACAGTGGCGATGTGGTCAGCCTGGCGCTGAACATCACTGCCTCGGTCCGGCATGAAGCCGAGTTACAGGCCGCACGCGACCGCGCCGAGGCGGCAAACCGCGCCAAATCGGCCTTTCTGGCGAATATGAGCCACGAAATCCGCACGCCAATGAATGGCATTGTCGGCATGACCGAATTGCTGTCCGAAACACCGATGGACGAAGAGCAGCGGCTGTATGTGAATACGATCCACAATTCGGGTGAGGCGTTGCTGGTCATTATCAATGACGTGCTGGACTATTCAAAAATCGAAGCCGACAAGCTGATACTCCACCCAGAAAAATTTGATCTTGAACGTTGTATCCTCGAAGTGGCGATGCTGTTGCAGCCGGGGGTTCGGGACAAGGGCCTGACGCTGCTGGTGGATTACGACCTGTTCCTGCCAACACTCTTTGTCGGTGATCCGGGCCGGGTCCGGCAGATTCTGACCAATCTGGTGGGCAATGCCGTCAAGTTCACCAGCGACGGGCACGTGCTGATCCGGGTCACCGGTGTCCCGCATCCAGATACGCAGGATTGCGATGTTCATATTGCAATCGAGGATACCGGGATTGGCATCGAAGCGGACAAGATCGGGCACATCTTTGGTGAATTCAATCAGGTCGAGGACGAGCGCAACCGCCAATTCGAAGGCACCGGTTTGGGTCTTGCGATCACCAAACGCCTGATCACAATGATGGGCGGCACCGTCTGGGTCGAAAGCGAGGTGGGGCAGGGCTCTTGTTTCGGTTTCCGGATGTCCTTGCCCACCGCCGAGGGTCCACAGCCTGTACCGCCTGATCTGCACGGACGACTGAAGCATGTGATGGTGGTCGCGGGTTTGGCGGTTAACCGGGCGATCCTTGCCAAACAACTCGGGCGTCTTGGGGCAGAAGTGACTGTTTGCACCTCAGGGGGCGAGGCCCTGACAAAGCTTGACGCTTCGATTGACTTGATCCTTTGTGACCACGACCTGCCCGACATGGATGGTTTGGATTTGGCAACAACCGCCAAGGATCGCGGCTGGTCGGACCTGCCGGTGGTGATCATGTCCGCCAATCCCGGCGTCATTCATACCAACCCGGCACGGCACCTGATCGAGGGTGTCCTGCAGAAGCCGATCCCCCGGTCAGAACTGTACAGCCGATTGACCGGGTTGGACGGTGTTGCGTTGAAACCTGCGCCCACCGCCCCCGATCCCGGTCCTGTCACCGAAGGCGAGCGGCTTATGCGCGTTCTGGCGGCTGAGGACAATCGCACCAACCAATTGATTTTGAAAAAGATGGTCAAAGACCTGAACATCGACCTGCAGTTTGCAAACAATGGGATCGAGGTGGTCGAAGCCCATCAAGAGTTTGCCCCGGACCTGATTTTCATGGATATCTCCATGCCGAAAATGGACGGCAAACAGGCCACGGCAGAAATCCGACGCCGCGAGATTGAAACCGGGCGTCATGTCCCTATCGTGGCGTTGACAGCGCACGCAATGGCTGGGGACGATCAGGGCATTTTGTCGGCAGGGCTTGATCACTACCTGACCAAACCGCTGCATAAGAAACTGATCCACCAAATGATTTTGGATCATCGCCCGGACGGTGCCCAGCCGGTTGAACAGGGGCGTGACTGACGAAGGAACTTGGCGCCCATGCGCCCCGGTCGCACGCTGGTTTCCTGTTTCTTAGGCGGATCGTAGGCATCCCGGCGGGGGCGACTGGTTCGCCCCTGTTTCTACACGTCAAACCTGATAGGGGCGCACGAACACCGGCTTGTCGTCACTTGAAAGGTCCGGGCGATATGCATAGCCTCCACTGTCGAAGTCCGTCATCCCTTTGGGGTCGGTGAGGCGGCGTTGAATGATGTACCGCGCCATCGCACCGCGTGCTTTTTTGGCAATGAAACTCACGATTTTCGGGGTGCCAGCCTTGTCTTCCATGAAGACCGGCGTGATCACGCGCAGATTCAGCGCCTTCAGATCAACGGCACCAAAATACTCCTGGCTGGCGCAGTTCACCAGTACGTCGCTTCCGACCTCGTTGGCCTGCGCGTTTAGAGATTTGCTCAACTGGTCACGCCAATACTCATACAGGTTTTTCCCGCGTCGGGTTTTCAGCTTGCTCCCCATCTCCAGCCGATAGGGCTGGATCGCATCCAGCGGACGCAAAACACCATAAAGACCCGATAGAATGCGAAGGTGGTCCTGCGCCCATGCCAATTCATCCGCATCCAGCGAGGCGGCTTCAAGACCCTGATACGTGTCCCCGGCAAAAGCCAGAGCGGCGGGGCGTGTATCCTCGGGCTCGGGTGTGTTGGCAAAGTCGCGATAGCGGTCGCGGTTCAGACGCGCCAGATCATCGCTGAGATCCATCAGCTTCTTCAAATCGCCCAGGGTTAGATTTCGGGCCGTTTTGGACAGACGGATCGCGTCATCCTGAAAATCGGGCTGTGTGACCGCGATGTCCCGTTCTGCCCAGTCCAGCCGCTTGGCCGGGGAAATGACTACCAGCATATCCGCCCTCTTTACTTGCCTGTTGCAGGGTATCTAGTCCGCATCCTGCAGCACGTCCAGAAAGGCCGCGCCAAACCGTTCGTGACGGCGGTCGCCCAACACCTTTTCAATCCCGCGCGCATCCTCAGCGCGCAACTGCGCGACCTTGGCCAATTGCGAGGCGGAACAGGTCAATGGTTTGTCGATCCCCTCCGGGCCGCGCGACAATTGAGACTGCACTTCGAGCAAACGGTCATAAATCTCACCCTGATCGCGGCCAGCCAGTTTACGGCGCGCAGGGTGAACGGTTGCAACTTCGCCCGCGATGACCTCAAGAAAGGTATCGCCATAGCGTTCCAGTTTCTTGGCTCCGACGCCGCCGATCCGGGCCATGTCGTCCAGTGTCATCGGGCGCGTCTCGGCCATTTCGATCAGGGTGCGGTCGGGGAAAATGACATAGGCCGGAACCCGCGCGGATTCGGCCAGCGCACGGCGTTTGGCCTTGAGCGCGCTGAGCAGCGGTGCGTCTTCTTCCGACACCATCTCTTTGACGGCAGGACGGCGAGTCGCCTTGCGGATCGTGTCTTTGCGCAGGTTGATCTGCGCTTCGCCTTTCAGGATCGGCTTGGCGGCCTCGGTCATGCGCAGGGCGCCGTGGCGGTCAGGATCGGGACGAACCAGATCGTGGCCCATCATCTGTCGGAAGATGGCCTGCCATTGCGGGCGCGACCAGTCTTTGCCAATGCCCCAGGTGGACAACGTGTCATGACGGCGGGCGCGGATTTTGTCGGTCTCATTGCCCAGCAGGATGTCGATCAGATGGCCCGCGCCGAACCATTCTTCGGTGCGCAGGATTGCCGACAGGGCCATGCGGACCGGGGTTGTGCCATCGAACACCTCGGGCGGGCTGTCACACAGATCGCATTTGCCGCAGGGTTCGATCTGTTCGCCGAAATAGCCCAGCAGGGTCTGGCGGCGACAGTGCAACGCCTCGGCCAGACCCAACAAGGCATTCAGCCGGGCATGGTCAGCCATGCGCCGCTCAGCAGGGGCCAGGCCTTCGTCGATCTGTGACCGGCGCAGGCGTATGTCGTCGTGGCCAAACAGCGTCAAGGTTTCGGCGGGACCGCCATCGCGGCCCGCGCGGCCGATTTCCTGATAATAGGCCTCGATCGATTTGGGCAGATCCGCATGGGCGACCCAGCGGATGTCGGGTTTGTCGATGCCCATGCCAAAGGCCACCGTGGCCACCACGATCAGCCCGTCCTCGCGGGCAAAGCGGGTCTCGACAATGCGGCGGTCTTCGGGATCCATGCCGCCGTGATAGTGACAGGCAGAGTGGCCTTCGGCGCGCAGGGCCTGTGCCAGAACCTCAGTCTTGTTACGGGTGCCGCAATAGACGATGCCGGATTGACCCTTTCGCGCCCCGGCAAAGTCGAGGATCTGTTTGCGCGGCCCGTCCTTGGCAGCAAAGGCCAGGTGGATATTGGGCCGGTCAAACCCGCGCAGGAACTTGCGCGGGGCCGCGCCGTCAAACAGCTTTTCGACGATCTCGTCCTGGGTTTCCGCATCCGCCGTGGCGGTGAAGGCGGCCAGGGGCACGTTCAGCGCGCGCCGCAGCTCTCCGATCCGCAGGTAGTCGGGGCGGAAATCATGGCCCCATTGGCTGACGCAATGGGCCTCATCCACGGCGATCAGGCTGACATTGATCCGTCGCAGCATGCCCAGGGCCGACCCGGCGGCCAGACGTTCGGGGGCCATGTACAGCAGCTTGAGCCGCCCGGCCTCCAGCGCCTCCCACACGGCATCGGTTTCTTCGGGGGTATTGCCGGAGGTCAGCGCGCCGGCCTCAACCCCGGCCTCTTGCAATCCGCGCACCTGATCGCGCATCAGGGCAATCAGCGGTGAGATCACCACCGTGACCCCGTCGCGCAGCAGGGCAGGCAGTTGGAAACACAGGGATTTACCGCCGCCCGTGGGCATGATGGCCAGCACGTTTTCGCCCAGCGTGACGGCATCGACGATCTCTTCCTGACCGGGGCGGAAGGCGTCGAATCCAAAGACATCTCGCAGCAATGGCGCGGAGTCGAACATGCGGGGATGGCCCTGTTTTATGGTTTATCTGCTCTTAAAACAGGACCATCACATACTAAGATTCGGTGAACAAGAGGTCAGACGAAATAGACCATATTGTTGATCAGGATGATCCGCAGCGCATAGACGGCGATCAACACCACCAATGGGGTCAGATCGAGCCCGCCCATATTCGGCAGGAAGCGTCGGATTGGACCATAGATAGGCTCTAAAATCCGATTCAGACCGTACCAGATTTGCGCGACCAGTTGTTGATGCAGGTTGAGCACCTGAAAGTTGATCAGCCAGCTCATGATCACATGGGCAAGAATGATGAACCAGACAATGTCCAGGATCAGCAGCAGGATTTGGATCAGCGACAGCATGGGCACTCCGTTCTTTGTCGGACTGAGACCTAAGCGCCCCTGCCGCAAAGAGCAAGTCTGCGCCAATTGAAAGCTTGCGAAATGGGTCAAAGCCCCGTCTTATGAAAGCAAAGAAGAACAGGGGCAGAGATGGCAGAGATTTCCAAGCGCAAGCGCATTTGGGGCTGGTGGTTCTTCGACTGGGCCAGTCAGCCCTATCACACCTTGCTGGTGACCTTTGTCTTTGGTCCCTATTTCGCAGGTGTCGCTGCCGGATTTTATTCGAACACCGGGCTGGATGCAGAAGCCGCCGCCGCGCAAGCCCAGACAGTCTGGGCAAATTGCCTGACGATCACCGGGCTGATCATCGCTTTCGGTGCGCCTTTGCTGGGGGCGATGGCGGATGTGTCGGGGCGCCGCATTCCGTGGATATTTGGCTTTTCGGTCATGTATGCGGTGGGATCTGCCGCGTTGTGGTACGCGATGCCCGATGGCTCGAACATGTGGCTGATGCTGTCGGCTTTTGGGCTTGGTTTCGTGGGCGCGGAATATGCGCTGATCTTCATCAACTCTCAGTTGCCTGAGTTGGGTGACGACAATGAAGTGGGCGAGATTTCAGGCTCGGGCTTTGCGTTTGGCTATTTTGGCGGTTTGATCTCGCTGGCGATCATGCTGTTGTTGTTTGTGGAACAGCCCAACGGCAAGACACTGATCGGAATGGCCCCGATATTGGGGCTGGATGCGGCCAACCAGGAGGGTACTCGCTTTGTCGGCCCCTTTACCGCCGGGTGGTTCATTCTGTTCATGGTCCCTTACTTCCTGTGGGTTCGAGACGAACCGGACAGCAATAAAACCGGTAGTCTGGGCGAGGCACTGCGCCTGCTGCGCAAATCAGTTTCTGACCTGCGCCATAGGATTTCCTTGGCAACTTATCTGGGTTCGTCGATGTTCTACAGGGACGGGTTGAACGGGTTGTACAGTTTCGGCGGTGTCTATGCGCGGCTTGTGCTGGAATGGGACCTGATCAAGATCGGTGTCTTCGGGATTGTCAGCGTTCTGGCCTCGGCAGTTTTTGCCTGGATCGGTGGTAAGCTGGACAAGAAATATGGCCCTAAACCGGTTATTCTGGTGTCAATCTGGATTCTCATCTTTGTATGCCTCACCGTGGTGTCGATGGATCGGACGCAGATCTATGGGATTTCGCTGCCCGAAGGGTCCGGACTGCCAGATCTGGTCTTCTTTGGGTGCGGCGTGTTGATCGGGGGTATGGGTGGGATCCTGCAATCGGCCAGCCGATCTTTGATGGTACGCCATACCGATCCCGCCGCTCCGGTCGAGAGCTTTGGCTTGTATGGACTGTCGGGGCGCGCGACGGCCTTTGCTGCGCCGCTTTTGATCGGAATTGCAACAACAGTCACCGGCAGCGCGCGTCTGGGGGTGTCACCGATCATCCTGTTGTTTATTCTGGGCCTATTCCTGATGCGCTGGGTCAGACCGGAAGGGGATCAGAGCAGATGATATTACAACGTTTTTTGACAATACTGACCGCACTTTTCCTGGCAAACACTGCCGCCGCAGAACCGCTTGCAAAGCAATTGTTCGGGACGCAGAGGGTCAGTTCACAACAAAAACCCGCCGCTTTCGGCAGTTATTCGCGCGGATGCGCGGCCGGGTCCGTGCAGTTGCCGGAAACCGGGCCGACATGGCAGGCGATGCGATTGTCGCGAAACCGCAACTGGGGGCATCCGGATGCGATAGACTATGTGCAGGATCTCAGCAGGTTTGCGGCCAGGCAACCGGGTTGGAACGGCCTGTATGTAGGGGATATCAGCCAACCGAGGGGTGGGCCGATGACCTCTGGTCATCGCTCGCACCAATTGGGTCTGGATATCGATATCTGGATGCTGCCAGGCGACAATATGCGCCTCAGCCGCAAAGCCCGTGAGAATCTCTCATCGATTTCCCTGCGCCGTTCGAATGGCGCTTTTGTAAACGGCAACTGGACCAAACAGCACCATGCGGTTCTTCGCGAGGCCGCAAAAGACAAGCGCGTCGCGCGGATTTTTGTGTTTCCCGGTGCAAAGGTGCAGATGTGCAAGGATGAGACTGGCAACCGCGCTTATCTGCGCAAGATCAGGCCGTGGTGGGGGCATCACTACCACTTTCATGTGCGTCTGAAATGCCCGCGGGGATCGAAAGGATGCGTCAATCAGGACCAGCCGCCCAAGGGTGATGGATGTGCGCAAGCACAGGAATGGGTGAACAACATCCTCAACCCGCCACCACCGGACCCGAATGCCCCGGCCCCGAAGAAACGTCGTGAGTATGTTCTGGCGGATTTGCCCCAACAATGCGCAGCTGTTTTGTCGTCCAACTGATCGCAGCCGTCCTGTTGGCAGGGCCAACCGGTGCGGTCGAGGAAAAAACCTCAACCTTTGTGGGCAGCTATGTCTGGCACGAGGCAGCCGATTGGTTTGGCGGGTTTTCCGCACTCCATGTTTCAGATAGCGGACAAAGCATGATGGTCCTCAGCGATCGGGCCACAGTTGTGACCGCCAGCATGGAGCGCGATTCCAAGCAGATCACAGGGATCGAAATATTGGGGCACTGGTCTGTTCTATCCAGCAAAGGGCGCAGGTTGCCGGGTTACACCGGGGATTCCGAAGGCATCGCCTTAGCGCCGGATGGCGGGTTCTTCATTTCGTTCGAAGGTGTTCATCGTCTGGCCTACTACCCTGCTCCCGGAACTCCGGCAGAGGTTCTTCCTCGGCCCAGAAACTTTCAGTCGCTGGCGCACAATGGATCGTTCGAGGCGCTAGCAATCGACAAGCAGGGGCGGCTTTACACAATGACCGAGGAAAGCCGTACCCTTCGCGGGGACATTCCTGTCTATCGATGGGATGGCAGCAATTGGTCTTTGCCCTTTGTTTTGCCCCCCCGCGGGGACTTTTCGCCCGTCGCTGCGGATTTCGGACCCGATGACAGGCTGTACGTTCTGGAACGCGATGTGTCCGTGATCGGGTTTCGATCGCGGTTGCGACGATGGAGCGTGAACGAAGATGTACCTGAGGATGAGGAAATCCTGTTCGAAACCGGTAGCGGCACGCATGACAATCTTGAAGGGTTGTCGGTCTGGCGCGATGATCAGAACCGTCTGCGCGCCACCATGATCTCGGACGACAACTTTCTGGCCCTTCAACGAACCGAACTGGTCGAATATCTGCTGCCCGATTGACAGGCCGCTGGCAAAGGTCTAAACGCCCAGCTTGCCTTGGGATGAACCCTTGGCCAAGTCGCCGCTACCTTGTCAAAACGGGCATCTGAAAATGCAACGCTCTTATATTCCCGGCATCATAGCCATGGCCGCCATTGTCGTGGCCTCAAACATTCTGGTCCAGTTCCTCATCTTTGATGGGCTGTTAACCTGGGGTGCCTTCACCTATCCGCTGGCCTTTCTGGTCACGGACATCATGAACCGCGTCTACGGCGTGGGTCCGGCCCGCAAGGTCGTATTCGCCGGCTTTGTCACCGGTATCATCTGCTCGCTGATCGGTAGCCAGATCATGCTGCAGGGCGACGGCTTCGAATATGCCGCCGTTCCGCTACGGATCGCAGTTGCCTCGGGCACCGCCTTCCTGATCGCGCAGCTGACCGATGTCACTGTGTTCAACGCCATGCGTGGTGGCCGCTGGTGGCGAGCGCCGCTGGTTTCGACTCTGGTCGGATCGGCGCTAGACACCGCGATCTTCTTTACGCTGGCCTTCTCGGCCTCGGTCACATTCTTCGGTGCCAACGCTGACGCAGCAATCAACTGGGCATGGGAGCCTGTGCCGTTCATGCTGTCCGGCCCGATGGCTCCGCTATGGGTCACGCTGGCCTTTGCGGACTGGTTGGTGAAGCTGTCACTGGCCCTGATCGCCCTGATCCCCTTCAAGGTGATCGTCGCCCGTCTAACTGCCGCACAGCCTGCATAAAAAAGTGCTTTGAGAATGGCGCATCTTGTGTCAGGCTCAAAACTAACCGCAACAGATAGAAAAGGAGGTGATCCAGTGTCAAGAAAGAGATTGGAGAGAGGTGTCGGAACAACCGGGGGGAAAGCCTGCTAGGGCAGCCCTTGGCGGAGCGCGCGCTCCGGCTGGTCGATTGATCTAACCGACCCGACCTCCTGAACTTTCGAAGGGCCGTCCCACCGGGGCGGCCCTTTTTGTTTTCCGCAACGCCCTGTAAAGTCCGCCCCATGTTGCGCATCACCGACGAAATCGCCCTTCAGGACTGGGAACTGACCGAAAGCTTTGTGCGCTCGTCCGGGCCTGGCGGGCAGAACGTCAACAAAGTCTCGACCGCCGTTGAGCTGCGGTTCGAAGCCGCGCGCTCTCCCTCCCTGCCGGACCCGGTGAAGAACCGATTGAAACGGCTGGCCGGGCGGCGCTGGACCAAGGACGGGGCGATCATCATTCAATGTGAAGAGACGCGCAGCCAGGCCCGCAACCGAGACATCGCGCGCACCCGCCTGGCCGAGCTGATTGCGCGCGCTCTGGTCAAACCGAAACGGCGGGTTGCGACAAAACCGACCTATGGATCGGTCAAGCGTCGGTTGGCGGCAAAAAAGGCGCGCGGGGATGTAAAGGCGCTGCGCGGCAAGGTCTCAGAAGATTGATCTGGCATCTTGCCGGGGCGTTGATAGTCTGCCGGGAAAGGGCAGGAGGGTAACGCCATGAGGCTGGAGGGAAAAACCGCAATCGTGACCGGCGGTGCATCCGGGTTCGGTGCCGGTATAGCGCAGACATTCGCGGCAGAAGGCGCGCGCGTGATGATTGCGGACATCAATGGCGATGCTGCGCGACATATGGCCAATTCTCTTGACGGGCAGACCATTGCGCAACAGGTCGACGTGTCTGACCGGGCTTCTGTTCAAACCATGGCCGAGTCCGCCCATGATCAGTTCGGCACTCTTGACATTCTGGTCAACAACGCGGGCGTGACCCACTTGCCCACCCCGTTGGAAGATGTCTCGGAAGATGATTTCGACCGCGTTTTCAACGTGAACATGAAATCCGTCTACTTGACCGCCCGGGCATTTGTACCGGCTATGAAGGCGCGCAAGACCGGGGCCATTCTGAACGTCGCGTCCACTGCAGGCCTCTCTCCGCGACCAAACCTGAACTGGTATAACGCCTCCAAAGGCTGGATGATCACCGCAACCAAAACGATGGCGGTGGAACTGGCCCCGACGGGCGTTCGCGTCAACGCGATCTGCCCCGTGGCTGGGGAAACGCCTCTGCTGAAATCCTTCATGGGCGAAGACACCCCCGAAATACGCGCCAAATTTCTGTCGACCATTCCGCTGGGCCGCTTCTCGACCCCCCAGGATATGGCTAACGCGGCCCTATTTCTGTGCTCGGACGAGGCCAGCATGATCACCGGAGCAGCCCTCGAAGTGGATGGAGGCCGATGCATCTGATCCGCTTCTTCATCTGGCCAAAAATATCCCCGCCGAAGGCAGCGCGCGCCCGCGCGCTTTGCGCACATTTTCCGAGGCCAACATGACGCCCGGACCCAAAAACCTGATCACTGACGTCTCTGGCCTGAAAGTGGGAAATGCGCAGGATGACGTGCTGAAATCCGGCACAACTGTCCTTACAGGCGATTCCGCATTTGTGGCCTCGGTCCATGTGATGGGTGGCGCGCCGGGTACACGGGAAACCGATCTGCTGGCGCCGGACAAATCGGTTGCGCGGGTCGATGCCATCACCTTGTCAGGAGGATCGGCCTTTGGGTTGGACGCGTGTTCGGGTGTTTCCGACGCGCTGCGTGCGCTGGGCCGGGGCTTTCCGGTTGGTGACACCGTGGTCCCTATCGTGCCGGGTGCAATCCTGTTCGACCTTCTGAACGGGGGAAACAAGACCTGGGAGGAAAACCCCTATCGCGCTTTGGGACGCCACGCGTTTGAAACGGCCAGCGAAGACTTTGCACTGGGCACGGCTGGGGCAGGGACTGGCGCTTTGGCCGCGATGCACAAGGGCGGATTGGGGTCCGCCTCGCTGGTTCTGGATCATGGAGTCACTGTTGGCGCTTTGGTCGCCGCCAATCCACTGGGCAGTGTTACAACGCCTGGTGATCGGCATTTCTGGGCTGCGCCTTTTGAAATCGGGGACGAATTTGCCGGTTTAGGGCCTGATCCCGCCTCTGGTCTGGGTCGTCCTTCTATCAGCCGCAAGGCGCAGGCCATGCGCGCCGATCCGGAAAAATCCAATACCACGATCGCCATTGTCGCAACCGATGCGGCCCTGACAAAACCGCAATGCCAGCGGCTGGCCGTTGCGGCCCATGACGGGATTGCCCGCGCGATTCTGCCAGCGCATACCCCGGGCGACGGTGATCTGGTCTTTGGTGTCAGTACAGGGGTCAAACCCATGGCTGCCGACGCCGAGCTTGGACTGCTGGGCCATGCGGCCGCACTGTGCCTGTCCCGGGCGATCGCGCGTGCTATCTATCTGGCCACGCCCCAGGCCAATGATCTGTTGCCCTGCTGGACTCACCTGAACCGGCAGACCTGACGCAGTCTGCTTTTGCCGCTGCGACATGACCCCACGCGCGGCAATCCGCGCGTTGACTCTGCGCTGGTCCGGCGGTCCATTCGGGCGAGCCATAAAGTATCGGAGCTAATAACATGAATCGCATCCTCGCTACCGCAATCGTCGGCCTGTTGGCGCTGCCAGCCTATGCAGAAGGCGACGCAGAGGCCGGTAAGAAAGCTTTCAACAAATGCAAGTCCTGCCATCTGATCGCTGATCCAAACGGCGAAGTGATCGTGAAAGGCGGCAAGACCGGACCCAACCTTTTTGGTATCGCGGGTCGCACCGCAGGCACCTATGAAGGGTTCAAATACGGCGATAGCATCGTCGCTGCCGGCGAAAACGGTCTGGTCTGGGACGAAGAAACCTTTGTGACCTATTCGCAGGATCCAAAAGCGTTCCTGAAAGAGTATCTGGATGACACCGCGGCAAAGTCCAAGATGACCTTTAAGCTGAAATCCGGTGCCGAAGACGTCTATGCATACATTGTCAGCGTCTCAACCGAGTAAGCGAATGTAACCGTACGTCACGACGAAAGGCCGCAGCCCCTGCGGCCTTTCGTGCGATTGATAACCAGAAAGATCATTGCCACTGTGACTGGATGCGATGCTGCTCCGGAAGGCCAAAGCACCGCACCGCCAAGCCGATCCGGCGGTAGTATATTCCTAGATTTCCGCTGGTTTGGCGGATCGGCAGCAGGAGACGACAGATGGGAATCATGATCCCGGCCTGGGTTGATGGCGAGTTGACCCCCGTTGACAAGCTGGAGGCGCATGAAAAAGGCCTCAAGCACAAGGCGGTCTCTGTCTTTGTTGTGCGAGGAACAGAGATCCTGCTTCAACGCCGGGCCATGGGGAAGTATCACACACCCGGCCTGTGGGCGAATACCTGCTGCACCCATCCCGACTGGAACGAAAGCGCTTCGGCCTGTGCCGTGCGTCGTCTGCGGGAAGAATTGGGGATAGCAGGGCTTTACCCAGAGTACCGCCACAGGCTGGAATACCACGCTGATGTCGGCAACAGCATGGTTGAACATGAGGTGGTTGATGTCTTTCTGGCGCATGTGCGCGGCCCGTTGCAGATCGAACCCAACCCGGACGAAGTGATGGATATCCGCTGGATCGACTATCACGATCTGTTGGCCGAAGTACGTCGTCATCCACAACGTTTCACGCCCTGGCTCAAGATCTACCTGACCAACCATGCGGATACGATTTTCGGCCCTGATCTGATCATCTCGGCCAAGACCTGACGGCTACGGCTTGCAAGGCCCGCCCAAGCCGCCTAAATCAACGCGTTATGGCCAAGCAGAAGACAGACCCGAATTACAAAGTCATTGCCGAAAACCGGCGTGCGCGCTTCGACTACGCGATCGAAGAGGATATCGAGTGCGGCATCGTGCTGGAAGGGTCCGAGGTCAAATCCCTGCGCGCGGGTGGGGCGAACATTGCCGAAAGCTACGCCTCGGTCGATGACGGAGAACTGTGGCTGGTCAACAGCTACGTTGCGCCCTACGAACAGGCCAAGGTGTTCAAGCATGAGGAACGCCGCCGCCGCAAGCTGCTGGTGTCGCGCAAGGAATTGTCAAACCTGTGGAATGCGACCCAACGCAAGGGCATGACGCTGGTGCCGCTGGTTCTGTACTTCAATCACAAGGGTCGGGCAAAGCTGAAGATCGGCATCGCCAAGGGTAAGAAACTGCACGACAAGCGTGAGACTCAGGCCAAGCGTGACTGGTCACGCCAAAAGCAGCGGCTGATGAAGGATCACGGCTGATCCCCGACGGGGCTCAAAACGCCATGGCTGCGGAAACGGCGCGTTTCCACCGGTCATAGGCGGCGTCACGGTCTTCCGCCGACAAGTCCGGTTCGAACCGGCGATCCAGTGCCCAGGTTTCCGAGAATCCCTGTTGGTCGGGGTAAATCCCGGCGCGCATCCCGGCCAGCCAGGCCGCACCCAGGGCGGTGGTCTCTTGCATCACCGGTCGGTCAACCTCGGCCCCCAGATAGTCGGACAGGCCCTGCATCGCCCAGTCAGACGCGCTGGCCCCGCCATCGACGCGCAGCGTGACATCGGTATCCGCGCCCCAGTCACCTTGCATTGCGTGCCATAGATCGCGGGTCTGGTAGGCGATGCTTTCCAACGTGGCCTTGGCGAACTCGGCACGGCCGGAATTGCGCGTCAGGCCAAACACCGCGCCCCTGCAGTCCGGCTTCCAGTATGGCGCGCCGAGGCCGGTAAAGGCGGGTACCAGCACCACATGCTGGTTCGGGTCGGCTTGTTGTGCCAGCTCTCCACTTTCGGGGGCCGACTCAATGATCTGCAACGCATCCCGCAGCCATTGCACGGCTGCCCCCGCCACAAAGATCGATCCTTCCAGCGCATAGGTCCGTTTTCCATCCAGCTGATAGGCAATTGTTGTCAGCAGGCGGTTTTTCGACGCGACCGGTTTGTCTCCGGTGTTCAGCAGCGCGAAACAGCCCGTGCCATAGGTGGATTTCATCATACCCGGCTGGAAACAGGCCTGCCCGATGGTGGCGGCTTGTTGGTCGCCTGCAACGCCCAGGATCGGAATATCACCTCCCAGAAGAGAGGTGTTTCCGAAATCCGAGGCACAATCATGCACCTTGGGCAGCATCGATACAGGAACATCCAGCAGATCGCAGATTTCGGTGCTCCACTCGCCTTTGTGAATGTCAAACAACAGGGTTCGGGCGGCATTGGTGGCGTCGGTCACATGGCTGCGCCCTTCAGTCAGACGCCAGATCAGGAAACTGTCGATGGTACCGAACAACAGCTCTCCGGCCTCGGCCCGGTCGCGTGCACCGGGAACAGTGTCCAGCAACCATTTAACCTTGGTGCCCGAGAAATAAGGGTCCAGCAGCAAACCGGTTTGCAGGGTCACATCATCCTCGCACCCGGCCTGTTTGTAGCGGGCGCAGATATCGGCGGTGCGCCGGTCCTGCCAGACGATGGCATTGTGAATCGCCTGACCAGTGGTTTTGTCCCAGACAACCGTTGTTTCACGCTGGTTGGTGATGCCGATCCCGGCAATTTGATTGGCAGAGACATCGCAGGTTTCCATAACCTCGCGGCAAACGGTGAGAACGCTGTCCCAGATATCCTCGACGTCATGCTCAACCCAGCCTTCCTGTGGGAAATGCTGGGGAAACTCGTGCTGGGCGGTGCCCACACGCTCCATCTGTGCGTCAAACAATATTGCGCGCGACGATGTCGTGCCCTGATCGATTGCCAGAATAAAGGTCATTCCTGCGCCCCTCCCCCGTATGGTTTTGCGCGACTTTAGCGCAAACACTCGCGTCGGGGCCAGAGCAGAAATCAGGCCGCCGGAACAGCGATATTGTCAATCAGGCGAACGCCATCGGCCCAGGCGGTGACGAACAGGCGGGCTGGGCGCGACGCGTGGGTCAGGGCCTCAAGCGTGTCGGCGCAGCGCAGGTCGATATACTCGACCTTGGTGAACCCTGCGGTGATCAGGTCGTCTTTGACCTGTTGTGCAAGCGGGTCAACCGGTGCGCCTGCGGCCAGTTCCTTGGCCATTGCGCGCATAAGCCTGTTCTTTTGGGCTGCGATTTCCAAGCCCTTGGGTGACAGCAACAGGTTGCGCGAAGACAGAGCCAGACCCGAGGGTTCGCGGACTGTGGGGCAGCCGACCACCTCAACAGGGATGTCCAGGTCGCGGGCCATGCGGCGAACAACAAGCAGTTGCTGATAGTCTTTTTCGCCAAAATAGGCCCTGTCCGCCTGCGTTTGCAGGAACAGTTTGGCGACCACTGTGGCGACGCCATCAAAGTGACCGGGACGGAAGGGCCCCTCCATCACATCGGTCAGCCCTGCGACGGTAACAGTGGTTGAAAAGCCCGCAGGGTAGATTTCCTCGGGCTCGGGCACATAGATCGCGTCAACGCCAAAGGGCAGCAGCTTTTCCGCGTCATCGTTCTCTGTGCGCGGGTAGTTGGCCAGATCTTCAGGGCTGTTGAACTGTTTGGGATTCACAAAAATAGTAACGATCACCCGGTCTGCGCCTGCCTTTGCGGCCTCGACCAGGGACAGGTGCCCCTTGTGCAACGCGCCCATGGTGGGAACAACGCCGATGGTTTCACCCTTGCGACGCCACCCGGTGGTCAGCGCGCGCAGATCGGAGAGGCGGCGCAGGATGGGTGCGGTCATGACTTGGACCCTTTGGCAGGGGCCTGATCCGCAAACACATGCTCGTCCGTCGGGAAGGCACGCGCGCGCACTTCGGCAGCGTATTCGGCGATCGCCGCCTCGGCTTGCGGGCCAAGCTCGGCATAGCGTTTGACGAATTTCGGTTTGAACGCGGTGAAAAAGCCCACCATGTCGTCGACGACCAGAATCTGCCCGTCACATCCTGCTGACGCTCCGATTCCGATGGTCGGGATCGCGATCTCAGCCGTGATGCGGTCGGCCAAACCCTGCGGAACCTTCTCTAAAACGACCGAAAACGCGCCCGCTTGGGCCACGGCGGTGGCGTCGGCCACCACGGCCTCGGCCTGTTCGTCGCGGCCTTGAACCTTGTAGCCGCCCAGCGTGTTGATCGATTGCGGCGTCAGACCGATATGGGCCATCACCGGAATGCCGCGTTTGACAAGAAAACGGATGGTTTCGGCCATCTCGACCCCGCCTTCCAGCTTGACCGCACCCGCGCCTGTTTCCGCCATCAGGCGTGCCGCGTTGCGAAAGGCCTCGGCTGGCGAATGCTCATAGCTGCCAAAGGGCATGTCAATGACCAGCATCGCGGAATCCAGCCCGCGCGCAACGGCCTGTCCATGCAGGATCATCATGTCCATGGTGACGCCAAGGGTCGAGTCCAGCCCGTGCAGCACCATCCCGACGCTGTCGCCCACCAACACAAAGTCGCAATGGGCATCCATAAGCCGAGCCATCGGCGTCGTGTACGCCGTCAGGCTGACCAGCGGTTCGCCCCCTTTGCGGGCGCGAATATCCTGGGCATTCGGGGCTTTCTTTCGGGCGGTTGCACTCATGCTCGCTCCTCGCGGGATTCATGTTGCAGCGCGGCATAGCAGATCGCACTAGGACCGCGAAACCCCGGTTGCGCGAACATTTCCTTGAATGACCCAAGGTTTATGGAGACATTGGGCGCAGAAAAGCCCGCCTGAACGCGGGTGCGTCGAATTCAACAGGGAGAGTTTTTCATGGCAAAGCAGGTGTTTCGAACCTTTGGCTCCGCGCTGGCGCTAAGCGCCGGACTGTTGGCGACGCAAGCGCTGGCAAAATCCGACATCACAATCGCGATGCAGTTGGAGCCGCCGCATCTGGACCCGACCAGTGCTGCTGCGCAAGCAATCGATTCGGTGGTGTACTCCAATATCTTCGAAGGTCTGACCCGGTTCATGGGCGACGGTTCGGTCGTGCCGGGGCTGGCGGAAAGCTGGGAAATCTCGGATGACGGCACCGTCTACACGTTCACGCTGCGCGACGGCGTAACATTCCACGACGGCAGTACGATGGATGCCGAGGATGTAAAGTTCAGCCTTGACCGCGCCACAGCCGAAGACAGTGCAAACGCGCAAAAAGCCCTGTTTGCCGGCATCGAAAGCGTCGAGGCTGTGGATCCGCTGACCGTCAAGGTCACCCTGTCCGAGCCGAACGGTAACTTCCTGTTCAACATGGCCTGGGGCGATGCCGTGGTCGTTGCGTCCGAAAGTATTGATGACATCAAGACCAACCCGGTCGGCACAGGGGCTTTCACCTTCGGAGACTGGGTGCAGGGCGACAGCATCACGCTGAACCGCAATCCCGACTATTGGGGCGAACAGCCTGCGTTAGAGACGGCTACATTCAAGTTCATCTCGGATCCAACCGCCGCTTTTGCCGCCATGATGGCCGAGGATGTGGATGTGTTCGACAATTTCCCCGCGCCCGAGAACCTGCCTCAGTTCGAGGCCGATCCGCGGTTTCAGGTTCTGGTGGGCTCGACCGAGGGTGAAACGATCCTGTCCACCAACAACAAACAAGCTCCGTTTGACGATATCCGCGTTCGGCAGGCTCTGGCCCATGCGATCGACCGTCAGGCCATCATCGACGGGGCGATGTTCGGCTACGGCACCCCTATCGGCACCCATTTTGCGCCGCATCACCCGGCCTATGTCGATCTGACCGGCCAATCCGCCCATGACCCCGAAAAGGCAAGGGCGCTGCTGGCCGAAGCCGGATTTGCGGACGGGTTCGAGACCACTCTGCACCTGCCGCCCCCGTCCTACGCTCGTCGCGGCGGAGAGATTGTCGCCGCGCAGCTGGCCGAGGTCGGCATCACCGCCGAGATCATCAATGTCGAATGGGCGCAATGGCTGGAATCAGTGTTCAAGGGCAAGGATTTCGGCCTGACCATCGTCAGCCATACCGAGCCGATGGATATCGGCATCTATGCCCGGCCCGACTATTATTTCCAGTATGAAAGTACGGATTTTCAGGCGCTGATGGATCTGCTGAACACTACAACCGACCCGGATGAACGCACCCGTCTGATGGGTGAGGCACAGAGGTTGATTTCAAGCGACTATGTCAACGGCTACCTGTTCCAGTTGGCCAAGCTCGGCGTGGCGAAAGCAGGCGTTCAGGGGCTGTGGCAGAATGCGCCGACGGCAGCGATAGATCTGACGGGGATCAGCTGGTCTGAGTAAGGGATGGGGCTATCCGGCCCCGTCAATCAACCAATTGCCGTGAACCCAACCCTTGCGACGGGGCTCGCCATAGTAGACCCCGATCCATTTTCCCTGCTGCGCGCAGGTACGGACCGTGTCGCCGTTGCGCAGTTGGTCGATCTTGAAGAAATCCGAACCCGGACCGGTGCGCACAGACAAAAAACCGTCGCCATTCGGATCCAGGCCCGAGACAATGCTGGCGGCGCATCCGGCGGCTTGCCCGTCTTCGGGGATCACGAAATCCACATCCAGTTGTTGAGCGGGTGCCGTGCCCGCTGCGGTCAAAAACAGAGCCGCAAGTATAGGTATTCTCATCGCCAATTTCCTTTCAAACAATGATGTCAGGATAAGGTCCGCGCTGGTTTTCGACAACGGAACTGGTGCTGGACCCAAAGCGCGGCCCGGCCTAACGTGGCGCTGATGCTTCGCTATGCCCTCAAACGTCTGATTTCGCTGATGATCAGCTTGGCGGTCGCCTCGGTGGTGATCTTTGTCGTCATCGAAATCGCGCCGGGTGATCCGGCGTCGTTCATGCTGGGCGTCAATGCGCAGCCCGACACACTGGCCGCCCTGCGGGCCGAGCTGGGGTTGGATGTGTCCAAGGTCGAGCGGTATTTCAACTGGGTCAGCGGCATGCTGGTGGGAGATTTCGGCACCTCCTACACCTACCGGACGCCGGTGTCGCAGATGATTGCTGACCGGCTTTGGGTGTCGCTGCCGCTGGCGCTTTATGCGCTAACCCTGTCCACCCTGATCGCCTTTCCCGCCGGGATCTACGCCGCTGCGCGTAGGGGGAGACCGGGTGATGTGGCGGTTATGGGGGCCACGCAACTTGGCATCGCCGTGCCCAATTTCTGGTTTGCCATGATGCTGGTGCTGGTCTTTGCCATCAACCTGCGCTGGTTCAACGCGGGCGGGTTCGCCGGCTGGGGCAACGGGTTCTGGACTGGCCTGCACTCGCTGACCTTACCGGCCATTGCGCTGGCCCTGCCTCAGGCGGCGATCCTAGCGCGGGTCATGCGGTCATCGCTGCTGGATATTCTGGGCGAGGATTTCATGCGCACCGCACGGGCCAAGGGCTTGTCTCGACGTCAGGCGCTGTGGCGGCACGGGCTGCGCAACGCGTTGATCCCTGTGTTAACGATCATCGGTCTACAGTTCTCGTTCCTTTTAGCCGGATCGATCATTATCGAGCAGGTCTTTTATCTGCCCGGCCTCGGGCGGCTGGTGTTTCAGGCGATCTCGGCCCGCGATCTGATCGTGGTGGAATCGGTGGTCATGCTGCTGGTCTTTGCGGTCATCACGGTGAATTTTCTGGTCGATCTGGCCTATGCCGCCGTTGACCCCCGTCTAAGGAGCAGGACATGAGCCGCAACCTGATCCTTGGCGCAGCGCTCTCCTCGCTGGTGGTATTGGCGGCGGCACTTTCCTTTGTCTGGACGCCCTACGCGCACGCCGCGTTGAATATCCCGGCTAAGCTGCAACCCCCCAACGCACAGCACTGGTTTGGCACCGATCATTTCGGGCGGGATATGTTCTCGATGATCATGGTGGGCGCGCGCACCTCGATCGCGGTGGCCTTGGTGGCCGTGGGGATCGGCATGGCCTTGGGCGTGCCGCTGGGCCTGACGGCAGCGGCGCGCAAGGGATCGTGGCTGGATGAGGTGATCATGCGCGGCAACGATCTGGTCTTTGCCTTCCCTTCGCTGGTGATCGCCATCCTTATCACCGCCGTCTTTGGCGCGGGTGCGATCAACGCCATCATCGCCATCGGCATCTTCAACATCCCCGTTTTCGCCCGCATCACCCGTGGCGCGGCCCTGTCCCTGTGGGAGAGGGAGTTCATCCTCGCCGCCCGAGTCTCAGGCAAGGGTGCGGCGCGCATTTCAGCGGAACATATCCTGCCCAATGTGGCCAACCTGCTGATCGTGCAGGGCACCATCCAGTTCAGCCTTGGCATCCTGGCCGAGGCAGGCCTGTCCTATGTCGGCCTTGGCGCGCAACCGCCTACGCCCAGCTGGGGCCGGATGCTGGCAGATGCGCAGACGATGGTCAGTTTTGCCCCGCATTTGGCTCTGATTCCGGGTCTGGCGATCATCGTCACGGTTCTGGGCCTGAACCTGTTGGGCGACGGGCTGCGCGATTGGCTGGACCCAAGAATACGGGTGGCCCGCGCATGAGTTTGCTGCAAATCGAAAACCTCTCACTATCCATTCACGGGATGAGTATCCTCAAACAGGTCAGCCTGTCCGTCGCGCCCGGCCAGATCGTGGCCGTCACGGGGGAGAGCGGATCTGGCAAGTCGATGACCGCACTGGCGGTGATGCAACTGCTGCCAAGCGGTGCCGATGCGGCGGGTGCGATCCGGCTGGATGGTCAGGACCTGCTGAGCTGTTCCGAGGATGAGATGTGCGCCCTGCGCGGCGCCTCCGTCGGGATGGTGTTTCAGGAACCGATGACCGCGCTGAATCCGGTCAAAACCATCGGGGATCAGGTGATGGAGACGATCCTGATCCACAAGGCCATGCCCCCGACGCAGGCCCGCGACCGCGCGCAAGAGGTGCTGAAACGCGTTGGTCTTCCGCCCGACAGGTTCCCGCTGACCCGCTATCCGCATGAGCTGTCCGGTGGTCAGCGTCAGCGCGTTGTGATCGCCATGGCCATCGCCCTACGCCCCCGATTGTTGATCGCGGATGAGCCGACCACCGCCCTGGACGTCACCACGCAGGCGCAGATACTCGACCTGCTGAAAGGGCTGGTGCGCGAATACGACATGGGCCTGCTGATGATCACTCATGATCTGGCGGTGGTGGCTGATATGGCCGACTGGATCATCGTCATGCGCCATGGCGAAGTGGTTGAGGCCGGAGGAACCGGACCCCTGCTGCAGAACATGCAGCACCCCTATACCCGCATGTTGTTCCAGGCCTCGGGCCATCAGGTCGACCTGCCGGACCCCAAACCGGCGCAGCCTTTGCTTGAGGTCGCGCAGGTGGTCCGGGATTACCGCCTGCCTCGAAAGGGCCTGTTCGATGCGCCGCGCCATCACCGCGCCGTGGATGGGGTCAGCTTTACGCTGAACAAGGGCGAGCGGCTGGGCTTGGTCGGAGAGTCTGGGTGCGGAAAATCGACCCTAACACGGGCTATTTTGGGGCTGGAAGAGGTGCAAGGTGGTCAGATTCGGCTGGGCGGACAGCCGGTTTTCACCGGCCACAAACCCAATCTGGCGGTCCGGCGCAAGATGCAGGTGGTGTTTCAGGACCCCTATGGCAGCTTCAACCCCCGTCACCGGGTCACGCGCCTGATCACCGAGCCGTTTCACCTGCTTGAACATCCCCCCACAGGGTCCGAGCGCCAAGACCAGATCGCCGAGATGCTGACCGCCGTGGGCCTCAGCCCCGATGATGCGGGCCGGTACATCCACGAGTTTTCGGGCGGGCAGCGGCAGCGGATCGCCATCGCCCGTGCCTTGATCATCCGGCCCGAGCTGATCTTGTTTGATGAGGCGGTCTCGGCCCTGGATGTCTCGGTCCGGGCGCAGATCCTGGATCTGCTGGCCGAGCTATGTGCCGCCTATGACCTGACATATCTGTTCATCAGTCATGATCTGAGCGTTGTGCGTACGATCACCGACCGGGTTTTGGTGATGCAGGCGGGGCAGATTGTCGAACAGGGCGAGACCGAACAGGTCTTTTCCGATCCGCAGCACGCCTATACCCAAACCCTGATCGCCGCCGCGCCGACCCTGCCGGATATCGGTCAGAATGTGGCCTAATTGCTAATGTTAGAGACGAAATGGAGCCTGACATGACCAATCCCCTGTGGTTCGATCCCAGCCTGTGCCTGATTGGCGGAGCATGGCAACGCCCCGCGTCTCAGGCCGATTTGCCGCTGATCAACCCGTCGGACGGGTCCGAACTTTGCAGGATCGCGCGCGGGAATGCTGATGACATCGACGCCGCCGTTCAAGCGGCGCAATCGGCGCGGGATGGTGACTGGGGCCGCAAAACGGCGCTGGAGCGGGGCCGCATTCTGACCCGATTGGGCCAGATGGTATTGGAACGCGTGGATGATCTGGCCGCGCTAGAGGCAATGGATGTTGGAAAACCCCTGACGCAGGCGCGCGCAGATGCGGTGGCGCTGGCGCGCTATTGCGAGTTTTACGGTGGCGCGGCGGATAAGGTGATGGGCGAGACGATCCCTTACCTGGATGGCTATACCGTCTATACCCTGCGCGAACCGCATGGGGTGACGGGCCATATCGTGCCGTGGAACTATCCGATGCAGATCATCGGCCGCTCGGTCGGGGCGGCGCTGGCGATGGGCAATGCCTGTGTCCTGAAACCAGCGGAAGAGGCCTGTTTGACCGCGCTGGCCTTTGCCCATCTGGCGCAGCAGGCTGGGCTGCCGGCCGGCGCGTTGAACGTGGTGCCGGGGCTGGGGGCCGAGGCGGGGGCGGCGCTGTCGGCGCATTCTGGGGTTCAGCATGTGTCCTTCACCGGATCGGTTGCCACTGGCGCGCTGGTGCAACAGGCCGCCGGGTGCAATGTAGTGCCGGTGACGCTGGAACTGGGCGGGAAATCCCCGCAGCTGGTGTTTGACGATGCCGATCTGGACGCGGCCCTGCCATTTCTGGTGAATGCGGGCATTCAGAACGCAGGCCAGACCTGTTCGGCGTCCTCCCGCATCTTGGTGCAGCGCGGCGTGTATGAGCAGGTCAAAACCCGGATGACCGAGGCCTATGCACAGCTGACCGTCGGCCCTGCGATGGATGATCTACGGGTCGGCCCGCTGATCTCGGACCGGCAAAAAACCATCGTTTCGGGCTTTCTGGCAAAAGGTGACGATTTGACCATCGCCGGGCAGGGGCAAATCTCGCCAGATGCGCCAGCGAGCGGCGCCTACATTCGTCCGACGTTGTTTGCGGACGTTCCCGCCGATCATGTTCTGGCGCGGGATGAGATTTTCGGTCCGGTTCAGGTTCTGATCCCGTTCGAGACAGAAGAACAGGCTCTGACCATCGCCAACAGCACCGAGTATGGCCTTGTTGCCAGCATCTGGACGCGAGACGGTGCACGGCAGATGCGGTTGGCCAAGCAGTTGCGATCAGGTCAGGTGTTCATCAACAACTATGGTGCTGGCGGCGGCGTTGAACTGCCGTTTGGTGGGGTCGGAAAATCCGGGCATGGCCGCGAAAAAGGGTTCGAGGCGCTTTATGGCTTCTCACAACTCAAGACGGTGGCTGCATATCATGGCTAGACGATCACCTCGATCACCTTTTGTGCGCCAACGCCAAACACGCGCTTGTAACGTTCAATCTGGTCCTTGGGTCCCATGGCCTTTTCAGGATTGTCCGACAATTTGACTGTTGGGCGACCGTTTGCGGACACTGCCTTGCAGACTAGTGAGAACGGCGCCAGGGCGTCTTTGGGCACAAGTCCTCGAAAATCGTTGGTCAGCAAAGTACCCCAGCCAAAGGAAATATTGACGCGACCCGCGAATTGGGCGTGCAGCTCTTTGATTTTGTCCACATCCAGACCGTCTGAGAAGATGATCCGCTTCTGCGCCGGGTCCTCGCCGCGCGATGTCCACCAATCAATAGCGATCTCAGCCCCGGCGGCAGGGTCGCCGCTGTCAATGCGAATACCGGTCCAACCAGCCAGCCAGTCGGGCGCGTTGTCAAGAAAGCCTTTGGTTCCGTAAGTGTCAGGCAGAATGATCCGGAGATTGCCATCATGCTCATCATGCCAGTCGCTGAGAACGTCATAGGGGGCCTGCGCCAGTTCCTCATCTGTATTTGCCAGCGCCGAATAGACCATAGGCAGTTCATGGGCGTTGGTGCCGATGGCCTCAACCTCACGCCGCATGGCGATCAGGCAATTCGAGGTGCCGGTAAAAGCTGCGCCTAGGCCTTCGATCATCGCCTGAACGCACCAGTCCTGCCACAGGAAAGAGTGTCTTCGCCGCGTTCCGAAATCCGCGATGCCAAGCCCGTCAATGGCACCAAGCTGTTCGATCTTTTCCCAGACCCGTGTCATTGCGCGGGCATACAGAACCTGCAGTTCAAACCGGCGCATGTGGTTCAAAACGGCGCGCGAGCGAAGCTCCATCAACACGGCGAGCGCAGGTATCTCCCACAGCATGACCTCGTGCCACTTGCCCTCGAAAGTCAGCTCATACTGGTCGCCCTTTCGTTCGAGGTGGTAGGGCGGCAGGCGCATATTCTCGAACCATTCCATGAAATCCGAGCGGAACATCTGACGTTTGCCGTAGAACATATTGCCCCGCAACCACGTGCTTTCACCACGGCTGAGACCCAGTGATCGGATATGATCCAGCTGCTCCCGCAACTCCCCTTCATCGATCAAACGGGCGAGCGGCACGTGATTCGAACGATTGATCAGCGAAAACTCGACGTCCGTTTGGGGCTTATTTCGAAACACTGACTGGCACATCAGCAGTTTGTAGAAATCTGTGTCGATCAAGGACCTTATAATCGGGTCGATCTTCCATTTGTGATTGTAGACACGGGTCGCGATGTCGACCATGGGGAACTCCTGCGATTTCCGTTGTTAGATCAATCAGCACCGCGAATGGCAAGAGTCTCTGATTCGGTGACAATGCCCGCATGACGTCACAAAGCGGGCTTAATATGTGTTGTTTTCACCGATTAGTGAGTAAGTTGGTTGGAATAACATGGCTGACGTTTGTTAATGAGTCTGTGGTACGATTTCGATATTGTTCAGACCCCCTTGGGGGGGGATGGGTCTGACGCCAAGCAAAACGGCGGCAAGGGTCCTGTCGTGACCCGTGCGTTGTTTCGAAATGTGAAAACCGCTGATGCGTTGCGTGGCGCGTCCCCAAAAATCCGCAAGATGTTTCTGGATGCTGGTTTCGACCTAGAACCTCATGAAAGCGGGATTGCCCCGGACAAGTTTCCACCCGAAGATGCGCCTGAGCGTGCGCTTATTTTGCGGGTGCTGTTTGCCAACATCAAAAGCAAGGGCCTTCAAGGCGAATATTGCGGGGAATTCGACCTGTGGCAGTTCCTGGCCCATGTCCGTCGCGCCCGGCCCGCGGCAGGTGTAGCCCGCGCTGCCCCCTTGCGCCGCGCGCGCGCCACCGTTACCGACAACCCCAAGCGTAGATCGGTCAAGGGTCGTATCGGAATTGCGCTGGGTTTGGCGGTAATACTGTTTGCTGTGCTTAAATACCTCGAAGCGGTTGGCGCAACACCTTAGGCTCAGGGCCCATCGATGTCCGACCTATGGTCTCGAACTCCGTCGTAAGGGCGGGCGGTTAACATGTTTGATTTCTTCTGGCTAACGGATGCGCATAAGGCGCGTCTCGAGCCCTTTTTCCCAAATTCCCATGGCACGCTTTGCGTTGGTGATAGGCGACTTTGCCTTCCCCAGTAATATCCTGAGGTGACTATGCACCTTTGTGCGCAGTTCGCCGTAGTTCATACCCGACTGTTCTATGTGCTTTGTTACTGTGTCTCCGCGCACTGCAAAATGCCGTGCCAGTGCACCGGCCTCTTTGGGGCATCTCGTACGCAATGACACCCGAAGGGTCCTGCGTGTGGTGTTTGGTCTAGTGTGGTGTTTTGGTGTCGAGTCTGGCAGGGGCCAACGGAAGTAATAAATGCCGTGTCTGGACAGCGAGAGATACGCATGCAGCTCCATTTTGTGTCACACCTGTGTGTCACACCGCTCTAATGCTTGCTATCCAGTTGTATTGTTAGGTTTTGGTGGAGCCTAGGGGAGTCGAACCCCTGACCTCTTGCATGCCATGCAAGCGCTCTCCCAACTGAGCTAAGGCCCCATCCGCATACCGCCACAGCGGTGGACGGACGTTTATGAGACAGAGCGCAGGAGTTCAAGTCCAAAAATAGAAAAGTGGTCAAACTTCGCGGCGCACTTGGCAGAAAAACTAAGACGGCCAACAGCCGCCTTAGCATCAGATCAGTTTTCGTCCTCCGATGACATATCGGTGATGTCATCGAGCGAGACATTGTCGTTACCGTCATCGTCATCGTCGAGCAGATCGTCGTCCAAATCCACGTCGACATTGTCGTCGTCATCCAGAACCAGATCTTCCTCGGATGCGTTTTCGCGCGCTTTCGTTGTTGCTGCGTCCTCGGCGTCGGCGGCGATCATCCGGCTTTTGCCGGTCTCAAGTTCCACGATTTCGCCCGTATAGGGGCTGACGATCGGGTTTTTGTTCAGGTCGTAAAATCGCTTGCCAGTGGTTGGGCAAACGCGCTTTACGCCCCATTCTTCCTTGGGCATGTCAAATCCCCTTGATATCAGGTGAGTCGTCTTAAAGATTCAGTTCACCTGCCACAGGCAGCAGGCACTGTCAAAGCCTTTGCGCGGAAGAGGACGGGATATGGGGGATCACTTGTTGCCGGGCATACCACCGGTGCCGCTGACGCTGCGCAAATCGGCGCGGGCGCGGCGGATCAGTCTGCGGATTTCCCAATTGGACGGGCGCGTTACACTGACGTACCCGCACGGAGTGCCAGAGGCCGAGGCGCTGAGTTTTGCACGCAGCAAGGAGGAGTGGCTGCGTCAACATCTGGCCGGGCAGCCCGGTTTGGAAGAGGTTCAAATTGGCGGCGTCCTTCCGATTGAAGGCGTTGATCGCCGAATCGTGTCTGCGACCGGGCGGCGCGTCGTGCTTGGCAGCGATACGGTCGCTGTGCCCGCCGGGTCGGAAGGCCGTCGTTTGGCCCGGTTCCTCAAAGAACTTGCGCGGGACCGCCTGAGCGGGGCCTGCGATGACTATGCAGCCATGCTGGGGCGATCTTACGCTACCCTGTCGCTACGGGACACACGCTCACGCTGGGGGTCATGCAGTTCCCATGGGGGCTTGATGTTTTCGTGGCGGCTGATTCTCGCCCCATCCGACGTCCTGCACTATGTGGCCGCGCATGAGGTGGCACATCTGGTGGAAATGAACCATTCACCGGCTTTCTGGGCACAGGTCGAGCGGATATTCGGACCCTATGATACACCCCGCCGGTGGCTGCGCGACAACGGCGCGTTGCTGCATCGGTACCGGTTCGAGGTTGCGCCGAGTTGACCTTGTCGATTTTTGTGATCACATGGGCGCATGATCACGTCACGCCCCACAGACTCCAACATCGCCACACATGACCGGGTCTACCGCACATTGCGGTCCCGCATCTTGCACGGAGAGATCGCACCGGGTGAGGCGCTTACGCTCCGTGGCATTGGCAAAGAGTTTGATGTATCCATGACACCGGCCCGCGAGGCCGTGCGCCGTCTGGCGGCTGAAGGCGCGCTGTTTCTGTCCTCTTCGGGCCGGGTTTCGACGCCCGAGTTGACGAATGATCGGATCGAGGAATTGGCGGCGTTGCGGGCCTTGCTGGAGGTAGAGCTTGCCAGCCGTGCCTTGCCGCGTGCGCATATTGCGCTGATTGACCGTTTGCAGAGCATCAACATGACCGTTGCCGAGATGGTGACCAAGCGCGATGCGGTTGGGTATATTCGGACCAATCTTGAATTTCACCGAACGCTTTATTTGCGGGCGCAGGCCCCTGCGATGCTGGCCATGGCTGAAACCGTGTGGCTGCAGCTTGGGCCAACCATGCGTGCGCTATATGGGCGGTTGCGGCGCACGGAACCACCGCATTTTCACAAGCTGATCATCGCCGCGTTGAAGGCAGGTGACGAGCCCGGTTTGCGTCTTGCCGTGCGCTCGGACGTGACGCAGGGATTGCGATTGCTGGTCAGCTAGGCGGTGATCTGCCGACCCGCCCGTTTAAGGGTACGCGGGACGAGTCGTTCTGGTTTGAATGGGCGGTCTGCGGTACTCTGAGGCAAATCACAACAAGAGCAGTTTTCAGTCATGATCAATCGACGGACTTTTTCTATCGGCTTTGGCGCGGCGGTTTTGGCGGGATGCAGCGATGTCGGTACACCGGCACGCGCGCCAGCGTCCCGGATGCAAGCGGTGCCCAATGCAGGCTACGATGCCTGGGTTGCAGGCTTCAAAGCGCGTGCAGTCTCTCAGGGTATTTCTCAACCGACGCTGAACCGCGCCTTTCAGGGCGCCGGGTATCTTCCGGGAGTGATTGAGCGTGACCGCAATCAAGTCGAATTCAAACGCTCGCTCGAGGATTATCTGGCCATTGCCGCCTCGGATGAACGCATCAGTACCGGCAAGCAAATGCTGCAGCGCTACAACGGCACCCTGTCACAGATCGAGGCTCGATATGGCGTCGACAAAGAGGTTGTGGTGGCCGTCTGGGGGCTGGAAAGCCGGTATGGTGCTCGACGCGGCGATGTGCCGGTGATCTCGGCAACCTCCACACTGGCCTATGACGGGCGGCGCGGTGCGTTCTTCGAAAAGCAGCTGGTTGCAGCGTTGCGGATCATTCAGGAAGGTGACACTTCGCCCGCCAACATGACCGGCAGTTGGGCGGGTGCGATGGGGCACACGCAGTTCATTCCAACCTCGTATCTCGCCTATGCTGTGGATTTCACCGGTGATGGTCGGAGGGATATCTGGTCCGAGGACCCGACAGATTCGCTGGCGTCAACCGCGGCCTATCTGGCACGCGCGGGCTGGGTGCGGGGTCAGCCATGGGGGGGAGAGGTCGGGACGGTTTCCAGCACGCCCATCGCGGTGCTTCAGCCTCAGGTGCCCGGGCCACAGATTGCCGTGTTCCGCAACTTCAATGTGATCAAGCGCTACAACAACTCGGACAGCTATGCGATCGGTGTCGGCCACTTGTCAGACCGTATCGCCGGGGGTGCCCCGTTCAAGGCGTCATTCGGGGCGGATGAAACCGGTCTGACGCTTGAGGATCGCAAGGATCTGCAACGCCGCCTGACCTCGGCCGGTTATGACACGCAAGGGGCGGACGGTGTGATCGGCAAGAACTCTGAGGCCGCCATTAGCGGCTATCAGCGCGCCAACGGCCTGCCGGTGACCGGCAAGCCCTCGGTTGAGTTGTTGCGCCGATTGGGTGGGTAACGGGTTACGCCGCCAGCCCTTTCGAGCCGATATCAAGAAACTTCTGACGGCGGTCCCTGATAAGGGTCGCCGCATCCTTGCCGTCAAGCTCTTGCAACATCGCAGCAATGGCTGAACGGACCGACTCGACAGTTGCAGGGCGATCACGATGCGCGCCGCCTTTGGGCTCGGTGATGATGCGGTCGCAGACACCCAGTTTATAGAGGTCCTGCGCAGTCAGACGCAGCGCTTCGGCAGCCTCGCGCATCTTTTCGGCATCCTTCCACAGGATCGAGGCGCAGCCCTCGGGTGAAATCACCGAATACACCGAGTGCTCCAGCATCGCCACGCGGTTCGCCGTCGCAAAGGCAACCGCTCCGCCGGACCCGCCTTCGCCGATGATGACCGAGACCAGCGGTACGCCGATCTTCAGGCACATTTCGGTTGAACGGGCGATGGCCTCGGACTGGCCGCGTTCTTCCGCACCCTTGCCGGGATAGGCACCTGCCGTATCGATCAAGGTAATCACCGGCAGACCAAAGCGACCGGCCATCTCCATCAGGCGCACGGCTTTGCGATAGCCTTCCGGGCGGGCCATGCCGAAATTCCGCTCGATGCGCGATTTGGTGTCCGAGCCTTTTTCGTGCCCAATCACCATCACCGGCTGATCGTCGAAACGGGCCAGCCCGCCAATCACAGCCAGATCGTCGGCAAAGTTCCGGTCACCGGCCAGTGGAGTGAACTGGGTGAACAACTCTTTGACGTAGTCCTGGCAATGGGGCCGCTCGGGGTGGCGCGCCACCTGACATTTCCGCCATGGGGTCAGATCGGCATAAAGCTCATCCAGAAGCTTTGCAGCCTTGGTGTCCAGTGCGGCGGCTTCTTCGGCCACGTCCATCTCTTCATTGGCGCGGGCGAGGGCGCGCAGCTCTTCGGCTTTGCCTTCGATTTCGGCCAGCGGTTTTTCGAAATCCAGATACTGGGTCATGACGCCTCTCAACGCGGAAGTTCCCTGCTATATGACGCGTGGTCGCTTGGGATGCAACTCAGCAAGATTTGTGGGTTTGGAATATGCGACCACGAGCGGGCAGAGAGAAGGAAGGGATGCCAATGGCAACCAGCTATGAGGACCGTATCCTGAGGGTGCTGACCTATATCCATGATCATCCCGATGGGGATTTGTCGCTGGACGCGCTGGCTGATGTGGCCGCCATGTCGCGGTTCCACTGGCACCGCGTGTTTCGGGCCCTGACCGGCGAGACCTGCGCCCAGGCGGTGCGTCGAATTCGGTTGCATCGTGCAGCGTTTCAACTGGTGCGGTCCGAAAACCCGGTTTCCGATATCGCGCAGGCGGTAGGGTATCCCAATCCGAACTCTTTCATCCGGGCCTTTACCGAGGCCTATGGCAGAAGCCCTGTCGCCTTTCGCAAGGCCGGGCAATCCTTGCCAGCCCATCCAAACTTCAGAACCGGAGAATATCCAATGCATCCCGTTACCACACGTACCGAACCTGCCCGCCGCGTGATCGCCTTGCCGCATAAAGGTGCCTACACCGAGATCGGCCAAAGCTTCGAGGCCTTTGGCGCCCTGTGCGAATCCCGTCAACTTTGGCCTCAGGTCGGGCCGGTTCTGGGCATTTACCTCGACAGCCCGGATGATGTGCCCGAGGACCAACTGCGCAGCTATGCAGGGGCCGAGTTTCGCGGCGATGGTACGCCAGAAGGCATGGAGGATCTGCAGATCCCCGGCGGGAAAACGGCCGTGCTGACTTACAAGGGCCCCTATTCGGGTCTCGCGTCGGCCTATCACAGTCTCTTTGGCAATTGGTTGCCCGAGTCGGGGGAAGAACCCGCAGATCAGCCGTGCTATGAGGTCTACCTCAATGACCCGCGGGACACCGCGCCTGAGGATCTGTTGACCGAGATCTGCTTGCCGCTGAAGTGATCACTGTGGCCATAAAACCGGATAGAGAGAGGCCACAAGAAGGGCCGCCATGGTCCAGTTGAACAGCAATAACCGGCGCGGATTCGTCAGGAACCGCGCCATTTGCTGTCCCAGAACAGTCCACGTGCTGACCGAAGGCAAGTTGACCGCACCGAACACCAGCGCAACGATAACAATCACATTTAGGGTTTGACCGGGTGCGTAGGCCGTTGTGGCCGTCAGCGCCATGGCCCAGGCCTTTGGGTTGACCCACTGGAAGGCTGCGGCTTGCAGAAAGCTCATCGGTGTGCCCGCATCTGCGCCTTTCTCGGCGGGGGCGGCATGCGCGATCTTCCAGGCCAGATACAGCAGATATCCGACGGAGGCGACTTTCAGTACCGTATAGCTAACTGGGTATCGGTTGAACACCTGAAGCAGCCCAACCCCGACCAGCAGAACCATGAAAGTAAAACCAAGACCGATCCCCAGCATGTGCGGGATCGTGCGTCGAAAACCGAAATTGGCCCCCGACGCCATCAGCATCAGATTGTTCGGCCCCGGAGTGATCGAGGACACGAAGGCAAAAGCAATCAGGGCCAGAAGGATGTCGTAGGTCATAGTGTGGATACTTGCGGCAAAAGCGATGAATGAAATTGCGTTATTGTGCGCGTTCACCCTATCTTCGCAATCAATGACGAAGATTGATCATATCAATAGTGAAATATTGCGCCACCTGTCAGCGGACGGGCGCATCAGCAATCTGGAATTGGCGGATCGCGTCGGACTGTCTCCGTCGGCCTGTTTGCGGCGTGTGCAAGAACTGGAAAAGGCGGGTGTGATCGCTGGCTATCGAGCCGTGTTGAATCCTGCTGCGCTTGGCAAGGGCTTCGTCGCCTATATTGGGGTCGGTCTGGGGGAACATACCAAAGCCGCACAGGAAGGGTTCGAGCGGGCCTTGCAAAACGCGCCCGAAGTGGTCGAATGCCACAACATTACCGGTACAATCGAGTATCTGTTGCGCGTCGAATGCGCCGACCTGCCATCCTACAAAGCCTTCCACACCGAGGTTCTGGGAACGCTGCCTCACGTCACTTCGTTAACCTCCTATGTGGTCATGGGTTCACCCAAGGATTTGCGGAGTTGAGCGCGATATTGCGCCTGTTTGTGTTGAGATTTGACTCCAATTCCTCAAAATGCTTCGGTGCAGGCCGACAAACAAAAATTGGGGGGCGATATGTTTTCGCGACTGGTACTCATCTCAACCATTGTAGCTACCGCCGGTCCGGCCAGTCTCGCAGCACAAACAGCAGAGTTGGCGCCGGTTCAGACAGACGTGAAGCCTGGCTTGAACGTGGTTTATGCCGAAGCGCCAAAAAAGATCAAAAGCCTGGAACAGGCGCGAGAGTTGATTGATACGATCGGCGCACCTGCGGACCCGGTACCAGCGTTTGATTTCCGTGATACAGAGGACGGTGACATGGTCATGACAGCCTCACAACCTTACAATGTTGCGGCCGAAATTACCGGACTGATCAGGATTGACGAACCCGGTACCTACCAGTTTGAAGTTTATTCAAACGACGGTGCGGAAACAAAGCTGGGTGGCCAAACCATCGGCTACTACGATGGCACACAACCCTGTGAGGGCAACGGCGTTACCGAAGTCGAAATTCCCGAGGCAGGTTGGTACGAACTTACCACATTGTATTTCCAGAAGGGCGGAAGCTCCTGCCTGATGATGAAATGGGGCAAAGATGGTCAGGACCTTGAATGGGTCCCGAACGACATCTTCGGACACAACTAAAGCGTATCAAGGCACCTTGTTGGTGCCTTGATCCATTGTGGCTTAGCTGTTTGCTGCAATCAATTCAGCCTGCGCAACGATGACCTCGGCCTGTTTGATCGAGGCAATGTCCACCAGTCGGCCTTTGTAGACGGTTGCCCCTTCGCCATTGGCCTTTGCCTGTTCCATTGCCGCGAGGATTTCGCGCGCTTCCGAGACGGCTTCGTCCGAAGGTGTGAAGACCTGATTTGCCAGCGCGATTTGTTTGGGGTGGATCGCCCATTTGCCAACCATCCCAAGCGTGGCAGACCGTTTGGCCTGTGCGATATAGCCGTCGTCATCCGAAAAATCACCAAACGGTCCATCAACCGGCAGCACGCCATGGGTGCGGCAGGCCGCGACGATGGCGGCCTGTGCCCAATGCCACGGATCAGACCAGTGCTTTTCACCCTCGCGCAGCATGTAGTAGTTTTCTTGCGTGCCGCCGATGCCAGTTGTCTGCATGCCCATTGACGCGGCGAAGTCGGCGGCGCCGAGGCTCATGGCCTGCATCCGCGGCGAAGACGCGGCGATCTCTTCCACATGGGCGACGCCTGCAGCGGATTCGATGATCACTTCAAAGGAAATCGGTTTGGTACGACCTTTGGCACGCTCGATCGCTGTGACCAAAGCGTCCACGGCATAGACATCCGCCGCGCAGCCGACCTTGGGGATCATGATCTGGTCAAGGCGATCCCCGGCCTGCTCCAGCACATCCACCACGTCGCGGTACCAGTACGGCGTATCCAGCCCGTTGATCCGCACGGACATGTATTTGCTGCCCCAATCGATGGTGTTCAGTGCCTCAATGACATTTGCACGGGCGACGTCCTTGTCAGACGGCGCCACCGAATCTTCAAGGTCCAGATTGATCACATCCGCTGCGGACGCCGCCATTTTCGGAAACAGCTTGGTGTTCGAGCCGGGGCCAAACAACTGACAGCGATTGGGGCGGGCTGGTGCGGCGGGTTGGATGCGAAAGCTCATCGAGACCTCGTTTGAGTAATGAAATTGCGATTTTCTCGTCAATTGAGGTATTAAATTGCGCAATAGAGTGCAAGCATCATTGTGCATCTGCGGCATTGCGAGTGCAGAAATCGCGCATCTGCCCGTCTGTGATGCGTGATCAAAGTTTAATCACTCTGAAAACTTGGAAGATTTTTGCGCGAATGCGGGAAAACGCGCAAAATAATTCTGAAGCGGCCGTGGATGTTCGGTGAAAACGCGAAACGCTCGTTTGGACGCTTCTCTAATTATAGTCGGAATCAAAGGAGTGCACCGCAATGATCGAGACACCGTATCTGTTGTTTTTGGGCGATGCGCCCGACCAGTTGGCGGCCAAAGTTGCGATTGGCATCAAGGACTGGCGACCGGAAAATGCCGTAGGTCAATACCGCATGGACGGCTGTAAGGCCGATCTGGGTCTGACCGACATGACGTTGACCGAAGCAAAAGAGGCCGGCGCCAAGACGTTGGTCATCGGTGTTGCCAACCGCGGTGGCGTCATCAGCCAGGACTGGAAAAAGGTTCTGGTGATGGCACTTGAAGAAGGATTTGATCTGGCGTCGGGCTTGCACAACCTGCTGCGGGATGAACCTGATCTGGTCGCCGTCGCCGAAGCCACAGGGCAAAAGCTGCACGACGTCCGTGTGCCGGACGTTGATTATCCGATTGCAAACGGGATCAAGCGCAGGGGCAAACGTTGTCTGGCCGTGGGCACGGATTGCTCGGTGGGCAAGATGTACACCGCCCTGGCCATGGATGCCGAGATGCGCAAGCGTGGCATGAAATCGACCTTCCGCGCCACCGGGCAGACCGGCATTCTGATCACTGGCGACGGTGTGCCGCTGGACGCGGTCGTTGCGGATTTCATGGCCGGTTCGGTTGAATGGCTGACGCCGGACAATGAGGACGACCACTGGGATCTGATCGAGGGGCAGGGATCGCTGTTCCACGTCTCCTATTCCGGCGTCACCATGGCGCTGGTACATGGCGGCCAGCCCGACGCCTTGATCCTGAGCCACGAGCCGACACGCGAGCATATGCGGGGCCTGCCGGGATATCAGCAGCCCTCGCTGGAAACTCTGCGGGATACAGCCCTGAATCTCGCACGGGTCGCCAACCCTGACTGTCAGGTGGTGGGCGTGTCCGTGAACACCCAACATATGAGCGAGGCGGACGCCTCGACATACCTCGCCAAGATCGAGGCCGATATGGGCATCCCGGCCACCGACCCGTTCCGTTTTGGCGCCGACAAGCTGGTGGATGCGCTGGCCGCAATGTAAAGACTGCTTGGGTGCTGATATGTTGGGGTTTTTGTTCGAAAATCTCACCTACGGCACGCGACGAACTGAAAAAGGAAACCGGCATGCAGGTTGAGGTGTCGCGCGACGTGTTTCGTCTGGCGCAAGTGTTCACCATATCGCGCGGCTCGCGGACCGAAGCGAAGGTGCTGACCGTACGGGTGTCGGATGGCGCGCATCACGGTTGGGGCGAATGTGTGCCCTATGCGCGCTACAATGAAACCCTGGACTCGGTTGAGGCAGAGATCGCAGGCTTGCCTGAAACGTTTGATCGCACGCAGCTGATGGGCCTGTTGCCCGCCGGTGCGGCCCGAAATGCAGTGGACTGTGCGCTGTGGGATCTGGAGGCCAAGCGCGCCGGAAAAAGGGCGTGGGATCTGGCGGGTTTGCCGGTTCCGGGGCCAGAGATCACGGCCTATACCTTGTCTCTGGATACGCCCGAAGCCATGCAGGCCCAGGCCGCAAAGAACACGCACCGCCCTTTGCTGAAGATTAAGCTTGGTACGCCTGACGATATGCCCCGGCTCGAAGCTGTTCGGGCAGGTGCGCCGGGATCAAAGATCATCGTGGATGCCAACGAAGGCTGGTCGGCCGAGGTCTATTCCGATCTGGCACCGCATCTGGTGCGGCTGGGTGTTGCCTTGGTGGAACAACCGCTGCCCGCCGGGGAAGATGACGCACTGATCGGGATGGAGCGTCCGGTTCCCGTCTGCGCTGACGAATCCTGCCATGACCGGGGCAGCCTGCCTGCGCTGAAGGGCAAATATGACGTGGTCAACATCAAGCTCGACAAGACCGGTGGTCTGACCGAGGCGCTTGCGCTGCGTCAAGCGGCCTTGGCCGAGGGTTACAAAATCATGGTTGGATGCATGGTCGGTAGCTCTTTGGCGATGGCCCCTGCGACATTGCTGGCACAGGGCGCGATGGTCACAGACCTTGACGGCCCGCTTTTGTTGGCCGAAGACCGCGACACCCCGTTGATTTTTGATGACGCCGGAGTGCACCCGCCCAAAGCGGATCTCTGGGGCTGAGGAGACAAAACATGACCCGCACCGTTTACGTAAATGGCGAATACCTGCCCGAAACCGAGGCCAAGGTGTCCATCTTTGACCGTGGTTTCCTGATGGCGGACGCCGTTTATGAAGTGACCAGCGTTCTGGACGGCAAGCTGATCGATTTCGAAGGACATGCGGTGCGTCTGAAACGCTCGCTGGATGAATTGCAGATGGCAGAGCCCTGCGGCAAGGACGAGCTGCTGGAAATCCACCGCAAGCTGGTTGAGTTGAACGAGATCGAAGAGGGGCTGGTCTATCTGCAGGTTTCGCGCGGCAGCGATGGCGACCGGGACTTTGTCTTCCCGTCCGAGGACACAAAACCCACGCTGGTCCTGTTCACGCAGAACAAACCGGGTTTGGCCGATAGCCCTGCATCCAGGAAAGGTGCCAAGATCATCTCGATCGATGACATTCGCTGGGGGCGTCGGGACATCAAGACGACGCAGTTGCTGTACCCGTCGATGGGCAAAATGATGGCCAAGGCTGCGGGCTGCGACGATGCATGGATGATCGAAGACGGTTATGTGACCGAAGGCACCAGCAACAACGCCTATTTCGTCAAGAACGGAAAGATTGTCACCCGACCGCTGTCTAACGACATTCTGCACGGGATCACCCGCAAGGCGGTGCTGCGCATGGCGGCTGAGGCGCAGATGGTGGTCGAGGAACGCCTGTTTACCGTGGATGAGGCGAAAGAGGCGGACGAGGCCTTTACCACCTCGGCCAGTGCCTTTGTCATGCCTGTGGTCGAGATCGATGGCGTCGCGCTGGGCGATGGCACACCGGGCCCGATTGCCAAGCGTCTGCGCGAGATTTATCTGGACGAAAGCCGCAAGGCAGCCATCTGAAACAAAGGCCCACTGGTCTGGCGGGCCTTTTGACGACGGTTCAGCTTTTGGTTCCGACGTTCTCTTCGAACGCGACCTCGAACGCCGCCTGTTTTTCAGGGCTGGCGTCGGTCTGGTAATTGGTTTTCCATTCGTCCATGGTCATGCCATAGAAAACCTGCCGGGCCTCGTCCTTGCCCATCTCGATGCCCTTTTCGTTTGCGGCTTCCTGATACCAGCGTGACAGGCAGTTGCGACAGAATCCGGTCAAATTCATCATATCGATGTTCTGAACGTCCGTGCGGTCTTCCATCAGGTGCTTTTGCAGCCGGCGGAAGGCTGCGGCCTGAAGTTCGATTTCAGTTTGCTTGTCCATATTCGGGCTCCGGAAATTGGGATGCGTATTGTTCTGACCTAACGTTCCGAGGGGCCCGTTTCAACAAACAGAGGGTCAGGCCAGTTTCAAAGCCAGCCAGGGAACGATGCAAAAGATCAGTGTCAATATCTTGTAGTTGGCCAGATATCGGAAATACGCACGTTTCACGTCGGGCCGTTCCATTTGAAACATCCGACTGTGAACGCCTGCAATCCAGTTCTGCAACGACACGATCATCAGGGTGGAAAAAAGCAAAACCGCGATGTTCAGCACCGCCATCCAGCCAAAAAAGTTGTCAGAAACTCCTGTGTCATGGATGCCTCCTTTTTTCCCAACATGGGGATCGAAGGCATGCCGTACAATGATGTGTGATCAAAGGTCGCTGTCAACCAGCGCATCCTGCAAGATCAGCGCCAGACGCTCGGCCCAGTCCCGTTGCCCGGTGTGATCCGCGATCAGGTCATTGCGCAGCTCGATCAGCGCATTGGGACGACCATGGGTCGTGCAGTGTCTGTCAATCGCATCGCCGGGCAGCACGCCGGTATAGGGCTCGTTTACACCAATGCACAGGTCGTCTTCGGCCCGCAGCCGATCTATCAGGGGGCGTGAAAATCGCTCATCCGGGGTATGCAGAACCCCTACATGCCAGGGGCGTGGTTCACGACCGCGCAATTGGCGGGTGAAGGAATGCATCGACACAATCACAGCGTGGGGCAGGGCGGCCAAGCGCCCCAGAGCCTGATGATAGGGGCGGTAGCACATATTCAGGCGTCGCCTGCGCTCTGCGGTATCGGCGTGACGATTGCCGGGAATGATCGAGCCGTCATAGAGCTTCATCAGCAGGGTCGGATCATCCTCGCCCCGGTTCGGATCGATCACCAGCCGCGAGAAATTGGCGGCGATGACTGGCGCATTCAGAACGTCTCCCAGATGTTTGGACACCTCATAGGCACCGACGTCATAGGCAATGTGGCGCTCCATATCTTCGCGCGAAAGACCAAGGTCGCCCCCGTTGATGTCGGGCGGCACCGTGTTGGTCGCATGATCGCAGGTGATCAGCCAGCGGGACGGGCGATCCTCGCCGTGAATAAAATACGGAGTGTACGTCATTAGCCTGTCATCGAGTTTGCCGCAGGTGTATGGCAGTTGCTTCGGAAAGGGAATTGCGCAATAAGCGGCACGGGCAATGTTTGCGGTAACATTGCCCTAACACCGAGGGACTGAGGAGAGAAAGACCAATGCGACGCCTTAGAAATGTTAAAATCGTGGCGACGCTGGGGCCGGCGTCCAATGACTATGACACCATCCGCGCCCTGCACGAGACCGGGGCGGATGTGTTTCGTCTGAACATGAGCCATGGAAGCCATGATGAGATCCGTGAACGCCATCGCATCATTCGGCAGGTGGAAAAGGATCTGGACAGCCCGATTGCCATTCTGGCCGACCTTCAGGGCCCGAAGCTGCGCGTCGGCGTGTTCGCCAATGATGCCGAAGACCTGGAAGAGGGGGCACCGTTCCGGCTGGACCTCGACCCCGATGCCGGCGATGCAACCCGGGTCTGTCTGCCGCATCCCGAGATTTTTGCAGCCCTTGAGCCCGGCGCGCGGCTGCTGGTAAATGACGGCAAGATTCGTCTGATCGTCAAAGACTGCGGCGAGGATTTCGCCAATTGCACCGTTGAGATCGGAGGCACGATCTCGAACCGCAAGGGCGTCAATGTTCCGGACGTGGTGCTGCCGCTGGCTGCCTTGTCGGCAAAGGATCGCGACGATCTGGAATTTGTCTGTCAACTGGGCGTCGACTGGCTGGCGCTGAGCTTTGTTCAGCGTGCCAAGGACGTGTTCGAGGCGCGCGCGCTGGCAGATGGTCGCGCCGCCATCTTGTCGAAGATCGAAAAGCCCGCAGCCGTTCAGGCCTTTGATGATATTCTGGATGCCTCGGATGGGATCATGGTGGCCCGTGGCGATCTGGGTGTGGAACTGCCGGTATCCGCCGTGCCTCCGATCCAGAAACGCCTTGTCCGAAAATGCCGGGGCGCAGCCAAGCCGGTGATCGTTGCGACCCAGATGTTGGAAAGCATGATCGAAAGCCCGATGCCGACCCGCGCCGAGGTCTCGGACGTTGCGACAGCGATCTACGAAGGTACGGATGCCATCATGCTGAGCGCGGAATCCGCAGCTGGAGCGTATCCGATCGAGGCGGTGCAGACCATGAACAAGGTCGCCATCGAGGTCGAGGCCGATCCGACCTATACCCAGATCATTGCTGCCTCGCGCACTGCCAAGGGCACGACTGTGGCAGACGGGATCGTCGCGGCGGCCCGTGAGATCGCCGAGAAGACCGAGATCAAGGCGATCTGTTGCTTTACCCAAAGTGGCACTACGGCGTCATTGACCGCACGGGAAAGACCCGGGGTTCCGATCATAGCCATGACGTCCCTTATGGGGACAGCGCGCAGGTTGTGCCTGAGCTGGGGGTGCAATTGCGTCATGACGCCAGAGCTGCAGCGCTTTAAGGGCGCGGTGGTGAACGCCGCGCGTGCGGCACGGGCCGGAGGGTTTGCCACGGAATCCGATCAGATCGTTGTCACCGCAGGGGTGCCTTTCAACGTGCCGGGAACAACGAATATTCTGCGCGTCGCACCATGCGATGAGCGCCTGATTTACAGTACGGACCCCGAATAGTCAGAAATCGGCATCAGGTTCCCTGCGTTTGCTAGCCAACGGGCTCTTTCACAGCTTCCATGACTGTGAAAGAGCTTGTTTGGTGAATTCCTGGCAGCTTGTTGATCTTTTCGCCCAATATCATGCGGAAATGCGCGATATCACGCGTTCTGACGGTCAGTAGGTAGTCGAAAGACCCAGCCACCATCAGGCAGCTTTCGATTTCTGGCACACTGCGAACGGCGTCGTTGAATTTTTCCAGTGATTGCTCTGCAGTTGCACTCAGGGACACCTGGACCACGGTTAGCAGGGCCAGCCCCATCCTCTCTTTGTCGACTATGGCGCTGTAGCCTTTGATATAGCCGTTCTTTTCCAGACGCTTTACACGCTCGGAACAGGGGGTGTTTGTCAGGTTTATGCGCGCTGCAAGCTCAACTATTGAGAGCCTTCCATTGGCCTCAAGCTCGTAAAGAATGCGCTGATCGATATTATCTAAATCTCTGCTAATCAGTCATTATTCCTGTATTTTTAGCACAAAACGATAAATTCCACTGAAAATAGCCCAAAAAAATCCCCATTTCCTAGTGAAATTTCCTGATACTTATCACAGGGCAGTCTTGTTTAAAAGCTCCAAGTTCCGGCTGCTCTGCTGGGGGCGTGGGCCCCGGCCTTAACAACAAAAAACGGAGGAACGAGATGACAACAAAGATTGTCATAGGACTCGACGGGACAGAAACCGGTGAGCGCGCGATCGCCTTTGCCAAAGACTTGGCAAAATTGATCGGTACGTGTGAGTTGGTCGTCGCTTACGTGATCGAATGGTCCCCTTACACTTTTCAAACACCGGAAGAAAACGCTCAGCGCCACAAGCGCCGCGAAGAAGAGGTCGAACTGGCAACGTCGCGCATTGTGACACCGGCAGTCGAAGCTCTCAAAGCCGCCGGTTTCGAAGCGAAGGGCGTCGTGCGTCATGGCGACGTGGCCGAAACCCTGAACGCCATTACAGTCGAAAACGGCGGCTCTCAGATCGTTGTCGGTCGGTCTTCGGCGGACGGGCTCAAGAAACGTATCTTCGGCAGTTCAACGCAAAATCTTGTGATGCATGCCGACATTCCGGTCACAGTTGTCAATTGAGGTGGGCAGAAGAATGAAAAAGCTACAACACCTATATCTTTCGGCGGCTGCCGCAATGATGGCCACCGCCGCGTCGGCGCAAGAGGCCCCGGGTCTGGATGACAAGATCAATCAGGCATTTGCAGATTTGACCGGGCCATTCGTCAGTTTTATCTTCGCGCCCTTTCCGGGTACGGGGTTTCCATGGATCGTCGGCTGGCTGGTCATCGCGGCAACAGTATTCTCGCTGTATTTTGCCTTTGTTCAGTTTCGGTTCTTCGGCCACTCGATCAGCCTGGTGAAAGGCGACTATTCCGATCCCGATGACGCAGGTGAGGTCAGCCACTTTCAGGCCCTTGCAACGGCCCTGTCCGGTACGGTGGGCCTTGGGAACATCGCCGGTGTGGCGGTCGCCGTCGGGATTGGTGGCCCAGGCGCAACCTTCTGGATGATCGTTGCCGGCCTTCTGGGAATGGCGTCCAAATTCACCGAATGTACCCTGGGTGTGAAGTACCGCAACGAATACGAGGATGGCACGGTTTCCGGTGGTCCGATGTATTACATGTCCAAGGGCTTTGCCGAGCTTGGCCTGCCGGGTGGTAAAATCCTGGCCGTCCTGTTCTCGATCTTCTGTATTCTCGGCGCGCTGGGCGGGGGCAACATGTTCCAGGCCAATCAGGCGCATCAGCAGATCGCGGGCATCACCGGGGACTATCCCGGCTGGATCACTGGTCTGGTCTTTGCGGCCATCGTGTTTGCCGTGATCGTGGGTGGTTTGAAATCCATCGCACGCGTGACCGAAAAAGTCGTGCCGTTCATGGGTGTCATGTACGTGCTGGCCGCTTTGGTCATCATCATCATGCACGCAGATCAGATCGGCTGGGCCTTTGGCCAGATCTTCGCGGGCGCCTTTACGGGCCTTGGTGTTGCTGGCGGCATGGTTGGCGCACTGATCCAGGGCTTCCGCCGTGCGGCGTTCTCGAACGAAGCGGGCGTTGGTTCTGCGGCCATTGCGCACTCGGCAGTGCGGACCAAAGAACCGATCACAGAAGGCTTTGTATCCTTGCTGGAACCGTTCATCGATACGGTTGTGATCTGTACGATGACCGCTCTGGTGATCATCATCACCCAGCAACTGATCGTTGATCCCGAGACCGGCAACTACATGCTGAACGAAGCGGGCAATGCGATTGCTACGGTCGACGGCAACTCGGGTGTCAGCCTGACATCTGCAGCCTTCGGCAGTGCATTCAGCTGGTTCCCCTATGTGCTGGCGATTGCCGTGGTCCTGTTTGCCTTCTCGACCATGATCAGCTGGTCCTACTATGGCCTCAAGGCCTGGACCTATCTGTTCGGTGAAGGCCAAACCAAGGAACTGGTGTTCAAGGTCATCTTCTGCATCTTCGTTGTCATCGGTGCGGCGGCCAACCTTGGCCCGGTCATCGACTTCTCGGATGCGGCGATCTTTGCGATGGCGGTTGTGAACGTCTTCGCGCTCTACTTCCTGATGAAAGTGGTGCGTCAGGAACTGGCATCCTACTCGGAACGCCTGAAAAGCGGTGATATCCGCAAGTTCGGCCACTGAACACTTACACCGGGGCGGCACGCGTTGCCCCGGTGCCTGCCCGGCCTGCGAAATCCGCAGATTCTGGTCCAAACCCCCTTGCCAGTATGACAGAACTTGCGTAAACGGCGCTTCTGATCGCGTGACCGGCCGAGATGGCATGCCGAGTCGCGTCTGAAACCGAACCCGGAAAAGGAGACGGAAATGCCTAAGATGAAGACAAAGTCGAGCGCCAAAAAGCGCTTCAAGGTGACTGCGACCGGTAAGGTCCTTGCTGGTCAGGCCGGCAAACGGCACGGCATGATCAAGCGGACCAAAAAATTCATCCGCGACGCCCGTGGCAACACCACCCTGTCCGCCCCCGACGCAAAGATCGTCAAGGGCTACATGCCCTACGACCGCTAAGAGGAGATTAAGAGATGTCCCGCGTTAAAGGTGGAACCGTAACTCACGCCCGTCACAAGAAGGTTATCAAGGCTGCCAAAGGTTACTATGGCCGCCGCAAGAGCACCTTCAAGGTTGCCCGTCAGGCCGTCGACAAGGCAAACCAGTATGCAACCCGCGACCGCAAGAACCGCAAGCGCAACTTCCGCGCGCTGTGGATCCAGCGTATCAACGCTGCTGTCCGTTCGCATGACGAGGCTCTGACATATTCCCGCTTCATCAACGGCCTGAACCTGGCCGGTATCGAAGTGGACCGCAAAGTTCTGGCAGACCTGGCCGTGCACGAACCGGAAGCGTTCGGCGCGATCGTTGCCAAAGCTCAGGCTGCTCTGACCGCCTGATCCTCTGAAAAGAGACAGTGAAACAAGGGCCGTCCCGCTTGGGGCGGCCTTTGCATTTTTGGGGCATACATCTTGCGGGTTGCTGCACTGCGGATACTTATCCACGCCTGTGTGTTTGGTTAAGATATGATAATTTTGCTTGAACTGTCGGGCAGGTCGCACACAACTTGGGGGAGCAATTGAGGAAATGGCACCGCAGGAATTCTAGGCGGTTCTGCTCTACTCATGCCTAAATCGATGATTGACATCAAAGGAGATTGAGATGAACACGACCGCAGGACTACTGGGCGCAGCCACAGCAGCTGCCATTCTGTCGACAACTGCAATCGCTCAATCTGCAGATGACAAAAAAGAAAAGCCGCAGGCATTGTTTGTACAACATGCGGACTCGGCCACCCTGTCTGACGGGACACTCACGCTTGTTGGTGTGAACAACCACATGATTGTGTTCGCCGACCGGCCCTTTCGCGCCGCAAGTGTTGTTCCGACGGACAAACTGATCGAAGTTTGGAACAAGGGCTCAGATAGCTTTGCTGAAGATCCTCCCAATGCGGCGCTTATTGGTGACGTGAACGGCGAAGCCACATCCTTGATCGTTGAACTCACAAATCCCAATTTGGCGGATGGCAATCTGACGTTCCAATATACCCTTTTGGAGGGACAGGATTTGGTTACGCTCGACAAGAGCTATGTTGTGATAGACGAGTCGTTCATGGGTGATTTGATGTGGACCGCCAGCCTAGTGGACGGAGATACCGCAGATACCGCCCTGTTGCCCAACACGGTAGACGCCTCAGATGTCAGCGAGTAAGACCACACGCTGCACGAATTGCGAGGTCCGATCGGGATGCCACGCGCGCATGTTCTGTCAACGATACGCCGCGAACCAAAGCCCGAAGCAGAGAAAGCGCATCGGACGTTAGCCTGCCGCAGCACGGAAAGCGGCGCGCCTTTGAACGGTGCTATTTGCCTTTGTCCTTCTTCACCAACTGCGCCGCAAATGCCACACCGGTCCCGGGTCCGGCATAGGTGACCATGATCACGTTGTCCACGTAGACCCCGTTGAAAATCCCGGATGACACGTCATCCCCCGAGATCCCGGCTTCGGCCAGAACAAATCGGGTGGGGTCGTCCAGTGAAAACGTGCCCATCGCCTCTTCGACGACCCACTCTTTGTCGCCAATTCGCCGCCAACGGTTGGTTGCGGTGATCAGGTTGCCGTCCAGCTTGGTGATCTCCAACTCCATCTCGGTCTGCAGCAGGCCCTTTTCGTGGTTCGGATTCGATTTGGCGAAGGCCACCAGATAGGTGCCAGTCCAGGTGCCGACAATCTGTGGGAAACCACTGCCGTCCTCGGCGCTGACAGGGGTGGAAAGAGCAAGAACAATGGCTGCCGCGAGGCTGCGTGCAAAATTGAATGGCATGAACAAATCTCCTGCGTGGGGTGATTGCAGGCTATCCGAGTTCACAATTTTGGCAAACGGACATTCAAAAAAACCGGCGCGAACAGCGCCGGTTTCAGTCCCATCACCCTAAAAGGCGGTCAACGGTATCAGCCGAACACACGCCCCAGCGCGCCATCAACGGCATCCGTGATCTGGTCGATGTCATCCGCCGTAGCGATCAGTGCAGGCGAGAAGCACAGGGTGTTGTTGCGGCTTGGGATCGAGCGGTTGGTGACGCCGATGATCACACCCTGCGCCATACAGTCTGCCACCACGGCCTGCGCAAGTTTCTCATCCACCGGCTCTTTGGTGCCGCGATCGGCGACCAGTTCGGCTCCCAGGAACAGGCCCTTGCCGCGCACGTCGCCGATGACCTTGTGCTTTTCCATCAGCGCCTGAAGGTTGCCCGTCATCCGGTCGCCCATGGCGGCGCAGTTGCCCAACAGGTTTTCGTCTTCGATGATCCGCATGTTCTCGATTGCCGCAGCCGGACCAGCAGTGCAGCCACCAAAGGTCGAGATATCGCGGAAATAGTTCATCGGGTCCGCTGCGTCGTCTTTGAACATGTCAAAGACCTCCTCGGTGGTGACCATGCAGGCAATCGCCGCATAGCCCGAGGCAACACCCTTGGCCATCGTGACGAAGTCCGGCTTGATGCCGTATTGCTGGTATCCGAACCACGTGCCGGTCCGGCCAACACCGCAGACAACTTCGTCAATATGCAGCAGCACATCGTATTTCTTGCAGATCTCCTGAACGCGCTGCCAGTAACCTTCGGGCGCTTCGATCACGCCACCTCCGGCAGTCACGGGTTCAAGGCACAGGGCACCAACTGTGTCGGGTCCTTCGCGCAGGATGACCTCTTCGATCTGGTTGGCCGCCCATTCGCCAAAGTTCTCTTCGGGGGCGCCGTCAAGCTCGTGCTTGCGGTATTCCATGCAATGCGGCACGCGCACAAAATCAGGCGCAAAGGGGCCGTATTGCGCGGTGCGCTCGTCCTGGCCGCCTGCCGACATCGTCGCCAGTGTCGAGCCGTGATAGTCGCGGTCGCGATACAGGATTTTGGTTTTCTTGCCACCATAGCGCTTGTGCGCGATCTGGCGGACCATCTTGAAGGCTTTCTCGTTCGCTTCCGAGCCCGAGTTTGTATAGTAGACCCGGCTCATGCCCGGCATTTTGCTGATCAGCTTTTCGGCAAAGATCGATCCGGGAATCGAGCCCGCCGAATTTGCGAAATAGCAGAGCTTCATCAACTGGTCGTAGACGGCCTTGGCGATGGATTCGCGACCGTAGCCTACGTTCACAGTCCAGACGCCGCCAGAAACCGCGTCCAGATGCTCTTTCCCCTTTTGGTCCCAGACGCGCATGCCTTTGCCTTCGACAATGATGCGCGGATCGTTTGTTTCAAAGGGCTTATGCTGGAGCAGGTGATGCCAGATATGGGCGCGGTCAGCTTCGACCACGTGGGAAAGATCGTTTTCGTTGAACGTGCCGTCCATGACATGTCCTTTCAGTCAGATGCGGTGTGCAGGATGTGGGATTGATCCCACCGTAGCATGAAATTGCGATGGTTCAGATCACCGCGAATGGCCTCTGGAATATAGGGCCAGATGTCATGATACCGTAGCGCCAGCCGGGGCCAATGGCGTATTTTTACGGATTTTCAGAACCGTCGCTTTGTGTTCAAGTCGCAAAACACGCGAATGGGGAGGATTGGCGGATGCAAGCGACCAACATTTACGAGCGTCACCTGGACAAGAACCGCGCGAATTACACACCATTGTCCCCGCTCAGCTTTCTCGACAGGACGGCAGCGGTCTACCCGGATTACCCGTCAGTCGTATACGGGGATCGACGCTACACCTGGGCGCAGACTTATGAACGGTGCCGCCGTCTGGCCAGCGCATTGACTGCGCGTGGGGTGGGAAAGGGTGACACGGTCTCGATCATCGCAGCCAATATCCCCGAACTGTATGAGGCGCATTTTGCCGTACCCATGGCCGGGGCAGTCTTGAATGCCATCAACACACGGCTGGACGCGCCGATCATCGCCTTCATCCTCAACCATGCCGAGGCCAAGGTCCTGTTGGTCGATCCCGAGTTTTCAGCCGTGGTCAAAGAGGCGCTGCCGCAAGTCGATCACGATCTTCTTGTGATCGACATCGAAGACGACAGCTTTGATGGCGGCGAACGTCTCGGCAATCTGACCTATGACAATTTGCTTAAGGAAGGGGATCCGGAATTTTCCTGGACCCTGCCCACGGATGAGTGGGATGCGATCACGCTCAACTATACATCCGGAACGACCGGCAACCCAAAGGGCGTGGTCTATCACCACCGAGGCGCGGCCCTGAATGCGCAGTCCGATCTGTTGGATTGGGATATGCCCAAGCACTCGGTCTATCTGTGGACGCTGCCGATGTTCCACTGCAACGGTTGGTGTTTTCCGTGGGCGATGGCCCTGAATGCCGGGGTCTCGGTCTGCTTGCGCGCGGTCAGGGCCGAACCAATCTATGGCGCCTTCCGGGACGAGAAGATCACTCATTTCTGCGGTGCGCCAATCGTTCTGAACATGCTGGCACATGCCCCAGATCACCTGAAAGACTTCGACCATGAGATCAAGGTCATGACCGCAGGTGCCCCACCACCTGCCGCCGTGATCGAAGCGATGGAACGGATGGGTGTCGAAGTCACCCATGTCTACGGCCTGACCGAGACCTATGGTCCGTCCGTCGTTTGCGCATGGAAAGACGAATGGAACCAGAAGGGTGCGGCTGAACGCGCGGCCCTGAAAGTTCGGCAGGGTGTGCGCTATTCGGCGCTTTCGGGCCTGATGGTGGCCGATCCGGAAACACATGAACCGGTGCCGGCAGATGGCGAAACCATGGGCGAGATATTCATGCAAGGTAATGTGGTGATGAAGGGATACCTCAAGAACCCCGAAGCTACGGACAAGGCCTTCAATGGGGGGTGGTTCGCGTCGGGTGATCTTGGGGTCATGCACCCCGATGGTTATGTCGCACTGAAGGACCGGTCCAAGGACATCATCATCTCGGGCGGTGAAAACATCTCATCGGTCGAGGTGGAAGGCATCCTGTACAAACACCCTGCCGTGATGGAGGCCGCAGTGGTCGCCCGCCCGGATGAGAAATGGGGTGAAACACCCTGCGCCTTTGTAGAATTGAAGCCTGAAGCTAGTGCGACCGAGGTGGAACTGATCACGTTCTGCCGAGACAACATGGCCCATTTCAAAGCACCCAAGACGGTGGTGTTCGGCGCTTTGCCCAAGACATCCACGGGCAAGATTCAGAAGTTCATTTTGCGGGATCAGGCACGGGCTCTGAAACCCGATTTTCCGGACAATTGTGACTAGAGTTTTCCGTAACGAATCCCTGGTTGGGAGGAGGATCGGAAGCGATGAAAGCGGCGAGATCTACGGATGCGCAGAAGGCGTTTGTGTTGAAGCAGATTGAAAGAGGCAAGATGGTTGCTGAAGTGTGTCGAGAGGCTGGGATCAGTTCAGCAACATACTTCAATTGCAAGAAGAATTCTGGGATGTTGCCCTCCGACATGCGGCAGTTGCGGAACAAATCGCCAAAACAGCGGATGAAGACCAAACTGAGTGAGGATCGCTCAGATGCCTTGAGGCCCAACGATGTGTGGGCCATGGACTTCGTTCATGATCAGCTTGCGTCCGGCTGTAACTTGCGCGTCCTGCCAATGGTCGACACATTCTCGCGCGTCTCGCCCATCATTGTCCCCAAGGTCAATTGCAAGGGGGAAGATGTCGTTGCTGCGCTGGATCCGGTGTGTCGGTAAATCGGCTATCCGGCGACAATACGGGTGGACAATGGCAGCGAGTTTATCTCTCGGGATATGGATATGTGGGCCTACCAAAACGATGTCACGCTCGACTTCTCGCGCCCTGGCAAACCGACCGACAACACTTTCATCGAAGCATTCAACTCCAAATTCAGAGAAGAATGCCTGAACACGCATTGGTTTCTGTCGCTGGCAGATGCTTGCGAAAAGATGGAGCATTGGCGTGGATACTTCAACGAAGAAAGGCCGCACAGCGCCTTCGGAAACATCCCACCGACAATGTTGGCAAACTCAAATGTCGATACCAAGCCGTCATGTTGAGACGAGACCGAAAGCTCTATGCCCAGGTGCCTGAAGGTTGGGCGTCAGAACAGGAATCACGGTGCTCAAGTTTGCAAGTATTCCCAAGCTTGAGATATGACAACTGACCCTTCACCCACCGCAGAGGCCACGCGCTTCACCGACCCTGCGCGCACATCACCTACGGCAAAAATCCCGGGACAAGACGTTGCGAAAGATGATCCGGCATTGACCTCGTTGCCCGTGACTACAAAGCCGCGTGCGTCCAGTTGGCAGCTCTGCGACAGCCATTCGGTGTTGGGTGCAGCCCCAACCATTACAAAGGCTGCGCTGCAGTCGAGTGGCCAGTCTGATCCGTCACGCTCGATGATGACCCTGGACATGGCTTCGTTCCCAAGAAGTGACTTTAGTTGGGAATTGTAATGTATGGTGACCGCCGGATCCGCCTCTAATCTTGACAGCAGGTAATCGGACATCGATGCGGCCAAGCTGTCTCCTCGCACCAGCACATGGACATGTTTTGCTGATCGGGACAGGTACATCGCTGCCTGCCCGGCAGAGTTGCCGCCCCCAACGACAACAACGTCTGTACCCCTGCAATAGCGCGCTTCCATTTCGGTCGCGGCATAGTAGATGCCCAAACCCTCAAAGTCCTTCAGTCTGTCCAACGGCAGACGCCTGTACTGGACCCCCGTGGCGACCACAACAGAGCGTGTCCTTAGCTTTTGCCCATCATCAAGCGTTACACAAAACACGCCATCAGGTTGCCGTTGCAATTGTGCGGCCCGTTTTGGGCGAACAAATCTTGTGCCAAACTTCATGGCTTGGACTTCCCCGCGCCATACAAGGTCCGCACCAGATATTCCCGTGGGAAAGCCCATGTAGTTCTCGATCCGGCTGGATGTACCTGCCTGCCCACCGACTGCAAGATCTTCCACAACAATCGCAGACAGACCTTCGGCGCCGGCGTACACGGCAGCCGCGACCCCTGCCGGACCGCCTCCAACAATCAAAACATCAATGACCTCTCGACAATCATACGACTGTTCGAGCCCAAGGAGTCTTGCGACCTTGGCCGGGGTCGGTTCGTCGACAACCAATCCGTCGCCAAAGACTACTGCCGGTTGATGTCCTGTCAGGTCGCAGGTTCTCGCAACGTCACTGGCGTCCTTGGAACCCAGATCCATCGTCTGGAACGGGATCTTGTTTCGAATAGCGAATTCTTCGATTTGCCGGATATTGCGGTTAAGATCTGCACCGATCAACTTCAGAGAGCTGTCGTTGTCTTCGATCTGACGTCTGCGACGTGCGGAAAAAACGGTGATGACGATATCTGACATCTCCGGAATGCGCGACATTGCGTCCAGCATTTTCTCACGCGGAACAGAGATGGCACGCGTGTTTTCCCGTGCACGCATTGGAAGCGAGTATACTCCGCCGCTGAGAAACGCGATCTCTCCCAGAAACTGCGTTGGCCCAAGAGACGCCGGCAAATAAGTCTCGCGCGTGTGTGGATCAATCACCTCAACGCGACCCTCGACAATATAGATAAACTGGTCCATTGGGTCACCGATCTCGGCTACTATCTGACCCGCTTTGAAACCAACCTCGGTGCCTAGTTCCTTCAAAGTTTCGACATGGCTTTGGTGTAATGGCGTTCGCGTCATTTCGCGAAGATCGGCAGCGAGGCTTTCCATGTGCGGTTCTCCTGATGAACGGGGTTGTGACAGGACCTAGCGGCTATTTCGAGATTTTCACCTATTCCTTCGGCACGACTCCTTCCGCCGTGACCTAGCAGTATTGTGCATGCCGATTGGCGCGCCGTGAGCTTTGCAAAAAAACCTGTAGCGGCACCGTAGACTTATGCCGTCACGTGTCGTGCTGGAAAAACCGCTCGCATAGCAACATAGAACACGGGCGTGAAAAACAGTCCAAGCAGAGTTACACCCGACATGCCAAAAAACACGGTCGTCCCAAGAGCCTGTCGCATCTCTGAACCGGGACCGACTGCGATCATCAAGGGCAGAACGCCGAGTATGAAGGCGAATGCAGTCATTAGTATTGGCCGCAAGCGCAATTGGCTGGCTTCGACGGCGGCATCAATAGCTGACAATCCACGTTCTTCCTGCGCTTGTTTGGCGAACTCCACGATGAGAATAGCATTCTTTGCGGCAAGCCCCACAAGAACAATCAATCCAACTTGGGTCAGGATATTGTTGTCCATTCCTCGAAACATCACCCCCAGCATCGCGCCTAGTACAGCGAGAGGAACGATCAAAATAATGACCATAGGAAGCGTCCAACTTTCGTAGAGCGCTGCGAGAAACAGAAAAGCAAAAAGCACCGAGAAGCCAAAAATATAGGCTGCAGTGTCGCCCTGATTGCGTTCCTGCAAGGCGAGTTCGGTCCACTCGTAGTCCAAACCGGGCGGCATGACTGCTTCTGCGAGGGCTTCCATTTCCAGCAATGCCTGTCCCGTCGAGACGCCGGGTGCAGGTGACCCCTGAACCGGTACGGACACCTGTTGATTGTAGCGCTGAACCAAGGCAGGGCCTGCGGTTTCGCGGACGGTAACCAGGGTGCCCAACGGAACCAAAGCTCCGGTTGCAGAACGAACGCGCAGACTTCGGATGTCACTCTGGTTCAGACGGAACGGCTCATCTGCCTGCGCGCGCACCTGAAAAAGACGCCCAAACGCATTGAAGTCGTTCACATAGGCCGATCCGAGGTTGATTGAGAGTGCCTCGAATATCTCGCCAATCGGAACGTTGAGCATTTGCGCCCGAACGCGATTGATCTCAAGGTACAGCTGCGGTGATCCGGACGAAAAGGTTGTGAACACGCCCTGAACCTTGTCCGACTGGCTTGCACTGCCCATGACGGCATAGGCAGATTGCAAGACGCGGGACATGTCCGCGCTTTCAAGTTCCTGAAGCTGAAGCTTGAATCCACCACCAGTACCAACCCCTCGGACCGCCGGAGGCGCAATTGCGATGATAAAGGCTTCGCGCAGGGCCTGCATCCTACCAAAAAGCTGGCCTACAATGGCACCCGCCGTAAGCCCGCTTTCCTGACGGCTTTCAAAGCTTTCAAAGGTGGTGAAAATCACACCTTGATTGCTTGCATTGGTAAAGGTCGCCCCGGAAAAGCCTGCAAACGCCACGGCGTTTGTGACCCCGGGTGTTTCCAATGCTATCTCGGTCGCTTGCTTTATGATATCGTCTGTCCGATCCAGTGCTGCACCGTCCGGCAGTTGCACGACGACGATGGCGTATCCCTGGTCCATTTCAGGGATGAACCCGGTCGGTACTTTGGTTGTGATCCAGTATGTTCCGCCAATCAATCCGGCAAAGACCAAAAAGACAATGCTGCGCATCCCGGTTGAACCGGACAATACGCGCACGGTCCGACCATAGGCCGATGCCATCGCATCAAACCCCCTGTTGAACCCATTGCTGAGCGGGTCGGTGACAAGTGCCAGAGGGTTTCGTGTTGGTACACTTGAGTTAGGCTTCAGGATCACGGCAGCCAGGGCAGGCGACAGGCTGAGTGAATTGATGGTTGAAATAATTGTTGCGACAGAAATCGTGACCGCAAATTGCCGGTAGAATTGGCCAGTTATGCCAGGAACCAAAGCGGCCGGTACAAAGACGGCAATCAAGACCAGTGTTGTCCCGATGATCGCGTTTTGAACCTCGTCCATGGTGCGGGCAGATGCATCCCTGGGAGACATGCCATTCTTGATGTTTCGTTCGACGTTTTCGACCACAACTATCGCGTCATCCACGACGATTCCGATCGCCAGAATGAGTCCGAAAAGCGTGAGCAAATTCAGCGAGTATCCAAGCACCAGCATCACGGCGAATGTCCCGATTAGTGATACCGGAATGGCAATCAAAGGTATGATGGCCGTCCGCCAACTCTGCAGAAAGACAATGATCACAAAAACAACGAGCAAGACCGCTTCGAACAGCGTTCGGTAGACGGCGTTCACAGAAGCTTCGATGAATTCCGTCGGGTTGTAGACCACCTGATACTCAAGCCCGGACGGAAAATCTTGGGACAGGTCCTCAACCACAGTCAGGATCTCGTCTGCCGACGCCAACGCGTTCGAGCCCGGTCGCTGAAAAATGCCAAGGGCCACAGCCGGTTTGTTGTTCAGGTAAGAGTTGGTCACGTAGGAGCGCGCCCCGATTTCAACCCGCGCCACATCCCTTACTCGTACGACGCGCCCGTCGTCAGTCGACTTGACGATAACGCGACCGAATTGGCGCGGATCTTCCAATCGACCTTGCGTTGTGAGCGTTACTTGAAAGGCGCTGTCGGTCGCATTGGGCGGTGATCCCAAAGAACCACCGGAAACCTGCACGTTTTGTTCGCGCAGCGCGGCGACGACGTCTCCTGACGTTAACCCGAGAGAGCCAAGCCGGTCCGGATCCAGCCACACGCGTGCTGAAAACTCCCGCTCGCCAAAAATAATCAGATCACCAACACCATCAAGACGCACAAGGCGGTCCCTGACGCGCGAACGGGCGTAGTTGGACACATAGAGCTGGTCAAACGTCTCATCGGGCGAGAGCATATGGATGACCATCATCAGATCAGGTGAAGACTTGTTCGTCGTAACGCCGAGCGCCCTGACCTCCTGCGGTAAGCGGGGTTCTGCGATGGCAACACGGTTTTGGACAAGTACCTGAGCGGCGTCGAGATTGGTGCCCAGTTCAAACGTGATCGTCAGCGACATGGAGCCGTCAGCGGTCGAGTATGAAGACATATACAGCATGCCCTCAACACCGTTGATCTCTTGCTCCAACGGGGTCGCGACCGTGGCGGCAATTGTTTCAGCGTCTGCTCCGGGATAGTTCGCCCTGACCACAATCGACGGAGGGGCAATTTCCGGGTATTGCTCAACGGGCAGTTCGAAATACGCGAGCAACCCAACGATTGTTGTTACAACCGCGACCACGATCGCAAAGATGGGGCGAGTGACAAAAAAACGTCCCATATCAGTTTTTTGCGACCAAAGGCAGTTCGATCAAGTCCGCAGCAACGACGCTGCCCGGACGAGCGCGAACAAGACCTTCGATGACCAGCGTCTCCGACCCGTCCAACCCTTCGCGCACGACCCTGTAACCGTCAATCCTGGGACCTGGTCGGATTTCCTTTGGTGTGACATTGCCCTCAGCATCCACTGTCATCACAAGTCGTCGGTTCTGATCCGAAGCAATCGCCTCGTCCGGGATCAGGATGCCTTCATAGGGAAGCGACCCCGGAACATTGACGCGTCCGAACAGGCCGGGTGTCAAAAGCTCATCCGGGTTGCGCAGAACCGCGCGTACGCGCATCGTGCCGGTTTCGTCGTCAATGCGGTTTTCCGAGAAGTCCAGTATCCCGTTCTGGGGTGGTATGCTTTGGTCAGCCACCGTGACCTGAACTTTAAGGTTGTCCGCGCCTTCTTGCAAAACGGATCCCCGCGCACGCGCGTCCCGCGCGTAGGCCAGAAAATAGCGTTCATCTATATCGAAATAGAAATAAATCGGGTCGGTCGAGACGATCGATGTCAACAGGGTGTCCTGGGCTATGATCAGGTTTCCAGGATCAACCCGGGCCTGGTCAATACGCCCTGACATTGGCGCTCGGATTTCCGAGTACTCCAGATCAAGCTCGGCCAATTCCAGGGCAGCGCGTGCTTGTTCCAGAGCACCTTGCGCAGCGAGAAAAGCTTCGCGGCGTTGGTCCACCACGCTCTCCGCGATGTTGCCGTTTCTGATCAAAGTCTCGGCGCGTTCGAGCTGATCAGTCGTGAAGGCACTTGTGGCTTCAGCGATGCTGATCTGCGCCCGGGCTTGTCTCAATGCAGTGCGAAACTGACGCTGGTCGATCGTAAAGAGCAAATCGCCTTCTTCGACAAGACTTCCGTCCTTGAAATGCACCTGATCAAGGAAACCGGAAACCCGCGCTCGGATGTCCACGTCAGCCGCAGCGCCAAAACGACCGACAAACTCATCATCTTCCACTATGGACTTTACAACCGGTTTTGCGACGGTCACGGGTGGAGGGCCTTGTTGAGCCGTTAGAACACTTGAAAGGCCGATTAGAAAAACAGCGGCGATGGGAAAAATTCTGGTGTTCATGTTTTTGCCCCCGAGATTGACGGTGAAGTAAGGTCAAATCTGCCATCAAAGACTCTAGAGTAGTCCAACAGGTCGGGTCTAGCCCGTTTGATATCAATGATCAGTTTGCTCAATCTTTGGGCTAAATACAGCAGTAAGTTTCCAATCTACTTGCAGAATGTGGAGTATAGGTTTGGCCCAAAGCGGATGTCGAACATCAGCTTTGGGTCAATCATTTGTCGAGATTCATGCGTGTGAGTTACCTCGTCCGCAAGGCTTGTTGTCGAAATGTTAACTGACCTCTTGTTTTTTGCATCCTAATGTCTGATATTTCTGTCATGACAGAAAGAATTGACATATCGAAATCGAACGCGGCGAGTCAGTTTATCCTTTACTGGGGCGACATGGGCAATCAATGGGGTGTCAATCGCTCTGTGGCGCAGATACACGCGCTGCTTTTTCTCAGCTCCCAACCCCTTAATGCTGAGCAGATTGCCGAGTCTCTGGGTATTGCGCGGTCCAATGTGTCCAACTCGCTCAAGGAATTGGTAAGCTGGCGGCTTATCCGCCGCATTCCTGTTCCGGGGGATCGGCGCGAGCATTATGAGGCCGAGGTGGATGTATGGGAAATGGGAATCCGCATTGCTCAGGGGCGCAAAGAGCGGGAGATTGATCCTGCAACACAAGCTTTGCGCGCGTGCGTGGCCCAGGCTGAAACCGAAAGCGGGCTAGACCCGACCGCTCTGCGGAGGATGCAGGACATGCAAAAGTTCTTGGCGACTGCCGATACTTGGTTCAGAGACATGCTTACAGTGCCCCGCCCTAAGTTGATGTTGTTGATGAAAATGGGAACCAAAGTTGTTTCCCTGCTCAACTTCGCCGGAGGTAATAAGAGCAGCTAAAATTTTTTTACCTTCTAATTCTCTTATAACGGAAATAACAGAATGATCGAAAATAAGGAAAAACCCACCCCGCCCGGCATAAAAGTGCCTAAAAAGCAATTCGACGCGGCAATCGACCGGGATGATCGATTCAAGCGGCTCCTTGGGTCCACGGCATGGGCCAGACTTCCCAAGTCAATTCAGCGTCGGTTCAGCAAACGGCTTATGGGTGATGCCAGCCTTGCCTATCAGGGCCGTGTGACGCAGATGAGGATGAACCCAGTTGGACGTGCACTGGCCTTTGTCCTGCGTGTCATAGGGGCTCCGCTACCGTTTGATCGAAGTTCTGTCGGTCGGTCCGCGGTCGTCACCGTCACCGAAGATGCGGCAACGGGTGGGCAGTATTGGATCCGGCAATATGGCCGGGCCGCCGGGTTTCCGCAGTTGGTTGGCAGCTCCAAACGCTTTGCCGGACCCACCGGATTGGAAGAGTATATTGGCTTTGGGATCGGCATCTCGCTGAGGCTCAAAAGCACAAGGACCGGCCTCTATTTTGTAGGCGACCAGTATTTTTTGAAACTGGGGCAACAGCGGCTGCCTTTGCCACGGTGGGCCGGCCCCGGCCGTCTGATGGTTGGCCACGAAGAACTCGGCAGAAGGCATTTTCGGTTCACCTTGGAACTGGTGCATCCGCTTTTTGGCGCGTTGATCTGGCAGGACGCCATCTTTCACGATGCTGAAATTGTGGGGAGCATCCCATCATGAAGGTCTTAATTATAGGTGGATACGGTGTTTTTGGATCCCTGACAGCCCGATTGCTGGTGCGTGACGGGCACCAGCTTTGGCTAGCTGGGCGACATCCCGAAAAGGGTCGCGCTCTGGCTCAGGAGCTCAATGCACAGACTCTGAAACTGAATATCGGTAAAGCGCCGGAAATCCTGTTTGAAGCAGAGCCGGACGTGGTCATCGATGCGGCAGGACCGTTCCAATACTATGGCGACGATCCCTACAAAATCCCAAGGCTCTGCATCGCCAACCGCTGCCACTATCTCGACCTGTCGGACAGTGCCACATTTACGAAAGGCATCGCAGTCTTGAACACCGATGCGATGGCTGCAGGCGTTTTTGCGCTGTCAGGTGCGTCCAGTGTGCCCGGCCTGTCTTCAAGTATCGTCGCAGACCTGATTGAAGATCTGGATGAGGTCGACCTGATCGACATTGCAATCTTGCCGGGCAATCGGGCACTGCGCGGAATGTCTGTTATCAAAAGTATCGTAGGTGCTGTGGGTCGCCCCTATCAAATCTGGCGCGAAGGCGCTTGGCAGACGACCATTGGATGGACGGATCGCAAACTGTATCAACTGGAACCGGGCCTTTGGCGGGCCGGATACTGCGTTGATGTACCCGACATCGCGCTGTTACCCGCACTCGCCGGGGCCAAAAGTGTCGCCTTTCGTGCGGGTCTTGAACTTCCGTTGATGAATTTGGCGCTATATCTGCTGGCGCGGCTAAGGCAGTACGGGTGCTTTGAACTGCCGGACATGGCCTATTCTGCTCTCTACCTGCTCTCCAAGCTGCTCTATCCCTTTGGGAGCGACCGTGGAGGCATGGAGGTGAGTGTTTCCGGCAAGCTTCGCGGGGATGACGTGAAGCGTAAATGGAGGTTGATCGCTGAACATGGGCACGGTCCGTTTGTTCCAGGAGTTATGTGCCGCGCGATTCTGCGGGAGCATACCAACATCAATACCGGTGCACGCCCTTGCTTAGCTGAGTTGCCTAGGCCGTTGGTTGAAAGTGCGATGGAAGATCTGGAAATTCGCACCGGGATCGTCGACCTGCCTGATCATCGCACGCCAGATCCGCGATACGCCAAAAAAAACGGGCAGAAACTTCGTGCACACAGACAATGAAGGCCCAATCCCATCGGCACCATGTGAACGGCTAAACGCTAACATTGCCGGACAAGCGGCCCGTTCCTAACATTTACTCTTTGTATCAGTTGCGTATCTGCAGTCGACTTCCGGCCATTCGCAGTGTTGCAGGTCCAAGGGACCAGAGAACTTACCTAGTGTGAGACTTTTCCACCATCCGCGGCGGCTATACCGACGGCCGGTTCTGGGATGAACTCGACGCCAGCCCGTTTTGCCATGCATCAACGCCAAACACCAAGGCGCCGGACCTTTCTGAGTATGCTCAAATCGGTCCTATCTGTTGTCGTCGAGGTGCTTCCTCATCTGCTCCAAATCGCCACGTATCCGACGCATGATTGTGCGTTGATCAACACCGATGACATGCCTGAACTCCTCAGCCACCAAAGCAATTGCCTGTTCGCGAAAGGCGCGTCCGGTTTCGGTCAGGTAAACTCGTTTGCCGCGACCGTCTTCTGGGTCTGGCTGGACGTCGATATACCCTCGATCTTGTAGCACTTTGAGCGAATGGGTCATCGTGTTTTTCGTAACCTGCATGGCCGATGCGATCCGCATAGGTGTTTTCCCGTCTCCCATGCGCGCCAAGTGGTTCAGGATTGCGAAATGCGATGGGTGCACACCGTCAGGCAGGCTTTTGGCGAACATGGCTGTCGACAACTGGCTAATAATCCCAATTTCCGTAAAGAAACCGAAGACTTCATCCGCATTGCTGTTGTCTTCGCTCACGCCGTTCCGATCTTAGCCTCTATCGGCCAGCGAGGACTGACCGCAACATCCGGACCGTACCCGATCCGAGCCAACATTTGAACTGTTCCGCCTTCCGGGGCAAGGCGCCGGTGTGTTTCGTCATAGATTTCTGCCATTTCCGGATATTCCTGAAGCGCCTGGCTCAGCGGTTGGAAGCCGAGACCCTCAGCGGTACATGCAAGGTTGACCCTCAGCCAGTCGGCACCCGCCGCAATTTGGTCACGCCTGGAGTTGGCTTGCGTTACCATCCACAGGTGCCCCATGGCCGTTTCAGTATTTGCAAGAACGGCCTTCCTTCCTTCCTGAAACCCGGTCGAAGACGTGTCCAACAACGCCTCGCGCGTCATGACACCTGCCATGGCGAGGGTTTCGAATAGCGCGCCACTAAAGTCGATGCCGTCAGGATTGGCATTGATCTCTGCCTTGCCGATCCGCATTAAATCCACGCTTTCTTTGTAGGTGTGGGGTGTTTCAATCTCGATTGTGAGGGCCCGGGTCGAGAGCTCTCGCCAATACGCTATGTCTTCCGGGTCGATGGATCCCCCGATTTGGGTATGACGGGCAACGGTCAGTATTCGTGCGAACGCCTCGGGCGGGATGGTACGTGACGTATCAAAAGGCTCTTTATTTGAGCGTCGGCTCAGCATGTGATCAAACAGCGGGTCGCGCACAACCGTCCCTTCCGTGAACGTGGCACTGGCAATGGGGCGGCTGTCCAGCCCCTCCGCATTCTCTCCTTCGGGGAACAAATTGACGACAACATCGTAACCATCGGCGTTCGCAGCCAGCCGCATGAGCTCAAGAAAGCAGCCGAGACCGATGGTGAGTTGTCGATCGAATGGGTCTGTGTGTGGCAGTTGCTTGTCGGTGTCGAAAAACAAAGTCAGCCCGCCATCGCCGTCTAGGTTGATGATCCAAGGCTGTCGATTGTGCGGGTTTGGTGCCAGGATTGCGTGCGAAAGCGCGTTTACGCGCGGGTCTTCATATCTGCCAACCAGACCCCAAGGTGCTAGAGCATCGCGCGGTGTTCGGGTCGCCGCGAAAAGTCCGGCACCCCCAGCGGCAAGAATAACGCCCCCGCCAGTCATTTTGAGAAAGCCTCTACGGTTCATGACAAGTCTCCTAAAGTTCTACATCGAACTATATAGTACGACGTAGAACTAGTAAAGAGGATTGGGCTGTTCTTAAGAATCGTCGTTCGGAGCGAAATGCGTATCGCGATGATTGGCTCAGAGAAGCGTTGTGCAACAAGGGGATAGGTTCATGCATCCCAGGTCGAAAGTAACGCAAGAAAAGCATGAAATACGTCAAGCGGTGCGACAAACGCCCTAACCGGATCGAGATCTTGATTGGCAGGTTGACGAACTGGCGGCGTGTAGCTACGCGCTATGACCGATGCCCGAAGGTCTACTTGTCGGTAGTCCGACTCGCAGCTTTTGTAGGCACTTGCCTATGAATCTTGTGCCAAGTTTCTTTCGAAAACTGCCCTTCTTTGAATGGATCAAATCTTTAAAACCGCGGCACCCTGCAAACGTCCTGATCGCAGATCGGAAAGGGCCTCGTTGGCGTCACTCAATGCGTATGCGTGGGTCTGAGACTTGATTCCAGCGGATTCGACTTTTTGAAAAAACTCTTCCCCATCCTGCCGGGTGAGGTTTGCGACCGAAAGGATATGTCTCTCTCCCCAAAGGTCACTGTAGGGAAATGCAGGGATATCGCTCATGTGAATGCCCCCGCAAACTACAAGGCCTCCCTTTCGCACGGCGCGTAGTGCGGTAGGTACAAGCGACCCTACAGGGGCAAAGATGATCGCGGCATCCAATTCCGCCGGTGGGGCTTCATCAGAGCCGCCGGCCCAAACCGCCCCCATATCACGAGCAAAAGCCTGAGCCTGAACATCGCCAGGTCGGGTCAGCGCATAAACATGTCGCCCCTGCCAAACCACCAATTGTGCGAGAATATGCGCGGCAGCTCCAAATCCATAAAACCCGATCTTTCTTGCATCCTCTACCATTCGAAGACACCGAAATCCGATAAGTCCGGCGCACAACAACGGCGCCAGCGCGACAGGGTCAGCTGTTTCCGGCAGTGCAAAGACATATCGCGCGTCGGCCAAGCAAGCTTCTGCGAAACCGCCATTCCGTGTGTAGCCTGTAAACACAGGCTCATCGCACAAGTTTTCCTGCGCGCTGCAACAGTACTGGCATCGCCCGCACGTGGAGCCAAGCCACGGGACCCCGACCCTCTGCCCGGTCCTGAACTCTGTGACAGCATCTCCTTTTTTCAGAACCCGTCCGACGATTTCATGGCCTGGAACCAACGGCAGTTTAGGATGTTTGAGATCACCATCAACGACGTGCAAATCGGTACGGCAGACACCACAGGCCTCGATCTGCACCAGAATGTCATGCGCGGATGGTTCTGGAAGTTCGATCTCCTCCAGTCTAAGCGCGGGACCACGTCCCCTGAATACCATTGCAAGTGTCATGATCTTGCTCCCTGTGAACGACCGATCGGTCCTACCCGAGTATCTTTATCCGTCGTATTGGTTCTGACGCGGTCCACTGCCGCTTGGAACACATGCACTGGCGCGGAAACGTGACTCAGACCATGGCCACTGTAACATGCAGCTATAGGCTTCGGGCTTGATCCAACGCAAAGCCCTTGGCCGGGCAGCGCGGTAGACTCATTTTTGACGTCAAGCTCAGGCAAAACTATGAAGAAAAATTCGCGTATATATCTTGTTCTGGCTGCATTCGTGATTGCGGGCACGACTTTGTACGCTTTTTTATCCGACAATGGCGACCAATTGCCGAACGGTTTCGTTCAGGGAAATGGCCGGATTGAGGCGGAACAGGTCGAGATCGCGCCAACTATTGCTGGCCGTGTTGAGAGTGTTCTGGCAGCAGAAGGCGATATGGTTTCAACTGATGCCATTCTGGCCGAAATGGATATTGATGAACTGTCCGCCGCGCTGGACAGGGCCAAGGCCGAGGTGGCATTGGCGCGCCAAACCAAGGCAGAAGCAGAGGCGCTGGTTTTGCAACGCCAAAGCGAGCAACGCAGGGCGGAGCAAGAGCTTGAACGCGCAACTGCGTTGCTGGCCGGGCAAAACATCTCCGAAACGGTTTTTGAGGAACGCGAAACCATCAACCAAGTTGCTGCTGCGGTGCTGGGCGCCGCGAAGGCGCGTGTTGCAACTGCGGACAGCCGAATTGCCGCTGCCGAGGCCGAAGTGCGCCGGATCGAAGCGCAAATCGAAGACAGTTCGTTGCTTGCACCGATGCCCGGGCGGGTTCTTTATCGACTGGCCGAGCCTGGCGAAGTTGTGGGTGCCGGTGAACCGATCCTGACCCTTCTCAGCCTTGAGAACGTGTATATGGAAGTGTTTCTTCCGGCGCGCGAAGCCGGGCTTTTGCCCATTGGTGCCGAGGCCCGCATCGTGCTCGACGCTTTGCCGGAATACGCCATACCTGCGTATGTCAGCTTTGTCTCACCAGAGGCGCAGTTCACACCCAAACAGGTCGAGACCTTGGATGAACGCGAGCAACTGGTCTTTCGTGTCCGCGTCCGCATACCCGAGGACCTTGTCGAAAGCCGGATTGAGCATGTCAAAACAGGCCTTCGCGGTATTGCTGTGATCCGGATTGATCCGGGCAGCGTCTGGCCTGAAGCTCTTGAACAGCCAATCCCGCCAGAGTTGTTCGAATGAAGACCGAGGCCATCGTGTCGGATTTCCGCATCAAGGGGGTCACGCACAGGTACCGAAAACTCACAGCGCTGGATTCAATATCTCTGGAGCTTCCGACCGGAAAGCTGATTGGTTTCATCGGGCCTGATGGCGTCGGTAAATCCACGTTGCTTGGGCTGATCACCGGCGCAAAGAAGCTGCAATCCGGATCAATTGAGGTTCTGGGCGGTGAGATTGACGAGCCCGGTCATCGGCGGCGCATTTGTCCTGCGATCGCATTCATGCCGCAAGGACTGGGTCGAAACCTCTATTCTGAGTTGTCGGTGCGTGAGAACCTGGAATTCTTCTCGGGTCTGTTTGGCCAAGGTCCCGATGAACGCGATGCCCGGATCAAAGCGCTTTTGTCGGCGACCGGTCTTGCACCTTTCGAAGATCGCCTGATGGGCAAACTCTCAGGAGGGATGAAGCAGAAGCTGGGTCTGTGTTGCGCTTTGATTCATGACCCGAAACTTCTGGTTCTGGATGAACCGACAACCGGGGTTGACCCATTGTCGCGCCGACAGTTCTGGGCGTTGATTGACGCGATCCGAACCGAAAATCCTGCGCTCTCGGTCCTTGTGTCTACGGCGTATATGGAAGAGGCCGAGAGTTTCGATTGGATCGTTGCGATGGATGCGGGTCAGGTCATCTTTCAGGGTAAACCCAACGAACTGAAGGGAGATAGTAAAGACCTTGAAACCGCCTACCGACGTTTGCGGGCTCAAGGCACCCCTGCCTTGGCGTCAGATCAACGCTGGGTTCAGCAGATCGAAACCGACCCGGTTATCATCGCGCGCGGACTGACGCGGCGCTTTGGTGATTTCACAGCTGTGGACAGCGTCGACTTCTCGATCAATCGCGGAGAGATTTTTGGATTTCTTGGTTCGAATGGTTGCGGCAAGTCCACAACGATGAAGATGCTGACCGGTTTGCTGCCTGCCAGTGCAGGTGACGCCTTGTTGTTTGGCAGGCCTGTGGATGCGCGTGATCGAAAGCTGCGCCGCGATATCGGGTATATGAGTCAGGCATTTTCGCTTTACGGTGAGCTGTCGGTGCATCAGAATCTCCAGCTTCATGCCCGCATCTTTGCGATACCTGATCGCGAGGACCGCATCTTGGAATTGACCGACCGTTTTGGGTTGACCGCGCATCGGGATACGTTGGCTGCCGCGCTGCCTTTGGGGATCAAACAGCGCCTGTCTTTGGCCGTTGCGGTGATCCATCGACCCCGTGTGCTTATTCTGGATGAACCCACATCAGGTGTGGACCCCGAAGCGCGCGATACGTTTTGGACCTTGCTTGTCGAGCTTTCGCGCAAGGACAAGGTGACGATCTTTGTCTCTACCCATTTCATGGCCGAGGCGGAGCGCTGCGACCGGGTGTCTTTCATGCATGCGGGTCGGGTTCTTGTGGAAGGTGTGCCCGCTGAACTGACAACCGCAGAAGGGGCTGACAGTCTGGAAGATGCATTCATATCAATCTTGGCGGCCGTGGAACAGCCAGCGCCCGTTGTCGCCCCAAAAATAGATGTGAATACAGCGAGTAAAGAACCAGGAGGCAGCCTCATGCGGGCTTTGGCCTACACTCGACGCGAGGCGGTTGAAGTCGCGCGCGACCCGGTGAGACTGGCCTTCGCGTTTCTGGGCTCAGCTATTTTAATGCTGGTTTTTTGCTTTGGAATTACGCTGGATATCGAAGAGCTTGACTTTGCAGTGCTTGATCTTTCGCAAGGGCCAGAAAGCCGAGGCTACGTGGCAGAGTTCGCGGGATCTTCGTACTTCAGACCCACTGACAATCTGACAAGTGCCGCAGAGGGGCGTAGGCGCCTGCAAGCCGGAGATGTATCGCTGGTCGTAGAGTTGCCACCGGACTTTGACCGAAAATTGCGTACGGGTGAGCCAACCGACGTACTTGCGGTTGTGGATGGTGCCATTCCATTCAAGGGAGAAACGGTTGAGGGATACGTGGCTGGCCTGCACCAGACCTTTCTGGAAGAACAGGCGCGCAGAAATGGGCAACACCAGATCGAAATTGCCCGGGTGGAACCTCGGTTTCGCTACAATCAGAGCTTTGAGAGCATTGCGGCGATGGCCCCGGCGATGCCTGCGATCCTGCTGATCATGCTGCCAGCCGTTCTAATGGCCGTCAGCGTTGCACGAGAGAGAGAGCTGGGCTCTGTCATCAATTTCTATGTGACCCCGACAACGCGGCTTGAATTCCTGATCGGCAAACAAATCCCCTACATCGTAATCGCATTTGCGAATTTCCTGTTGTTGGCCGGAATGACCATTTTTGTCTTCGACGTACCGCTCAAGGGCGATCCGATCCCGTTGGCCTTGGGTGCGTTCCTATATGTCTGGGCGACAACATCATATGGGCTGCTGATTGCCACCATGACATCCAGCCAGGTGGCCGCAACATTTGCGACAGCTATTGCCTCGGTTGTGCCGACCATCCAGTTCTCGGGGTTGTTGCAACCCGTCTCAACGCTCGAAGGGGGTGCTCAGATGATCGGCTCGCTGTGGCCGTCCTCATACTTCCTGCACCTCAACGTTGGAGCATTTACCAAAGGTTTGGGGTGGGACGCCCTTGCGCCGGATATCCTGGCGCTTGCCTGTTTCGGACCGGTGCTGACGCTGCTCGCGGCGCTGTGCCTGCGTGCGCAGGAGAAGTGAATGCAACGTCTCTACTGCATATTCTGGCTCGGTTTGAAAGAGATCATGAGCCTGCGCCGTGACTGGGTGATGATGGCCCTTCTGGTTTGGTCATTTACGCTGTCGCCGATCATGGAGGCGACCGGCGTGGCAAACTCGGTCAACAACGCCTCGATCGCGTTTTCGGATGAAGACAATTCACCGCTTTCCCGGGCGCTTGCCACTGCATTTTTCCCGCCGGAGTTCCAACCGGTCGTACAGATCGAGCCCGGCAGCGGTCCTGATCAAATGGATGCGGGGCGGTTCATTTTTGTTGTGGCTGTGCCGCCGGGATTCGAAAAGGATCTGCGCGCAAGGCGAAGTCCAGAGATTCAGGTTCTGATCGATGCCACGGCAATGGAGCAGGCCGGCATCGGTGCCAATTACATCTCTAATATTCTGAGCGCCGAAATTCATCGTTTCGCGATTGGTGCTGATCTCGTCGATCCCCCAGCCGTTAATGTCATCCTGAGGAGCGCGTTCAATCCAAACAGAGATACGGTGCGGTTTGCCGGTATTGTTGCGTTGATCGGGCAGATCATGTGGCTGACGACCATTCTTACCGGGGCCGCGATGATCCGGGAGAGAGAGCACGGGACAATCGAGCATCTGTTGGCCATGCCCTTGACGCCGTTTGACATCGCAATGGCTAAAATCTGGGCCAACGCAGCCGTTGTACTGATCGCTGCTGGCCTGTCGCTGACCTTTGTCATGCAGGGGTCTCTGGGTATCAGCATTGCCGGGTCAAAAACACTGTTCTTGTGTGGCACAGCCCTGTTTCTGTTTACAGCGACTGCACTGGGCGTCTTTCTGGCCACGCTCGCGCGCTCTATGGCTCAGTTTGCGCTTTTGGTCATGTTGATTGTCCTGCCCATGCTGATGCTGTCTGGCGGAGAGACGCCAATAGAAGGCCAACCAGCCTGGCTGCAGGCTGGAACGTTGTTCCTGCCATCGCGCCACTATATGTCAGCAAGTCAGGCGATCGTTTTCAAAGGGGCCGGGTTCGAGGTGGTTTGGCCGGAATTCGCTTGGATGGCTGTATTGGGCCTGGCCTTGTTGGCGACAAGCTTGATTCTGTTTCGACGGTCGATGGCGCAGATGAGCTAACCGGGCTTGTGGTGTCAGTCCGAAAGCCCGGATTGAGTCTCGATTTAGCGCAAACTTGATCTCGCTTAATGTGAACGATTGTTGCCGTGATAAAGTTGGCTCACCGTCTACTTTCCAGGGAGAGTCTAGGATGCCTACGAAATCAGCAAAACCCGAGACACCAGAAGCCCTTAGTGATGTTCTGAAATCAATGCGGGGCATGATGTCAGTGAATCCAGTGGTTGCACCACAGGTCGAACAGTTTTGGAACGCGCAGGATCGTCTGCTCAACGAAGCCGAAGAGTATTCCCGTCTCTGGTTTCAACGACGCCACGAAGCAACACGCACAGCGCTTGAGTTTGCGCGGGAGACGACATCGGGTGACAAGAATGATCCGGCCAAAGCAATGCAAGCCATGGCCGAATGGCAGCGCCATTCAATGGAGCGCATGGTCGAAGATGCACGCGAGTGGTTCGAAATGATGTCACGCTGTGCACAATACGCAAGCGAAGCGGAAACCGACGCTATTGGTGAAAGTATGGAGGCAGCCTCCAAAGCTTCGGGCAAGTCAAAAGGCTAGAGCCAAACATCCGATTGGAAGCAACTTGGTATCAGCAGGCCTTGCGGTATGCGGAGCGGTATGTTTCGCGAAGCGTATCGCGTGACCACGGTTTCTACTCTGCGCCGTGGCTGTTGCGTGCCCGTCCAATCAAGGACGGGACCGATGGTCATCTTTTGGGTCGTTCAGGTTTGATGAATGTAGCGACCCGGCGCTTGGGGCAGTTTTTCGGCACCCCGTTTCTTTCCACCCATCGGCGGAGGCGCGGTTTCGCCGGTTGAGTGTTTCTTTAGCCAATCCGCCATTGCAGGCCACCAGGATCCCTGTAGCACTTCGGTGGTCTCCAACCATTCATCCGGAGAGGTGTACAGCGCGTCAGCCGGTCTGTGACCCAGCCGATAGTGTCGATGCTTGTGTCCCGGTTCGCTGAGGATGCCGCCGTTGTGGCCGCCATTTGTAAGTAAGAAGGTCAGGTCTCCGTCTGTAAAAAGTCGGATCTTGTAGACGGATCGCCACGGTGCAATGTGATCGGATTCTGTTCCAACGACGAACAGGGGAACTCGAATGTCCTTGAGTGCGACAATCCGGCCTTCGACGGCAAACCGACCGGCACTCAAACGGTTCTCGAGGAACAGACCGCGCAGGTATTCCGAATGCATCCGCGCGGGCATACGCGTTGTATCGTTGTTCCAAACCGTCAGGTCTGAAGGAAGGTCGTCCTCACCGAGGAAATATCGGCGAACAGCCCGAGCATAGATCAGGTCTTCGGCACGTATTGTGGTGAAGGTTCGTGTCATCTGTGGTCGATCCAGAAAACCTTGCAACCACATCAGGTCTTCGACAAAAGCGACCTGGCTGTCATCGATGAACAGCAGCAGCTCGCCAGCCTCAGCGAAATCGACCTGAGCCGCCATAAGTGTGACACTGGCAAGCCGGTCATCACCATTTTGCTGCATCACTGCGGCGGCAATCGTCAAAAGCGTACCGCCAAGGCAATACCCATTGGCATGGATTTTCTGGCCTGGAACGATTTTTTCCACGGCCTCGATCGCCGCCATAACGCCATTCACACGATAGTCTTCCAGGCTGAGATCGGCCTCGGCATCTGTCGGGTTGATCCAGGATATCATGAACACGGTAAAGCCCTGTTCGACCAGATACCGCACCATGGAGTTTTCCGGTGACAGGTCGAGCACATAGTATTTCATGATCCACGCTGGGACAAAAAGGATCGGTTCTGCCTGAACGTTTTTGGTGCTGGGCGTGTATTGAAGCAGTTCGAACAGCGCGTTTCGAAAAACGACCTTGCCGGGGGTCGCGGCAAGATCTTTCCCGATCTCGTAGCCTTCTGGTGCCGGTTCATGCTCTTGCGTCACCGTATGGGCAACATCCTCAAGGAAATGCGCGCTGCCCTCTACCAGATTGCGACCACATGTCTGAATCGTGCGGTTAATGATTTCCGGGTTCGACCACGGGAAATTCGATGGAGAGACAAGATCAAGGGACTGGCGGATCTGGAACTGGGCGCGTTCAGCGTCGCGCGGTGCAATGCCCGGCATTTCGTCCGTTGCTGCCTGCCACCAGTCCTGCGTGCTCAGGAACGCTTGTTGCCACAGCGAAAAGGGCGCTTTCTGCCAGCCGGGCGCGCTGAAACGGTGATCTTGGGCGCGCGTCTCAAATGGTGGGGTGGCCTTGGTTCCGGCCGCCACTTCGCTGGCATAGACCCACAGCTTTGCAACGTCGCGTGCTGCGCGCTCGGCCAATTCAAGCTGGCGCCCGGGTGACCGGCTGAGATGTAGTGCCCAATCCATCCACGTGGCCATGATCGAATGCGGCGAAACACCTGCAGTGGCACGGGCGAGCGCTGCGCGCGTCGCGCGATCAAGTTTGTCGTAGGGGTGCCCAGGGTCACTTTGCACGGGCACCGCCGAAGAGTTCCTGTCTTCGGCACTCAGCTTTTCTGGAGACAAATCAGTCATCTGGATTTTCCGCTCTGGGTAAAATGTGGCGAGTTTCGTGAATATCTGTAGTCACGGCGACTTGACCCGTACCGGCCAAGGAATCGTTTGGTTCCTGAACGTCCACGTGTGCGTCCCTAGATGGCATTACCATTGCCTTCATGAAATTCGTCACCATGCGCCATCCTCCGGCTTTGGACGAAGACCTCCAATTGGAGTGTGTCACCAAATCAGCGCTGGTGAACTGACCCATGTCAAAGTCAACGACCGAGCAAGTTCAATCGACTTACAAACGGCGAAAAAGAAGGACATCACTGGCCTGGCAGGCGTCGCCCTCTTTGGGTTGATCGACTCATACACACCGATTCTGTGGGTTTTACCGTAGAGGCTGCAAGCGTTCGGCAAGACGTTCTTCTTACTTTGGCAGCATAAAGAACTCTTCAAGCACTATTTTTCCATCTTCGACCGAATAAATGGCGATTTCGCTCAGAACCATGCGTTGACCAGTCGTTTTTTGCACGACCTCGGCATTGAAGCGCACCCCAAAGCGATTGGGTGGATGAACAAAGGGGCCATCTGCATGAAGCTCTTTGATTTCATGTGTTAAAAGCCAATCCTCTCGTTTGGCTTTGATGGCCTCCCGACCCTTGGCAATGCGAAATTGCCGTACCGGAGGCACAACGGCCTCCATCGACTGCGCGTTCTCGGCGTACATTTCGTCAACGCTTGCGATACCTTTGCGATCACGCATCGCCTGAACGAATGCCCGCCCAATTTCGACTAAACTTTCCATGCGAGACCTCCTGATGTGTCATCCAGTGTACTATCGATTGCCAATTTCAATCTTGACCAAGATCAAAGTGGCAAGATGCTGGACACTTGACCTTATGAATTGATGTTGAGGTTTGTTTGATGGAATCCAAAGATGCGCCATGGGACAGGCACGTCATACACCACGGACCATCCAGACATCATGCACTTGCTGCAGGACCTGCACAGGACAAATGCCTGTCGCGTGAATTCGGTCTGGATGGGTTTGCACCGGAACCGAATGGGTATCTAAAAGGGATCAAAAGCAAATGACTCGAAGGATGGCTTGAACATGTCTTGGATTGAAAAGTTTAAAGGCCTGAGCTTGCTGCCGGCAGATATCCGCGCGGAACTGGTGGAGGGCAGCAAGATCGTGTCCCTGCCCGCCGGCACGACGGTTTTTGAACCGGGACAGACGGCGGACAATCTGTTGTTGCTTTTGGATGGAACCGTCCGGGTGCAACAACGATCCGAGTCAGGCCGCGAGGTCTTTTTGTACCGCGTGCATGCCGGGGAAAGCTGCGTGCTGACCACTGCGTGCATGTTGGCCTTTGAAGACTATTCCGCCGAGGGCACGGCCGAAACAGATGTGACCGCTGTGGCCATCCCACGCGCGACCTTTGATGGTCTGGTGGCCAAGTCTTCGGTGTTCCGCGAGTTCGTTTTCACCGCCTACTCAAGGCGGATCACCGATTTATTCACTTTGATCGATGACATTGTCTTTCAGCGCATGGATGTCCGGCTTGCCAACCGCCTGCTTGAACTGGCCGATACCGATCAGGTGGTGCACGCGACGCACGCTTTCCTCGCCACGGAACTAGGAACCGCGCGTGAGGTCATCTCGCGCACGGTGCAGGAATTTCAGCGCCGAGGATGGGTGGAACAGTCCCGGGGCGAGCTTCGTCTGGTCGGTCGCGCCGGGCTGGAGCGGCTTGTGAAGTCCGTGGGCGCGGTGGTCTGACGCGCGTTTGCCAATGTGCTTGCTGAGTTTGGTGATCATGTCACCAAAGTCTCGCTCACTCATATGCAAAGATACAGCATCATTGAGTCGAGACGGAGCAAGACATGTCATTGAATATGGGAAAATTCGACCGTTTGGGTCGTTTGGTGATCGCAGCCGGTCTTTTGGTTCTGGCTTTGGGCACGGGTACGATTTCAGGCATACTGTTTTGGGTCGCATTGGCCGTGGCTGCCGTGTTCACGGTAACGGCACTGATCGGAAACTGCCCGCTTTATAGCATCATTGGCCTGAAGACCTGCCGGGACTGCTAGGCATGGAAACGGTGTTTACCCCCTGGTCCTCGCTGGCAGGTGGAGGGCTGATTGGTCTGTCGGCGGTCCTGCTGATGTTGACTCTGGGGCGTGTGATGGGGGCAACGGGGCTATTGGCAGGCCTGTTGCATCCGTCCTCGCGAACCGATGCCACGTGGCGCGCTGTTTTGCTTGCTGGCATGGTGTCCGGTCCAGCGGTCTATTGGCTTGCGACCGGCGTTCTGCCTGCAGTCGAGATACCGGTTTCCCGCACGGCCATCCTGGTGGGCGGCGTTCTGGTTGGGATCGGAGTGACCTTCGGTGCCGGATGCACATCCGGCCACGGTGTCTGCGGGATGGCCCGTCTGTCGCGGAGGTCCATCGCAGCCACGCTGACGTTCATGATCTTCACCTTTGCCACGGTGTACATCCTGCGCCACGGTTTGGGAGGCTGACAGATGCGTCTTGTTGCGACATACATCATCGGTTTGATCTTTGGTCTCGGCATCGCGGTATCCGGCATGATCAACCCTGCAAAAGTGCTGAATTTCTTTGACCCGTTCGGCCAGTGGGACGCCTCGCTGATGTTCGTCATGGGTGGCGCGCTTGCGACTACCTTTGTCGGATACCGGCTTGTTTTCGGGCGCAAAGCTCCAGTGTTTGACAGCTCGTTTCACTTGCCAACCAAGAACCGCATCGACGCAAAGCTGCTGGGAGGATCGGCATTGTTTGGCGTTGGCTGGGGCATAGCCGGATTTTGCCCCGGGGCGGCGTTGCCCGCGCTTGGCACAGGGCGCGGCGAGGTGCTGTTGTTCACCGGAGCGCTGATCGCAGGCATCTATCTGGCCAAGGCTCTTCAATTTATCGCGGCGCGCGGCGCGCAGACCGCCTGATTGTCCTGGGAGGACACATACATGACCGACTATCCCGTCAATATCGCCGTCAAACCTGAAGTTCAGGCATTTTTTGACGAGGCCACCAACACCATCAGCTACATCGTCAAGGATCCCGCCTCGGATAGCTGCGCCATTGTCGATAGCGTGATGGATATCGACTATGCCGCCGGACGGATCACCTTTGACCACGCCGACACGCTGATCCGCGAGATCGAGCGCCAAGGGCTTAAGTTGGAATGGATCATCGAGACCCATGTGCACGCCGATCACCTGAGCGCCGCGCCGTATCTGCAGGAACGGCTGGGCGGCAAGATTGGCGTTGGCTCCAAGATTACCGTGGTTCAGGATGTGTTCGGAAAGGTCTTCAACGAAGGCACCGAGTTCCAGCGTGATGGTAGCCAGTTCGACGCACTGTTCGAAGACGGCGATACCTATACTGTCGGCGGTATGCAGTGCTTTGCCATGTACACCCCCGGTCATACCCCGGCCTGCATGGTGCACGTGATGGGTGATGCCGCTTTTGTGGGTGATACGCTTTTCATGCCCGATGGTGGCTCGGCCCGTTGCGACTTTCCGGGCGGCTCGGCGGAAACACTCTACGATTCGATCATGAAAGTGCTGGCCCTGCCAGATGAGACCCGCCTGTTCATGTGTCACGACTATGGTCCCAATGGGCGCGAAATTCGCTGGGAAACTACGGTGGCCGAAGAAAAGGCACACAATATCCACGTCGGCGGCGGCAAGACAAAAGAGGAATTCGTCAAGTTCCGCACCGAGCGGGATGCGCAACTGACCATGCCGAAACTCATCATTCCCTCGCTGCAGGTGAACATGCGCGCAGGCGAAGTGCCCACCGACCCTGATGGGAACCCGATGCTCAAAGTGCCGGTCAACGCTCTTTGAGGCGCGTGGAAAGGAAGGATCATGGATATCAAAACCCTCTCACCGCAGTTTTCGGTCAGCCCGCAAATCACCCGAGATGACCTGAAAGACATCGCCGCGCGCGGATATCGGTCGATCATCTGCAATCGTCCGGATGGGGAAGGTGCCGACCAGCCCAGTTTTGAAGAAATCGAGACCGCAGCGTTGGCCGAAGGGCTGACCGCCCGCTATGTTCCGATCGAAAGCGGACTGGTGCGGGACGAGGATGTAGGCGCGTTCTCCGATGCGCTGCAGGACATACCGCGACCGGTGCTGGCCTACTGCCGCACCGGCACGCGTTCGGCGACGTTGTGGTCGTTCCACGAGGCCACGACCCGGCCGATCTCTGACATTCTGGCTGCAACCAAGGCGGCAGGGTATGACATGAACGGCGTAGCGCGCCGCATCGCCAATGGGGGCAAGACGCCGACCGATACGGGCGATGCGTATTTTGACGTGGTTATCGTCGGGGGCGGAGCAGGCGGTATCTCTGTCGCCGCAAGCCTCAAGTCCCGCAAACCCGATCTCGATATTGCTGTGATCGACCCGGCAGATATCCACTATTACCAGCCCGGTTGGACCATGGTGGGCGCCGGTGTTTTTGAGCCGCAGCAAACCGCAAAGACCATGGGCAGCCTCATTCCCAAAGGCGTGCATTGGCTGAAATCGGCCGTGGCCGCCTTTGAACCCGAGGCCAACGCCGTCATCCTCGATGGTTGCCGCGTCGTGAAATATGATCGCCTTGTGGTTTGCCCCGGGCTCAAGCTTGACTGGGCCGCTGTTGAGGGTCTGGAAGAGACGCTGGGCCGCAACGGCGTGACCTCGAACTATCGCTACGACCTTGCGCCCTACACCTGGAACCTGGTCCAGAACCTGAACTCTGGGCGGGCAGTGTTTACGCAGCCACCCATGCCGATCAAATGCGCGGGGGCGCCGCAAAAGGCGATGTATCTGTCCGGTGACGCCTGGTGGCGGCGCGGTGTGTTGGACAAGATCGACATCCAGTTCATGAACGCGGGCGGGGTCCTGTTCGGCGTCAAGGACTATGTCCCTGCATTGGAAGCCTATGTCGAGAAATACGACGCAACCCTGAACTACTTTCACAACCTCAAAGCTGTGGATGGGGTGGGCAAGACTGCGACGTTTTCGGTCTGCCAACCCGAAGCCGAACCCACGACGGTTACGGTTGAATTCGACATGATCCATGTCTGCCCGCCGCAGTCGGCGCCGGATTTCATCCGTGTCTCGCCATTGGCGGATTCGGCAGGCTGGGTCGATGTGGATCAGGCCACGCTGCGTCACAGCCAGTTCGACAATATCTGGTCGCTTGGCGATGTGATGAACGCGCCCAATGCCAAGACCGCCGCGGCTGCCCGCAAACAGGCGCCGACCGTGGCAGATAATATCGTTGCGGACATCGCCGGACGCTCGGCCGTTGCGCAATATGACGGGTATGGCTCGTGCCCGCTGACAGTTGAACGCGGCAAGATCGTGCTGGCCGAATTTGGCTATGGGGGCGTGCTGAAGCCCAGCTTTCCCTCGTTTCTGATCGATGGCACCAAGCCAACCCGGGCCGCCTGGTTCCTCAAGGAAACCATGCTGCCACCGATCTATTGGAAGGCAATGCTGAAGGGCAAGGAATGGATGGCCAAACCCGAGAAACTAAGAGTGTCCGCCGACTAAGCCACCATTCAGCCCGTCATGTGGGCGACCAAGGACCGATCCCTGACTGCGGTGATGCGTTTGTCGCAACGCCGCAGTCTCAATGACTGAAAGCGCCAGAATGCCAGACCTCCGCAGTTATTTCCCCATTCTCGATTGGGGACGTCGCTATGACCGCCAGGCGCTGTCCAGTGATCTGGTGGCTGCTGTCATCGTCACGATCATGCTGATCCCGCAATCGCTGGCTTATGCCTTACTGGCTGGTCTGCCACCTGAGGCAGGGATCTATGCGTCAATTGCCCCGATCCTGCTGTATGCCGTTTTTGGCACCAGCCGTGCGCTTGCTGTAGGACCCGTAGCCGTCGTGTCGCTGTTGACCGCCTCGGCGCTGGGACAAGTTGCCGAACAGGGGACAGCGGGATATGCAGTCGCCGCGCTGACGCTGGCCTTTTTGTCCGGCGGCTTTTTGCTGTTGATGGGTTTGCTGCGCCTCGGGTTTCTGGCCAACGTCCTCAGCCATCCGGTGATCGCCGGGTTCATCGCGGCCTCGGGCATTCTGATTGCCACCAGCCAGTTGAAACATATCCTTGGTATCGATGCCCACGGGCATACCCTGCCCCAGATGATCGGGTCACTGTTCAGCCATGTGCAACAGGTCAACTGGACGACGCTTGTGATTGGCCTTTCGACCATCGGTTTCTTGTTCTGGGCGCGGCGGTTCCTCAAACCGACATTGCAACGCCTCGGTGTGCCGCCAGTGCTGGGCAATATCCTGACAAAGGCAGGTCCCGTGGCGGCCGTGATTGCAACCACCCTGGCCGTCTGGGGGTTCGATTTGGCGGGGCAGGGGGTTCAGATCGTGGGCGCTGTTCCGCAGAGCTTGCCTCCGCTGACATTGCCGGGGTTTGCGCCGGATCTTCTGGGCGCACTTATCCTGCCGGCGATCCTCATCTCGGTGATCGGCTTTGTCGAAAGCGTATCCGTTGCGCAAACGCTCGCCGCCAAAAAACAGCAGCGCATCAATCCGGATCAAGAGTTGATCGGGCTTGGGGCTGCCAATCTTGGCGCAGCCTTCACCGGTGGCTATCCGGTGACCGGTGGATTTGCGCGTTCGGTTGTCAACTCCGACGCCGGGGCGGAAACACCTGCCGCTGGGGCCTTTACCGCGATCGGGTTGACCATCGCCGCAGTGGCGCTGACCCCGCTGGTGTATTACCTGCCCAAAGCCACATTGGCCGCAACCATAATCGTTGCGGTTCTCAGCCTTGTTGATCTTTCGATCCTGAAAAAGACGTTGGGGTCCTTCCGGGCCGATTTCGTGGCCGTCGTCGCCACTATCCTTTTGACCTTGTGTTTCGGGGTCGAGCTGGGGGTGGCCTCAGGTGTGGCGATCTCGATCTTGTTGCACCTCTACAAGACGTCGCGCCCACATGTGGCCGAGGTTGGGCTTGTCCCCGGCACCCAGCATTTCCGCAATATCCGTCGGCACGCGGTGGAAACGGTCCCGACCTTGGTGACCCTTCGTGTCGATGAAAGCCTCTATTTCGTGAACGCGCGCTTCCTGCAGGATATTGTCACCGCCCGAATTGCCGATGATCCCGATCTACGCGATGTGATCCTGATGTTCTCGGCCGTCAACGAGGTGGATTTTTCGGCCCTCGAAAGCCTTGAGGCGATCAATCGTGATTTGAAGGAAAAAGGCCTCAGGTTCCATCTGTCAGAGGTCAAAGGACCGGTGATGGATCGGCTGAAGCAATCTCACCTATTGGCCACCTTGAGCGGGCAGGTCTTTTTGTCCCAACATGAGGCCTGGTGCCACCTGAAACCGCCCGCGGGCCGCCCGCATCGATTGGCCTGAGCTGCGTGCAGAGATCCGCTGGAAACCGTCTTTGTTCGCGCTGGGTCGACGTCTGACCTTCGCTGCGTCCGAGCATGCAGCCTTGAAGTTCAAGGAAACCTGCCGCTTGTATGCCGAAAGTTACTCATTTGCCGAAGCATTGCGCGGGCCGGTTTGAAGTCAATGGTGGAGGCTCATGCCCGCTGTGTGACGCATCCGTTGAATGGGCGTCTGACCCAGGGGGCGCTGGCGCATGTGCTGCATATCGGTCCCGAAGGGGATTTGCTGGGCGTCTGGCAAGGGGGACGCAAGATTTCAGGCTAGGACCCTGCGGGCCGCACTGTTGCCAGATGCGCAGGGTCGCAAGAGGTCGAGTGGGGCGCTTTGTAAATCGACGGTTTTGCGTTATCCTGAACCTGAGCAGTAATCAGGAAAAATCGGAATGCGTAAATGCATAGGTGGCGTCATGACCGCCGCATTGTGGGCATCCATGGTGCAGGCGGATGCAACAGAAACCTCTCTGAGGCCCGAAAACCGGCCGTTGGAGGGATCAATACAATTGGCGTCTGCGGATGTGACGGTTTCAATCCGTCCGGTCCCGCGACCTTCGGCTGAGGTGGTTCGGGTGTCGTCGGCCGGAAATGCGCGGTTTCAGGCCTGGCTTGGGGCCTTTCAAGGCCGGGCAGTTGAGCAGGGTATATCGCAACGAACTCTGAACACGTCCCTGACGGGGCTGACCTATGACAAGGACGTCATCCGGCGCGACCGAAATCAGGCCGAGTTCTCGAAACCGATCTGGGAGTATCTGGACGCGGCCGTGTCGGACACACGCGTTGCGAATGGCAGCGCGGCCCTCGACCAGCATCGTCGCGTGCTACGGCAGATCGAGGCGCGATATGGTGTCGAGAAAGAGGTTGTGACCGCCATCTGGGGTCTTGAGACGTCGTTCGGTTCCTACCGGGGTAGCAACCAGACCATCCGATCGCTTGCCACTCTGGCCTTTGATGCACGGCGTGCCTCGTTCTTTGAAACTCAACTGGTTGCCGCGTTGCGGATCGTTCAGGCCGGAGATGTCAGCGCGGGTCGCATGGTGGGCAGTTGGGCCGGGGCGATGGGTCATACGCAATTTATGCCAACCTCGTATCTGGACCATGCGGTCGATTTCGATGGTGACGGACGGCGCGATATCTGGTCCGAAGATCCGACGGACGCGCTTGCCTCGGCAGCGGCCTATCTGGCACGGCATGGCTGGACCAAAGGGCAGCCCTGGGGTGTCGAAGTGCGTTTGCCGGATGGATTCGATTTTGCATCAGCCAAACGGGACTACACTTTGATGCCCTCAGAGTGGGCCGTGCGAGGTGTGGTTGGGCGTGACGGCAAGCCCGTCAAGGACTATGGGCAGGCCGCAATTCTGCTACCCGCCGGTGGGCAAGGCGTGGCGCTGATGATCTTTGACAATTTCAGCGTCATTGAGAAATACAACGGGGCCGATGCCTATGTGATCGGGATCGGTCATCTGTCTGATCGTCTGAGCGGGCGCGCTCGTTTCCAGGCGGACTGGCCACGTGATGACCGCGCGCTGAGCTTTACTGAAAAGAAAGAATTGCAAACGCGACTGACCCGGGCCGGGTTTGATACCCAGTCCATTGACGGACGCATTGGGCCCAACACGATCGACGCTGTACGGGCCTACCAGATGGCGCAGGGACTGATACCCGATGGCTATGCATCCATGCGGTTGCTTGAGCGGTTGCGGTAGAAACGGGGGCTCTGCCCCCGCCGCCATCCGGCGTCTCCCCCGGGATATTTTTGGCCAGATGAAGCTGTGCGGATCAGGAGGCCGCCTTCATCAGCCCTTGTGCGATAATCTCTGCCTGGGCTTCATCCAATGACTTGTAGATCCGAACGAACATCTCGTCGATATCCGAAGGGGTCAGGATCAAAGGCGGAGAGATGATCATCCGGTCGCCCACATGGCGCATGATCAGGTTGTTGGCAAAGCAGCGGTCGCGACAGATGTAGCCGACTGTGCCGGGGGCCGACGCGAACTTGGCGCGGCTGGCCTTGTCAGGCGTCAGCGCGATCGAGGCCATCATGCCGACGATCTTGGCCTCACCGACCAGAGGGTGATCGGTCAACGCCTCCCATTTCTTTTTGAGATATGGCGCGGCCACGTCCCGGACATGATCGACGATTTTCTCTTCTTCGAGAATGCGAAGGTTTTCAAGGGCCACGGCGGCCGCAACCGGGTGGCCGGAATAGGTATAGCCGTGGTTGAACTCGGTACCGCCGATCACTTCGGCGATCTCGTCGTTGACGATGGATCCGCCAATGGGGGCGTAGCCTGAGCTGAGGCCCTTGGCGATGGTCATGATATGCGGTTTGATTCCAACGGTTTGCGAGCCGAACCAATTCCCGGTGCGACCAAAACCACAGATCACTTCATCTGCGATCAGCAGGATGTCGTACTTGTCGCAGATGCGCTGAACTTCGGGCCAGTAACTGTCCGGCGCGACGATCACGCCGCCTGCGCCCTGGACGGGTTCGGCTATGAAGGCTGCAACGCGGTCCTCGCCAAGTTCAAGGATGGCGTCTTCCAGTTCGCGGGCGCGGGACAGGCCGAATTCCTCGGGTGATATGTCACCGCCCTCGGCCCACCAGTTTGGTTGGTTGATGTGGTGAATGTTCGGGATCGGGATGCCGCCCTGTGCGTGCATACCGGCCATGCCACCCAGCGACGCGGATCCCACCGATGAGCCATGATAGGCATTGTGGCGGCTGATGATGATGTTCTTGTCGGGTTGGCCTTTTTCGGCCCAATAGGTGCGCACCAGACGGATGTTGGTGTCGTTGGCCTCGGATCCGCCTGCGGCAAAGAAGACATGGTTCAGATCACCGGGTGCCAGTTCGGCAATCTTGGCGGCCAGAGCGATGGCCGGAACATGCGTCGTCTTGAAAAAGGTGTTGTAATAGGGCAGTTCGCGCATCTGCCGCGCGGCCACGTCGGCCAGCTCGTCGCGGCCATAGCCGATGTTCACGCACCACAGGCCTGCCATGGCGTCCAGAATCTCTTCGCCTTCGCTGTCGGTCAGGTAGACACCCTTGGCGCGGGTGATGACTCGTGCGCCCTCCTGACCCAACGCGCCGTTGGCCGAAAACGGATGGATGTGATGCGCTGCGTCCAGAGCTTGCAACTCGGCCGTGGGCATGTGGTTGGTGATGGTGGACATACGGAAGCCTCCTACAGCAATTGCCGATCACAATATGATCAAATTTTTTGCTGTCAATCGAATCACATGGTCCTAGGCGGTGGTCAGCGCGCCGACCATCAGCTCCATCCCTTGTTCGATGTCTTGTGCAGTCGCCAACGCAGTGGCTTCGGCGTCGCCTTTGCGCAAGGCTGCAATAATATCCTTGTGCCTGTCTGGCAGGCTTTGCGTGCCGAACCGCCCGCTGACCACCCTCAGCGACGGACCGAATCGCAGCCACAAACGTTCGGCCAGATCGTGCAGAATCGGAGCGTCTGCGTGCGCATACAGGGCTTCGTGAAAAGCATAGTTCAAATGCAGATAGCCGCTGACATCGCCATCGGCGATCATGCGGTCGAGGCGCTGGTCAATCTGTTCCAAAGCGTCAATATCCTTGGCGCTGATCTTGTCTGCCGCAAGCCTTGAAAGCTCTGATTCTATTGATTTTCTTGCAAAGGTCATCTGTGCGATATCGGCATCGGAAACCAGTGGAACACTGACCCTGCGATTGCCCTGAAAGACCAACGCCCCATCCGAGATCAACCGTCGGATCGCCTCGCGCACAGGTGTCATTCCCACTCCAAGCGAATCAGTAAGGCCCTGGATGGTCACGGGCTGGCCCGGAACCAGATCGCCAAACAGAATCTGGGATTTAAGAGTCCTGTACACTTGTTCATGCACTGGGCTTTTCTTGTCGTCCATCTGCGGTGCGGATGCCTTATTTTTGATCAAATCCAATTGGTTCTTTCCAGTTTGAAGGCCGTTGGCTTGCCGGGTGAAGCCGGTCGTGAAACCATAAACGGTAGAACTGAAAAACGCAAAACTTGATCAAATCCAAAAAACCGGGAAAATACCCGGACACTTGCAGGGAGAAAGAAATGTCAATCAAAACGCTGACACTGACAGCGGTCATCGCATTGGGGACTTCGGCGGCCTTTGCCGAAGAGGTGCGTGTTTATAACTGGTCCGATTACATTGATGAGGACCTTTTGGAAAAGTTCGAGGAAGAAACAGGTCTGACGCTGATCTACGACGTGTTTGACAGCAACGAGGTTCTGGAAACCAAGATGCTGGCTGGTGGATCGGGTTATGACGTGGTTGTTCCGTCGGGCACGTTCCTTCAGCGACAGATTCAGGCTGGTGCGTTTCAGGAACTGGACAGCGCAAAGCTTGCAAACACAGGCAATCTTTGGGATGTGATTCAGGAACGCACGGCAGGCTATGATCCGAACAATGCGTTCTCGATCAACTACATGTGGGGTACCACCGGGATCGGCGTGAACGTCGGCAAGGTGCAGGAGATTCTGGGCGAAGATGTCGCGCTGAACAGCATGGATCTTGTTCTGAAACCGGAAAACATGGAAAAGTTGGCCGCATGTGGCGTGCATTTTCTGGATGCCCCTGCCGAGATCATTCCAATGGTCCTGCAATATCTGGGCGAGGACCCGGACAGCCACGACACCGATGTAATCGGCAAGACCGAAGAGGTTCTGGCCAGCGTTCGCCCGCATATCCAGAAGTTCCATAGCTCGGAATACATCAATGCGCTTGCCAATGGGGATATCTGCGTGGCCGTGGGTTGGTCGGGAGACATCCTTCAGGCACGCGATCGCGCGGCTGAGGCCGACAACGGGGTTGAGATTGAGTATCATCCCTTCGCAGAAGGCTCGCTGATGTGGTTTGACCAAATGGCAATTCCTGTGGATGCGCCGAACCCCGAAGGTGCGCACAAGTTCCTGGATTTCATCCTGGATGCCAACAACATGGCCGCCGCGTCGAACTATGTCTACTACGCCAATGGCAACAAGGCCTCGCAGGAGTTTCTTGCTGAAGACGTCATTGGCGATCCGGCGATCTACCCGGATGATGCCACGATGCAGAACCTGTACATCACGACGCCTTACCCGTCGAAAACACAGCGGGTCGTGACCCGTCTCTGGACCAAGATCAAGTCAGGCACCTGATCCATATTTGCGGGGCGGGCTGACCGCCCCGCGTGCAATTTGTCCGTACAGACAAACGGGGGCCGATTTGAACGCTGATGTCTTTACGCCGTGGGAAGACCCGCAGGCGAAACCCTTGATCCAGTTCCAGAATGTCACCAAGAGGTTCGGCAGCTTCACAGCCATCGATAACCTGTCGCTGGACATTTTTGAGCGGGAGTTTTTCGCCCTGCTCGGGCCATCCGGCTGCGGCAAGACCACGATGATGCGCATGCTGGCGGGGTTCGAAACGCCCACCCAAGGGCATATCATGCTGGGCGGTCAGGACATTGACTCGGTTCCACCGAACAAGCGCCCGGTGAACATGATGTTCCAGTCCTATGCGCTGTTCCCTCACCTAAGCATCTGGGACAATATCGCCTTTGGTCTGCGCCGGGACAAAATGCCCAAACATGACCTTGAAGACCGGGTCGAAGAGATGTTGCGCCTGACCCGTCTGGAACAATTCGCGCGGCGCAAACCGCATCAGATCTCGGGCGGTCAGAGACAACGGGTGGCGCTGGCGCGGTCCTTGGCCAAAGCGCCAAAACTGCTGTTGCTTGATGAACCGTTGGGAGCGCTGGACAAAAAGCTCCGGCAGGACACCCAGTTTGAATTGATGGATATTCAGGAAAAAACGGGCACAACATTTGTGATCGTTACCCACGACCAAGAAGAAGCCATGACCGTCGCCAGCCGCGTGGCCGTTATGGATCAGGGGCAGTTGATGCAGGTCGCAACACCCGACCGGATCTATGAGAGCCCGAATTCGGTCTATGTCGCGGATTTCATAGGGGACGTGAACATTATCGCAGGCCGGACGACATCGACCGGCGAGGACACGTATCAGATCGCTTGGGCCGAAGGTCAGGCGCCTCTGACTGGGACCTCGGCGCGGGAGTTTTCGAACGGTCAATCCTGCCATCTGGCAATTCGGCCCGAGAAAGTGACGATCTCGGCAGACCGTCCGGCCGAGGCCATCAATGCGGTACAGGGCAAGGTGCTGGACATCGCCTATCTGGGTAACCTGTCGACCTATTATGTCGAATTGCCCGACGGCACGGTCATCAAGGCGCAGTCCGCAAACACACGCCGCATCTCGCGTCGGTCGTTTACTTGGGAAGACCCGGTCTGGCTGTCCTGGACAGCAACGGCCGCGGTTCTGCTGGCGAACTGATGCGCCGCGCCCTTCTGATTGCCGTTCCTTACGTCTGGCTGCTGGCGCTGTTCATGGTGCCGTTTTTCATTGTGCTGAAAATCTCTCTGTCCGACACCGAATTGGCAATTCCGCCCTATACACCGACGTTGGACCTGTCGCAGGGGTGGTCCGGTATCAAAGAGTTTTTCAGCCAGCTGGATTTCGAAAACTTCGTCTGGCTGACCGAAGATGACCTGTATTGGAAAGCGTATCTTTCCAGCGTCAAAATCGCCCTGATCTCGACCTTCTTCACGTTGCTGGTGGGCTACCCGATCGCCTATGGCATGGCGCGCGCGCCCGAGGAATGGCGACCGACGCTGATGATGCTGGTCATCCTGCCCTTCTGGACGTCCTTTCTGATCCGCGTCTATGCCTGGATGGGCATCCTGTCGAACGAAGGCTATCTGAACCAGCTTCTGCTGTGGACGGGTATCATCTCGACCCCGCTGACCATCCTGAACACCAATACGGCGGTCTATATCGGGATTGTCTACACCTATCTGCCCTTCATGATCCTGCCGATCTATTCGTCTCTGGAGCGTATGGACGGATCACTGATCGAGGCCGCAGAAGACCTTGGCTGTTCCCGTATTCAGGCCTTTTGGCTGGTGACCATCCCGCTGTCGCGTCCCGGTATCATCGCGGGTTGCTTCTTGGTCATGATCCCCGTGATCGGCGAGTTCGTGATCCCCTCATTGCTGGGCGGGTCCGGCACTCTGATGATCGGTAAAGTGCTGTGGGAGGAATTCTTCTCGAACCGCGACTGGCCTGTGGCCAGTGCTGTGGCCGTGGTTTTGTTGTTGATCCTCGTGATCCCGATTGTGCTGTTCCAGCGGAATCAGCAAAAGCAGACGGAGGCTGAGCAATGAACAGGCTGAGCTGGTTCAATGCGGTCTCGCTGACGCTGGGGTTTGCATTTCTGTATATCCCGATGCTGATCCTGATCATCTACAGCTTCAATGAAAGCAAGCTGGTGACGGTCTGGGCGGGTTTCTCGACCAAATGGTATGGCGAGCTTTTCCAGAATCAGCAGCTTCTGGATGCCGCATGGGTGACCCTGCGCGTTGCGGTGTTCTCGTCGACAATCGCAACCATTCTTGGCACCGCCGCAGCCTACGTCTTGGTTCGGGGTGGGCGTTTCTTTGGCCGCACGCTGTTCTCTGGCATGATCTATGCCCCGCTGGTGATGCCCGAGGTGATCACTGGCCTGTCCTTGTTGCTGCTGTTCATCGGCATCGGGTTGGACAGGGGCATCCTGACAATCGTTTTGGCGCACACGACCTTTTCGATGTGCTTTGTGTCGGTCGTCGTGTCCTCGCGCCTTGTGACCTTTGATCAGTCACTGGAAGAGGCCGCGCTGGATCTGGGCTGTTCGCCCGCGCAGGCGTTCCGTCTGGTGACGCTGCCGATCATTGCGCCTGCCGTGATTTCAGGCTGGTTGCTGGCGTTTACCTTGTCCTTGGATGATCTGGTGATTGCCTCCTTTACCTCGGGACCCTCTGCGACGACCTTGCCGATGAGGATATTCTCGGCAGTCCGACTGGGCGTAAGCCCTGAAATCAACGCGCTGTCGACGATGATGATCGCGGTTGTGACAATCGGTGTCATCACGGCCTCTTTGGTGACCAAACGCGCCATGATGCGGCAGAAACAGGACGAGATGGCTGCTGTTCGCGTCGAATGAAACGGATTTTTCCAGACTACACCTATGGTGCAGGGCCAAGGCAGGGGTGCTGGTGGGATGAAACCATACCCAGCCCGGACTGGCCCGAACAGCAAGGTGATCTGCGGGTTGACGTCGCCATTGTTGGTGGAGGTTTTACCGGAGCGTCTGCGGCTTTGCATCTGGCCGAAAACTCCACGTCGGTCGCCGTGTGCGAGGCTGAAACACCGGGGTGGGGTGCCTCGGGGCGCAATGGCGGGTTCTGCTGTTTGGGTGGCTCAAAGCTGAGCCACAAGTTGATGGCGCGTCGCTTTGGTCAGGCTGCCGCGCAGGCCTATGCCAAAGCAGAAGGCAATGCGGTAGATTTGGTTTCGGACCTTCTGGATCGCCACAAAATCGACGTGGACCGGCATTCAAACGGTGAAACCCAGCTGGCCCATTCTCGGCGCGCCATGGAAAAGCTGCGGCGCACCGCCGAAGAAGACGGTACCTTGCATGAAGCGGCAGAGTTGCCCGCGTTGGGCCTGAATGGGCCGTTTTTTGGGGGGTATACCTCTCGGGTCGGGTTTGGCCTGAACCCCCGCAAGTATCTGTTTGGCCTGTCCGATGCTGCGCAGGCGCGGGGTGCCGTGTTCTTTCAGTGCAGCCCCGTTCTTGGGGTGCAAAAGACCGGGACCGGGTTTGTTCTGCGAACCCCCAAGGGTCAGATCCGGGCCGAAAAGGTTTTGATCTGCACCAATGGGTATTCCAGCGAAGATATTCCGGCGTGGATGTCCAGCCGCTACATGCCGGCCCAATCCACAGTGCTTGTCACCCGACCATTGTCGAGGGCTGAACAGGAGGATCAAGGCTGGACCTCGGACCAGATGTCCTACGATACGCGCCATCTGCTGCACTATTTTCGCCTGATGCCGGATGGGCGATTCCTGTTTGGCATGCGCGGCGGGTTGTGGTCGTCGCCTCGGCGCGAAACGGCGATCCGGCAACAGGTTCAGAGCGATTTCAGACGCATGTTCCCGGCGTGGTCTCGGGTGGACATCTCTCATAGCTGGTCTGGCATGGTCTGCCTGTCGCGGGACTTGGTGCCCTATGTTGGGCCGATCCCGGAACAAACCGGGCTGTTGGCGGGATTTGCCTTCCATGGCAATGGCGTTGCAATGGGCACATATAGTGGGCGGGCTTTGGCACGGTTGGCGTTGGGGCACGACAGCGGGTTGCCCGAGGTCATGACCAAGATTCCAGGGCGTTTCCCACTGGGGGGCTGGCGGCGCGTCCTGATGCCACCTGCATATGCTGCCATGGCATTGGCCGATCTTTGATCGTTCGGGTTTTATGTGTCCCGAGTGAAAACAACTCAGCGGCGCTTGAGGCTTGGGTGAAAATACTGGAACGTGTGCCGGAATGGATGGGGCCCGATCTGTACGGTGCGCCAGAGGATCCGGATCGGAGGACGTAACATGAAAATTGGCGGTATCCACTACCACTCGATCTGGCGAGACGACCCAAGTGGCGAAGTCAGAATAATTGATCAACGCTGGCTGCCGCATGAGTTCCGGATTGCCAGACTCTCGTCGCTCGAAGAGTTTGCGGTTGCGATCCGTGAAATGTGGGTGCGCGGCGCGCCATTGATAGGAGCAACAGCAGCCTATGGCATGGCCGAGGCAATGTCGCGTGATCCCTCGAATCCCAACCTGGAACATTCTGCGTCCGTGTTGAACGCAACCCGCCCGACAGCTGTGAACCTGAACTGGGCTTTGCAGCGGTGCCGGGACGTCTTGATACCCTTGTCTGCGGATCAGCGCGCAGACGCGGCATGGGCCCTGGCAGACGAGATTTGCGAAGAGGATGTCGAGATCAACCGCCGCATCGGCGAACAAGGGCTTGCGTTGATCCAAGAGATTGCCGCCCGCAAACCGGCGGGCGAGCCGGTGCGTTTGTTGACCCATTGCAACGCCGGATGGCTGGCGACCGTGGATTGGGGCACCGCTACAAGCCCGATGTATCAGGCGCATAATGCGGGTCTGCCCATCCATGTCTGGGTGGATGAGACCCGGCCCAGAAATCAGGGCGCGCTGACCGCGTGGGAACTGGGCGAGCATGGCATCAGCCATCAATACATCGTGGACAATGCGGGCGGGCACCTGATGCAGCACGGTCTGGTTGATCTGGTGATCACCGGTACGGATCGCACGACAGCCACGGGTGATGTCTGCAATAAGATCGGCACTTATCTGAAGGCGTTGGCCGCGCATGACAACAATGTGCCGTTCTACGTGGCACTACCCTCACCAACCATCGACTGGACCTTGCGCGACGGGGTTGCCGAGATTCCGATCGAGGATCGTGCGGATCGAGAAATCTCGCATGTTTTCGGCATGACGGATGCGGGCCTTGGTGATGTTTGCGTCATTCCTGATGGCTCGGACGTGGGCAACCCTGCGTTTGACGTCACGCCAAACCGGCTTGTCACAGGCCTGATCACCGAGCGGGGTATCTGCCCCGCCAGTGCTGAGGGTTTGGCGGCCATGTTCCCGGAAAAAGGGCAATAGCTACAACACACCGGCAAAACGGCCCTGAAAACATCTGCGCGCGGTCGTTCAACGACCGCGCGCAGCAAGGGACAAGAGCCTAAGTGGGCGCGGGCTTAGTAATGCGCCGACGCTGTTGCCGCGTTCTTTTCTCGCGGCGGGGCGAACTTGGTCAGGTCGATACCTTCAACGGATGTCTTGTACTCCTCGACCGTCGGAGTTCGGCCCAGGATGGCCGACAGCACGACGACCGGAGTCGAAGCCAACAGAGACTCGCCCTTTTTATCAGCCGAGTCCTCGACAACCCGGCCTTTGAACAGACGGGTCGAGGTCGCCAGAACGGTGTCACCCTTGGCCGCCTTTTCCTGATTGCCCATGCACAGGTTGCAACCGGGGCGCTCGAGATACAGGATATTCTCGTACTCGGTGCGCGCAGCGGTCTTGGGGGCAAAATCATCGAACTCAAAGCCCGAGTATTTCTGAAGCACGTCCCAGTCCCCTTCGGCCTTCAACTCATCGACGATGTTGTAGGTCGGTGCGGCAACAACCAGCGGAGCCTTGAACTCGACGCTGCCGGTGGTCTTTTCCAGATTGCGCAGCATCTGGGCCACGATCTTCATGTCGCCTTTGTGAACCATGCAGGACCCGACAAAGCCAAGATCCACTTTCTTTTCAGCCCCGTAGTATGAAATCGGGCGAATGGTGTCGTGGGTATAGCGTTTCGACACATCCGCGTTGTTCACATCCGGGTCCGCGATCATTGGCTCGTTGATCTCATCCAGGTCTACAACCACCTCGGCAAAGTATTCTGCAGTGTCATCAGGCGACAGGGCAGGTTTTTCACCGGATTTGATCTGGGCAATCCGCTTGTCCGCGATGTCGATCAGGCCTTTCAAGGTCTGGTTTTCATTGTCCATACCCTTGTCGATCATGATCTGAATGCGGCTTTTGGCGATTTCCAGCGATTCAACCAATGTGTCGTCCTGCGAGATACAGATCGAGGCCTTGGCTTTCATCTCGGCGGTCCAGTCGGTGAAGGTGAAGGCCTGGTCGGCCAGCAGGGTTCCGATATGCACCTCGATCACACGGCCCTGGAACACGTTGTCCCCGAACTGCTTGAGCATCTGCGCTTGCGTGGCGTGCACGACGTCGCGGAAATCCATGTGATCGGCCATGGTGCCTTTGAAGGTCACTTTGACAGATTCCGGGATCGGCATGGTCGCCTCACCCGTCGCCAGCGCCAACGCAACGGTGCCCGAGTCGGCCCCGAAGGCCACACCCTTGGACATACGTGTGTGCGAGTCACCGCCGATGATGATCGCCCAATCATCGACCGTGATGTCATTCAGGACCTTGTGGATCACGTCGGTCATCGCGTGATAGTCCCCCTTGGGGTCACGGGCCGTTATCAGGCCGAAACTGTGCATGAACTGCATCAGCTTCGGGATATTCGCTTGCGCCTTAAGATCCCAGACCGACGCGGTATGACAGCCGGACTGATACGCCCCGTCGACGGTCGGTGAGATGACGGTTGCTGCCATCGCCTCAAGCTCCTGCGCGGTCATCAGACCGGTGGTGTCCTGCGAACCGACGATGTTGACCTTTACGCGCGCGTCCGAACCGGCGTGCAAAGTCTTGCCTGGCGTTGCGCCCACGGCGTTCTTGTTGAAGATTTTCTCGACCGCGGTCAGGCCTTGACCCTCGTGGCTGATTTCCTTGGATGCCGCAAAGACCAAAGGCGCTTCTACCCCCAGCGTTTCCGCCGCGAATGTCTGAAGCTTTTTGCCAAAGACGATAGCGTAAGAGCCGCCCGCCTTCATGAATTCCACTTTTTGCGGCGTGAAAGACGACGACACGTCCACCAGTTCTTCACCATCTTCGCTCAGGAGTTTTTGATCCTTGGTGTTGATCTTGAGAACCGTGCCTGTTGCAACCGAGTACTTCTCTTCAAGGACCGGGTTTCCGTCATTGTTCAGAATCGCGTTCCCGTCTTCGTCGACTTTCTTGACCCAGTTTTTCAGGTCGATGCCGATACCGCCGGTCACGCCAACGGTGGTCAGGAAAATCGGTGAAATGCCATTTGTGCCCGCAACAACCGGGGCGATGTTCACGAAAGGCACATAGGGGCTGGCCTGTTGACCCGTCCACAGCGCGACGTTGTTTACACCAGACATCCGGGACGAACCCACACCCATGGTGCCTTTTTCCGCAATCAGCATCACGCGCTTGTCGGGGTGCTGGATTTTCAGGTCCTGGATTTCCTGCTGCGCCCTTTCCGAGATAAGGCATTTGCCGTGCAGTTCCCGATCCGAGCGCGAATGCGCCTGATTGCCGGGTGACAGCAGGTCGGTCGAGATGTCTCCTTCGGCGGCGACATAGGTGACGATCTGAATCTCTTCATCGATGTCGGGAAGCTTGGTAAAGAACTCGGCCTTTGCATAGCTTTCCAGAATATCCCGGGCAACCGGGCTGCCAGCCTCAAGCGCAGCTTTCAGGCGGTCGGTATCGGCATCGTAGAGGAAGACCTGAGTCTTCAGAACCTCAGCCGCCTGCGCCGCAATGTCAGCATCCTGCCCGAGGGCCAGATCCAGCAGAACCTCGACCGAGGGGCCGCCTTTCATATGTGACAGCAGTTCAAAGGCAAACGCCTGAGAGATTTCCTGAACAACCGCCTCACCCAGAATGATCTCTTTGAGGAACTTCGCCTTGGCGCCGGCTGCGCTGGTGGTACCAGGCAGGGTGTTGTAGATAAAGTAGTTCAACGAGTCCGCACGGTGCGGATTGCTTGTGTCCTTTATCTGGGCAACGATTTCTTCGGTCAGCGACGCGTCTTCGATGGGTTTGGGGTTCAGCCGCTGCTCTTTACGCGTTTCGATTTCAGCAAGGTAATCAGTATACAGGCTCATGGCTATCCCGACGTATTAGCGTTAGAAGGTGCTTGAGCGCACGGGGTCAAAAGGGATTCTGGCACCCCGGTGCGCATTTTGTATGCCGCGGTATACTAAGTTTCTGGAAATTGCAAGACACCAGACCGAGACAGGTTGCCCCAGTCAGCGTATCCCGCGGCCTACGCTGAGTTTGCTACACAACGCCCTATTCCCGGAATGCCCTGTTGAAATAGTCGGTCAGCGGTTTGGTCAGATAAGACAGAGGTGTGCGTTCATCCGTCTTGATCATTGCTTCAACCGGCATGCCCGGTAGCAGAGTTTGCCCATTCAAGCGATCAAGTTGCCCTTCGTCCGGAACCAGTTCTGCACGGTAGAAGGTGAAACCCGTTGCCTCGTCAATAAACGTATCCGCCGAGACATTGATGACCTGACCGTCCAATTCAGGAGTTTCACGCTGATTGAAGCTGGGAAAGCGCAAAGCAACAGCTTGCCCACGAAACAGTTGGTCGACATGGATCGCATCCACTTTTGCCGCGACCAGAAGGGGGGTGTCCTGCGGAACGACATACATCATCTGTTCGGCTGGCTGAATGACCGATTGCAAAGCGAACACCTGGCTGTCGTATACCGTCCCCGAAACAGGTGCCCGAATGTCCAGCCGTGACAGACGCTCGGTCAGTGACAGGCGGCGTTCCCAAAGCTCGGCAATCTGTGACTGCGCATCCCGTAGTGTGGTAATCGCTTCTTCGCGTCTGGCAGCATTCAGTTCCAGAATCTGAATCTCGGTCGAAGATATTTGCCCATTCAAGCGAGCAATGGTTGCTTCCAGCCGCCCAATTGCCCCGGTCAAATCAGCCTCTTCGCGCTGCAAGGCCAACACGCGACTGGCCTGGGTCAGGCCGCGTTCCAACAGGTTTTCCTGATCCTCCAGTTCCTCGCGTATCAGGTCAACTTGCCTGCGCGCAGCAGTCAATTGCGCCTCGGTCCCTGTGATCTCGCTTTCAATCTGTGTTTTTTGTCGGGTCAGTTGTTCTGTTTGCTGGGTCAGCGTTTCAATACGGGCATCGAAAAGACGTTGTTGACCTGCAATCAGCTCGGGCCCGATCGCTTCCCGTTCCTGCACGGCCCGCAGTTTCTCGGCCAGCTGTTCCGATGTCGCGCCATCGCGTTCAGCTTCCAGCCGGGCCTGCCGGGCGAGCAGTTCAAACAACTGCGTTTCAACAACGGTTTTTTCCGACGCCATGAAGGTATCGTCCAGTCGCAGCAACAGATCGCCGCTTTCGACCTCATCGCCGTCACGGACAAAAATTTCACCAACGACACCGCCATCCGGGTGCTCGACCACTTGACGGTTGCTTTGTACTTCAATCACACCCTGCGAGATGATCGCCCCGGCCAATTGCGTTCGGATACTCCAGACGCCCAAACCGACAACAAGAATGATCAGCGCCAAAAAGCCCACTGCTGCGGGAAACGTTATGCGCCAGACGCGGCGCGCGGCACGGTCGCTCATTTCTCACCTACTTTGTTGAGGTGCCGTTTGATTGCACCGGCATTCTGCACCATCGAGCCCAGAACCTCATCCCGGGTGCCTGCTTTGACGATTTGGCCTTTTTCGACCACGATCAGATCGTCGCATTCGGAAATCGCCTGCGGGCGGTGGGTCATGATAATGGCCGACTTTCCGCTTTTCTTGAGGCTGCGCACGGCCCTGTTCAAGGCTTCGGTCCCGTCCGCGTCTAAGGCGGAGTTCGGCTCATCCAAGATCAGCAAAACGGGGTCTCCATAGAGTGCACGAGCCAGTGCAATCCGTTGCTTCTGACCCCCGGACAGCTGGCTGTCATTGCCTTCGAGGAAGGTGTCATAGCCTTTTTCAAGTGACATGATCAGCTCATGCGCATTGGCCTTTTTAGCGGCGGCCACAACAGCCGCGTCATCCGGGCTCTGAGACATTCTTGCGATGTTCTCGGTCACTGTTCCGTTGAACAGCGTCACTTGCTGCGGCAGATAACCGATATAGTGGCCCAGATCGTCCGCCGCATATTGATCCAATGTTGCGCCGCCAAGCCGGATCTCGCCTGCTGCCGGGGCAAGCAGACCCAGAAGCGCCTTTGCCAGAGTGGTCTTGCCCGACCCGCTTTTCCCGATCACTCCCAGAGCTTTGCCCGGTTCCAGGTTTACAGACGCGTTGCGCAGGGTCGGTTTCTGAACACCCGGGGGGACAACGGTCAGGCCTTTGGCGACGAGGTGGGCCTGGGGCTTTGGCAACTTGGTTTTTTCGACCTCTGGCGGGGTTTCATCCAGGAACCTGCCCAGCCGGGACCACGCTGTGCGAGCCCTTTCGATGAGGGCCCATTGACCGACGGCCATTTCCACCGGCGCCAAGGCCCGACCCAACAGGATGGATCCAGCAATCATGGCCCCTGCCGTCATTTCGTTTCGCAAAACCAGCCACGCGCCAAGGGCCAGCATTGCAGATTGCAGAAACAGGCGCAGGGACTTCGTCAATGAGGTGAAACTGCCGGTCCAGTCGCTGGCCGAGATGCTCTGCGTCAAAGCGTTGGAGCGCTGTGTCAGCCAGCGTTGTGTGACATCGCCTTGCATGCCCTGCGACCGTACCACCTCGGCCGCTTGCCGGGCCTGTTCGGCAAATGCGTTGGCACGACCTGATGCCACCTGTGACTCGGCCACTTTGTGCCGCGTCAGGATCTGGTTGAGCAATGCAATGACGATCAACAGCGTTCCACCGGCAACGGCCAGCCATCCCAAAAGCGGATGAAACAGAAAGATCGCGGCCAGAAAGACCGGTGTCCAGGGAATATCCATTACCGCCAGAAACACAGGTGACGCAAAAAGAGAGCGTACGGATTCCAGGTCGCGCAGGGCCGTTGCAGGAGCAGACCGGATTTGAGGATACAGAGCACGCCGGATGGTTCCGTCAAAGACCCGCTCATCCAAGGAAGACTGAAACTTTGCACCAAACCGCGCAACGATGCGCCCGCGCGCATAATCCAGCATCGCCATCAAGCCGTAGAGCAACCCGACCAGTAGAAACAGCGCCGTCAGGGTCTCGACCGAACGCGAGCTGAGAACGCGGTCATAGACCTGCAGCATGAACAAGGGACCGGTCAACATCAGCAAATTGACGAAGATACTGAACAGGAATGCAATTCCCAGAAAGGACGCGCCCTGATTGCGCACTTTCTGAAGCTCTCGCCTCGGGTTGGGCGGTTTGCGGTTTGTCTGTTTCAATTTGATGTCCCCGACGCGAAGTCATGCCTGATGCGGCTGAGTGTTTTTTACCGCGAACGGACTCTCAAATAAAGAGTGGTGGTATGCAACCGGGGAATCGAAGGACCAGCGAAAACTGGCCACACAAACAGACAAGGACGTTGGTCAATGCGCAAAATGAAAGCCGTGGGGCCGGATTCGGACTGCGGCCATGCAGGCCCAGAAACAAGGGCGGAAATGCGGCGTGATCGCATATCCAGTCAAAGCCGCAAAATACACCAAACCAAGTGCAAAAGCCGGTGGTTTCGAGGCGCGAATGTGGGTGCGGTGATCAGGATGACGCCATGGTTTCGTTAAAGTAGATGCGCTACGCCTGCAAAATCCCAAGCTCCAGTTGCAAGGCCTCTTCATAGTCGGTTGACCCGTTCTCAACGCGCCATAAGCAATAGGCGGCCATCCGCCATCCATACCACGGGCGCAGCGCTTGGTACCGGCTGACCGCTTCGGGTTGAGCGTACGCACCTAGAAACTCGGCTTCTTCACCCGGACTCAGTGGCGATCCCCGGTACAGGTGTTGCATAGCCGGGGACAGAAACAGGGCAATATCTTCGCAAGGATCACCGATCGCGGGACATTGCCAATCGATCAGGGTCAGGCTTTTTCTTGCCACAAGAATGTTTCCGGCCACAGGATCTCCGTGGATCAGGCAAGTTCGTTCAGTTGGTGGTACCGGCCGATCTGGCCTCAGGGTCATCAGGTGTTCTTTGAAACGTGAAGTACACAGCCCAAGCAATTCCATCGTGTGGCGTGCCAGGTCCGCACTGCCATTGCGCCCTTTGGGAAGCGGGATTGAACCCGTTGAGGCGTGCAGCCTACGTAATAGTGACGCAACGCAGCGGGTGTCTTGTTTCCAGGGGAGGCCCGGTGCGTGATCATAAAGCACCCAATCGTTGCCCCAGTGTTGCCCGGTTGCCCGCAATTGAGGTACAAAACCTTCGTTTTCAAGTGCTTTGAGGCAGATCGCCTCCAGTCTCGCATCATTGCGGAACATAGGATTGCGCAGTTCGGTGCGGTAGAGTTTCAGAACCCTGTCGCCGCTTTCTCCCAGCACCTTCCAAACCTGGTTGGTCCGCCCTCCGAACAAGGGCTCGAAATGCGCTGCGCCCTGCAGCACACCGTGGGCACATAGCTGTGCGATCAAGTCTGGCGGAGGAGAGGTGAAATCGGGCAGCAGCGGTACCGGTCAGCAAACGAATCGTGTGTGCCAAGGTTTGGACTGCTTGCCCCATCAGATCAAGTTCCGGTTCGGATGGCGGTGACTTGATCGGTATAGACAACGGCACCGCTGTCCAGCGAAAGCCGGACCGATCCATCCGCGACTTGCGCCTCTAGCACTCGACCATAGGCGGCGGCCAAACGGTCGGATAACAGCTCGTTGTTTTTGTAGCTTTCAAGTGACGCGGAGTAGCTGCCTACGGCCAAAGGGCCGCCAGAGTCATCTGTGCCAGCCCAGACAAACTCGGTATCGTCCGGGTTCACCGGGATGCGGTCGATCACAGTGTCGTTTGCGTCGCGGATCACCATGAAGGCCGCATCAGCCGCCGCGTCCGCCTGCGCAAACAGAGCTACAGGTTGACCGTTGAACTGAAAGGCGGCCTCGGTTCGCACATCCATTCCAACCCAACTGGACAGTTCATCCAGCCCCATGCTGCCCAAGGCCGCAGTGAGCGACGACAGCAGATCATTGGTTTGGACCTGCTGCTCAACCATCGAAAACTGGGCGAGCTGCGATGCGTATTCGGACGAGTCCAGGGGTTCCAAAGGGTCCTGGTTGCGGGCTTGAGCGGTGAGCATCAGCAAAAAAGTCTCGAAATCCGAGGACAAGGCTGACGCCTGCGCTGTTTCTGGCGTTCGGGCCGACGGGTTGTGTTGCGCCTGAGTTGCTGGCGTGATCATAGCTCAAAGCCTCATGTCTATACCGCGGCCGGGGCCGATACGGGGAACTACGGGTCCGGTCGGGCCGTCTTCTTCACTCAATTGGCTCTCGCCGAACGATCCGGTCTTGGAGTTGCCCGAATCGTGTTGCGCATCAGCCGAGGTACCCAGATCAAACGAGATGTCGCCATATCCAAGCTTGTGGAACTCGGAGGCCAGAACAGAGATGTGCCGCCGCATCAGATCCAGCGTTTCCGGGCGTTCTGCGGCAATGCTCATGTGCAGACCATCTTCGCGCCCGTTGAGAACGATTGAAACGCGCCCAAGCTCTTCCGGGTTCAACGCAATTTCAACCACGCCAGAGCCTGAGCGTTGTTGAATTGCAGCCGCCATCTGCCCGGCTATGGCGCGTGTTACGTCGGCTCGGGCAGATTGTGTTGAAACCAGCGTGGCAAACACAGATTCGCGTGTGTTTTGGGGCAACGCTGCGTCTCTTGGTGCCAGCACGCCGTCGACCTCGCCAATCGAGCCTGTCGTGTCGGTCTCTTGTGCTTGGGCTGAGACCATGACCTGCATTTGTGCCATCGTGGGTATGCGTTCCTGCACGTGCGGCTGAGCCACTGTTGGGTTCGGACCGGGCCTGTCTGGCAGGGGTCTGTTTTTCGTCAATCGGGTGGGTTCAAAAGTGTTGGGCTGATGGGTAGGATGCGTAGGAACAGGAAATATCGGACTTGATCCGCTGGCCGGTTTTTGGCCTGCCGCTTCGATCCCGGGATGCGCCAGAGCGTGCTGCGGTGTTTCGATTTTTGCGGTATCAGGCGTTGGGATGGGGTCGTGCGCTCCCTTGCCGATGACTTGGGTGTTCTGGACGACTGGATTGCTTTCTGACGTCGGCAAACCTGTCGCTTCCCGAGCAGTGTTGTTCAGCTCAATGGACTCTGGAACCGGGACAGGACCCCGGTTCTCCGGGGGTTCGGGTGTTTCTGCCGACACTTGATGGCGGTCGGTCGGCACGTCGTCTGTGTCGCCCTCGCTCACGACCACGTCCAGCTCGACCTCGGCATCTTCTTCCACCTCGACATCAGATTCGATGGTCGGATCTTCATTCTCCATCACATCCTGAAAGCGCGTCGACTTTTCAGCACTGCGCTGTTCTGTCTCGGGCTTTGGGGCGGCTGTGTGCGTCGATGGTGTAAGTGTAAGCGGGTTGGGCATTTTGCTCCGTCTCCGTCGTGATTGACCGCCAATCTGCCCGCAGGAAGTTACGTTTATTTTAACTGCTTTCCTCTTTGATCGAAAAAGTTCGAAGCAATTTTCGGAGAAAGCGATGAAGATCCCGCCGTCCCAGACCCCTCTGCACCTGCCGTCAACCAAAGAACGCTTGCACGCCGCGGCGGTTGAGCTGGAGGCGGCATTTCTGGCCGAAATGCTCAAGTCTTCGGGGTTGGGCGAAACGCGTGACGCCTTCGGTGGCGGAGCCGGAGAGGACCAGTTTTCCTCGTTTCTTGTCCAGCAACAGGCGCGGCAGCTGGCACAGTCTGGTGGGGTTGGCCTGTCCGAACTTATTTTCCAATCCATGACGGAGCATTCCAATGAAACATGATTCGAATCTGCTGATCAAATCGCTGGAAGAGGTCCTTGATCTTGAGCGCACCGCCCTTGTCGCAGGAGATTTGGATCGCTTGAACCACATGGTTCCGGAAAAGGAAAAGCTGATCGGAGCACTCAATGATCTGCAGGTGCTCAGCAGTGACGACTTGATTCGGGTGCATCAGAAAGTTGAACGCAATCAGGCGCTGTTGAACAGCGCAGCCGACGGGATTCGGGCTGTTGCCAGCCGCATGGCCGAGTTGCGCCGCGTGCGTCATGAGTTCAGCACGTACGGAGCGGACGGTCAGCGCAGCGGTTTCGCTGTGCGCAGCCGGGCCAAACTTGAAAAACGCGCATAGAAGCAGAGTTGATTCAAATCCGAAATTTCGAGCCCTTTGGTTTTAGCACTCCGTTAGGAGATCGGCGCCAAAAGTGGTGATGCACCTGAAACAGCGGGTGGCGCGACAGGCCGGACGGCACATCGCATAGGTCAGAAAGACATCAATGCCCGCCTCTCATGCGGGGTGATCATGGGCGCAAAAGGCCCGAACGGAAAAGGATGACATCTATGTCCAGTATTCTGACAAACAATGGCGCAATGGTCGCGCTTCAAACCCTCAAATCCGTCAACAAGAACCTGGCGCAGACGCAGAATGCGATTTCGACCGGCAAAGACATCGCAACGGCCAAAGACAACTCGGCGGTCTGGGCGATTTCAAAAGTGATGGAATCGGACGTCAAAGGGTTCAACGCTATCAAAGACAGCCTCTCGTTGGGTGAATCCACGGTGGCGGTGGCCCGAAACGCGGCAGAGACCGTAACGGACCTGCTAACGCAGATGAAAGAAAAGATTGTTTCTGCGCAAGAGGATAACGTTGATCGCGATAAGATTAACGAAGACGTCTCAGCACTGCGGGATCAGGTCGCTTCGGTTGTGGGAGCCGCCCAGTTCAACGGTCTGAACCTTGTGGATGGGTCGGCTGGTACGGCCTCCATTCTTTCGTCTTTGGACCGTGACGCATCCGGCGGTGTAACTGCGTCCTCCATATCTGTTGCCAGTCAGGACCTGTCTACCGGTGGATATGTCAGCAAAGCCGTTTTGGCAGGGTCTGACAACACGGCTACGGACAATGACGCCGCAGGTTTCACAATGGACAAGGACACCGGGTCCGGGACAATTGTCATTGACAGTTCGACCGACAATTTCGCTGTTGGCGACAGTGTATCGATCACTGTTGGCGATCAGACTGTTTCGTACACGGTGCAAGACTCTGACCTGGATCCTTCTGGCACCTATGATGCAGCCAATACTGATGCGGTTGTCGCAATTGGCCTGAAAAACCAGATCGAAGCCTTGGGGATTCAGGGCTTGTCGATTGACTATGATCCCACCGCTGAAGGTACCTTGTCGTTTGTTACCGGCACGGGTGTCGATGCTGCTGATCGGGATGTGTCAGTCTCTGCGCAGTTTACCAACGCTGGTGCAGGCGGTCTTGGCGCTTTGTCATCCATTGACGTATCGACCGATGCAGGTGCGGCTGCCGCTCTGGGAACAATCGAAACGCTGATCGATACCACAATTGATGCATCGGCAGCCTTTGGTTCCGCACAGGGTCGGATTGAAACTCAGAAAGAGTTCATTTCCAACCTGACAGACTCGTTCAAGTCCGGGATCGGGTCTTTGGTTGACGCCGATATGGAAGAGACCTCCGCTCGTCTGCAGGCCCTGCAGGTGCAACAGCAGCTGGCCACCCAGTCGCTGTCGATTGCCAACCAGGCCCCGCAGTCGATCCTGTCTCTGTTCCGCTAAAGCCGGAACCCGGTCGGGGCGTGAGTTTCGCGCCCCGATCCTGACCGCCTGACGACGGCCTATTGGAAGGATTTCAAGTGACACTGCAAAGCCAAGCTCAACGCGCCTACGCGCAATCTGCCGCTCCGACACGCACGCCGCGGGACACGGAGTATGAGGCGATTTCGAAGATTACTCATCGTCTCAAGGCGGCAGCAGCCCGGAAGGCGACGGATTTTGCGGGGTTTGTACAAGCTCTGCACGAAAACAGGCGCTTGTGGACTGTGCTGGCAACCGGAGTTGCTGATGCGGACAATTCACTGCCAAACGAACTGCGCGCGCGGATTTTTTATCTGGCCGAGTTTACCGAACAACACAGCACGCAAGTACTGGGAAACGCCGCGACGGTCGAACCTTTGTTGGAAATCAACATGGCTGTTTTGCGCGGACTACGTCAGATGAGGGCCGCCTGATGGGGGGGCTCGTACTCAAACTGGCACCGAAAGAAAGGGTGCTGATCAACGGAGTGGTGATCGAAAATGGGGACCGGCGCAGCCGCTTCTCGATTATGACACCTCAGGCCAATGTGTTGCGGCTGCGCGATGCCATTCATCCAGATGAAGTCACGACCCCGGTGCGCCGGGTTTGCTACGCCGCTCAGCTGGTTTTGTCTGGTGATATGGACGCTGAACAGGCGCGCCAACAATTGCTGCGTCGCGTAGAAGAACTGAGCCAGGTGTTCACGGATGCGGACAGCCGCCGCGTCTTGAGTGAAGCAACCGAAGCACTGGTGGCTGAGCAATACTATAAGTGCCTGAAATCCCTGCGCTCTTTGCTGCCGCGAGAAGAGCGGTTGATGGCTTACCAGCAATGACGTTCCAACCCGTCATACCTTCCGGCGGGATTGTCGGCTGGCGCTTCCTGCAGCGCACCTATGACAATCAGTTGCAAAGCTTCACAAACGCCAACGTCAATCAGAGAGAGACGCAGTACTTCCTGGAAAACATCGGGAAGGTTGAGACTGCACAAGATTTGGTGTCGGATCGTCGTCTTCTGCAAGTGGCGCTGGGGGCGTTCGGGTTGGAAGCGGATATCGACAATCGTTTCTTCATTCAAAAAGTTCTGGAAGATGGCACCCGAGCCGAAGACGCCTTGTCCAATCGGTTGTCCGACAAGCGCTATCGTGAGTTTTCCGAAGCGTTTGGGTTCGGCCCGGGAGAAGTGCGAAAGACAAGCCTGATCACGAACATGGAAATAGTCGCCGAGGATAATCTCGTCTCCCGGTTCGAGGTCTCGGTTGGGGAAACTGATGAAACAATGCGGATATCCTTGTTCGCCCAGCACGCTTTGAGTGAATTGGCAGCCAGCGAGAGCAGCGCCGACACAAAATGGTTCGACTTGATGGGCCTGCCACCGTTGCGCAGCATGATGGAAACAGCACTGGGGTTGCCGACGTCTTTTGCGCAGATTGATCTGGACCGGCAGTTGGAGGTTTTCAAAGAGCGTCTGTCTGGATTGACCGGATCAGATGATCTGGCGCAATTTACCGATCCAAATGCTGTGGAAAAGCTGACGGACACCTATCTGGCGCGCGATCAGATCGCTCAGCTGCAAAACACGGTGTCCCCGGCGCAGACGGCTTTGATACTTTTGAGTGGTGGCTGACGCTGTCGGTCTGATGGCCACATACCGGGACACACGACAGAACAGGTATGTCGACCCTCCTCATATCAAACCATGACAAACAAGTCCTTATCCGTGTTCAGCTGAAAGTCATCAGGAAGGAACTCTGCCAGTGTCACCTGGGGCTGGCGTATCGGCCGTCGTGCGCAACGCGTAGGACTTAATCGGTTGGGACACGTTGCGCAGCTTGATATCCCCCAATGGGACAGCGCTTGTGCATGCAGGTTCGATGTCTTGAGAGACCACGATTCTGTAGTTGGTTGATTTTCCGTGTTCTCCGAGACGCGCGGCCACGTTGGCCGCCTGCCCAATTACGGTGAAATCCAGCCGCTCTCGCGACCCGACATTGCCATAAGTCACCCGCCCAAACGACACACCGATCGAGCAATCACAATGAATGTCGGCATCCGAGGCACGCAGTTCGGCCAGTTTTTCGACGATCTCGATGGCTGTGCGCTGTGCGTTTGAACGCGCCAGCGCGGGCTCGTCGCCCGCTGGGAACACGGCCAGAACAGCGTCGCCGATGAATTTCAGAACCTCGCCGCCGTTGGTTTCCACGATGCCCGAGACCGTTTCAAAAAACTCATTCAAGAGGTTGATGTATTCGGCCCTGCCCAGACTTTCTTCGAGGCTTGTGGAATTGCGCAGGTCGCAGAACATTATGGCCGCGTCGATCTCGTCCCCATCGCCACGGCGGATTTCGCCGCCCAGTACGCGGGCTCCCGTGCGTTTGCCCACATATGTCTCCAACAATACCTGCGCGTTTTCACGCTGCATGAAAACCTCATAGAACCGGGCGATGACCAAGGAGCATTCAAACACCAGCCCAAGGTTTTCTGTGGTGAACCCGTCTGGGTGATCGCAGGTAAGGGTCAACACATTGGTCCGGCCGTCGGAAAAAGGCAGCGGCATGGCGACATAGTCCGTGGCCCCCTTGGCCCGCAAATCTTCCATGATGGGAAAGCTGTTGTGCGGGTTTTTGTCATCCAGCCGCTGGCGCACACCGCCCAGTCCGTTCGAGACATGGCGCAAGGGGCTATTGATAAAGGCCGGGTGGTCGTAAATCTCATAAGTCGGTGCGCGGGTCAGGATTTCATTCTCGCCTTTTTCCCAGATGAAATGTTTGCCCGCGATCAGGGGATGCAACGACCAGGCCAGAATACTGAGTCTTTGGATGGCGATACCGTGCTCCAGCATCTTTTCGGCCAAAGCTTTGGTGAAAGCTTCCGGTGTATCCGACAGAGAAGCCCCTCGCATCAGCCAGTCGATCAGCGGGCCGCTGATATTTCCATCTTGGGGTTCGCGCAGGCGATTGTCGCCAAGATCGATGTCTGTGTAGGCGCCGGGCACAAAGCCGATGTGTCCCTGTATGGCGGTGCTTTCCGGCAGCGCTTCTTCGTAAGCCCAAACCGAATTGGTCAGGCGTTCGCCGGGCAAGTTGATGTCGTGATAGGTGGCAGTTCCCTTGAACGGGCAAAAGGTTTGCAGGTCGGTTTCCGTGCTCAGATCGACACATACATCGTCGCGGGGGATGTAGATGGTCGGCGGCAGCCGGGTTTCATACATCACCTTTGCGTTGCTGCTTTCGGCCAAAAGCGTGCCATTGCGAAAGATGGCGATCCTGCCGGTCAGTTGATCGACGGAAATACCGTAGCCTTTGGATTTTGGTGTGGCGTGAACGTTCATGGGTATCGCTCCCTTGCCCGGAGTTCACATAAAATGGGCTGTCCAGGCACGTATGCCAAGAGGGCGTGCAGGGATTTTACGGCCCGCTCATCAGGTTCCCGCCGGTCAGACCATCTGAATGACGTCTTTTTCGATAGAGAGCATGTACCCTTTTTTTGCGATATTCTTGACCAGCAATTCGCTCACCATCTGATTGCCCAACGCGTCACGCAACCGCTTGATACGCGTAGCCCCCGCAGCCTCGTCACAATCGGCAGCATCGCGGCCCGAGATCATCCCCTCGATCTGTGCGCCGGACAGGACCTCGTCATCCAGCCGGGACTCTGCCAGCACTGACAGGGTTTCCATGGCGGCAGGTGTCAGTTTGAAATCCATGTTGTTGAGATAGACGGTGTTCTCTTCGCGGCTGATCAACAGGGACGTAACCTGAATGCCGGTGCGTTCTATCTGTGCCATACGGCGGTTCAAAAGCACGAGCATGACCAGAAAGACCAGCGCCGAGATCATCATGGCGCAGGCAAATACCAACAGCACATAGATGACCATACGGTAGCTGGACAGAGTATCGGCAAAAGCTGTGCCTGATTGGGCCAGAATTTCCAGAAGACGAATCTCGGTTTGCGAGGTCAGGTCGGCCTCGACAAACAGCCGCTCGACCCGCGCGTTGAAGGCATTGGCGTCTGGCAAGGTCCAGAACAGGAAAACGGCCGCGGTGATCAGGATCACAACGATAGCGGCGATGCCCAGACCGACAAGGCGCACACCGGATCGCCGTGCCTCAGTAACGGAGATAGAATTGTCCGGCATTGGCCTTCCTTTGATCCAATCCTTCCGGCCCGAACACGGACTGGACATCCAGCAAAGTCCAGCCTGATCCGCTCAGGCGCTGGGCGACTTCTTTTTTTGCCTGCCCTTTGTTGCAGGATGACACCTGCATCACGCCGTAATGCAGGCGCAGCGGATTGTCCTGCTTGGCCTTGTAATCCGCGTAGCAATCCGCAGCAGAGGCAGCAGAGCCCACCGATATCAGGGCCGCCATAGCCAGAGAAGAGATGATCTGTTTCATAGGCTGCATCCTGCGCATGGGTCAGCTTGATATTCAATGACCAAAGGGGTTTGCGGGCGCTGATATCCGATAGCAGGTTGTCGATATTGCTTGTCCGGGGGGCGCGAACCCAGAGTTGGGGCATCAATGACGCGGTCCGTTTCGAGGTCGCCCCAAACTCTGAAAGGACATGCACTATGCATAAGAAATTCATCGCTCTGATCATCGCGACGGCCATGGCCATCACTGGCGTGTCCGCGTCGCAGGCGCGCGCTGCGGATACTGGCGACATTCTTGGGGGGCTGGCTGCGATTGCGCTGATTGGTGCCGGCGTCCACTACTACAACAAAGAAAAGCGCAAGGATCGCGAGAAAGCAGCACGACAGTACAACCAAGTCTACAATACACCACAGATCAATCGCCATAAGGTTAAACCTTTGCCGAAACGCGTGGCACGGTATGATTTGCCGCAACGCTGCCTGCGCGCACATGACGGCTACAGTCAACGTCCGCTGCTTGAGACGAAGTGCCTGAACAAACACTACAAGCATGTCAAAAGCCTGCCGCAACAATGCGAGGTCGGTTTCTGGAATGGCAAAAAGGTGAAGCAGGCTTACGAGCCTGCCTGCCTGCGCCATCACGGTTACCGGGTGGTTTACAAGTAACAGTTTTCGAGCAGGAGTGGTGCCACAGAAGCACCGCGCAGGAGAGGGCGGCCTAGGTCGCCCTCTCTTTTTTCTTGCGGTGACGGATGAAACCGGGTTTGCCAGTGCCATGGCGTTACCGAATTTTGAGTTGGAACAGGCCCTGATGGACAGAGGCCATGTTCGGATTGCTGGCGTGGATGAGGTCGGGCGCGGCCCGCTGGCCGGGCCTGTCGTGGCGGCGGCGGTTATTCTGAACCCTCGGGATATTCCGAACGGGTTGAATGATTCAAAAAAGCTGACGGCAGGGCGTCGCGCGGCATTGGATGCGGCTTTGCGGGCCAGTGCCGCATTTACGGTAGCCGAGGCGACAGTGGCCGAAATCGATGAGATCAACATTTTGCGCGCTTCGCATCTGGCGATGGTGCGGGCAGTTGCGGCCTTGGACCCAGCGCCGGATTTTTTACTTATTGATGGGAACATGATTCCGCGCGGGATGAAAATTCCGTCTCAGGCCGTTGTCAAAGGCGACGCGCGTTCTGTGTCGATTGCGGCAGCCTCGATCGTCGCCAAAAACTGGCGTGATCAACTGATGGTGGATTTGGCGCAACAGCATCCGGGCTATGGATGGGAGACCAATGCCGGGTATCCGTCAAAACAACACAAAGATGCTTTGCAAAATCTGGGTGTGACCCCACACCATAGACGTTCCTTCAAGCCGGTCCACAATATCTTGTATCAAGAGTAAATCGTAAGTCGCTGATTCAAAAAAGAAATTGACGGCGATTCGTCTTTGACTCATCCTAGTCTCAACCAAATGAGCGCAAAAGCGCCGTGGACACTTGAGGCAGTGATATGACGACGACCACCAAAAAGGGCGCAAAAGCGCTCCCTATCAACACGATTCTTTCCGGAGACTGCATCGAGGTGATGAACAGTCTCCCCGAGGCGTCGGTCGACCTGATTTTTGCAGATCCGCCCTACAACTTGCAACTCAAAGGCCAGTTGCACCGGCCCGACAATTCTCAGGTCGATGCGGTTGACGACCATTGGGATCAATTCAGCAGCTTTGGAGTTTATGACCAGTTCACACGAGACTGGTTGAAGGCGGCACACCGTCTGCTGAAACCCAATGGGGCGATTTGGGTGATCGGCTCGTACCACAACATCTTCCGCGTGGGGTCTGCCTTGCAGGACGCGGGATACTGGATTTTGAATGATGTGGTGTGGCGCAAGTCGAACCCGATGCCGAATTTCCGCGGCAAGCGGTTCACCAATGCGCATGAGACGATGATCTGGGCCAGCAAACGTGAAGGCGCAAAATACACCTTCAATTATGAGGCGCTGAAGGCCCTGAACGAAGGCGTGCAGATGCGCAGCGACTGGGTGCTGCCGATCTGCACCGGGCATGAGCGGCTGAAGGACGAAAACGGCGACAAGGCGCATCCGACGCAAAAACCGGAATCGCTGTTGCATCGGGTTCTGATTGGTTCGACCAATCCGGGCGACGTGGTGCTGGACCCCTTCTTTGGCACTGGGACCACAGGTGCGGTGGCCAAGATGCTGGGCCGCGAATTCATCGGGATCGAACGCGAAGAAAGCTATCGCAAAGTTGCCGAAAAGCGCATCGCCAAGGTGCGCAAGTTCGACCGCGAAGCGCTGGAAGTCAGCGCCAGCAAGCGCGCCGAGCCGCGCGTTCCCTTCGGCCAACTGGTCGAGCGTGGCATGCTGCGCCCGGGTGAGGAACTGTATTCCATGAACCAGCGCCACAAGGCCAAGGTCAGGGCTGATGGCACGCTGGTGGGTCAAAACATCAAGGGTTCGATTCATCAGGTTGGGGCGCATCTTGAGAACGCCCCGTCCTGCAACGGCTGGACGTACTGGTGCTTCAAACGCGATGGAAAGACTGTGCCGATTGATGTGCTGCGCCAGCAGATCCGGGCCGAAATGCACAACTGATTTCACCAACACCGCCGGTGCCTGTGGCCTGACACATGGCACTTAGCCTTGCCCCGCCGATCTCGGCGGGGTCTTTTGTTTTCCTGATTTAGGTGTTTCCATGGGCATGTCGCCCCACAACGCCACAGAGATTCCAGCCATGAGCGAAACAACCGCCAACCCGTCCCGTCTGGAAAGGTTTGGCTTTACCCAGCCTGATCCCGTCGAACTGGACAACAAATACACCGAAGCCGCGATGGAGCGGCACAAGCAGGAAGGGCTTGAACTTGCCGTTCGAGCGCGATGGATCGCAATGGGGCTGACCGGTATTTTGCTGGTTTTTCTGAACCCTCAGTGGGCTGTGCTTTGGTACCATTTCATTCTTCTGCTGATCTGCGCAAACGGCTGGTTGATCCGTCGTGCAGGTCGCGTTGGGCAGTCGCGCACCGAACTGTTGTTGATCTTTGCAGATCTGCTGATCATGACCCTTGCGATGATTGTACCGAACCCGTTTAGCGACGACGTGCGACCGTTGGCGATGCAGTATCGTTTCGATAACTTCCAGTATTTCTTCATTATTCTGGCAGCCGGTACGTTGGCCTATTCCTGGCGGACGGTGATAGCTATTGGAACTTGGACCGCGATGGTCTGGACTGCGGGGTGGGTCATAGCATGGTGGGTTGCCACTCCGATGCCGGGCCTGAGTGAAAAGGTGGCCCAGGCGTTGCAGGGGTATCCGGATGTGGCCGAGTGGCTGGACCCCAACAGTTTCATGATCTCTCATCGCATCCAGCAAGTCATCGTTTTTGTCATGGTCGCCGTGACATTGGGCGTGTCGATGCGGCGATTGAACCGGTTGCTGATCACCAATGCGGGGCTTGAGCGGGAACGGGCGAACCTGTCTCGATATTTCTCGCCTAATGTGGTCGATGAGCTTAGCCAGAATGACGAGCCGCTGAAACAGGTGCGCAAAGAAAGCATTGCTGTTCTGTTTATCGATATTGTCGGGTTCACCAAATTTGCAGCGGGGCGCGATCCCTATGAGGTTATTGAAGTTCTGCGCGGATTTCATGCCCGGATGGAAACCGAGGTGTTCCGCCATCACGGCACGTTGGACAAGTATCTGGGCGATGGCTTGATGGCCACATTCGGAACTCCGATCCCGACGCCTTTGGATGCCAGCAACGCGCTGGGATGTGCGCGGGCGATGGCCGATGTGATCGACCGCTGGAATCTTGAGCGGCGTCGCGCGGGTGACGATGAAATTCATGTTGGGATCGGCGTGCACTATGGCGAAGTGGTTTTGGGCGATATCGGCGCCAACAGGTTGGAATTCGCGGTCATAGGCGATGCGGTGAACGTTGCGGCGAAGCTTGAGGCGGTGACGCGCGATTTTCAGGCGCGGATTGTGGTCAGCGATGCATTGAGGGATCAGGCTTTGCGCGAAAGCCCGACAAGCCAATCGGTGTTGGACGGGTTTGCGAAGCGCGATGGGCAGGCTGTGCGGGGCGTCGCGCGCCCTATGGACCTCTGGGTGCTCTGAACGGCTCCCGCCTGTCGGATGCTGCATCAAGGATGCAGCACCTCCCGTTGGGCCGGGCAGCGCGCGTTGCGCGCTGCGCTCACGGTTTTGGCTGTGGGTTCTGCGCCTTGTTATAGGGATGCCAGTCCGTAATCTCGGGGTAGTAGTGCTGCCGCCACGCCCGGACCCGGGGGTTCATGACGCGGCGCCAGAGGGGTGGGATCATTGCCGCGATTGTCATCACGGGATAGCCAAAGGGAAGCTGCGGAGCGTCTTGCTGGTCATGATGTTGCAACAGAGGAAACCGCCGGTTCGGTTTGTAGTGGTGATCCGAGTGGCGTTGCAGGTTGATCAACAACCAGTTCGAAGCCATTTGTGAGGCGTTCCATGAATGACGCGGAAGGACGTGTTCGTATTTGCCGTCTTTGATGTGCTTGCGGGTCAGACCGTAGTGTTCGACGTAGTTGACCAGTTCCAACTGCCAGATGGCAACCCCGGCCTGTAGCAGGAAAAGTCCCAGCCCCGCCCAGCCTCCAATCCAGAAGGCCAGCAAGATCATGAGGCCTTGAAGCGTCCAGTAGCGCCAGAACGGGTTTGAAAGGTCGGTCCAGGGGCGGTTTTTACGGGCCAGCCTGTTTTTTTCCGCCTTGAACGCGGATATCAGACTCTGCCGCAGGACACGCGGATAAAACCGATGAAACCCTTCGTTGTAGCGTGCGGTGACCGGGTCGCGCGGTGTGCCGACATAGCGATGGTGAATCAGAAGGTGCTCGGACCGGAAATGGGAGTACAGGACCATTGCCAGAAGCACGTCCCCCAGCCCGCGTTCCAGACGGGACTTCTGATGCATCAACTCATGGCTGTAGTTGATGCCGATCGTACCCGAAATGACGCCCATCCCGAAAAACAATCCGATCTTCGACCATGTCGACAGGTGGTCGCTGTGGGTTGTATACCAGATCAATCCAAACAGAGTGACAAACTGCACGGGCACCCAAAGCTTGGTCAGCACGATGTACCAGTGCAGAACTGTGTCGGGTGCTTCAGGGTCTGCATTGTCCAGATTGAGACCGGTCAGGCGATCCAACACAGCAAACGCCCACCAAGTCGACAACGGGACCAGCAGAACCCACCACCCACCCAAGCTCGCCGTGATCCAAATCAACGGGATCAGCAAAAAGGATACCCAAAAGGGCAGCGCAGTCTGCCACCGGGATAAGGATGCTGTTGTGATCATCATGGACGCTCCGGATAAGCAGGTACGAGCCTAACCGCGCAGGTCGCACTTGCAAGCGGGCTTATTGTCCTCGCCAGAGATCGTGCGCCTTACGCATCACCGTGGGCAGATCACTGGGTTTGAACGCATGTTTGGTCAGTATCGTCAGACCCTCCGGTGCGTCCCTGTTGGGCAATTCTGACGTCCAGACGCGCAGCACCAGGTGGAAATGTGTGAACGTGTGGCGCACTTCGCCAGGCAGCTCATACCAGTCCGCCGGAAACGGAGGCGCTTTGGTTGGGGCATCGGACCAGTCCGAGCCCGGCCAGCCCAGCATACCGCCCAGCAGCCCTTTGTCGGGGCGGCGTTCCAGCAGGAAGGCTCCGTCTGGGCGCTGGGCGATATAGATATGTCCAAATCGCGTTGGTTTCGGTTTCTTTGGTGTCTTCTTCGGCAGCTCAGACTGTGTGCCCGCGATGCGCGCAAGGCAGGGGTCGCGCAGGGGGCAGATGCCGCACGCTGGAGATTTCGGAGCGCAAATAGTCGCACCCAAATCCATCACTGCCTGGGCATAGTCTCCGGGGCGCTGAGCTGGTGTCAGTGCTGTGGCCCTTGCTTGCAGAACAGGCTTGGATCCAGGTAGCGGGTCGTGAATGTCGTAAAACCGTGCCATGACCCGTTCGACATTGCCGTCCAGTACGGTCTCTGGCTGGTCAAAGGCGATGGCCGAGATTGCCGCTGCGGTATAAGGGCCGATCCCCGGCAGTTTCAGCAGCGCGTCATAGGTGTCGGGGAACTGCCCGTCGTGACCTTCGGCCACAACCCGCGCGCATTTCAGCAAGTTACGCGCGCGCGCGTAATATCCAAGCCCGGCCCATTCACCCATGACCTGCTCGTCCGGGGCGGCGGCCAATGCCTGAATTGTGGGCCAGCGGGTGACGAAGCGCATGAAATAGTCGCGCACGGCAGCCACGGTCGTCTGTTGCAACATCACTTCGGACAGCCACACGCGGTAGGGATCCGGTCTGATGCCCAACGCCCGGTCGGACGGCCCAACACGCCATGGCATCTCGCGCGCGTGGCGGTCGTACCAGTCGAGCAACGCTGTGCTCACGTCGAATTCAGGGCTGTCACGCAAGTTTTATCTATCTCACTGTCGGGTTTCGCTGGCGCCTGCCAGTCTGCCTATTACAATAGCAGGGCAGGAGTTGGAAACCAGATGCAGCGCAGACGTTCTTCGACCCGCGGGTTCAAACGCACCGCGACATTGCTGAACGACCAGATCAGGCGTGCCGGAGAGACCCGGGGTTTCGCGGTGTCGCGTCTTCTGACCCATTGGGCCGAGATCGTGGGGCAGGACACTGCCGCCATCGCAAGACCTGTAAACGTAGGCTATGGCAAGGGCGGGATTGGTGCGACGTTGACCTTGCTGACGACGGGTCCGCAGGCACCGATTCTGGAAATGCAAAAGGAACAGCTGCGTGGCAAGGTGAATGCCGTCTACGGCTATAACGCGATCAGCCGCATTCGCATTACCCAGACGGCTCCGACCGGTTTTGCCGACGGACAGGCCAGTTTCGATCACAAGCCGAAAGAAACAAGACCGGAAATCAATTCAGAAATCGCTGCCGAGGCAGATCAGGTATCCCGCGACGTTCATGATGGAGATTTGCGCGCGGCACTTGAACGACTGGGCCGCAACGTCTTATCTAAACACAAACGCTGAGAAAGGGCTGAGAATGAGCCGTATTGCAACCGTAATATGTGCGGCTGTCGCCGTCGCCGCTGGCGGCTATTGGCTGTCAACCTCCAATGCCACCACCGCCAACCCGCTGGTTGGCAGCGCTGTTGCGCAAGAGGCTGATCTGGACACCTCCAGCATCGTCGAGATGGTGCAGGGGTCCAAAGACGCACCGGTCGAGATCATCGAATACGCATCCTACACCTGTCCGCATTGCGCGACCTTTCATCAGGGCACGTATAAGAAACTGAAGAAAGATTTCATCGACACCGGTAAGGTGAAGTTCATCTACCGCGAGGTGTATTTCGACCGCTATGGTCTTTGGGCTTCGATGGTCGCACGCTGCGCCGGGCCCGATAAGTTTTTCGGCATCACGGATCTGATCTATCAAGATCAGTCAGAATGGAGCCGCGCGGGTGGCCCGGCCGAAATCGTGGACGAACTGCGTAAGATCGGACGACGGGCAGGTATCGACAATGATCAGCTCGAAGCCTGCCTGCAGGATGGAAACCGTGCCCAGACGCTGGTAGCGTGGTATCAGGAAAACGCCGAACGGGACGATATTACCGCGACCCCGTCCTTTGTGGTCAACGGCAAGAAAGTTTCGAACCAGTCCTACGACGACTTCAAGGAACTGATCGAAAACGAGCTCGGCAGCTAGGCCGGTCTTTGGTCGGCCTGACACAGGCCGACCACCTCATCACGGGGATGGGGCAGCTTTCAGGATCATCTCTTTCACCTCTTCGGACCCAGCAACCTGTAGCCGAACAGGCAGCGTCACGACTTTGCTGCGGAAGTCTGGCGGCAGACGAACGGCGTCTTTCTCGGTGGTCACCAGTTGAGCGCCAAGCAGGCGGGCTTCGTTCTCCAGCCGGGTCATCAGCGCAGAGGTCAGAGGTTGGTGATCATCCAATGCCTCGGCCCGCAGGACATCCGCCCCTTGCTGACGCAGAGTCCGGAAGAATTTCTCGGGGTGACCGATCCCTGCAAAGGCCAATACGCGCGACCCGGACCAATCCATTCCGGTTTGCAAGGGTTCGATCACGCCCGTTGCATGGGGCACTGTAAGTTTTGGCCCCCACTGGTTGGCAAAGTTGTCCTGAGCGTATGTGTCACCCAAAGACAAGACCAGATCAGCGCGCTGTAGCCCAACGTCCACGGGCTCCCGCAAGGGACCCGCAGGCAGGCACAGACCGTTGCCGAACCCGCGCTGGGCATCCACCACGATGATCGAGAAATCCTTGGCGACTGTCGGGTTCTGAAACCCGTCGTCCAGAACGATCACGGTTGCCCCGGCCTCGGCAGCCGCGCCTGCGCCTGCGGCACGGTCTTTTGCGACCCAAACCTCGGCGAACATGGACAGCAGCAGGGGTTCGTCCCCGACCTGCGCCGCGTCGTGTTTTGACGGATCAACCCGAACCGGTCCTTCCAGAGATCCGCCATGGCCGCGTGTGACCACGTGGGGCTCGTGCCATCCACTGCGCAGTTGTTCCAGCGTCCAGATCACCGTGGGCGTCTTGCCGGTACCGCCCGCGTTCAGATTGCCGATGCAGATCACCGGAACCCCCGGTACGAAACCGTCGCCGGATTGAATTCGCCGTGCAGTCGCCGCTGCATAGAGACGACCCAGCGGAGCCAACAGACGGGCGCGCAGGGCTGGATGCGCAGGGTCGGTATTCCAGAATTCAGGTGCGCGCATCGGGGTCACTCCGCCGGTCCAAATGGTCTTGTACCATCTCGATCAGATGTTCGGCCTGCGGGGCGCCTTCGGTGATGGCCTGCCATCCGGCCAGTGCCATATCCGCTGCACGATCTGGCGCCAAAAGGGCCACCACGGCGTCCCCAAGCTCGGTTGCGGTTTTGACAGACAGGGCTGCCCCGGCCTGTGCAAGACGGGTGTAGATGTTTTGATACAGGTCCACGTGAGGGCCGTGAATGATGGCCGACCCAAACGCAACCGCGTCAAGCGGGTCTTGCCCCCCCGCACCACGCTCAAGCGAGCTGGCCATGAACGTTACCGCCGATACACGTTGCCAAAGGCCCAGATCCTCGGGCTCCGAGGACAAGATCACCTGTGTCGTGTCTTCGATCGGACTGCCATCATCCCAGTTTGCACAGCGTAGATCCATGGATTCGAGCCTGCGGTGCAAGGGAAGGGCTTCGGCCCTGTCGGCGACATGCAGGATCAGGGCCAGCCGGGGCAGGATCCGCAGAGCTTGCCGATGCGCACTGAGGACCGAGATGAATTCTTTTGCTTGAACCCTGGCGGCCAGCCAAACCGGACGTCCGGCAAGCACATGATTGATCTGGATCAGTTCGTCTTCGGGCCATGACCTGGGGTTCGGGCTGACCTGCAGCGGCGGCGCATCGGTCACTTTTGCAGACGGGATACCCAGCCGCCTGATTTGGCGGGCGGTTTCTTGCGAAGGGGTCAGAATCGTTTGGAAACAGTCGAACGTGTATCTTGAAATGTCAGGCAACCATCGCGCGTTGCGGGAGAGTGAGACATCAAGCTGAGCCTCGATCAGGATCATGGGGATACCGTGCTCATCTGCCCGCGTGATGACATTGGGCATCAACCCGCCACCCACCCAAAGCCCCATGTCGGGCCTCCAGTGATCCAGAAAGTTTCGCGCCGCGCCTGTTTGTTCGTTCGGCAAGTTGACGATGGGAAAGGCGCAGCCGGTCCAGCGGGTCAGGTCAGCTTCGGGAGGGGCGCTGAGCAAAATGGACAGGCCAGGTCGGGTTTGCTGCATTCTGACGCAGAAATCACCAATCGCGCGCAAACGATCGCGCGAAGAGATATGAACCCATAGCAATTCACCGTCCGGGCGGGGCTGCTCAGGTCCACCACTGTGCTGCTGGACGCCCCAGGACAAAACCCGGTAGGCGGCAAGGCTCAGGGATCGCGGTTTGTTCATGGGTCAATCCCGGAGCTATCCGGATCAAGCCGCGTCGACAACTGCGTGTGAATGTCTTGCCCGGCAGCGAGGACACCGTTCAGTCTGGGATGTGCGTTGTTGAAAAGCAGAGGGTTTCCAGCACGGTCTGTGCAGGTTCCGCCTGCCTCGCGAATGATCAGGTCACCGGCTGCGATGTCCCATTCCCAACTGGGCCTGAGCGTCAGCATCCCGTCAAAACGCCCCTGCGCGACCAGGGCCATGCGATAGGCCAACGAGGGACGGTACGCACGATCGAACCGAGGCACCTCGCGCCGGTTCCAATGCTTGCGGTCGAGGTTGGGTTTGGCCGCCAATATGGTTGCCATGTCCAATGCCGATGTTTGCGATGCCTGTATCGGCATGCCGTTCAACGTGGCCCCCTGACCCTTTGCCGCGGCGTAAAGCAGATCGCGCCGGGGCAGATAAATGACCGCCGCCGTAACCTCGCCACGGTCCGCAACCGCCAGTGAATGTGCCCAGGTGCGCGAGCCTGCGGCAAAGCTGCGGGTGCCGTCGATCGGGTCAATGATAAACGCGCTGTCCCGGGACAGGCGGTTGTCCGAATCCTCGGTCTCTTCGCTCAGCCAGCCATATTCGGGCCGCGCCTGTGGCAGCATCTGCTCCAGCATATCATTGACCGCCAGGTCCGCCTCGGTCACTGGACCGGCCCCATCCGGCTTGTCCCAGCGCTGGGCCTGCGCACCCGAGTATCGGGTGGCGATCTGTCCGGCTTTGCGCGCCGCGTCGATCAGCAAAGGCAGGTCAGTTGCCGGCAAGTGTCATTCCTTCGATCAGCACCGAGGGTACAACGCGCGACAGGTAGGGGCGCGCATCATTGGCCGGGATGATCCGTTTCAGCATGTCCCGCAGGTTGCCGGCGATGGTGCATTCATTGACCGGGTGCGTGATCTCTCCGTTCTCGACCCAAAAGCCCGAGGCGCCCCGGGAATAGTCCCCGGTATTGGGGTTGATCGTTGATCCGATCATCGAGGTGACCAGCAATCCGGTTCCCATATCCCGCAACAGGTCTTCCCGACTCTGGCTACCTTGTGTCAGGCTGAGGTTCCAGTTGCTGGGCGAGGGGGGTCCGGAAACACCGCGTGCGGCATTGCCCGTCGAGACCATGTCCAGCTTGCGGGCGCTGGACAAATCCAGCGTCCAGCCAGTCAAAACCCCGTGTTCGACAATCGCCCGGCGGCGCGTAGCCAACCCTTCGGCATCAAAGGGGCGTGAGCCCGAGATACGCGGGCGGTGCGGGTCTTCGATCAACGACAGATGCTCTGGCAATACCTGCTCGCCCAGAGAATCCTTCAACCACGAGGCCCCGCGCGCGACGGCCGCCCCGTTTCCAGCCGCCAAAAGATGTCCGATCAGGGAAGACGAAATGCGCTCGTCGAACAGAATCGGGAAACTACCTGTTGCCGGCTGGCGCGCGCCGATCAGTTCGACCGCGCGTTCCCCGGCCTTGCGTCCGATGTCACTGGGGCTGCGCAGATCGGATTGAAAGGTACGGCTGTCGCCGTCATAGTCCCGTTCCATCCCGGTGCCCTCGCCCGAGATGGCAACACAGGAAGTCGAACGGCTGCTGCGTTCATACCCGCCGGAAAATCCATTGGTGGCAGTCAGATGAACGCGATGAGTGCCGTAGCCTGCTGCCGCATCCGAAACCTGCGAAACACCGGACACTGCCAACGCGGCGGCCTCGGCGGCCAACGCGTCTTGCATCAGGGCTTCGGCAGACGGTTCAGGCGTCGGGTCAAACAGTTCCAACGCGTCAAGATCCCAGCTTTCCGCCAACTGATCGCTGGTCGCCAGACCTGTGAACGGGTCCTCCGGAGCTTCTTGGGCCATGGCGACAGCCCGTTCAGCCATTGCCTTCAATGTTTCCGGGCGGCTGTCGGAACTAGAGACAATCGCCTGTTTTTTGCCCAGAAACACCCGCAGCCCCAGATCGGTACCTTCCGAACGTTCGGCATGTTCCAGAGCGCCGTTGCGCACCTCGACCGAAACCGACGATCCGTCGATGACAATGGCATCCGCCGCCTCGGCCCCGGCAATACGCGCGGCCTCAAGCAAGTGTTGGCTGATCTCTTCTGGTGTGCGGGTCATGCGGCCTCCGGTTTGATTGCCAAGGACCTAGCCTTGCACCGCGCCTCTCGCAAGACCCTGACGGTAATGTGCGGGAAGGCCGAATGGTGCGGCCTTCCCGGATCGCATCACTTGATGCGTTGACCATTGGCCAGAATCTGGCCGTCCTCGGTGAATTCGATGGTCGAGTTCAGCGTGTCGGCTTCCTCGCCCGCAACCGCCATCATGCCCATCATCATCCGAGCACCCAGCGCGTCGTCATCCGACATCAGACCCATGCCGATCAGCTTGTCGATCAGCGCGTTGGCACCCACCAGTTGCAGGTTGGCGATACCAGACGGCGCAGGTACGCCAAATTCCTCGGTGTTTTCGTTGTCGAACGTAAATTCGCCATCACCTGTCAGTTGCGCGCCGATCATCGAAACCAGCAACTCGTTGATATTCAGCGAATGCAGCTCGGCGGGAACATCACCTGTGTCCTCCAGCGCTGCGGTATCTTCGGGGTCGAAGATGTTCATCAGAACCTTCGCGGTTCCGGTGGTGTCCAACGCAATTGTTGCCGGATCGCGCGGCAAGGTGGCTGCCGGGTCGAACATGCTCCAGAGGATATCGGACATGGTGAAGTCTGTCAGGTTCAGTCCAAACGCAAAGGGTGCGGCCTCATCCGATTCCTGAATGGGAATTTCAAGGTTCAATCCGGCTTTCGCCATCGCGATTTCGATGGGGAAGGGCAGGTCGCCCGTGGTCACCGCCAGTTTTGCGTCGTTCTGTTCGAGGTCATAGGCCACACGCTCAGCATCGACGCTGGCTTCCAGCCGCCCGCCCTGGGACGAGCTTGCCATGGTGAACTGCTCACCTTCGCTGACGCCGCTGATATCGGTTTTGCCCGACCCGTAGGCGATCATTCCCGAAAAGGCGAAGCCGGATTCATAGAGGGCTTGCGGATCGGACAGATCGATATCCGTAGGCATGATCGAATCGCCGTCGGATGTCAGCTCGTTCAGAACGCCTTCGAACAAGCCTGATTCCCCGCTTTCGGGATCTTCAAAGCTCAGCCTGTATGTCATTTGGTCCGCATCGAGCGTCTGGGCGATTTCGCGGGTCTCGCCAATCACCATCTGCGAGGTGCCTGTCATGCCGGTGAACTCAAACGTCGCTTCCAGCGCGTCTTCGGGAAGCGGTTCGTCGCCGCCTTCGATCGAATCCAACACGATCCCAATCGCGGTGGCCGAGTAGTCATAGGTCATTTCTTCCGGGGAGCCCGACACAACCATATCGAGATCGGTTTGGTTGTATGTGAGGTTGACCGTAAACTCTTCGTCCTCGGCCTGACCGGAAATCACCATTGGAAAGCTCTCGGGGAAACCGACGCTGACCGTGCCGTCTCCGTTTTCGGTCAAGATCACCTCGGGCATGGTCATCTGGAACTGACCGTCTTCCTCGGTTAGGTCCAGAACCATGGTCATATTGGTGATGGTGGTGACATCGCCTGCGCTGCTCTGCTCGCCAGAGATGGTGTAACCCATGGACTGGAAATAGCTTTGCCAGTCGCTCCAGACATCATTTGCGGTCAGATCAGCCAATGCACCCTGGGTGGCAACGGCATAGACCAGCGCTGCGCCACAGCTACTGCGGAGGAAAACGGACATAAGGTAACCCTTCTTGATCAATTTGTGCGCATGGTCGGGGTTGTGGCGGGTATCGTCAAGGGGGCAAGGACTGGACCCTTTCCCCCTTTCCGCGCTACGCCTGTTGCAAGGTTCCAGCCCATTGTCCGAGGAGAGGTAAATGCAGGGAAAAACGGTACTTATAACAGGGGCCAGTCGCGGGATCGGGGCCGAAGCAGGGCGCGTTTTTGCCGCAGCGGGTGCGAATGTGGCGCTGGTGGCCCGTAGTCGGGATCAGATCGATGCGTTGGCAGCCGCGCTTGGCGACAACGCGATTGCGCTGGCCTGCGATGTCAGCGATTTCGCGCAGGTCGAACAGGCCGTGGCCGATTGCGTCGCCCGCTTTGGCGGATTGGACGTTCTGATCGGCAATGCCGGGGTGATCGAGCCGATCTTTCATCTGTCCAGCGCCGATGTCGTGGCATGGAGCCAGGCCATAGATATCAATCTCAAAGGCGTTTTCTATGGCATGCGCGCAGCGCTGCCTGTGATGCGTGCGTCTGGCGGCGGTACAGTTCTGACCGTTTCTTCGGGCGCGGCATCAAACCCGGTTGAGGCCTGGAGCCACTATTGCGCTTCGAAAGCGGGCGCGAAAATGCTGACAGAATGCCTGCATCTGGAAGAGGTACATAACGGTATCCGCGCAATGGGCCTGTCACCGGGTACGGTGGCCACGGATATGCAGCGGGTCATAAAGGCCAGCGGCATCAATCCGGTCAGCCAGCTGGATTGGGATGTTCACATCCCGGCCGATTGGCCCGCGCGGGCGCTGCTGTGGATGTGCTCGTCCGATGCGGATGAGTTTCTGGGCTCCGAGATTTCGTTGCGCCAGGACGATATCCGCCAAAGGATCGGTCTGACGTGATAGATCTGACGCGGGAGGACGGGCTTTGGACCGTCACGATCAACAATCCGGACAAGGCAAATGCCTTGACGGGGGCGATGCTGACCGAGCTGGCCGAAATCGCCGAGGCCGCCACCGCAGCTCGTGCTCTCATCCTGACTGGAAACGGCAAGGTGTTCAGCGCCGGTGCCGATCTGGACGAGGCGCGGGCCGGGTTGGCGACCTCGGATGTGTGGGAGAGGCTGTCAGGAGCGATTGCTGCTCTGCCCTGTCTGACGGTGGCGGCATTGAACGGAACGTTGGCGGGTGGGGCGAACGGGATGGTTCTGGCCTGTGATCTGCGCATTGCCGTGCCCTCGGCCAAGTTCTTCTATCCGGTGATGAAGCTGGGATTTCTGCCGCAACCGTCTGATCCCAGGCGCATGGCGGCGCTGATCGGCCCGGCACGGACCAAGCTGATCCTGATGGCCGGTCAAAAGATCACGGCGGAAGAGGCCTATGCCTTTGGCCTCGTGGATCGCATCGTCGCGCCTGAGGCGTTGATGCCAACAGCGCGTGAACTGGTAGCAGACAGTGTTGCCGCGACCCCAAAGATCGCTGCGGGCATTGCAGAGTTGTGCCGATGAGGTTGTCCGCACTGCGCTTGCGCGTCGCCGACCCGGATCGCCTGGCTTCTTTCTATCGGGACGCGTTTTGCATGTCGGTACGGGAAGACGGTGAAAACCGGCGGGTTGGATACACCGGTCAGGACGCCGACCTGCTGCTGATGCCTGGTGGCGGTGGATACACTCACGATCAGGCCCAGAGGTATTGGAAGATCGGGATTACGCTGCCGGATGTGGATCTGGCGGTCGATGTCTTGCGCCAACGCGGGATTCCAGTCAGTGCCCCGCACCAGTTTCTGGACATCGGCTATATGGCCCATCTGAACGACCCGGAGGGCTTTGTCATCGAGCTTTTGCAGCATGATTTCGAAGGCAACCGCCCTGAAAACACAGCCGATCCCGACAAACCGTTTGCTCAGGCGCGGGTCGGTCAGATCACCCTTCGGACCGGGGACATCACCGCCGAAGATGCATTCTGCCGGTCCCAAGGGATGAAGCTGCTGTCGATGCAGGATGTGGCCTCATATGGGTTCGATCTGCACTTCTACGCTTTCACGCAGGAGGCCCCGCCGGATTCTGATCTTTGGGCCGCAGGCAACCGGGAATGGTTGTGGAAACGCCCCTACACAACGCTGGAGTTCCAGCACGTGCAGGGTGCGCAATTCGCGCCTGTACCGGACTATAGGGGTCTGGAACTCGAAGGTCTGACCGAGCGGCTGACTGATGCGTTTGGCGATCCTCTTCTGCCGGGCTGATCACCGCCCGCGCCGCTTGCCGGGTACTTTCGAACGAAAACCGGGTGGGCGCTGACGGACCCAGTTCAGAAATTTCTCAAGCCGTGGCTGGGCTCGCAGGGCCTCGACCGAGTTGAAGCTGCGGGCCAATTCGGCTTCGGTCAGGGTGGCGTGGACCTCTTTGTGGCAGATCTGGTGCAGCAGAACGGTCGGCCCGCCCTTGCCTCCTTTGAGTTTTGGGATCAGATGATGCAGGCTTCCGCCACCCTCGGGGATCGGGCGGTCGCAAAGCGGGCAGATCGGATCGCTGTTCGTCATGGTAGGGTATGATGCGCCTGCGGGCGATGAAGGCAAGAGGGCAAGAATGGCGCAGGCAGTGGTGATCGGGGCAGGGCCTGCTGGATTGATGGCGGCTCAGCAACTTGCTCTTGCTGGCCATAAGGTACTGGTAGCCGAGGCCAAGCCTTCGGTCGCCCGCAAGTTTCTTATGGCGGGGAAATCCGGTCTGAACCTGACCAAGGATGAGTCGTTTGAGACCCTGATCCAATCCTATGACGAAGCCGTCGACTGGCTGCGTCCTATGTTGTCCGAATGCAATGCGCAGGCGATCCAGGACTGGGCGCGCGGTTTGGGGCAAAACCTGTTCACCGGTTCGACGGGCCGCGTGTTTCCGACCGTTATGAAGGCGTCGCCATTGCTGCGCGCGTGGTTGGCGCGTTTGTCCGAGGCCGGCGTCGAGATCAAAACCCGCTGGCGCTGGACCGGATGGGACGGAGACGCGCTGACATTCGACACGCCAGAAGGGCCGCAAGCCCTGATGGCGGACGTGACGATTCTGGCGCTGGGTGGGGCCAGTTGGGCGCGGTTGGGGTCGGACGGCGCCTGGGCGGATCGTCTTGTGGAGAAAGGGGTCGAAGTGACTCCGTTCGCACCGGCCAATGCCGGGCTGTTGGTGAATTGGTCGGATCACATGACCCCACATTTCGGCGCGCCCATCAAGGGTGTTGCGTTGAAAGCCGGGGGCTTGCACACGCGGGGAGAGGCTGTGATTTCCGCGCGCGGATTGGAGGGCGGGGGCATCTATGCGATTTGCAAGGCTGTTCGGACCGGAGCCCCCCTGACGATCGATCTGATGCCAGACCTGACTGCGAGCGACATAGTTACCCGTCTGAGCAAAGCACGCGGCAAGGCCAGCCTGTCCAACCATATCCGCAAGGTCCTGAAACTTGGGCCAACAAGAACGGCTTTGTTGATGGAGTTCGGACGCCCCCTTCCTGATGCGCCCCAGGCCTTGGCCCAACGGATCAAATCCTTGCCCACCCGCCATTCGGGTTTGCGCCCGATGGATGAAGCGATCTCGACCGCAGGCGGTGTCTCGCGCCGCGCGGTCAATGAAAACCTGATGCTAATGGCCTTGCCGGGCGTCTTTTGCGCCGGAGAGATGCTGGATTGGGAGGCCCCGACGGGCGGCTACCTGTTAACCGCCTGTTTCGCCACCGGGCGCTGGGCAGGGAAATCAGCGGTGAATTGGTTGTCGGAAAACGGCGTCAATTGAGTTCAGCTAATCTGTTAAACGCTGGCCTGCTTCTCATCTGCTTGCCGTAGGTTTTCAACAAGTCGGAATTCAGCGGGAACCCCACGCCCTTTGCCCAACTCATACAATGGACCAGAAGGATGTCAGCGATTGTCATCTCATCGCCCAACAGAAAGGGGCCCTGGAAACGGCGTTCCAACCGCTTGAAATTCTGGTCAAACTCCCACATCGCAGCGTCTCTGACGGCGGGTACGCGCTTGTCCTCGGGCAGGACAAAGACATGCCGGGCCGCAACCCAAAGCACTGCATCCAACTCATCCAGAATAGCGTGGAACAGCGAATCCTGAATCGCCCTCTCGTAGCTTCCGGCTGGATATGTGAACGCGCCATGTTTGTCCGCCAGATAGGTCATGATCGCGGAACTGTCCGAGATCACGTGATCGCCATCCACCAGAACCGGAATCTTGCCCGTGTGGTTCAACGCGGCGACCTCGGGGTCGCGTGGACCAACCTGCACAAGCTCGTAGGGTTGTCCCAGTTCTTCAAGCAACCAGATCACGCGTGATGCGCGGCTTTGAACGCGACCATAGACCTTGTACATGCTGACCTCCCGCCAAGTTTTGGACTGACTGTGACCCGGGGCGCGCGGACGTCAATACCTACGCAGGGTCAACGCGTCCGGGCCAGCATCGCCAAACGGATCATGGCCCGTTCAACCAGGGCCATGGCAGGGGCTGTCTGACCAGCGGAACGCAAGGACAGGTCCGTATCCGTCAAAACCGTCAGCGCCGTCTGCAACTTCGGTGCGCCCCAACCCTGCGCCTGCCGCAAAATTCGGTCACGCCGTTTGCCATAGACAGGCGGGCGCAGCCTGCCGATGCCTTGTGCCGCGCCACCCGGGTCCGACGCACAGGCATAGAGCGTCCGAAAATGCCGGGTTGCCCCGATGCAAAGTGTCACCCCGTTGGTTCCTTGCGCCTGCAATCGCCGGATCAACGGCCCTATCTCTCCGGCACGTCCTTCAGCGACAACGTTCAGAACGTCGTCCAACGCCGCTTCGGTCGAGCGTGGCGCGCAGGCCTCGATATCTTCCAGGCCAAGCTCAGAAGGGTCGCCACGCTTGTACAACGACAGTTTCTCAACCGTCTGGGCGAAGTCCCCCGGGCTAAGGCTGCTGGCCAACTCACCAAGCGCTGACATCGCGTCGCGCGGGATATTCTGTAGCCCGGCCTGGGTCAGAATGCGTTCGACCTCGGCCCGAGAGGGTGGATCGTCATAGATGCCCACTGCGTAGGCGGCCGGATGTGATTCAAAGGCCTTGCGGATTTTCGAACTGGGTTTGAGCTGACCTGCCGTGACGATGATCTGCGCATCACCGGGCGCCCAATCCTCAAGCGCGGTGAGGATCGAAGGTGCAGCGGTATCGGTGGCATCCTCTACAAATACAGCACGAGGGCCAGGGAAGAATCCGACTGATTTGACCGCGTCCAGCAACAGGGCAGGATCGCCGCGCAAGTCGCTGCCGGGCATGCGGGTCATGCGCATTTCTTCCTCGGCATTGGCACCCAGCAATGCCGCCAGCACCTGCTGGCGTTTCAGCGCTACCCGCATGGCATCGGCGCCGTAGATCAGCAGCCCGGTCTTGTCGGCATCCGGTTTGGCAAAATATCCATCAGCCTCGCGCGGGCTCAGCTTCATGTGGTCAGGTCCGGCGTGGCATAGAGGCGATTGACGATCTGATCGGACAGAATCACCATAAGGCGTTCCTTGGCATCTCTTTCGTCGGCCAAAGTCGACACGGTAGAGCCGGCCGCCGAATAGCCCACAAAATCCGTCACGATGCCCGACGCAAGGATCTGACCGGTTTCATTCGAGGTCAGCTTATATTCTGCGCGACCGTCGATGGACAGCCGGTTGGTTTCATTTGTGGTCGTGATCGCCGCAGCCTGCGTGACGGTGGCAACGCTTACATCCAGACGATAGGCATTGCCCGACACTGCGCTGCGCCCCAGCTTTTGCTCGAGGTTCTGAACCAGCAGGTAGCTATCGACCGAATTGGGGGCCGAAACCTCGACTTTGCCGAACAGCGCCGAGCCTGCCCCGCCGGGGGCATAGATCGGTTCAAATCCGCAGGCAGCCAGCGCCAGCGGGAAGAGCAATAGAGTTCTGCGACTAAACGACGACATTCACGATCCGGCCCGGGACGACAATCACCTTCTTCGGCGCATTACCATCTAGCGCCTTTTGTACAGCTTCGGTGCTGAGCGCGATTTTTTCAACCTCTGCTTTGTCCATATCTTTCGGAACGCTGATTTCCGCGCGGCGTTTGCCGTTGATCTGGATCGGCAGGGTGATGGTGTCGTCGACCAGCATCGTTTCGTCAGCCACGGGCCATGGGGCGGTCGCCACCAGACCTTCGCCACCCAGTAGCTGCCAGAGTTCCTCGGACAGGTGCGGGGTCATCGGCGACATCAACTGTGCCAGTGTCTTCGCGGCCTCGCGTTTGGCCTCGGTCCCTGCTTTCGACTTCGCCAGAGTATTGGTGAACGCATAAAGCTTGGCGATGGAGGCGTTGAAGCCAAAGGATTCCACACCACCCGACACATCATGGATCGCCTTGTGCATTTCGCGCAGCAAGGTTTCGTCTTCACCATTGGCTGGAACGTCTGACTCGGCGATCTCGGACGCGATGCGATGTACACGACTGAGGTGCTTGAATGCAGCTTCAGCGCCCGATGCAGTCCATTCCACGTCTCGCTCGGGCGGCGAATCGGACAGGACGAACCAGCGGGCCGTGTCTGCACCGAAGGCCGAGATGATGCTGACCGGATCAACCACGTTTTTCTTGGATTTCGACATTTTGGCCGAGGGAATGATCTCGACCTTAGTACCGTCGGCCAGTTTGCCGTCGGTCACATCCTCGGGCAGATGATAGATGGGGCGGCCCTTGGCGTCGCGGGTCTGGTAAATTTCATGCGTGACCATGCCTTGGGTGAACAACGCGTCAAAGGGTTCAATGGCTTTTTTCGGCAGGTGGCCGGTGATCTGCATCGCCCGCGCGAAGAAACGGGAATAGAGCAGGTGCAGAATCGCATGCTCGATGCCGCCGATGTACTGGTCGACATTCATCCAGTACTCGGCCTCGGCCAGATCGGTGGGCGTTTCCGCGTTTGGCGCAGTGAAGCGGGCGAAATACCACGACGAATCGACAAATGTGTCCATCGTGTCGGTTTCACGTTTGGCCGGAGCGCCACAGGACGGGCAGGTGCAATCGCGCCAGGTCGGATGGCGATCCAGCGGGTTGCCCGGCTTGTCGAAGGTGACATCGTCGGGCAGGCGGATCGGCAGGTTTTCTTTCTTCTCAGGCACCACGCCGCAAGAATCGCAATGAACCACAGGAATCGGGCAGCCCCAATAGCGCTGACGGCTAAGACCCCAGTCGCGCAGGCGGAATTTGGTGACACCTTCACCCCAACCGGCCTTTTCCACGAAATCGACGGTGGCGTTGATGGCGTCGTCGCCCGTGGCCTCGGTCAGGCCGGCAAAATGGTTTACCCAGCAGACTTTCTCGGTTTTCGGTGGCACGAAGGCGACCTTGTCCACCGGCGTGTCATCGTCCAGCGCAAAGAACGTATCGACCACGGGCAGGCCGTATTTGCGGCAGAAATCCAGATCGCGCTGGTCATGGGCCGGGCAGGCGAAAATCGCGCCGGTGCCGTAGTCCATCAGAATGAAGTTTGCGATCCAGACCGGCAGTTCCCAATTCGGATCCAGAGGGTGTTTGACCTTGATGCCAGTGTCATAGCCCAGCTTCTCGGCGGTCTCGATGGCCTCTTCTGTGGTGCCACCCTTGCGGCATTCGGCAACGAATTCAGCGACTTCTGGGTTTTCAGCCTCAAGCTGTTTGGCAATCGGGTGATCTGGCGAGATGCCGACAAAAGACGCGCCCATCAGAGTGTCGGGGCGCGTTGTATAGACGGTGATCGGCTCACCACCATCGGTGCGCTCAAAGCCAAACTGCAAGCCACGCGACTTGCCGATCCAGTTCTCCTGCATCAGACGGACTTTTGCTGGCCAGTTTTCAAGTGTGTCCAGGGCGTCCAGCAACTCCTCGGAGTAATCGGAGATCTTGAAGAACCATTGCGTCAACTCGCGCCGTTCCACCAAAGCGCCCGAGCGCCAGCCGCGTCCCTGTTCCACCTGCTCATTGGCCAGAACGGTCATATCGACCGGATCCCAGTTCACCACAGCGTTCTTGCGGTAAACCAACCCGGCGTCGAGCATATCCAGGAATAGCGCCTGTTGCTGGCCGTAATATTCAGGATCACAGGTGGCAAATTCGCGGGACCAGTCGATCGATAGGCCCAAAGGCTTCATCTGTCCGCGCATGTCGGCGATATTGCCATATGTCCAATCTTTGGGGTGACCGCCAATCGCCATCGCGGCGTTTTCGGCGGGCATCCCGAACGCGTCCCATCCCATTGGGTGCAAGACGTTGTGGCCGGTCGCCAGCTTGTGCCGCGCGATCACGTCGCCCATCGTATAGTTGCGCACATGCCCCATATGGATGCGGCCGGACGGGTAGGGGAACATCTCAAGCACATAGTATTTCGGCTTGTCTGCCTTGTGATTGGCGGTGAAGAGTCCGGCCTTGTCCCAGGCCTCTTGCCATTTTGTTTCGATTTCATTGGCCGAGTAGCGCGACATCATACGGTCCTTCGTAACTGAAAACGCCGGGTAGGAACCCGGCGTGGTCTTTAGAGCGATTTTGAGCGGGTTGCTAGAACTTGTTGTCCGCAATCCGCAACTGTCGCGCGCGCGACAGGATCGCATCTTCGACAGCACGCGTGGTTGCGGCGCTGACCGGAGAGCCCCCGCTTGACTGCAGGGCAACCGACAAGGACCGCGCAGCCAAGGCCGGATCGCTGATGTGAACCGTTGCGCGATAGGACCGCCCTCCGCCCGGAGGGGTGCCGTATCCCGTTACAATCACTCCGGTAAACGGATCAACCTCTTGTACAGGCAGGAAATTCAGAACGTCCAGCGATGCGGCCCACAGGTAGCGGTTCACATTGGTGGTCTGTTCGGCGTTGTTGGGTCCGAAGACGTCCCAGATGGTGGAACGATTGGGATCGTTCAGCTCTCGTTCCTCGGTGCGGGTGCTTTCTGTGTTCAGCAACGCAGGGTTTGGCGCAGCACCTCGATTCTGTCCGCAGGATGCCACGGCTGCGGTCAGCATGATCAAACCCAAAATCGTCGGCAAGCGCATCGTCAGTTGGTCCTGTTTCGCTGTATTTGCGGTCTTTGGATGCTACTCCTAGCCAAGGACCCTGTGCGCAACAAGCCTAATCTTATCAAATCCCGGCTCGGAGATCGGATCAGAGCGCAAAACTGACTGTGGCATCCTTGCACCAATTTTACCACAATGCAGCCCGGTCATTTAGGCCAAGCTTGCGCAATAGGGGCAAAAAGAGCGAAACGGTTCCCGTGCTGAGACATGTGCTTTGGCATGTGTCGAGTAGATAACTCTTTTTAAACCGAGGGAAACAAGATGAAAAAAGTTCTCTTCGCATCGACGGCGCTGATTGCGACCGCAGGCGTTGCAGCAGCTGAAGTGAAATTCAGCGGTTACGGCCGTTTCGGTATCGGCTACTTCGAAGACCGCACCGCGGATCTTCCGGTTGCTGGTGCAGTGACCACCAACACCAACACTCAAACCACCACAGGCGGTGGCGTGATCACCACCACCACCACATCGACGACCGGTGGCGGCGGTACTGCTCAAGACATCGACATCGACGACACAATCCTGGTCTCGCGCTTCCGTCTGAACATCGACGGCATTGTTGAAACTGATGGTGGCGTTCGCTTTGAAGGTCGTGTGCGTATTCAGGCTGACGACGACGGTGAAGGTGAAGCCAACGAAGCACAGTTGAACGGTGCTCGCTACTCGGTCATCTTCGGTGGTCTGCGCGTTGACGCGGGCAACATCGCCGGTTCGTTCGACAACCTCGCGAACTACTATGGCTACGAAGTTGGTCTGGAAACGTTCCTGGGTCAGTACTCGGGTGTTGACTACAGCTTCGCAACCTACAGCTCGTCGGGCGCTGGTGTGAACGGCGTGTTCTTCCAGTACGCTGTCGGTGACTTCGCATTCGGTGCATCCTATGACACCGGAGCGACCAGTGTAAGCTCGGATGGCACCAACATCTCCGTCGACGATGGTCTGGATCGCTGGGACATCAGCGCAACCTACACCTTCAACAACATCACTGCCGCTCTGGCCTATGGTCAAACCGACGCAGCTTCGGGTAGCGACCCGAGCCTGACCGTTCTGACCCTGGGTGCAGAATTCGGTGATTTCGCAGGTACCCTGTTTGTCGCAGACGATGCGACCGAAGTAGATGCCACTGACGGCACTGCCTATGGTCTGTCGGTTGCCTACAACCTTGGCGCCGCGACCACCATCCAGTTCGTCTATGGTGACGGTTCGGCTGATGGCGATACCCGCAACATCGGTATCGGTGCTCACTACGACCTGGGCGGCGGTGCATCGCTGCGCGGCGGTATTGGTGAGGTCAAAGAAGGTGACGCAGACGGCCGTATCCGTGCCGACTTCGGTGCCCAGTTCAACTTCTAAGTTGATCTGAACCGCAAGGTTCTGGGGCGGGTCTTCGGACCCGCCCTTTTCTTTTGTGCTGACATGGTGTTTGTCTCGCTGCAAACCGATTGAGGATCATCATGTCGCTGACAGAGATTTCTACGCGTATCGCCAAGGCCGAAGCCAAATCCGGTCGGACCGCCGGATCGGTGAAACTGATCGCTGTATCCAAGGTGCAGCCGAATGAACGGGTGCAAGCGGTTCTTGAGCAAGGACATCGTTGCTTTGGCGAGAACCGGGTGCAAGAGGCTGCGGGTAAGTGGCCAGCGTTCAAAGACCAGTTCGAGGGGATTGATCTTCATCTGATCGGACCGCTGCAAACCAACAAAGCCCGACAGGCCATGGAACTGTGCGACGCCATCCACTCGGTTGACCGCACCAAGCTGGCGAAGACTCTGGCGCGGTTGGCGCAGGAAATGGGAAGTTGCCCGGACCTGTTCATCCAGGTCAACACAGGCGAAGAAGAGCAGAAAGCCGGTATTCTGCCTGCTGAAGCAGACGGGTTCATCGCTGATTGTCACGCGCTTGATCTGCCGGTTCGCGGCCTGATGTGCATCCCGCCGGTAAATGAAGAACCTTCCTTGCACTTTGCCCTATTGGCCAAGATCGCCGGGCGCAACGGGCTGGCCGGGATGTCTATGGGAATGAGCGGGGATTTCGAGCAGGCGATCGCCTTGGGGGCAACCCATGTCCGTGTCGGGTCTGCCATCTTTGGTGAACGTGTCAAAGCCGAGGGATAATCAGGCGCGTACCGGATGTGACGCGTTCGGCAATCCAGCGCAGGTGGTCGCGGCGAAAGGCGACACAGCCTTCGGTCGGATAGCCGGGTCGGCGCCATTGGTGCAGAAAGATTGCCGATCCTTGGTTGGGCACCGCGTTCGGCCAGTTCCAGTCCGTCAACAGAACCAGATCATACAACGGGTCGGCACGGCGCAAGCGCTCATGGCTAAACGGATAGGGGCTGGTGACCAATTGATTGTACCTGCTATCCGACGAGTCATCTGACCACAGATCCCGGGGGCCAATCGGAATGGCCCAGGGTGCGGGCGCTGAAATCCGATCCGGGCGATACAACATGCCGACGATACAGTGTGTGCCAATTGGCGTCGCACCATCCCCTTCACGTTTCGTCTCGCTCAGCCCACCTTTGCCGATGGAACATGGAAAGTGGCGACCCCGGAACCGAACGCCCTGTGGTGTCAGTACAAGGTCAGTGGGGGTCACAGCAAGTGCCCGGACTTCGCAGCTTTGGTCGCCAGATACCCGCGGTTATGTGCGGTTTCGCCAACCTTCAATGGAACACGCTCAGTCACCGCGATGCCGGTACGTTCCATCATTGCGATCTTGGCCGGATTGTTGGTCAGCAAACGGACCGAGTTGAACCCAAGAGACTTCAAGATGTCTGAGCCCAGACGAAAGTCGCGCTCATCATCTTCGAACCCAAGACGATGGTTTGCCTCGACCGTATCGAACCCCTGATCCTGCAGAAAATATGCGCGCATCTTGTTGGCCAAGCCGATCCCGCGTCCCTCCTGATTGAGGTAAAGCAGAACGCCTGCGCCCTCTGCCCCCATCTGAGCCAATGCGCCGCGCAATTGAGGTCCGCAATCGCATTTCAGGCTGCCCATCAGATCCCCCGTGAAGCACGCCGAATGCAGCCGGGTCAGAACGGGCTTGTCCCGATCCGGGCGTCCGACTTCTATCGCGTAGTGCTCTTCCCCCCCATCCTCGGGGCGAAAAACATGCAGTCGCCCGGCCTCAGAAACCTCCATCGGCAGACGGGCGGCGACGACCTCTTGCAGAGCACTACGTTGAGTCAGATGCGGTGCGGCCATGGTGTGTTCAATGCAGGTCAGCCCATGGGCCGCGGCAAAGGCACGCCCATCGTCCACCGGAACAACGACGACCGCGGGCAGCAACCGGGCGGATTTGGTCAGAGCGATGGCAATGCGATGCAGATTGGCACTGCCATTCCGTTCGGTCATCAATGGCCCCTTCATGGGTGCGTTCAGATCGTCTGAGGGGTCGGCCAGGGCCTGCACCCATGACATGTCAGCATCTGAAGGGATCAGAACGCGCGCCAAATCGCCGTCATAGGCGCGTGCTTTCAGGGTCTCGGCGCGACGTCCGGTAATCGCCACGACGGGCGCGCCACCTAGGCCTCGGACGTCGGCCAGACGCTGAGGGCTCAGCGTTTCCGCGGAAATGGCAAGCACGCTGCCCCCACTGGCATCCACCAGTGCAATGGGTACGCCCATGCGCAGGTCCGCCCGGGCACGGGCCAGAAGTTCTGTGATGTCGGGGATGAGACTCATCTGAGCTAACCTAAAACGTTTCGCCTTTTTCGTAGCGCTTTCCACCTGAAATGTGAAACATTTCCGCCGCGTCTGACACGAAGGCGTGAGACGATTGCAGTAAAGCTTGTTGATTGCATATTCCACACGCAAGTGATGGAAAAGGCTTTGGAGGACCCGGAAATGGCTCAGCTCAAGAAAATCCTGCTGGTGGATGATGACGAGGACCTGCGCGAGGCGCTCAGCGAGCAGTTGGTGATGACCGAGGATTTCGACGTGTTCGAGGCTTCGGACGGGGCATCGGCAATGGAACGCGCTCGCGAGGCGATTTACGACCTCGTGATTCTGGACGTAGGTCTGCCGGACACCGATGGGCGCGAGCTGTGCCGCCTGATGCGCAAGCAAGGTGTCAAAAGCCCGATTCTGATGCTGACAGGTCACGACAGCGACGCCGACACGATCCTGGGTCTGGATGCCGGCGCGAACGACTATGTGTCGAAACCATTCAAATTTCCGGTTCTTCTGGCCCGCATTCGCGCGCAGCTGCGTCAGCACGAGCAATCTGAAGACGCCGTGTTTGTTTTGGGGCCGTATACGTTCAAACCCGCGATGAAGATGCTGATCACCGAAGAAGATCGGAAAATCCGTCTGACCGAGAAAGAAACCAATATTCTCAAGTTCTTGTATCGCTCGGCCGACGGGGTGGTGGCGCGAGATGTGCTGCTGCATGAGGTCTGGGGCTACAATGCCGGGGTGACGACTCATACGCTGGAAACCCATATCTACCGTCTGCGTCAGAAGATTGAGCCTGATCCATCCAATGCACGCCTTTTGGTCACAGAATCGGGCGGATATCGTCTGGTGTCGTGATCTGAGGTAGATTGACTTGGATCAAAGTGATACTCTGTAGTCATCATTAAGGTATTCTCAACCCGCGCATGTCCGGGTCATGACATGCACCTCCCTGTTGGACTGCCGGGCCTGATGGCCCGGCCTTTTTTTGGAACCAGATGTCCGCACAGAAGTCCAAACCGACGCTTGGGTATCGCCAATCGGGAACACCTTTCGAAACTGTCTGTTTTGGTCAGAAATAGCGAAAAAAGAACGGGATGCTGTCCAGAAGAAGCGCAGGTTCGGTGGACTTTGGCTCTATCTCAAAAACTGCCATTCGCCCGACAAACCTGACGGGTTTTTTGATCTTCTCGAGCGCTTCAAACCGTGGGCGCGTTGTCGTCCAGTTCGTGCGAGGATTCAGATAGTCATCGAATACCAGTCGTGCAGGCTTTTTTAGCATAAACATTGCTGCAATCACGCAAGCTGGTCGGTAGATTCCGTCAACGAACACCAAATCGGGTTCTCTGAACTGTTCGTGAGAATAGATTTCAAGCGGATAGCGCCAATAGTTCCGCCATTTCTTGTCTGATTTGGGAATGCCCCATCGCTTGGTCGGTCCAAGATCAACGTGGTGCACTGTTACTTCGCTTTTGCTCTCTGCGTTCTGATCCAGGTATCGACGCAGGTTTTCAGCCCAGCTTTCGTCGGATTCTACCGAGAACACTCTTTTGTTCTCCATCTCAGCACCCATGACCGTCGAGCCGCCGCTTCCGTATTCCAGGATCGTTTCAGCTTTGCGATACGCGTCCCGCAGAAAAGCGGCTTCGGCTTCAGGTAGCGTCAATTCTGGCCGAAATGGCGTCTCGCTCACATTGTCGCGCATTTCACCGCCCTTCAAATCAAAACTGTCCGCCTCTAGGTTTCCACGACGCCCGATGGAATACAATGTTTGTTTCATTGTGGTTTTATTGCTGGGCCAAGACAAAAGTGCGGTTGGCCGCTTTCAATGTCCGTGGAACGTCTCGCCTACCTTTTCTCGTGGCAACCAGCATCGTGCCGCGCTAGGTTCCGCCCAACTGTGACAGAGGAAACCCACATCATGTCCTTCACCCTTGCCACCTGGAACATCAACTCGGTCCGTCTGCGCGAGCCTATCGTACTGAAATTGCTACAGGAAGAGGCACCGGATGTTCTGTGTCTGCAGGAGTGTAAATCTCCGGTCGAAAAGATCCCAACCGAAGGGTTTGCAGAACTGGGATACACCCACATGGTTGCGCGGGGTCAAAAGGGATACAACGGCGTCGCCATCCTGTCGCGCCTGCCGATGGAAGAGGTGGGCGACAAGGATTTTGCCGGTCTCGGCCATGCCCGTCACATCGCAGGGCGGCTGGAAAACGGTGTGACGATCCACAATTTCTATGTCCCGGCGGGCGGCGATGTACCGGATCGGGACGTGAATGAGAAATTCGGGCAAAAGCTCGATTACCTCACCGATATGCGCGACTGGTTCCATGCGGAGAAGCCGGAGAAATCCATTTTGGTCGGCGATTTGAACATCGCCCCGCGCGAGGATGACGTGTGGTCGCACAAGCAACTGCTCAAGGTCGTCTCGCACACGCCGATCGAGGTCGAACAATTGGCTGAAACACAGGATGCCGGTGGTTGGGTCGATATCACCCGTCAGGATATACCCGAGGGTCAGCTTTACAGTTGGTGGTCCTACCGGGCGCGGGATTGGGATGCGGCCGACAAGGGACGGCGGCTGGATCACGTTTGGGCCACGCCGGATATCTCGAATGCAGGGCATTCCAGCCGCATCTTGCGCGACGCGCGTGGATGGGAAAAGCCCAGCGATCATGCACCTGTTTTTGCGAGCTTTGATGTTTGACCTTTAACTCGCCCCTTGGTTTCTGCGCCAAGCGGTTGCATATAGGGCGCAAGTTCGAACCGGAGAGTGAATGCCATGGACCTTCTGAGCGGCGCAGACAGCACACCAGCCACCGATCTGATCAAGGACAGCTCTGAGGCCACGTTTATGGCCGATGTGGTCGAAGCGTCCGAAGAGATACCGATCATCGTCGATTTCTGGGCGCCTTGGTGTGGTCCCTGCAAAACTCTGGGTCCGGCCTTGGAAGAGGCCGTGACCGCCGCCAAGGGCGCGGTGAAGATGGTCAAGATCAATGTGGACGAGGCGCAGATGATCGCGTCGCAACTGCGCATTCAGTCGATCCCGACGGTCTATGCGTTCTTCAAAGGACAGCCCGTAGACGGGTTTCAGGGCGCGCTGCCGGGGTCCGAAATCAAGGCTTTCATCGACCGTGTGATCGAAGCGGCGGGCGGCGAAAGCCCCGGTGGGCAATTGGAAGATGCCGTGCAGGCCGCAGAAGAAATGCTGGCTGAGGGGGCTGCGGTTGATGCGGCACAGACTTTTGCCGCCATTCTGGGCGAAGACCCGAACCATGCGGCAGCCTACGGTGGTCTTGTCCGGGCCCATATTGCGTCAGGCGATCTGGACCAGGCTGAGGCCATCCTGAACGGAGCACCGGCTGAAATCTCTTCTGCGCCCGAACTGGAAGCGGCGCATGCGCAACTTGAGCTGGCAAAGCAAGCTGCAGATGCCGGACCGGTGGCTGAATTGACGGCATCCGTAGAAGCCGAGCCTGACAACCACCAGGCACGTTTTGATCTGGCACAGGCCCTGCACGCGAATGGCGATGTCGAGGAGGCTGTGGCGCAGTTGTTGGAGCTGTTTCGCCGGGATCGCGCGTGGAATGACGATGCGGCCAAGACACAGCTGTTCACAATCTTCGATGCGCTCAAGCCCAATGATCCGATTGTTCTGAACGGGCGGCGCAAACTCAGCTCAATGATATTTGCCTAATTCCTGATCAGAGCTACACTCGGATACATGATGCATCCCGCCGACCTGCCGGATACGGTATCCGTTTTTCCACTACCTGGGGCGCTGTTGCTGCCCCGGTCCCGCTTGCCCTTGCATATCTTCGAGCCGCGTTACCTGCAGATGCTGGATGATGCGCTGAAAACCAAGGAGCGACTGATCGGTATGGTCCAGCCCAACCCATCGGTGAGCAATGAACACAAGCTGCACAAGATCGGTTGCGCAGGCCGGGTGACGCAGTTTTCGGAAACCGAGGATGGTCGATACCTGATCACCCTGACAGGCGTGTCCCGGTTCCGGATCAAGTCCGAATTGGATGCATTTACGCCTTACCGCCGATGCGAAGTATCGTGGGATGGTTTCGATCGCGACCTGGGAAAATCCGAAAAAGATGGCGTGTTTGACCGGAAACGGTTCATGAACCTGCTCGAGCGCTTTTTCGACTCGCGCCAATTGTCGACCGATTGGGATTCGCTGAAGGAAGCGGATGATGAACTTCTGGTGAATTCGCTTTCGATGCTGATGGATTTTGACCCGGAAGACAAACAGGCCCTGCTTGAAGCGCCTTGCTTGCGCACGCGGCGCGAGACCCTGGTGACATTGATCGAATTCGCCCTGCGTGGCGGATCAAACGAGGAAACGCTGCAATGAGCGAAGCCGCACACATCTTTGACCGCCACATGCTTGAGGCACTGATCTGCCCGCAGACGCATACAACTTTGCACTATGATGCGGACAAGCAGGAACTTGTATCAAAAGCAGCGGGTCTGGCATTTCCGATCCGCAACGGTATTCCCGTGATGTTGGTGGATGAGGCGCGACAGCTGGATTAGATCGCGCGTCCTTGCAGCAGTTTTGGCAGGTCTCCGGTCAGCCCGGCCGCTTCGCGCACAAAACCACGCCGCAACCCCGGTAACGACCCAACGATCCCCATGCCAATATCGCGCCCGAATCTAAGCAGCGGATTGTCGTTCGAAAACAGCTTGTTGAACACATCCGTCGCCATCGCGAGTGAGGCCGTATCAAACCGCCGCCACGCCTGATAGCGTTCCAATACCAGGATGGAACCGATGTCCTCGCCACGACGTCCGGCCAGTGTCAGCACCTCGGCCAGCGCACCGACGTCGCGCAGTCCGGCATTCAAGCCCTGCCCGGCAATAGGATGCATCCCGTGCGCCGCGTCCCCAACCAGCGCAAGGCGTTCCGCGACAAAGGAATTGGCGATGGTCAGGTTCAGCGGGTAGGTGAACCGGTCGCCCTGAAGGCTGATATCACCCAGGAAATCCCCGAACCTTGGGCGCAGAACCTGCAGATACTCTGCCTCGGGCAGCGCATTGATACGACGCGCCGTCTCGGTGCGTTCGCTCCAGACGATGGAACTGCGGTTGCCGGTGAGCGGCAGAATAGCCAGCGGACCGGGTGGCATGAAGAACTGATGGGCTACGCCATGATGGGGCAGCTCGTGCGCGATGGCGCAAACGAGGGCGGTTTGGCCATAGTCCCAGCCGCTGCGTTTGATGCCGGCCCGTGCCGCCGTGCCGCTGCGCCGCCCATCGCAGCCGATGACCAGCTGGCCGGCGACTGAGGTGCCGTCATCCAGTGTCAGGGTCACGCCCACCGCATCCGTCTCTTGCGCCACAACGGTCTTGCCGCTGATCTGGGTGATCCGCTTCTCCTCGGTCATCGCATCAAGAAACGCGCGGCGCAGATGGCGATCTTCGACCATGTAACCCATCGGGCCTTCCTCGATCTCGGCATGGTCGAAATGCATGAAAAAGGGCGAAGGGCCCGCACCTGCGTGGCCATCGGTGACTTTGATCTCAAGCATCGGTTGAGCGTGCTCGGTGATCCGGTCCCAGATTCCGATCGCATCCAACAACCGTTTGGACGCCAGTGCCAGCGCATAGGACCGCCCGTCAAAGGCCGCGTTCTTGCGAACCTTCTCCACCAGTGAATCTATCACGCTGACCGTGTGCCCGGTTTGCGCCAAAGCCAGTGCCAGGGCAGGACCGTTCAGGCCGCCGCCAACGATCAGGATATCCGATGTCCGTGTCATGCCCTGCACTATGCGCGCCCTTTCGGGATTGTCCATGTGCGGTCCTGTCGCTACCGTCCGGATCAAGCAGAACCAAGGAGGGGTGTGATGCAGGAGTGGTTGACCATGACGGCCTGTGATCTGGGTCGTGGCATTGGCATGGGGCAGATCGATCCTGTTGAACTGACCGAGACCTATCTGGCCGCCATCGACGCCCATCCACATCGCGATCGCATCTATGCCCGCGTCACACATGCCCGTGCCCGCGCCGAGGCCAAAGCTGCCAAGGACCGCGCGACGTTGAGCCAACGCAGGTCCCTGCTGGATGGCGTTCCGATCAGTTGGAAAGATCTGTTCGATACGGCGGGTATCGGGACCGAGGCGGGCTCGGCCCTGCTGACGGGAAGGGTGCCTGATACAGACGCCGTAATTGTGCGCAATGCCACGGCCTTGGGGGCGGTCTGTCTGGGCAAAACTCATATGAGTGAGCTGGCCTTTTCCGGGCTCGGACTGAACCCGATCACGGGCACACCGCCCTGTATTGATGACGAAGATGCTGTGCCAGGCGGGTCATCCTCGGGCGCTGCGGCTTCGGTCGCGTGGGGGCTGGCAGCTGGCGGCATTGGCTCGGATACCGGAGGGTCCGTGCGTATTCCGTCGGCCTGGAACAATCTGGTAGGGCTGAAAACCACGGCTGGCCGGGTGAGTCTTGAGGGTACGGTGCCCCTGTGTCTGCGGTTTGACACGGTTGGCCCATTGGCCCGGTCGGTCGAAGATGCCGCACATTTGCTGGCGCTGCTGGAAGGTGGGACGCCCGCTGATCTGCGGGGGGCTTCCGTCAGGGGGCGCCGTTTTGCGGACCTGCAGAATGTGGCAAAGGATGATCTGCGAGAGACACCACGCAAGGCCTATGAAGATGCCTTGCAACGCCTGTCTGACGCAGGGGCCGAGGTTGTCCCGCTTGACGTGCCGGAGCTGAACGAGGCGATGGCGCTTTCGGGTGTGCTTTATACGACCGAAGCCTATGGCTTGTGGAAGGACGTCATCGAAGCCAACCCGGATGCGATGTACCCCGAAATTCTGGAACGGTTTCGCGCGGGCAGGGACGTAGCCGGGGCGGACTATGTGGCGGCGTGGTCCAAGCTCAAGGCCTGTCGCGCTGCGTGGGATGCGGCAACGGCCGGGTTTGACGCGGTACTGGCCCCCACCGCGCCCATCCTGCCGCCCAATCTGGACCGGCTGATGAGCGATCACGACTACTACGTAACCGAGAATCTGCTGGCCCTTCGCAACACCCGCATTGGCAACCTGATGGGGCTGGCAGCCCTGACCCTGCCGACCGGGACCCCCGGCTGCGGGGTGATGATGCTGGGCTATCCGGGCTCGGAAGAGGCTCTGTTGCGGCTTGGATCAGCGGCAGAAACCGCGTTGGCGTGAATGCCACAATCCCCTGATTCGACGTCTCTTTGTCTGGACGAGGCGGGATCTGATCTGTAATCTGCCAAAAAAACGGGGCGAAAATGATCCCGACATTGAGGCAGTAGTTATGAATTTTCCCGAGCGGTTTTCGAACCTACCGGAATATGCATTCCCGCGTCTGCGTACCCTGCTGGATCATCACCAGCCGGGCGGAGAGGTCATTCACATGACCATCGGCGCGCCAATGCATGACTTTCCTGCCTGGGTCACAGATGTCATTGCCGAAAATGCTGCCGGATTTCAGGGCTATCCGCCAAATGAAGGCTCGCCCGGGTTGCGCGGGGCAATCACCGACTGGATCAAGCGTCGCTATGGTGTGCCGATGGACCCCGACACCAATGTGATGGCCCTGAACGGCACCCGAGAGGGGCTGTACAATGCCGCGATGGCGCTGTGTCCCGAACAGAAGAACGGTCAAACGCCGGTCGTTTTGTGCCCGAACCCCTTCTATCAGGTCTATATGGTCGCCTCGCTCTCGGTCGCAGCAGAACCTGTGTTTGTACCCGCGACCGCGGCGACCGGCCATTTGCCCGACTATGCCGGTTTGCCCGAGGATGTGCTGAACCGGACCGCCATTGCCTATATCTGCTCTCCGGCCAATCCACAGGGGGCGGTGGCGTCGCGCGACTATTGGGCCGAGTTGATTGCTTTGGCCGAGAGATACGATTTCCGCATCTTCGCGGATGAATGCTATTCCGAGATTTACCGGGACGAAGCCCCCACAGGTGTCCTGACCGTCGCACAGCAGGTTGGGGCCGATCCTGAACGCATCACGTTGTTCAATTCCCTTTCGAAACGGTCCAATCTGGCGGGTCTGCGTTCCGGTCTGATCGCGGGCGGGGCTGATACCATCAAACGGGTCAAACAATTGCGCAACTATGCCGGTGCGCCTTTGCCGCTGCCCCTGCAAGCCGCTGCCGCCAAGGTTTGGGCCGACGAAGCGCATGTGGTCCAGAACCGCGCTCTGTATCAGGATAAATACGCAATGGCCGATGAGGTTTTCGCAAATGTGCAGGGCTACATGCCGCCCGAGGCCGGGTTCTTTCTGTGGCTACCCGTGGAAAACGGTGAGGAAACCGCATTGAAGCTGTGGCAGGAGACCGGCGTGCGGGTCTTGCCGGGCGCTTATCTTTCTCAAGGCGATCCGGGGCTAAACCCGGGCGAGCATTTTATCCGGGCCGCGATGGTGGCCCCAAAAACAGAGTTGCAGCGCGGGCTTATCACGCTCCGAGACTGCATCTATTCGTGAGGTACGAGGGCAAAATGGCATCATTGAACGCGCGCAACCGCGATCCGCTGCTGGACAGCACCACTCAGGCCGCGATCGAGCGGCGTAGCAAGGAACTGATCGGGATCGCCCTGATACTGCTGGGCTTTGCGGCTGCGGCGATGATCTGGTCCTACACGCCGGATGACCCGAACTGGATGGTCTCGACCGACGCGCCGGTGCAGAACTGGATGGGTCGGATCGGTGCCTCGATCGCCGCGCCGCTTTTCATGATCGTAGGGTGGGGCAGCTTGGGCGTCGCGCTGGTTTTGATCGCCTGGGGTGTCCGGTTCGCTGGTCATTTTGGCGAAGACCGAGCAGTCGCCCGTCTGATCTTTGCCCCGATCTGGATTGCGATTGTCTCGGTCTATGCCGCGACTTTGTTGCCCGGAGAAGAATGGCGCGCGACCCACAGCTATGGGTTGGGCGGCCTGTTCGGTGACACGGTGATGGGAGCGTTGTTGACCCTGCTGCCGATTTCCTCACATTTTCTGGTCAAGCTGATGTCGCTGGCCATGGCCGTTGGGATGATTGCGCTGGGCATCTTTGTACTGGGATTCACCAGGGTCGATGTGCGGCGTGGCATGCGGGCTTTCCTGCTGGGTCTGGTGATGTCTTACGACCTGCTGATGAATGTGCTTGGCCGCGGCGCTTCGGCAACCGCTCAGGCAGCGCGGGATCGACGGGTTCAGTGGAAAGAACACCGCGCCGCCCGCGTTGAGCCTGTGGTGCAGGACGATTTCGGCTTTGGTGATCCTGTCTTTGAAGAACTGGACGAGGCAGTGCCCGAACCTGCTCCGAAAACCGGTCTGTTGGCCCGAATGCCTGCCCTGATCCGTCGCCCGGACCCGATGCCAGAGCCCGAGTTGATTGAACCCATGGCCGTAGAGGGCTTTGACGAGATGCCGGGCGAGGATCGTATCCGCTCGAAAATCTCGGCGGCGGTACGCAACCGCAAGGTCGCAACGGGCGAGGTGACACCAGAACCCGATCCGAACCTGCCGCTGACCAAAGGTCGAGGGCGGGGGCCGGATCCTTTGATTCTGAACGCAGGATCCGCGGACGAGCTGCCGCCCGAACCGCCAATGACCTCAGCTGCGCTGCCGCCGGAACCGATGCTGACAGCCAATCCTGCGCCTGACTGGCAACAGCCTCTGCATCAGGATTTTGCACCCGAACCGGATTTCGAAGACGAGGCGGTGTTTGAAGATGAGGCCGACGCCTATGCGCAATCCCGCCCGGCGATGAAAATTCCGGTGGCGGAACCGCGCAAGCCGGTTGTCGCGCAACCCGTGCGCCGTACACCGCCGCCCTCGCGTCGGGCGCAGGCCGAGGCGCAGCCCGCGTTGTCGTTTGAAGAAAAACATGCCGATTTCGAACTGCCGCCGCTGGGTCTGCTGTCCAATCCGTCAAAAATTCAGCGCCATCACCTGAGCGACGAGGCTTTGGAAGAAAACGCGCGGATGCTGGAAAACGTGCTGGATGATTACGGCGTCAAGGGTGAGATCGTCAGCGTCCGCCCCGGCCCGGTCGTCACCATGTACGAACTTGAGCCCGCTCCGGGTTTGAAAGCCAGCCGCGTGATCGGTCTGGCCGATGATATCGCACGCTCGATGTCGGCCCTGTCGGCGCGGGTTTCGACCCTGCCGGGCCGCTCGGTCATCGGGATCGAACTGCCCAATGAAAACCGCGAAATGGTGGTACTGCGCGAAATCCTCTCCAGCCGTGACTTTGGGGACGGCAATCAGGCGTTGCCGCTGGCGCTGGGCAAGGATATCGGCGGTGAATCCGTTGTGGCTAACCTGGCCAAGATGCCCCATCTGCTGATCGCGGGGACCACCGGTTCCGGTAAGTCGGTGGCGATCAACACGATGATCCTGTCGTTGCTGTACAAGCTGACGCCGGATGAATGCCGCCTGATCATGATCGATCCCAAGATGTTGGAACTGTCGGTTTATGACGGCATTCCGCATCTGCTGTCGCCCGTTGTGACCGACCCGAAAAAGGCGGTTGTCGCCCTGAAATGGGTCGTGGGCGAGATGGAGGATCGCTATCGCAAGATGTCCAAGATGGGCGTGCGTAACATCGCGGGCTATAACGGCCGGGTGAAGGACGCGCTGGCCAAGGGCGAGATGTTCAGCCGCACGGTCCAGACCGGGTTTGACGACGAAACCGGCGAGCCCATGTTCGAGACCGAAGAATTCGCACCCGAAGCGATGCCCTATATCGTCGTCATCGTCGATGAGATGGCCGACCTGATGATGGTCGCCGGCAAAGAGATTGAGGCCTGCATCCAGCGTCTGGCACAGATGGCGCGGGCCTCGGGCATTCACCTGATCATGGCCACACAGCGCCCCTCGGTCGATGTGATCACCGGCACGATCAAGGCGAACTTCCCGACCCGGATTTCCTTCCAGGTGACCTCGAAAGTCGACAGCCGGACCATTCTGGGCGAAATGGGCGCCGAGCAGCTGCTGGGGCAGGGTGACATGCTCTATATGGCGGGTGGCGCCAAGATTACCCGCTGCCACGGCCCGTTTGTTTCGGATGAAGAGGTCGAGGAAATCGTCAACCACCTGAAACAATTCGGCCCGCCGGATTACATGAGCGGTGTGGTTGATGGCCCGGCCGAAGAAAAGGCTGACAATATCGATGCGGTTCTGGGTCTTAGCACCGGCGGCAATACCAACGGAGAAGATGCGCTCTACGATCAGGCGGTGGCGATTGTGATCAAGGATCGCAAATGCTCGACCTCGTATATCCAGCGGAAACTTGCCATCGGGTACAACAAAGCGGCTCGACTGGTTGAGCAGATGGAGGATGAAGGCGTTGTTTCGGCTGCAAATCACGTCGGCAAACGCGAAATCCTGGTCCCCGAGCAATAGGATATTTAATAACAAGGGCAGAGCGCTTATCTGGGTCTCATGAAACAGATTGCTTTTGCCCTTGCACTGACACTGGCCGCACCTGCCGCATGGGCGGACAAGCTGCCGCTGTCGGAAATATCAAACTACCTGAACCAGATGAAAACGGTTCAGACGAGCTTTACCCAGGTCAATGACGACGGCTCGCTGAGTACCGGCAAGCTTTGGATTCAGAGGCCGGGCAAGATGCGGTTTGAATATGATCCGCCAAACAGCGCTGTGGTTCTGGCACGCGCGGGCAGCGTCATGATCTTTGACCCGAAGTCGAACCAACCGCCCGAGCAGTACCCGCTGAAACGGACGCCTTTGTCTTTGGTTCTGGCGCGCAATGTCAATCTTGGTCAGGCCAATATGGTCGTCAGTCACGACTTTGATGGCACGGCAACTGTTGTCACGGCTCAGGACCCCAAAAACCCCGAGTCAGGACGGATCGAGTTGATGTTCACGGACAATCCCGTCGAACTGAGGAAATGGGTGATCCATGACAATGCAGGCACCCAGACGACCGTTCTATTGGGCGCGCTGACCGAAGGCGGGGCCCTCGATCAGGATCTGTTCTCGAAAAGCGGGTCACGCAACCGCTGACCCGTTGAGGTCAGTACCGACAGCTTGCCAATTGCGCCTGGTACAGGTCGGCCCGCGCGTCCACGTCGCTTGCCACGTTCAGCAGCCAGGACTTCTGGTTGTAGCTGCCGCGGGCAAAACCGGTGTGCCCTTCGTGATAGGCCAGATACTGATTGCGGGTGTCTGTCGGATGGATGCCATTGCGCTCATAGCTTTTGTTCATGTACCAGCCGATAAAGTCAGACGCGTCGCGGATACGGTCCCGCTTGGCGCGGCGCTTGCCGGTTTCGCGCTGGTACTCATCCCACGTGCCGTCCAATGCCTGGCTATAACCATAGGCGCTGCTTTGTCGTCCCATCGGGATCACGCCCAGCACGTAGCGATGCGGTGTGCGCGCATCATGGCGATAGCGGCTTTCCTGATAGATCGTCGCCATCTGAACGTGGACGGGAACACCCCATTTCCGCTCGGTGCTTATGAAGGCCTTGATATAGTCGGGACGTTCGCGCGCAATACTGCACGCGTCATTCAATCTGCTGGGTGGCTGTTTGGAGCCACCCCCACAGGATGCCAGAAGCAGCACCCCGAAGAGTACGAAAAGAATTCTGCTCATGTGCCTCGTGCCTTTTTTCGGGCATTCTAGCGCAGATTGAGCGCTGAGGAAATCACAATCGCTACAGAACCAATGCCAAAACAAGGGGTAACGCTGCGACAGACAGCAGGGTCGAGACCATGACCATCCCCGCAACGGCATCCGCGTCGGCCTTGAAACGCTCTGCCAGCAGATAAGAGGTGACGGCGACAGGGGTACACATTTGCAAAACCAGAACGCCAAAGGCGATGGCCTCAAGGTCGAACGCGACGGCAATCACCCAGCCGAGCGCGAAGCAAACCACGAGTTTCAGCACTGACAGCCAGACGGCCTGACCCAAACTACGGGTAGTCAGGCGTGCGATGGCCACGCCGACCGTTACAAGCATCATCGGAACGGCCATTTGCCCCAGCAAATCCAGTGTATTGGTCAGAAACAGCGGCGTCTGCCAGCCTCGCCACAGAAACAACGCGCCCAATATGGTCGCCCAGACCATGGGTTGGCGGATGACCTGACCAAAGGCGCCTTTGCCGGCGACAAGGTAGATGCCGTATGTGAATGAAAACAAAGCCGTCACAGCCAGAAAGATCACGGCATAGCCCAGGCCCGCCTGACCAAAGGCGAAAATACACAAAGGTAGGCCCAGGTTACCGGTATTGCCGAAAATCAGGGGAGAAAGATAGGTTCGCTGTTCCAGCTTCAAAACGCGAACGATGATCCAGAACACCACCGCCAAACCCAAATTGGCGACAATGGTGGCCGCGGTAAATCGCGACAGGTCCCCGCCGGGAATCTCGGTCTGCATCAGGGCAACAAAGATCAGGCTGGGCACCGCCAAGGTCATGGCGAACCGGGTGACAAACTGCAGGCGGTACTCGAAACCAAGCTTGACCCATGCAAAGCCAATTCCCGCCAGAATGAAGACGGGCGCCACGATTTCGAACACTGTCAGCAAGAGGTTCACAGACTGTTTCCTTGAATTTCACATCAATGATTGGCTTTTCCACCCGGAAAGAGGTAGTAACTTCTTTGGGGGCTGAAACAATGCTAAAGACACACGCCAAATACGGCCTGGGACAAGTTGTGAAACATAAAAAGCATCCCTTTCGAGGGGTGATTTTCGATGTGGATCCAGAGTTTTCGAACACCGAAGAATGGTACGAAGCCATCCCCGAAGACAGCCGCCCAATCAAGGATCAACCGTTCTACCACCTGTTGGCCGAAAACGACCAATCCTTTTATGTGGCTTATGTTTCAGAGCAAAACCTGATCGAAGATCAATCGGGCGAGCCGGTCGAACATCCCGATATCCCCAATATGTTCGGACCGTTCGAGGATGGCTCCTACCCGCTGCATTTCCACCTGAACTGAAATCTGGTTGGTCCGCCAATCCGTCAGTACCCCAGCGCGCAACCATCCTTACGAGGGTCACTGGCGCCCTCCAGACTCCCGCTGCTGAGGATTCGGATTGCCTGTGCCCCTCCGAGTGGCGTTTCTGGAGTTTCTACAGTGTGACCGATTTCGCGCAATTGTCTCGCCACTTGCTCGGAATACCCGCGTTCAAGCTTTAGGATGCCGCCATCGGCGAAGGCGCGGGGGGCGTTTATAGCCTCCTGCAAATCCATCCCAAAATCCGTCAGGTTCGAGACAAACCGTGCATGCCCTGTTGGTTGGTACGCTCCGCCCATGACGCCAAATGGCATCAGAATGCGGCCCTTGTCCTGCAACATCCCGGGAATGATCGTGTGCATCGGTCGCTTTCCCCCGCCAAGCTCATTCGGGTGCCCGGTGTCGAGTGTAAACCCCGCCCCCCGATTTTGCAGGAGAATCCCGTATTTCTCCGAGCAGATGCCTGAGCCGAAACTGTGGAAGATCGAATAGATCAGGGAAACCGCCATTCGATCGCGGTCAACAACGGTAATGTAAACTGTGTCCTTGTGGATCGCCTCGGTCACAGGCAAAGCCGCTGCCATTGACCGTTTGGGATCAATCAGCGCGGCAAGGTTTTCTGCAAGGCTGGGATCAAGGAACCGGTTCGCGCGCGCAGTATGGTCCGGGTCGGCGATAAATCGGTTGCGGACGTCATAGGCCAGTTTGGTTGCTTCGGCTTCGATATGCACCCGCTCGGTGCCCAAGGGATCCATACGCGCCAAATCAAAATGCTTCAGGATGTTCAGCAATAGGATCGCAGTTGCGCCCTGACCGTTTGGTGGATGCTCGACCAAATCCACCCCTTTATAGCTGCCACGCATCGGCTCGGCTGGTGTGCATCGGGTCGCTTCAAAGTCCTCTGTGGTATGAACACCGCCAACCTGTGACAGGGCGGCCAGCATGTCCTGTGCAATCTCATCCTTGTAAAAGGCGTCGCGACCGCGTTTGGCGATCTGACGCAAAACCTCCGCTTGACCCGGCGAGCGGAAGACCTGACCCACTTGGGGAACTTCACCGTCAATCAGATAATGCCGTTTGGCGGCACCTTGCAGCGTCGCGGCGGCGTTGCGCCAGTCAAATGCCACACGGGGCGCGACCGGTACGCCTTGTTCCGCGTAGTGGATTGCCGGTTGCACAATGGCGTCGAGGCCCAAACGCCCCTCAGTCTCGGACAGAAAACAGAACGCATCTACCGCCCCGGGAATTGTAACAGAATCGGGGCTGTTCAAGGGGATTGCGGTCAGCCCCCTGGCGCGCAAAGTGTCGGCATTCGCCTTTGCCGGAGCGCGCCCCGATCCGTTCAGTGCATGAATGCGGTTCTCCCCCGCGCGGTTGTACAGAACAAAGCAATCGCCCCCCAGCCCGGTCATTTGCGGCTCGCAAATACCCAGCAGGATCGCCCCGGCGATGGCTGCATCCATCGCGTTACCGCCCCGTTCCAACATGTCGATGGCCACTTTTGCGGCAAGAGGATGCGACGTTGCGCACATCCCATTGCTGGCCAGGACTTCGGATCGGCCCGGCTGGTGTAAATCTCGCATATCAGACCCTTCTCTCACAACGAGGCGAAGGTATCGCGCAGGCGAAGTTTGTCCAGTTTTTCAAGGGGAGAGTTCCTCGGCGCCGTTCACTGGGTGGGGGCTGTGACACTTGGCGCCGAGGGAAGCTATCTGAGCTACAAGCCCATTTATGGCGGCCGTTTGCGGCGACGCAATGGTTCGAAAAAGGCCTTATTGTGGCCATTTGGGGACAAATCCGCTGGTTCAAACAGGCTTGGGTATGTCAAACCGCAGGGATAGCAGGTTGCACCCATTCCGACGCTCATACCGTATCTCGTTGGTGAGTTGGTGAATAAGGTACCATCCAAACCCCCCCTCGGGCAGGTCCTGCACGTCTGTCTCAACGCTGGCCGGCACCCCATCCGGGGGTCGATATCCCGGCAATGGATGGCCCGTGTCGGATATCAGAATGTCCAGCCTGTCCCGGTCGAGCCTGCAAGAGATCTGGACCTTGGCGGGCTCAATTCCGGCATAGGCGTGCTCGACAACGTTGTTGATGGCTTCTGCCAAGGCGATCTTGACGTCACCAGCCTTGTCCGAGGGCAGGCCCCTGTGGGCGAGACTTGCACTCAGCCGAGCGATGCCAGCGCTGGCATCTGCCTCGCTTGCGGGAAAGCTCAGTTCCAGACAGGTTTCATCACTGCGCGGCGTCACACCCGTTTACTCCGGCCAGGGTTAATCTGTTGGCGCGGACAAGGCGTCGCCCAGGGACTCGAACAGACGAAAAACCGTGTCCATCCGTGTCAGTCGGAACACTTTTTCTACAACCGGCTGCAGTCCGGCAAGGTCCAGCCGACGCCCGTTTCCCAATTGTTTCATTGACGCGACGATGGCGCCCAGCCCGCTTGAATCGATAAACTGGACCCCTTCCAGATCGAGGATGATCCGGTCGGCATCGGGTTTGGTTTCGCGGCGCATGTCTTCCTTGAATTGGATGGCAATTGCTGCGTCTATCCGTTCGGAATGAACCGTGATGACCTGAGTCCTGTCGGTTACCGTGCTGGTCAGCCCCATGATTGACCGCCCTTTTTAGCTGTATTTGCGTCGTAGAAATACGCTAGACGGCAAATCTTACCATTCGGTATTCAGGATGCGAAAAAAGGAGGATACCGGGATGAAGAACGTTATAGTTGCAGGGGCAGCCCGTACGCCGATGGGGGGATTTCAGGGCATGTTCGATGGCGTCTCGGCTGCTGAACTTGGTGGCACCGCGATACGGGCAGCGATGCAGCAGGCAGGTGCCAATACCGTAGATGAAGTGTTGATGGGCTGTGTGCTTCCGGCGGGGCAAGGTCAGGCTCCGGCCCGGCAGGCCGGGTTCGCGGCGGGTTTGGGCCAAGAGGTGCCTGCGACAACGCTGAACAAAATGTGCGGATCGGGCATGAAGGCGGCGATGATCGCCTTTGACCAGATCGCCCTCGGGCAGACCGAAACCATGATTGCCGGCGGAATGGAAAGCATGACAAACGCGCCGTACCTGCTGCCCAAGATGCGCGGTGGTGCGCGTATAGGGCATGGGCAGGTCGTGGATCATATGTTTCTGGACGGTCTGGAAGACGCCTATGACAAAGGCCGTCTGATGGGAACTTTTGCCGAGGATTGTGCTGAAGCCTATCAGTTCACGCGCGAGGCGCAGGATGACTATGCGCTGCAATCACTTTCGAATGCCCTGGCAGCGCAGAACAGCGGCGCATTTGACGCCGAAATCTCTCCGGTCACGGTGCGCGGTCGGAAAGGTGATACGGTTCAGGATACAGACGAACAGCCCAAATCGGCGCGGCCCGACAAAATCCCGACCCTAAAGCCCGCCTTCCGCAAGGACGGCACGGTTACCGCAGCTAACGCGTCTTCGATCTCGGATGGTGCGGCGGCCTTGGTTCTGGCGTCTTCAGAGGCCGCCAAAGCGCAAGGCCTGACTGTCCGAGCACGCATTCTGGGCCATGCCAGCCATGCGCAGGCTCCGGGGCTCTTTACCACAGCACCGGTTCCCGCCGCGCAAAAACTGCTGGCCCGGATCGGCTGGCGCGTCGAGGATGTCGATCTTTGGGAAGTTAACGAAGCCTTCGCGGTCGTGCCCATGGCTTTCATGCATGAGATGGGCGTGCCGCGCGAAAAAGTGAACGTGAATGGCGGGGCATGTGCGCTTGGTCACCCGATCGGTGCATCGGGGGCGCGGATCATGGTGACGCTGTTGAACGCGTTGGAAAAGCGAAAACTCAAACGCGGTGTTGCGGCCATTTGTATCGGGGGCGGTGAAGGCACCGCCATTGCAATCGAACGCATTTGACGCGTGCATTTGCTTGAACTAGGCCGGGGTGACTCATGCCCAAGGCACACGAGGGGTTACATACCCCTCGCCATACCCAAAACGAGCGTACTATGACTGTGAACTACGAAACACTAGCAAAAACGATCGCGGCCCTGACCGAGGGCGAAACGGATCAGGTCGCTCTGATGGCGACGCTCGTGTGCGAGGTTCACCATTCCGATGATCGCTTTGACTGGACGGGCTTTTACCGGGTCACCGAACCGGGCCTGTTGAAAATCGGCCCGTATCAGGGCGGTCACGGATGTCTGGTTATCCCGTTCGAGCGCGGCGTCTGTGGCGCCGCAGCACGGACCGGTGAGGTTCAGTTGGTGCCCGACGTGGATGCCTTCCCCGGCCATATCGCTTGTGCGTCGTCGACACGATCAGAACTGGTCCTGCCGGTGCGGGATGGTTCCGGCAACATTATTGCGGTGTTTGACATCGACAGTGACCAGCCGGATGCTTTCAACGCAAAAGACGCCTCGGAATTGCAGGCAATCCTGAGACAGGTGTTTTCAGTCTAACCCTGTCGTTCGTGGTCATAGAAAGCGGAACCGCGATCTGTTTTTCAGACGGCACCCGGGTCGCTTGAACAAAGCGCCATGAAGACAGGTCGAAAGGCGCGAAACCGGTTTGTTTACGACGATGAAAAAATCCTTGGAAATTTCACGAAACTGAGGCATCGTGAAAAACAGGCGGAAAATTTCATAAGATTCGGAGCCCAAGCGTGAACAGCCAAGCCCCACAAAGTGCTACTCTGGGCGCAGATTTGCGCGCCTTGCGAAAGGCACGGGGGCTGACGCTGTCTGAGATCGCAGCGCGCCTGAACCGCTCGGTCGGATGGCTCAGTCAGGTTGAGCGGGACATGTCCGACCCCTCCATCTCGGATCTGCGCCAAATCTCGGAATGCCTGGGTGTGCCGATGTCGATGCTGTTTGCGCATTCGGCAGCACCGGTTGCAGAGCAGGGGTATGTCGTGCGCGCCGGATCACGCCGTCCGATGGGGTCGGGCGAGGAAGGTTTGATCGAGGAGCTGCTCTCGCCTGACCTGACCGACGATTTCGAAATGGTGCATTCGACGTTCGAGCCCCGATCGAACATGCAAAAGCCGGCCAACCGACCGACACAGGAAGTCGGGTACATGATCTCGGGCTACCTGGATCTGAGCATTGGGGCGCATCAGTTCACGGTTGGGCCGGGGGACAGTTTCCGCATCAAGCATGAACAATACCATTGGTCCAACCCCTATGATGAGCCCGCCGTGGCCATCTGGGTCATCGCGCCGCCGGTGTATTGATGAGCTTTGAGGCCTGGACCATATTCGCGCTGTTCTGGGTGGTCTTCGTCACCACCCCGGGGCCGAATGCTGTCAATTGCATTTCGAACGGTATGAGCCTGCCGGCGCCCAAGGCAATGCTGGGGGTATTGGCCATCCTGACGCAGGCCAGTGCGTTTCTGATCTTGTCAGCGCTGGGTCTCACGGCGCTGATTGCGGCCTCTCCGACCGGGTTCTTCATCGCCAAACTGGTAGGGGCGGGGTTCCTGATCTGGGTTGGCGTTCGCGGCTGGATGAACGCGACGAAACCGGCGCCTGCGTCCGAACGGCCTGCGCGGCATGTCTATCTGCATGCGCTGGCCGTCGCGACGATCAATCCCAAAAGCGTCGCCGGATACCTGGCGGCTTTTTCCCAATTCGTGCAGCCGGACGTACCGATCTGGCAGCAGATGGGTGTGATCATGCCCACCGCGCTTGTCATCACCACACTCAGCTACACCGGGTTCACCTTACTGGGTGCACTGATGGGCAAGGCCGCATTGGGGGCCGTATTCAACATTTGGGTCCGCCGTGTGATGGCGACCTGTTTCATCATCTATGGCGGGTTGCTGGGAGCCAGTTCCACGCCTGCAGCAAGGGGGTAATCACATGCATACCGGTTCCTGCCTGTGCGGCGCGGTCGCGTTTACAATCGACGGGGATCTGTCGCCGCCCTCGGCCTGCCATTGCAGCCAATGCCGCAAGCAATCGGGTCATGTCTGGGCCTCGACCTGGACCCAACAGGACAACCTGAGATTTTCGGCCAGCGACACCTTGCAGTGGTTTCGAGCCTCGGGCACGGCCCGTCGCGGATTTTGCAGCACCTGCGGTTCTTTTCTGTTCTGGCAGAACAATGACGAAGACACGATATCCATTTCCATGGGCGCGCTGAGCGAACCCACGGGCCTGACACTCTCACAGCACATCTTTGTCGCCGACAAGGGCGACTATTACGACATCACGGACGAACTGCCCCAACGGGCACAGTAACAAGGACCTAGACCAATGAGCGATTTTCCAACAAATGCCCGCGTGGTTATCATCGGTGGTGGTGTGGTGGGGACGTCCTCGCTGTATCATCTGGCCAAGAAAGGCTGGACCGACTGCGTTCTTCTGGAAAAGAACGAGTTGACCGCCGGATCGACATGGCATGCGGCGGGTAACGTGCCAACCTTCTCGAATTCTTGGGCGATCATGAACATGCAGCGCTATTCGACCGAGCTGTATTCGCGTTTGGCCGAAGAGGTCGACTATCCGATGAATTATCACGTCTCGGGGTCGATCCGTCTGGCGCACAGCAAAGAGCGGATGCAGGAATTCGAACACGCCATGTCGATGGGCCTGTACCAGGGCATCCCGATGGAGATGTGGACCCCGGAGCAGGCCAAGGAGCGTTACCCGTTCCTTGAAACCCATGACCTTGAGGGCGTGCTGTATGATCCAACCGATGGGGATATCGACCCGGCGCAGCTGACACAGGCCCTGGCCAAGGGTGCACGCGACATGGGCCAGAAAATCATCCGTTTCTGCCCGGCGACCGGTGTGACGCAGCACGATGACGGCACCTGGACCGTGCATACGGACAAAGGCGACATCAACTGTGATTACGTGGTCAATGCCGCCGGGTACTACGCGCAGCGCGTGGGTGAGTGGTTCAAACCCTTCGGCGGTCGCACCGTGCCCGCCATGGTCATGAGCCATCAGTACCTGCTGACAGATGAAGTGCCCGAAATCGAGGCCTGGTCGAAAGAGCATGGCGGCAAGCTGCCGCTGCTGCGCGACGTGGATATCTCATACTACCTGCGGCAGGAGAAGAACGGCTTCAATCTTGGGCCCTACGAGCCCAACTGCAAGGGCCATTGGATGACCGAAGATGACCCGATGCCCGAGGATTTCAGCTTCCAGCTTTGGAACGACGATCTGGACCGGATCGAGGATATTGTCACCGACGCGATGGAGCGGGTGCCGCTGATGGCGACCTCGGGCGTCGGGCGTGTCATCAACGGCCCGATCCCATATGCACCCGATGGCCTGCCGCTTATCGGCCCGATGCCCGGCGTGAAAAACGCGTTCGAGGCGCACACCTTTACCTTTGGCATTGCGCAGGGAGGTGGTGCCGGCAAGGTTCTTGCCGAATGGATCGTCGACGGCGCGACCGAATGGGATATGTGGGCTGTCGATCCGCGCCGCTATACCGACTACACGGATCAGGACTACTGCAACCAGAAAGGCATGGAGGTCTATGGCAACGAATACGCCATGCACTTCCCGCATCACGAATGGCCTGCCGCGCGCGACAAGAAAACCTCGCCCGTGCATGAGAAAGTCAAGGCGCTGGGCGGTGTCATGGGGGCCTATAACGGCTGGGAGCGGGCCAACTGGTTCGCCCAGCCAGGCGACGATACCTCACTTGAGGCCACGCATACCTGGGGTCGCTCTGGCCCGTGGGAGCAGCGGATCAAGGAAGAATGCGAGGCGGTGCGCGACCATTGTGGCGTGCTGGATTTGCCCGGCTTTTCGCGTTTCATGGTCAAGGGCGACGGTGCCGCCGAGGCCTTGCGCGGGTTGGTGACAGGTGGTTTGCCCAAGGTGGGCCGCATCAATCTTGTCTATGTCTCTGATGCTCGTGGTCGCATCCTGACCGAGATGTCCTGCCTGCGACTGGCCGAGGATGAGTTCGTCATGATCACCGCCGCAACGGCGCAGTGGCATGACCGCGATCTCTTGAAAAGCGTGATGCCCGTGGGTGTCAGTGTCGAGGATGTCACTACGACACGCGACACCCTGATCGTCACCGGCCCAAAATCGCGCGAGGTCCTGTCGGGTCTGACGGATGCTGATCTGTCACTGGGTTGGCTGACCCATCAAAGCGCCACCGTGGCCGGGCAGCCTGCCCACCTGATCCGTGTGTCTTTTGCCGGAGAACTGGGTTGGGAAGTCCATGCCTTGAACAAGGACATGCCTGCCATCTATGACGCGATCCTCGACGCAGGGGCCAAGCCTTTCGGGATGTATGCGCTGAATTCTCTGCGCATCGAAAAGGGATACCGCGCGTGGAAGGGTGATCTGAGCACCGACTACTCGCTGCTTGAAGGGGGGCTGGGACGTTTTGTCAAACTGGACAAACCACAAGACTTCCCGGGAAAAGCCGCCATCCTGAATGAAAAACAGCAAGGTGTGAAAAAGTCATTTGTCACCCTGACCGTTGAGGCCGGTGCCAGTGACGCGCCCTATATGTCTTGCATCTGGCAGGGAGATCAGATCGTGGGCGAGACGACCTCGGGTGCATGGGGTTATCGTGTCGGCAAATCCATCGCGCTGGGCATGATCAAGGCCGAACTGGCCAATCCCGGCACCGAACTCGAGGTCGAAATCTACGGCAAAAAATGCCGCGCTGTGGTAGAGCAGGATCAGCCGCTCTGGGATCCTGAGAACGAGCGGCTGCGCGCCTGACCTCTCACGGAGACTGCCATGAGCACTCGATACGCCAAATTGGGACCCGGTGAGGGTCCCAACTATGACTGGGAGAATGACCATACCTTCGTAAAGGTTTCAGGTCAGGATACGAACGGGGCGTATACCCTCATGGAGGACAACCTGAAGGCCAGCTTCGCGCTTGGCCTTCATCGCCATGACACTCATGCCGAGACCTTCTACTTCCTCGAAGGTGAGGTGGATTTCTATGTCGATGGCGATTGGCATCGCTGTATCGCGGGCACCACGATGCACGTGCCGCCCGGCGTCCCACATGCCTGCCGTACGGCAGGCGGCGGGCCGGCAAAAATGCTGATGATCTTCCAGCCATCAGGTTTTGATGAATTTTTGTCCGAGTTGGCGTTGATGAGCGAGGCCGATTTCGCCGACGAGGCCAAGATGACGGCCCTGAATGCACGGTATGACATTGTTCCGATGGGCCCTGTGCCGTCTCATCCCGATGATGCAACCTGAAAGACCCTTGCCATGACGACGCCAACAACGATGTCCGGTGTTTACCTGACCCATCACGGTGGCCCAGAAGCATTGGTATGGCGTCAGGACATCCCGGTTCCTCAACCCGGTCGGGGGCAGGTTCTGGTCCGGGTCGCCGCCGCGGGTGTCAACAATACTGATATCAATACACGGGTTGGATGGTATTCCTCGGACGTGACCAGTGCGACCGAAGACGTCGATCAGGACGTCGAGGCCGGGGGCTGGGGCGGGGCCTTGCAATTCCCACGCATTCAAGGTGGTGATCTGTGCGGCATTGTCGACGCTGTCGGAGTGGATGCCGGTTTCAAACCGGGTCAACGTGTCACCTGCCCGATCAACCTGCCGCGCCCAAGACCCGGTCATCCGCGCGGTTTCATCGCTTTGGGGTCCGAGATCGACGGGGCATTCGCGCAGTATTGCCTGGTTGAGGCGGATGACCTCTATGATGTGACTGGCTCACCCCTGACTGACATTGAAATCGCCGCTATCCCCTGCGCTTTCGGCACGGCCGAAAACCTTCTTACGCGGGCCGGAGTGACGTCGGGCCACAAGGTCCTGATCACAGGGGCATCGGGTGGTGTCGGCCTTGCCGCCGTACAACTGGCCCGATTGCGCGGGGCGTCTGTCTGGGGCGTGACCAGTGCCGCGAAAGCAGATGTGGTGAAATCTCAGGGTGCGGTCGAGACATTCGACCGCAACGCGCCCCTGCCTGCAGACATGTTTGATGTTGTGATTGACGTGGTTGGCGGCGCCGCGTGGGCAGGTCTCGTGCTGGCTTTGAAGCCCGGGGGTCACTACGCGGTTTCAGGGGCCATTGCCGGCCCGGTGGTCCAGGCCGATCTGCGCGACATCTACCTGCGCGATATCACCATCCACGGCTGCACGCATCAGTCGCCCGAGGTCTTTGGTCGTCTGGTCGAGTTGATGAATGCTGGTCGCATCAAACCTTTGATTTCCCGTACATACCCCTTAAAGGACATCGCCAGAGCGCAAGAGGATTTCCAATCCAAGGCGCTGCCTGGAAAACTGGTGCTGATCCCGTAAGGAGCTGGAAACATGGCCGACATCACCCTTCTGGATGGCTCGATCGGGCAAGAGCTGGTGAAACGCAGTGGCAAACGTCCGACACCGCTGTGGTCGACGCGGGTGATGATCGATCACCCGGAGCTGGTCCGGGATGTGCATGCCGAATATCTCCGGCGCGGTGCGACCGTCGCTACGACCAACACCTACGCTGTTCACCGCTCGCGTCTGTTACGCGAAGGGATCGAGAATCAGCTTGCACCGCTGGTTCAAACCGCCGTCGCACAGGCCAAGGCAGCGTGCGAGGGTATGGATGGGCGGGTGGCCGGATCGCTTGGCCCGCTATTGGCGACCTACAGGCCGGACCTTAAGCCCGATCCTGAAGATGCCGCCCGAAAATTCGCTGAACTGGTCGCGCTGATGGCCGAAGAAGTCGACTTGTTTCTGATCGAAACCGTGTCCTCGGTTCTGGAAGCCGAAGGCACCCTGCGGGGCACGGAAAACTGCGGCAAGCCTGTGTGGTTGGCTTTGTCTGTCATGGATGACGACGGCACCCGACTGCGCTCTGGCGAAGCATTGGAAGAGATCGCACCGCTGGTCGCGCGGTATCAACCACAAGCGCTGCTGATCAACTGCACCCGTCCCGAGGCCGTTCCGGCGGCGCTGGATATTCTGTCGGATATGGGCCTGCCCTTTGGCGCCTATGCCAATGGATTCACCCATATCGCCGAGGGCTTTTTGCAGGATGCCCCAACCGTTGATAGTCTGGAACAACGCCGTGATCTCGGACCCGACGCCTATGCCGACCACGCGATGGCTTGGGTGCAAAACGGCGCCACAATTGTCGGCGGATGCTGCGAGATCGGCCCGGACCATATTGAGGCACTGGCCCAAAGGTTAAAATCTGCCGGTCACACGATCGTCTGACCCGATTGAGAGGCTGAATGACACAGACACCAACATCAGCCAATTCGGGTGCGACCGTTCATTTCGATATCCTGCTGGCACCGGGATATGTCCTGCTGGAACTCGCGTCTTTGGTAGATGTTTTGCGCATCGCCAATCGGGTGTGCCCAACCCCCCGGTTCTCGTACAGCTATCGGTCGATCAGGGGCGGGGCCGTCGCCAGCAGTAGCGATGCGACGGTTGACACCGACAAACTCTCTTCCCAACCCAACGCGTCCTATCTGTTTGTCATAGGCAACTCGAACCCGGATCATCCTGACCTGTCCCTTGGACGCATCGTCTCGGACTATACCTATCGCGGTGCGCAGGTCTTTCTTCTGGCCGAGGCCGCCAGCCGGTACATCGACGAACAGGGCACAGCCGATTTGGCCACACACTGGGAAAACGCGTCTTTCCTGCGCGAACGTGGTGCGCGGTTCGAAGCCAAACTATCGATCGCGACCGAGCGTGGCGCAGTGGTGACCTGTGCAGGAATGGGCGCGACAACCGACATCGCGCTGGCCGTGATCGGACGCCATATCTCGGGCCCGACGCAGATGACCGTGGCAGATATCATGCTGCATGAGAACATTCGCGACTTTGCTTCGATGCAACCGTTTTCCGGCGCAAAAAACACGGCGACGGGGGATGCCAAACTGGATCAATGCATCAAACTGATGCAGGCCAATATCGAAGACCCTTTGCCGATTCACGAACTGGTAGATGCGCTGGGCCTGTCCAACCGGTCGCTTGAGCGTAAGTTCAAGGCGGTCTTCGGAACCACGCCCAACGGGTTTTACCGCGAAATGCGCCTGGCCAAGGCCAACAATCTGCTGCTCAACACCACGATGAGCGTGCGCGAAATCGGTCTGGCCTGTGGTTTTCCCAATGGGTTTTCGTCCGTGTACAAAAGTTTCTTCGGTGTCACACCCTTCGTCATGCGGCGCAAAAAAAGACAAGCGGCACAAAGATGATTTTTGCGGACGCGCTGACGTTTTTGATGGGTTCTGTGTCGATCTTTCGTGTCATGCAAAGAAGAATCTGACAAAGCGGAGTCATCACCATGGCTGATCTTCCCAGCAAGGCCCGAGTGGTCATCATCGGCGGCGGCGTCATCGGATGCTCGGTCGCCTATCATCTGACAAAGAAGGGCTGGAAAGATGTTGTGTTGCTGGAACGCAAGCAGCTGACCAGCGGCACCACATGGCACGCGGCGGGCCTGATCGCGCAGCTGCGGGCCACTGCGAACATGACCAAGCTGGCGAAATACTCTCAGGAGCTTTACGGCGCGCTTGAGGAAGAAACAGGCGTCGCCACCGGGTTCAAGCGCTGCGGGTCGATCACCGTGGCGCTGACCGAGGAGCGCAAAGAAGAGATCTATCGCCAGGCGGCCATGGCCCGTGCCTTTGGGGTTGAGGTCGAAGAGATCTCGAACGAGCGCGTTCAGGAACTCTATCCGCATCTGAACATCCAGGATGTCAAAGGCGCTGTATACTTGCCCTTGGACGGGCAGGGTGATCCGGCGAACATCGCGCAGGCGCTGGCCAAAGGCGCACGTCAACGCGGTGGCATCGTCAAGGAACGTGTGAAAGTCACCGATATTGTAAAGCAGGGCCGCAAAGTGACCGGCGTGGATTGGATCGCCGACGATGGAAGCGCCTCGGGCCACATCGAATGCGACATGGTGGTGAATTGCGCGGGTATGTGGGGTCACGCGATAGGCCGGATGGCTGGCGTGAACGTACCGCTGCACGCGTGCGAACACTTCTACATCGTGACCGAAAACATCGAAGGCATGACCCAGCTGCCTGTGCTGAGGGTGCCGGACGAGTATGCCTACTACAAAGAGGACGCAGGCAAAATCCTGTTGGGCGCGTTTGAACCGGAATCCAAACCCTGGGCAATGGACGGCATCCCCGAGTCCTTCGAGTTCGACCAATTGCAGGAAGATTTCGATCATTTCGAGCCGATCCTGGAAAAGGCGGTTGAACGTGTTCCGCTGTTGGCCGAGGCCGGTATTCACACCTTCTTCAACGGTCCGGAATCCTTTACGCCTGACGATGCTTACCATCTTGGCCTTGCGCCCGAGATGGACAATGTCTGGGTCGCGGCAGGGTTCAACTCGATTGGTATTCAATCGGCGGGAGGCGCCGGAATGGCGCTGGCCGAGTGGATGGATAGCGGTGAGAAGCCCTTTGATCTGGGCGATGTCGATATCAGCCGGATGCAGCCGTTCCAAGGCAACAAGCAGTACCTCTTTGAGCGTTCAAAAGAGACTCTGGGCCTGCTTTATGCGGACCACTACCCCTATCGCCAGAAAGCCACCGCGCGGGGGGTGCGCCGGACACCGTTCCATCATCACTTGCTGAAAAACGGCGCCGTTATGGGCGAACTCGCGGGCTGGGAACGCGCCAATTGGTTCGCCAATGATGGGCAGGAGCGCGAATACCAGTATAGCTGGAAGCGGCAGAACTGGTTCGAAAACTCGGCCGCGGAACATCGCGCGGTGCGCGAGAATGTGGGCATGTACGATATGTCTTCGTTCGGTAAAATCCGCGTCGAGGGGCCCGATGCCGAAAAGTTCATGAACTATATCGGCGGGGGCGACTATTCCGTGCCCGCCGGCAAGATCGTCTATACCCAATTTCTCAACCGCACTGGCGGGATCGAGGCCGATGTGACCGTCACCAGGCTGACCGAGACGGCCTATCTGGTCGTCACCCCGGCGGCGACCCGTCTGGCCGATCAGACCTGGATGATGCGGCATGCGGGTGGCTTCAATGTGGTGATCACCGATGTCACTGCTGGTGAAGGCGTCCTGGCGGTCATGGGCCCCAATTCACGCGCGTTGCTGGAAAAGGTTTCGCCCAACGATTTCTCGAACGCGATCAACCCATTCGGTACGGCGCAAGAGATCGAGATTGGCATGGGTCTCGCGCGGGTCCACCGCGTGACCTATGTGGGTGAGCTTGGATGGGAGGTCTATGTCTCATCCGACATGGCAGGTCACGTCTTCGAGACGCTGCATGAGGCCGGGCAGGATATGGGACTGAAACTCTGCGGCATGCACATGATGGACAGCTGCCGGATCGAAAAGGGCTTCCGCCACTTCGGCCATGACATCACCTGTGAGGATCATGTGGTCGATGCGGGGCTGGGGTTTGCCGTCAAAACCGACAAGGGCAGCGATTTCATCGGGCGCGAGGCTGTGATCGAGCGCAAGGAAAACGGCCCAAAGAACCGCCTTGTTCAATTCCGCCTGACCGATTCCGAACCGCTGTTGTTCCACAATGAACCGATTGTGCGGGACGGCGAATATGTCGGCTATCTCAGTTCGGGGAATTACGGTCATACTCTGGGCGGAGCCATCGGTTTGGGCTACGTGCCTTGCGAAGGTGAAAAAGCGGCGGACGTGCTGGCCTCGACCTATGAGATCGACGTCTGTGGCGTAAAGGTCCGGGCTGAGGCGTCTCTGAAGCCGATGTACGATCCGAAATCGGAACGTGTGAAAGTTTGAGGCCGGTTAGGGGGCTCAGCCCCCGCCGCCCGTACCGGGCGACACCCCCGGGATATTTATGGCCAGATGAAGAATGGATCCCCGGCTTCATCTGGCCATAAATATCCCGGAGCGCGAGGCAGAGCCTCGCTATTGGAACATCGCTTTCTACGCTACGCCGGTGTTGCACCTATCACAAATCGTTATGGGGAAGTTCACGGTTTTCAGAGTTTTCAAACGCTCGTGAACTGCCTTACACCGATCCGGTATCAACCGGAGACTGACCGTGGCAGACGTGCCCATGCCTTCTCAGAACGAGGACACGCCCAAAGGGATTGCGCTTGCGGTCACAGCGTATGTTCTTTGGGGGTTTCTTCCTCTGTACATGAAAGCGCTGGACCATATCGGGCCAGTGGAAATTGTCGCGCACCGTGTCATCTGGTCGGTGCCTTTTGCCGGGTTGTTGTTGGTGGCCCTGGGGCGTACGCGCGACTTGAAGGCGGCGCTTGGCAATCCCAAGATGCTGTGCATGGCAGCCGTTACGGCGGCGCTGATCTCGGTGAATTGGGCGATCTATGTCTGGGCGATCTCGACAGGTCATGCGCTGGATGCCGCTTTGGGTTACTACATCAATCCGCTGTTCAGCATTGCTTTGGGCGCGATTTTGTTACGAGAGCCGTTGACGCGAACCCAACTTGTGGCCGTTGGTCTGGCTGCGCTGGGTGTTTTGGTTCTTGTCCTCGAAGCCGGGCGCCTGCCATGGGCGGCTCTTGGACTGATGGTATCGTGGGGCTTTTACGCGTTTTTCAAGCGCTCTTTGCCCATCGGGCCCAATCAGGGATTTTTGCTTGAGGTTCTGATCCTGTTGATCCCGGCCTTGGTGTATGTGACCTGGCTGGGTGCGCAGGGCACCGGTCACTTCGGGGTGGTCGCCTCGGATACTCTGCTGCTGTCCTGCGCCGGAGTGGTAACTGCCGTTCCGCTTCTGGTCTATGCCAACGGGGCCAAACTGGTGCGGCTATCGACCATGGGTATTTTGCAGTACATTGCCCCGACCATGATCTTCATCACGGCAGTGATTGTGTTTGGGGAACAGACCGACCGGGGCCGCATGATTGCGTTCCCGCTGATCTGGGCTGCTTTGGTGGTGTACTCTGTACCGATGATCCGACGGTCGCGATCTCAGGCCTGAAGCAGCATCCGCGCAGCTTTCTCGGCCCAAACGGCATAGGTCTTGGGGCTGGGGTGATATCCGTCCGGTGCAGCCAGGGCCGGGTCGTCGGGTAAATCCAGCGTCAGGTGCCTAAGTTGCGGATGGGCGGCTGCAACCTGTTGCAAGCCGCGATCCAAACGGGCCGATTGACGGCCCAGAACCCATGCCAGGGGATGCGGTAAGGCCGGAAAGCGGTTCATCTGGGGCACTCCGGTGACCACCACTTTGCGCGCGCCAAAGTGTTTGGTCAGCAAATGTGCCAAACGGTTCTGGCGCTCGACGAATGTCTTCAACGTCACCCCCCGGGTTACATCGTTGACGCCCAATGCAGTGACCACGGCATCGAACTCGCCCTCGATCCGTTGCAAACGATCGAATGTATCCTGAGTCGTGCGCCCCGTTGCCGCCTCGAGCCGCCATTCGACCGAGTGATGCCGACCGAGTTGGCGCACCAGATGACCCGAAAGCGCCTGATCCTGAGTGCCCGCGCCCACTCCGGCGGCAGAACTGTCGCCCGCAATCAACAGGCGCAGACGCGGCCCTCGGCCGCTTCGCCCTTCGCGCGGCCCAACGGGTTCAGGTAGCATTTGGGCATTGCGGCGAACGGCCAGACCTTGCACAGCAAGAACCGGCAGCAAGGGCACGCGGAGAATCTGATCGGCTGCAATTGGGATTGGCATCGTCACCCGAGAGCGGTCTGGAATTCCGAAAAACGCGGGTCGCTCGTGAAGCGGGCCATCATCGCCGCGCGCAGGGCACTTACGGTCTTGTGAGGGCGCATGACAACTTCAAAATCCTGTATCAGACCTTCGTCGTCGAGGGTGATCAGATCCACACCAATGGCGTCCAGGTCTCCCACTTTGCATTGGAACTCCAGCGCCCAATCCTTGCCATCGCCCATGATCCGCCGGTATCGGAACCCGGAAAAAACCTGCCCGACATGCCCGAGCAATGCCGCAACCGGGGCGCGGCCTGTCCAAGTGCTGTAGTAGGTTGGCGGCATGAACCGGACGTCTTCGGCCAGAAGGTCGAGAATGAGGGTTTCATCACCTTTGGCCACGACTGCCTGCATGCGTTCGATTGTTGGATGCATGTCTTCTCCCTATGTTTGCCACAAGGGTTCACCAACGCTGCGCTGCACGCAAGGACGACGTTGCGGGAAGGAACGCTCTGCGATAGGCACAACCGAATGAGCGAGACCTACGATCCCCCCCAGACACCGCTGGATGTGCTGCACGAAGATGCCCAAATGATCGTGGTGAACAAACCGCCGGGTCTGTTGTCCGTGCCGGGACGGGGTGAACACCTGGCCGACTGTCTGCTAACCCGAGTACAGGCGGCGTTTCCTCAGGCGCTGTTGGTCCATCGGTTGGATCGGGATACTTCGGGCGTGATTGTCTTTGCCCAAACGCCTCATGCCCAGCGCAATCTGAGCCTGCAGTTCGAGCAGCGCCAGACCCGTAAAACCTATGTTGCCCGTGTTTGGGGCCGGGTTGAGCCCAAGACCGGCACAGTTGATCTGCCGTTGATCGTCGACTGGCCCAACAGACCGCGTCAGATGGTGTGTCATGATACCGGTAGACCGGCGGTCACAGATTGGCGTGTCCTCAAGCACGAGGGCACCACCACGCGTATACGCCTGTTTCCCAAAACCGGTCGCTCGCATCAGTTGCGTGTTCACATGCAGGCGCTGGGCCACCCTATTCTGGGTGACCCGTTTTACGCCGAAGGCCCTGCGCGGGAATTCCCACGTCTGATGCTGCATTCTGAAGAGTTGCGTCTGAAAAACCCGGAAGGCGGTGTGTCGATGAAGTTTCGCGCACAGGCAGATTTTTAAGGTCAGGCCGTACTGCCCCAGAGCATTTTCAGATTGCCCAGCGAAAAACGACTGGTGCGTTTTCGGCGTTCCGGTCGTGCCTTGTGTCGCGCTGCGGCCAGTTCACGCTCGATTTCATAGCCGCGCAGTGTATGGTCCTGCGACCAGCGCTCCAGCTTCAGGCTCATCAGAACATGTTCGTCTCGGCTTGGCATATGGGGACCTCCTTTTTTCAAGCTCGATCCAGACTGCCCCTCCACTCCTGACACCGCCTTGTCAGGGGCATGTGCTAATGTGTCAGCAGATTGACAGGAGGCCCCGCCATGAGCCGCTCAACCCGGTTGTTTGAAATCATCCAGATTCTGAGGGCCACGGACGCGCCTGTGACAGCGGATCAACTGGCCGAAAAGCTCGAGGTATCGACGCGCACTGTTTACCGCGACATCGCTGAACTGCAGGCGCAGCGCACGCCGATCGAAGGCGAGGCAGGTGTCGGTTATCTGATGCGGCGAGGCTATGATCTGCCGCCGCTGAATTTTGATGCGGAAGAGGTCGAGGCCCTGTGGGTCGGGCTGTCGATGCTGGCGCGAACCGGGGATAGTCACTTGCAGCGGGCGGCGCGGCGCATCTGCGACAAGATTGACGCGCTGCATTGCCCTGCCGATTGGTTGCAGGTCGCAACCTGGGGTGCGCCGGTCGATGATCCGGCTAAAGGGTGCATTCCGGTGGCCAGTTATCGCCAAGCCATTCGGGCCGAGCAGAAACTGCGCATCACCTATGTCAATGGCGCAGGCGAGCGCTCGGTACGGGTCGTGCGGCCTGTGGCCCTGATTTATCATATTGAATGTACGATGCTGGCGGGGTGGTGCGAGTTGCGGAACGGGTTCCGCCATTTCCGAACTGACCGCATCTGGGCGTGCGAAGACACCGGGCAGAGTTTTCGGGGTCAGGGCAATTCACTGAGGGATTTGTGGCAGGAACAGGAGGGCGACGATCTGGCTACACAGTCCGCCTGATCTCGTTTTGGGCGGGGTTTCGCCGACTTCACCGTATTGTTGCTTGAGCCCGCGCGCCGCTGCGATGATATACTGCCCCTCAACAAGGCAAACCCGATCAACGGGGGCCGGAGCAGAAGGTGATACCATGACGATTTCCAAGTTTTTTCTGGCGACCGGGCTGTGTTCGGCGATGGCTCTGGCGGCCTGTACCGATCCGGGCACATTGAACCTGCCATCTGATCCGAACCAGAATGCCAAGCAGGGTGCGCTTCTGGGCGGGCTGGTCGGTGCCGGTGTTGGCGCAATCGCCAATGATTCGAACCCGCTGTTGGGGGCCGTGGCGGGTGGCGCCATCGGTGCAGCAGGTGGCGGGCTGATCGGCAACCAGCTTGACCGGCAGGCGGCCGAACTGCGTCAGCAGCTGGCAAATGACGGGATCACCGTCGTCAATGCAGGCGACCGCCTGATTGTCACTGTTCCGAACGACATCACGTTCGACACCGACAGCGCAACAGTACGTCCGGCTTTGCGCTCCGACCTGGTGCGGGTCGGCCAGAACCTCGTGAACTACCCCAACTCCAACGTTCAGATCATCGGTCATACCGACAGTGACGGAGACGCAGCTTACAATCAGGGCTTGTCAGAGCGTCGGGCAAACGCGGTCGCTGACGTGTTGCAGGCCAATGGCGTGAACTTTAGCCGGATCGTCACAATTGGTCGCGGCGAAAACAACCCGGTTGCCTCGAACCTGACGCCCGAAGGCAAGGCCCAAAACCGCCGGGTCGAGATCGTGATCGTACCCAGCGGCACGTCCTGACCTCTTTCAGACTTCCGAGGTGGGGCAGCTTTCGGGTTGCCCTTTTTCGCGCATGGACTGTGCAACAAAACGGGGTTTGGATCAGGCGCATACCGGTCTAACTAATGGGAAACACTGAAACGGAGTTTTCTGCGATGTCCCAACCGACCCTTCTTGGCCTGTCCGGTTCCTTGCGCCAGAACGCAACAAACCGGAAGCTTCTGCGCGAGGCCGCACGTTTGTTCGAGCCCGCCAGCTTCATAGAAGCAGACCTGAACCTGCCCCTGTATGATGGCGACCTGGAAGAGGGCGACGGGATTCCGGCCGCTGTTCATACGCTTGCCGAGCAGATCGCGCAGGCCGATGCGGTGATCATTTCCACGCCCGAATACAACAAAGGGCCGTCGGGTGTTCTGAAGAACGCTCTGGACTGGGTGAGCAGGACGTCGGGCAATCCATGGTCGGACAAGCCTGTGGCTGTGATGTCGGCGGCGGCAGGTCGTGCCGGAGGCGAGCGGGCGCAGATGATCCTGCGCGCCTGTATGGTGCCGTTTCAGCCGCGCATCCTGCAAGGTCCCGAAATTCATTTGGCCGACAGTTCGAATGCGTTTGACGAAACGGGCAAGCTGCTCAGTGATCGGTATGAGAAGTCTCTGCACACGTTGATGCAAAAACTTCGCTCTGAGATCGGTCTTCGGTAAGCAGTACTGGTGGTGAGTGTTGAGCGACGAAATGATGTGATGGACCCAACCCGGGCGGCCGCGCTGCAGGTTGCATTGGGGCAAAGACCTACAATCTGTCCCGGTTCCGCGCTGCCGCCGTTCTTCCATCAACTCTACTTCTGGACACCCCGCGCCCCGTCCGATCTGGGGCGCGACGGGCATCCTCGTGTCGGAATTGACCTTATCCCGGATATGGGGCTGCCGCGCCGCATGTGGGCCGGAGGGCGGCTACAGTTCCACGCTGACTTGGTTGCTGGCATCGCGGCGGAACGGCGCTCGGTTCTGGACCAACAAAGCCGTAAGTCCGGGCGCACGGGACCGTTGGGTTTCGTGACGCTCAAACACGAGATCTGGCAGCAGGGCACCTGTTGCGTGCGCGAATGGCAGGACTTGGTCTATCGCGACGACCCCGCACCGGATCAAGTGAAACCAACGCCGCCCGTGGCCCGCGCTGATGAAACAGACCGCCGCGAGATCAGCTTCGACAATACGCTTTTGTTTCGCTATTCCGCCCTCACATTCAACGGCCATCGTATTCACTACGATCTCGACTATGCGCGCGAGGTTGAAGGGTATGATGGGCTGGTCGTACACGGACCGTTACTGGCGCAGTTGCTGATGCTGTTCGCGGAGGATGTGATTGGCCCTTTGACAGGTTTCTCATTTCGGGCAACTGCTCCGCTGATGCATTTCGAAACGGCCACACTGTGCCGCAACGGGCGGGATCTGTGGGTTCGTGCCCCGGATGGGCGGCAATGCATGCAAGCCGAAGCGCGGTCAGAGTGAGGCTTCGGGCCGGAACTCATTGGGGATCGCGTCCCGGTCGTCCAGTATCAAATCTGCCATCACCTCGGCAATTTTCGGCGCCATTCCGAAACCGATCTTGAAGCCGCCATTGGCAATGAACTGGCCAGCATGCACAGGGTGCGCACCCAGCATCGGCGCGCGGCTTTTGCTGCGGGGACGGACGCAAGCCCAACGTTCGATCACCTCGGCACCGTGCAGCACCGGAACGGCGCGGGTAGCGCGCTCTATCACGTCCTCGACCGCGCCATCGGTACTGGTCGGATCGTCATAGTCCCGTTCAGAGGTCGACCCGATAGCCAAAGTTCCGTCAGCGTGCGGTACGATGTGGATGGCGTCGACAAAGAGCTGCGGCACCGCACCCGCGTCAAACCGCAAAAGCGCTGCCTGACCTTTGACGCCATTGCCCAAGGTTTTGCCCAAAGCCCTACTAAGCTCTTGCAGTCCAGCAACGCCCGTCGCGTGAAGAACGCGCCCCTTGTCCGCAGCGTCTGCGGAGACTTCGACGCCCATGACAGAAAGGGCGGCGACCAAGGCGGCACAGGCCCGGCGCGGGTGCATCCGCGCCGTCAGCGTATCGTGGATGACAAATCCGGTGGGGCTGGGCGGGCACCACGACCCCGCATCAGATGCATCCAGAACACGCCACTCGGCGCGGCCCTGCCACAACTCTTGCGCCGTGATCTGCCGTTGCCGCGCAAGGTCCAGACCGTGCTGGTCCATGATCGGTTGCAGGCGTCCCAGCCGCCCATACCCGGCAGAAACGCCCCCGGTGGCTTCGACCTGCGCCCAGAACGGCTCAGCCATGATCAGACTGTCAAACTGAAAGGCTTTCTTGGTGTTCCAGTTTTCGGGGACATGCGGGGCCAGGGCCCCGACCAAACCCCCGCTTGAGCCCGCGCCGGGGCCAAACGGATCTACCACCTGCACCTTGGCGCCGCGACGGGCGCAGGTCCAGGCGATGGACAGGCCGAAAATTCCTGCCCCTCGTACCGTCACATCGACCATTGCCAATTCCCTTTTCCTTGTTCAGTGTCGCGCCGCTTAGCTACAGGATTCCCCGATGGCAGACCAGCACGCCGAATTGACGTGGAAGGACGACCGGATTCCGGTCTCGGACCAGTTCGATGACCCCTATTTCTCGTTGCAGAACGGGTTGGAGGAGACGCGGCACGTCTTTTTGTCGGGCAACGATCTGCCTGCGCGCTTTGCCCCGGGATTTCGCATTGCCGAACTGGGGTTTGGCACGGGTCTGAACTTGTTGACAGTCTGGTCGGCCTGGGAGGCCGCGGGACAGACCACCCCGCTGAGTTTCACAAGCTTTGAGGCGTTCCCGATGGGTCCCGAGGATATGGCGCGCGCTTTGGCGGCGTTCCCCGAGCTTCAGCCCTGGACGGACCGGTTTCTGGCACAATGGACGGGTCAAACATGCCGGTTTGACACCTTGCATCTTGAGGTCATCCAGGGCGACGCGCGTCAGATGCTGCCGAATTGGACCGGCAAGGCTGATGCATGGTTTCTCGACGGGTTTTCACCTGCCAAAAACCCCGAGCTTTGGGGGGAAGGCCTGATGCAGCAGGTGGCCGACCACACGGCGTCAAACGGCACCGCAGCTACCTATACGGCCGCAGGCTTTGTGCGCCGTGGGTTGGAAGAGGCGGGCTTCACCGTTACCCGTGCCCCCGGATTTGGACGAAAGAGACACATGACCCGGGCGGTCAAAGCATGACCCAGCAGAACAATGTGCGCGCCGGTATCGCGCTGATGATCGCGTCTACGGTGGTGTTTGCCCTGCAGGACGGGATCTCTCGCCATCTGGCGGGAACATACAACACCTATATGGTCGTGATGGTCCGTTATTGGTTCTTTGCTGCCTTTGTCATCGCACTGGCCGCCCGCGCGACCGGAGGGTTGAGAGCCGCCGCCCGGACCGACCAGCTCAAGCTGCAGATCTTCCGTGGGGTTTTGCTGGTAACCGAAATATGTGTCGCTGTGTTTGGCTTTACGGTATTGGGTCTGATCGACAGCATGGCGGTTTTCATCTGCTATCCCCTGATGGTCGCCGCACTCAGCGGTCCTGTGTTGGGCGAGAAAGTAGGCTGGCGGCGCTGGACGGCGATTGGTGTCGGTTGTGTCGGCGTTCTGGTCATCCTGCAACCGGGTATGGGCGTGTTCAATCCCTGGGCCATCATCCCCCTGATTTCAGCACTTCTGTTTGCTGTCTATGCTTTGCTGACCCGCTATGCCGCGCGGCGCGACAGCTCGACCACCAGCTTTTTCTGGACCGGCGTCAGCGGTGCCGTGGCAATGACCCTTGTCGGCATGTGGTTTTGGGAACCGATGGCAAGTGCGGACTGGGTCTGGATGGGTCTGCTTTGTGTCAGTGGCGTCACTGGCCATTGGCTGTTGATCAAATGCTATGAAATGGCCGAGGCCAGTGCCGTACAGCCCTTTGCCTATTTTCACCTGATCTGGGCCGCAATCCTGGGGATCGTGATCTTTGGAGAGGTGCTGCGCCCCGAGGTTGTCATAGGCGCAGCATTGGTCGTGGCAGCGGGCCTGTTCACCCTATGGCGCGAACGCAGCCAGGGTTGAGCCGGTCAGTTCTTTCGAAAACGGCACCGGCAACGCCGGCTTACCCAGTCGCGCGCGGTAGACCGGCAGGCTTTCGGCAACACGCATCACGTAGTTGCGGGTCTCGGAAAAGGGGATGGTTTCGATCCAGTCGATCACATCCACCTGTCCGGCACGTGGATCCCCGTAGCGTTCCATCCAGGAAATGGGGCGTCTGGGTCCCGCGTTGTACCCGGCGGCCATCATCACGACATTGCCGTTGAAATCCGCCGCCAAGCTGGACAGGTAGTTGGCCCCCAGCTTGGCATTGTACTGCCAGTCCGAGGTTAGCCGGCCAGTCTGATGTCCGCCGAGTATGCCCAGATCCCGCGCCACCAGTTTGGCGGTCGCCGGCATCACCTGCATCAGACCGCGCGCACCTGCGCCGCTGACTACGACCGGATCAAACTCGCTTTCGCGCCGGGCGATGGCCAGCGTCATCTCTTTGGCCATCGGCAGCCCCATATCAGCGACAGGATGGACTGGATAATAGGCGGCGGGCAGGACGGTTCCCGCAGTCGCCGCACGTTTGGCGATCATCACTGCCAGATGCGGCTCTTGCAATTCGATCACCAAATCGCCCAGCTGCGTGGCCTGCACCGGATCAAGGCTTTCGACCAGATGCGTCAAGAACCGTTCTGACAAGTTGTCCTCGCCAGCTTTCAGAAGAAGCAGCCCGGCCTCCAGCACACTGGAGTCCGCAAAATCCGCCTGACGCCAATGCGGCGCGCGGCGTGGGTTGGCAAGTTCACTGTCAAAGGGCCGCCCAATCTGCTCGGCCGCAAGCAGACCATAGAACGAGGTTTGATGGTCAGCGCCCATCGCAAAGGCCTCATATGCTTTCTCGGCGTCGCCCTGCGCGGCGTAGGCACGGCCCAGCCAGTACCCACCGCGTCCCTTGGAGATGGGTGACTGAACCGCATCCGAAAAGTTCTGGAAATGCCGCACCGCTGTTGCCGGGTCGTTCAGCTTGCGCAGTGCAAGAAACCCCGCCAGCCATTCCAGATCGGCATAGCCATACCCCATCTCGGGCGTCATGTGGTGACTGGCGGCAACATCATAGGCGCGCGCCGCACTGCCTTGCCGCATCTCCAGTCGCGCCAACCGGCGGCGCCCCTCGGCCCATTTGTCCGGCTCACCCAGGGCATCCGGCCCCGTCGATCGTGCCAGCATCAGGTCAATTGCACTGTCGTCCAGCTCTTTTTTGTCACGCCAGACAAAGCGGTCAAAGGCGAGACCCGGCGCGTCCGCGACCGATTTCGGAATCGCTGCAACCTTGGAATCGACGCCGGTTTCGCGTTTTTGCAATGCGATCCGGGCCTCCGCCAGTTTGCGTTGATCGGCACTGACCAGCGGCAGCATACGCCCGGCGCTGACCAGATGATTGTCCCACAACATCCGATCCAGTCGCGCAGCGTGATGGGGTTTCAGGAGCCTGCTGAAATTCTCCAGATAGTCCTTCTGCAACCCCGACCCCATGGGCATGGTCCGCCATGCCGTGACGATATCGGCCTCTGCATCGCCAATACGACCCTTGGCTTTCAGAGCGACCGCATAGTTCAACGCCCCCTCTGCCGTTTGCGGCGGCAAGTCGGAATAAAACTCCAACACCCGATCCGGATCGGCCCCGGTGAAAGACGGCTCGCTTTTGCGGCGCAGCCAGGCCAACCCGGGCCAATCGGGTCGCCGATCAAGAAACACCAGCACATCGCCAGAGCTGCCGAACCCTTCGCGCAACCAGTGCCAGACGATAATGTCCCGTGATACAGATCCCCGCGCGCCTGAAACACGCAGCGCCTGGTTCCAGTCGCCCTTGCGCATTTCCGCAAGGCCCGCGCGCAAATCGCCCGCTGCATCCGCCTGCGCATGGTTTACCCAAGTCACCGAGTTCAAAATCACTGCCGCCAACACGGCCAGAAAGCGTGTCATCCCTTGCATTTCCCAACCAACCGAGGATAGAGGCTTTGAGGATAAACCTTGCGCCGCCGGGATCAACTCACAAACCCAGGATAAGTGCGGTGTGAGGCGTGAAAACTGCAAACTTCACCTTAAGGAGCATTCCATGTTCAAAGGCTCGATGCCCGCTCTTGTCACCCCGTTCCGCAACGGTGAGCTGGACCTGGAGACGCTCAAACACCTGGTCGAATGGCACATCGAAGAAGGTTCAACGGGGTTGGTTCCCGTCGGCACCACTGGTGAAAGCCCGACCCTCAGCCACGAAGAGCATGAAACCGTGGTGGAAGAGGTCGTCAAAGCTGCGGCAGGGCGCGTTCCGGTCATTGCCGGTGCGGGATCGAACAACACGGTCGAGGCGGTGCGCTTTGTCCAATTTGCGAAAAACGTGGGCGCGGACGCGGCGCTGGTCGTGACGCCCTATTATAACAAACCGACTCAGCGTGGTATGGCCGAGCATTTTCGGACACTCCATGACTGTGCAGACATTCCGATCATCATCTACAACATTCCCGGTCGGTCGGTCATCGACATGACACCGGCCACAATGGGCGAATTGGCCAAGCTTCCGCGCATCGTCGGTGTCAAAGACGCGACAGGTGATCTGGCGCGAGTCAGCCAACAGCGCGCAAGCTGCGGCGCGGATTTCTGCCAACTGTCCGGCGAAGACGCCACGGCGCTTGGCTTTAATGCGCATGGTGGCGTTGGCTGTATTTCGGTGACCGCGAACGTAGCCCCGAGACTCTGTGCCCAGTTCCAGCAGGCAACGCTGGCCGGAGACTACGCCAAAGCACTGGATTATCAGGACCGCCTGATGCCGCTGCACGAAGCGATCTTCATCGAACCCGGACTGGCGGGCGCCAAATACGCGCTTGGTAAACTCGGCCGTTGCAACGATGAGGTTCGTTTGCCTCTGACAACACTGGAAGACGACACCAAGACCGCCATCGACGCGGCCATGGCGCACGCCGGTCTGATCTAGTCAAGTCCGCTGACAAGAAACAGGGCGGCCTCGAACCCCGAGAGCCGCCCTTTCCATTTCAAAAACGGCCCATGCTTCACCTGGCCAGAAATATCTCGGGGGATGAATTGGCCTGGCAGGCCAAGAAGGGGGCTGGCGGCCCCCTTCCCTCAGCGTTTGCCATAGTACAATCCGACCACATGCTCGGCCTGCGCGAAAAACAACCAGCGCGACATGGCGACACCTGCCAGATGCGAGATTACGGCAATCAGGGCCAACAGGTGCTTCACCACAAATCCCTCAACGGGAACTAGGATCAGGAGCAGCGGCAGAACAAATCCAAACCCCAAAGCCATGATACGCAGCTTCTGAGCATGTTTCCGGCCGACGACATGTACAAATTCACGAAGCAGGTAATTTGTGCCGGTATGGGGCGGTTCAAAGGCCCGCACATCTCCGCGATCACCCAACCCGGTTGCGGTGCCCAAGGTGGTTGCCGATTTGACAAAGGCACTGTCGCCTTGCTGCCAGTAAAGGATTTGTATGAGCGCGGCGATCAGCAGCAAGGGCCATGCGAGCGAGGTTTGTCCGGCCAGCAAGGCTCCGCCTGCCAGACTGAAGCTCAGAAACAACGCCGGGGTCAGTTTCATGTTCCAACGCGGGATGGTCTTGAGCTGCGTGTATATCATCGACGTGGTGAAAACGGTCGCCAGCGAAAACAGCGCTCCGAGCCAACCAAGTATGTTCCAGCTCTGACCCAGAAAAACGGTCCCCGCTGCATAAAGGCCCATGACCACCAGTGCGATCACCGCGCACCAGCCTTCGCGGCTCAGCCAGCTGGAGCGCCACTGTGTAAACGCTTTCCAAGCCCGTTCCGGGTGGCCGAGGTGGAAGGTGGAGGCCATCAGCCCTCCGACCGCCAGGGCGTAGGCTATGGCGAAAAAGACAAATGCCACTGCGCCCGTGACATCGGGCATTCCCAGACCCAGAAAGAACAGCAGGCCAAATCCCAGGCCGGACAGGGTGGTGAAAACTATAACGGACGGTGCTGGATGCATCAGCTGGTCCCTCCGGGCATTTTGTCGAGGGTTTTGTCCAGCCAGCCGAGGAAGCCTTTGGGTTCTTCTGCGACCGGGGTGAGAAGTGGGGCCAGAATATCGATCTGGTCCTCGACCTTGTCCTTGGGGCGCGGCGGCAGGTATTTGTTGACGGGTTTGGTGCCCATCTCGGGCATCAGGTCCATGCCTTCGCGCTCTGCCACCAGTTTGCTGACATCGCTGTCGGGATCGCCCAGATTCCCGAAATGCCGGGCCCCTGCAGGGCAGGTACGCACGCATGCGGGTACGCGGTCTTCTTCGGGAAGGTTTTCGTTGTAGATACGATCTACGCAGAGGGTGCATTTCTTCATCACACCTTCTGCGATATCCATCTCGCGCGCACCGTAGGGACAGGCCCAGGCACAGAGGCCACAGCCGATGCAGTCGCTTTCGTTCACCAGTACGATCCCATCCTCAACACGTTTGTAACTGGCGCCGGTCGGGCAGACGGTGACACACGGCGCATCCTCGCAATGCAGGCAGGATTTCGGGAAATGGATCAATTGCGCATGACCCTGGGCGGGCTGCACCTCGTAGGAATGCACACGGTTCAGGAAGGTGCCCGACGGGTCACCCCCATAGGCATCCTGATCCGACAGCGGCGCGCCGTAGTTTTCGGTGTTCCAGCCTTTGCAGGAAATCACGCAGGCATGGCAGCCGACACAGGTGTCGAGGTCGATAACCAGACCCATCTTGCGGTCGGTGGATTGGGGGAGCTGGGTCATGTCAGTGAACCTCTGCTTGAAGGGCGGTGGAGGGGGCCAGCCCCCTCTTGAGCCTCTGGCTCAATTCACCCCCGGGATATTTTTGGCCAGATGAAGTGCGGATCGGGGTCATTTGCCGACCTTCCACGCAAGGTTCTTCGGTCCGGTGCCTACGGGTGATTTGATCGGGGCAAATTCTGGCTGGCTTTCGGTATCAGTCGGCGGGTTGGTTTTTTCGATTTTGACCTTGAGGTCGAACCACGCGGCCTGTCCCGTCACCGGGTCGGAATTCGCCCACCGCATTCCGTCACTCTTGGGCGGCAGCAGTTCGTGGATCAGGTGGTTGAGCAGGAAGCCTTTGGTGGCCTCGGGGGCATCTTCCTGCAAGGCCCAGGCGCCCTTGCGCTTGCCGATGGCGTTCCAGGTCCAGACGGTATTGTCGTTCAGCGCGGCCATTTCCATGACTGGGACGGTGATTTCACCATGAGGTGAACTGACCTTGGCCCAGTCGCCATCCTGCAACCCGTGTTCGCGCATCAGCTTTGTGGGCACATAGAGCGGGTTGCGGCCGTGCAGCTGTCGCAGCCATGCGTTCTGGGTGCCCCAGCTGTGATACATCGCCATCGGGCGTTGGGTCAGCGCATTGACGGTGAAGCCTTCGTTGCCTTGCTGATCGGTTTCATACCAGATCGGCAGCGGTTCCATCGTGTCTTTGATGCGCTGGCGCAGGTGGTCAGGGGGCTGGCGGTCGCCAAAGCCCTCTGCCGCCAGTTGGAACTTGCGCATCGGTTCGGAATACAGCTGGAACAGATAGGGTTGCGGGCTGTCATAGAGGCCCATGCCGACGGCCCAGTCCTGATAGGCCGCGTTCCAAGGTTTGTAGTAATTGGCACCTTCGGGTATATGCGCCGCGTAGAAGCCGCCGTTCTCAATGTAGCGGTTCAGCTGGTCGGGGTTGACCTCTCCGCGCCCTTCCTTGTCGCCGGTCTCGCCCCGGAACCCGGCCAGCGGGCCGATACCCGGCTTGCGCTGGTGGTTGACGATGTATTCGGCGTAGTCTTTCCATTTGGGCGTGCCGTCTTCATTGGTGAAGCCCGGCAGGCTCATCCGGTTGGCCAGTTCTATAAGCACAGACTGGAAACCGCGTACATCGCGGTCGGGTTCGATCACCGGCCAGCGGATCGCATCGGCGGCAGCGTCGGCCTCGCAGATCGGACGGTCAAGCAGCGAGATACAGTCGTGCCGTTCCAGATAGGTGGTGTCAGGCAGGATCAGATCGGCATAGGCTACCATTTCAGAGGAATAGGCATCGGAATAGATGATCTTGGGGATCACATATTTGCCGTCTTCCGTCTTCGCGGTCAGCATCTCCATCACGCCTTTGGTGTTCATGGACGAGTTCCACGACATATTCGCCATATACATGAACAGCGTGTCGATCTTGTAGGGATCGCCCGCTGCGGCGTTCGAGATCACCATATGCATCAGCCCATGGGCGGACATCGGGTTTTCCCATGTGAAGGCCTTGTCGATGCGCTGCGGCGTACCACAATCGTCGATCAACAGGTCCTCAGGCCCACGCGGGAAGCCGAGGTGCGGACCTTCCAGTGGACGGCCCGGGCGGCGGTCGCCATGTGGCGTGGGATGGGCTTCGATCGGTTTGGGGTAGGGGGGTTTGAAGCGAAAGCCGCCGGGGACCTCAACCGTGCCAAGCAAGATCTGAAGTACGTGCAGGGCGCGACAGGTCTGGAACCCATTGGCATGGGCCGAGATACCGCGCATGGCGTGGAAGCTGACGGGGCGACCTGTCATTTTAGAGTGCTTTTCGCCCCTAAAATCCGTCCATTCGTGGTCCAGCTCGATGGCTTCCTCAAAGGCGACGCGGGCGATTTCAGCGGCGATGGCGCGAATGCGTTTGGCGGGAATGCCACAGCGCTCGGCCACGGTCTCGGGGGCATGATCGTCGCTGAGGTACTTCTCGGCCATCAAGTGGAAGACCGGACGGTGGGTGACGCCGTCTTTTTCATACGTGGCGGACAGGTCCGGGCGAACGCCCGGCTTGTCAAACGCGGTGAGTTCACCGGTGCCCCGGTCGATCACCAGCGGTTTGCCATCTGCATCGCGCAGGAACAGGCCTTTTTCCGGGCCTACGGCGGCATTCACCAGAACTGGCGCGTTGGTGTAACGGGCAAGGTAGTCGAGGTCGATCTTGCCCGCCTTCATCAGCACATGGATCAGCGACAGGATAAACAGACCATCTGTGCCGGGCGTGATCCCGACCCAGTCATCGGCCACGGCGTTATAGCCGGACCGGATCGGGTTCACCCCGATCACACGCGCACCGCGCGCCTTGATCTTGCCGATACCCATTTTGATCGGGTTGCTGTCATGGTCCTCGGCCACGCCGAACAGCATGAACAGCTTGGTGTGATCCCAGTCAGGCTGGCCGAACTCCCAAAACGCGCCGCCCATGGTATAGATGCCGCCAGCGGCCATGTTGACCGAACAGAACCCGCCATGAGCCGCATAGTTGGGCGTGCCGAAATTCTGCGCCCAGAAGCTGGTGAAACTCTGGCTTTGATCGCGTCCCGTAAAGAAGGCCAGTTTCTGCGGCGCGGTCTCATGTAGTTCGTTCAGCCAACCAACGGCGGTGCTGATCGCCTCATCCCACTCGATCTCGCGGAATTCGCCGGAACCGCGTGGACCGACCCGGCGCAGCGGTTTGCGCAGGCGCGACGGGGCGTTGACCTGCATGATCCCGGCGGAACCCTTGGCGCAGAGCACACCCTTGTTCACGGGATGATCGCGGTTGCCTTCTATATAGGCAACCTTGCCGTCCTTCATGTGAACGTTGATGCCACAACGACAGGCGCACATGTAACAGGTGGTGCGACGAACCTCGTCTGAAACTGTTGGGCTGGTGTCGATCTTCGGTTGCTGGATGGTCATCTGGCGTCCTTCTGTCGGGGCGGCGGATCAGGTTAGGAATGTTATTCCGGCAAGGATAACTCCTGCAATAAAAAGAGTTTCCACGATGATCAGGGCAATCGCGGCACCGCCGACCGAAAGCACCTGTTTCAGGTTGGTCTTCATCCCGACCGCGGCGATGGCGATCAGCAGAAGCCAGCGCGAGGCCTGGCTGAGCAGATCGGTGATGAACTGCGGGATAAGGCCGAATGAGCTGGCCGTAGCGAGAACCAGAAACCCCAAGACAAAGCCCGGCAGGATTGGCGGGCGCTTGCCGCTTTCATCCATTTCTGCCACGCCCCGTATGATCAACGAGGCCACCAGGACAACCGGAGCAAGCATGGCAACGCGGAACAGTTTCACCAATGTCGCCGTATCGCCCGTCTGTTCAGAAACGGAAAACCCTGCGCCGACCACCTGTGCCACATCGTGGATGGTGCCGCCCAGAAAGACGCCCCCTGCCACGTCGTTCATTCCCAAGGCCCGAACCAGAATTGGATAGGCGATCATCGCGATGGTCGACAGCACGGTGACACCGAGCACCGTAAAAATCAGCCGTTCTTCCGAGCGTTCGTCCTTTGGGAGGATGGCGCTGATTGCCATCGCTGCCGAGGCACCGCAAATCGCGACTGACCCGGCGGTCAGAAAGGCAAATCGCCACTTGTGTCCGAAAAACCGCGCGATCAGCAGTCCAAAGGCGATTGTCAAAAGCACACCACCTACCACCAGCGCGATCAGATCCCAGCCCAGCCCCAGCATCAGGCTCATCGAAACCCGCACACCCAGCAGGGCAACGCCAAGTCTCAGCAGGGATTTCGCTGCAAATCCGATGCCTTCGACGGTTTTGCCTTCTTCTCCGAGAAAGCTGACAGCAATACCCAGCAATAGCGCCAACAGCATGGCTGGCGTAGCGTAGTGCTCGGACAGGAACTTGGCCGCGACAGCAACGGTAATGGCCACCATAACGCCAGGAAACAGCACCCGGACACGCTCTTTGAGGCGTGCGTTGATTGACGGCAATGCTGTTTCAGCGGAGGCCATTTGTTGGTCCTTTGCATGTGTGGATCAAGCCCCCGACCAGAGGCCATGATCCAAGTATCAAGAGATCAGCGATTGCAGCGCGGTGACGGCAATCATCTGCGTCACGTCTTCGGCGCTGCATCCGCGGGACAGGTCATTGGCGGGCCTCGCAAGACCCTGCAAGACCGGGCCGATGGCCGTATACCCGCCGATCCGCTGGGTGATCTTGTAGCTGATATTGCCCGCATCCAGATTGGGGAAGATCATCACATTGGCCTGACCGGCCACCGATGATCCGGGGGATTTGCGGGCACCCACCGATGGCACAAAGGCGGCGTCGAATTGCAGTTCGCCATCGACCTCCAGCTCGGGTGCGATCTGGTGGAGAATGTCAGTCGCCTCGATCACCTTGTCGACATCCGGGTGTTTGGCGCTGCCCTTGGTGGAAAAGCTGAGCATCGCAAGCTTTGGATCGACCTGCAAAAGCGTTTGGGCAGAGTTGGCCGAGGCGACAGCGATCTTGCTGAGTTCTGCTGCGGTCGGATCAATGACGAGGCCGCAGTCGGAATAGAGCATGGCCCGCGCGCCGGGTTGCGCGTTGTCCGGCGGGTACATCAGGAAGAAGGACGACACCATCCCGGCATTGGGGGCCATGCCGATCACCTGGATAGCAGCGCGGACAATCTCGCCAGTGGTGTGAACAGCGCCACCGACCGTGCCCGAAGCACGGCCACTGCGTACCAGCATGGCGGCATAGACGGATACCGTTTCAGCGGCGGCGCGGGCTTTTGCGTGATCGACACCCTTGTGCTGACGCAGTTCGAAAAAGGTCTGGGCAAATTCCTCGGTCAAATCCGAGGTTGAGGGGTCATGGACTGCGATGCCGCTTGACGGAGTGGCCCCCTGATCTTTCAGGGCGGCTTCTACATCGGCTTGCGGTCCAACCAGAATAACATCGACCAGATCGGCCTTTTGTGCGGCCAGCGCCCCCGCGACAACGCGGGGATCACTGCCTTCGCATAGAGAAATCACGGGCCGGGTGGCCGGAGCGCGCTGACGCAACAGCTCAACGGGTGTTTGTGTCATGCGCGCTGGCTCCGGTTCCGCTTAGACGGCTTGCGCGTGCATGTCGTCGGCAGAGATACCGGCAACCGCCACAGGCTTTTTCATCGCGTCGCGGCGGAAGGGTTCACCCAGCTCCTGGTTGATCATCGCTTCGATCAGGGTGGTGATACCGTTCTTCTGATCCTCGATGGCCTGGTTCAGGGCCGCAGTCAGCTCGTCTTGCGTGCGGGCCACGACGCCTTTCAGGCCGCAAGCCTGTGCGATACCGGCATAGGAGACCTGGGTATCCAACTCGGTGCCGACAAAGTTGTCGTCGAACCACAGGGTCGAGTTCCGCTTTTCCGCGCCCCACTGGTAGTTGCGGAAGACGATCTGCGTTACCGCAGGCCATTCAGAGCGACCGATTGCCGTCAGCTCGTTCACCGCGATGCCAAAGGCGCCGTCCCCAGCGAAGCCGACAACCGGCACGTCTGGTTGGCCGATCTTGGCGCCGACGATGGCGGGCAGGCCATAGCCGCAGGGGCCGAACAGGCCGGGCGCCAGGTATTTGCGGCCTTCGTCAAAGTCGGGATAGGCGTTGCCGATGGCGCAGTTGTTGCCGATATCGGACGAGATGATCGCCTCGCGCGGCAGCGCCTGCTGGATCGCGCGCCACGCCATGCGGGGGCTCATCCAGTCCGGCTTGGCTGCGCGGGCACGTTCGTTCCAGCTGGTGCCGGGATCGTCCTGCTCATGGGTCAGCGAGGTCAGCTCCTGCGCCCAGGCGGATTTCTTCTGCGCGATGTTGGCTTTGCGCGTCTCGCGACCGGCATTGCCCGCATCGTCGGACAGCTGGCGCAGGATGCCGTTTGCCACCTTGGCCGAGTCGCCCACGATGCCCACGGTGACCTTTTTGGTCAGGCCAATCCGGTCAGGGTTGATGTCGACCTGAATGATGGTGGCGTCTTCGGGCCAGTAGCTCATGCCATAGCCGGGCAGGGTCGAGAACGGGTTCAGCCGGGTGCCAAGGGCCAGTACCACGTCGGCCTCCTTGATCAGTTCCATCCCGGCTTTTGAGCCGTTATAGCCCAGCGGGCCGGCAAACAGCGGGTGATTGCCGGGGAAGGCGTCATTGTGCTGGTAGCCCACGCAGACCGGTGCATCCAGACGCTCGGCCAGTGCGATCGAGGCTTCGATACCACCCTCGGACAGCACCACACCGGCACCGTTCAGGATGACAGGGTTCTTGGCGGTCGACAGGATCTCTGCGGCTTTGGCCACCGAGTTTTCACCGCCCGGGCTGCGTTCGAATTCGATCGGCTCGGGGATTTCGATGTCGACGACCTGAGTCCAGAAGTCGCGCGGAATGTTCAGCTGTGCCGGACCGGACAGGCGCTTGGCCTGGGCGATCACGCGTGTCAGAACCTCGGCGACGCGGGTCGGGTCGCGGACTTCTTCCTGATAGGCGACCATGTCCTCGAACAGCTTCATCTGCTCGACTTCCTGGAAGCCACCCTGACCGATGGTTTTGTTTGCTGCCTGAGGTGTGACCAGCAGCAGCGGGGTGTGGTTCCAGTAGGCGGTCTTGACTGCGGTCACGAAGTTGGTGATGCCGGGGCCGTTCTGGGCGATCATCATCGACATCTTGCCGGTGGCGCGGGTGTAGCCATCAGCCATCATGCCGGCGCTGCCTTCGTGGGCGCAGTCCCAGAACATGATTCCTGCTTTCGGGAACAGATCCGAGATTGGCATCATGGCCGAGCCAATGATTCCAAACGCGTGTTCGATCCCATGCATCTGCAGAACCTTAACAAAAGCTTCTTCTGTGGTCATTTTCATATGACTGATCTCCGCGCTGGTGAGGGATGGCCGGGCACGCTGCCCCGCCTTTGTCATTGGTTTTGACCTATAGGGCAGGGCGACGTTAGGTCCAGAAAGCTGCGCGGATTATGTCCAGTCGACCGCTAGCTGGTTCGAATTGCATCGGCGATCAGCTTCACCCCCGGCTCGATGCGATCCTCCTGAATCGAAGAATATCCGAGGCGGTAGAAGTTCTGCGGCTGATCGGGCCCCGAGAAGAAGGGCAGGCCAGGTTCGATATGCACGCTTTGACCCTGCAGCTTTTGGGCAAGCAAGGTGGTATCGACATGCGGGGGCGCTGACATCCACAGGGAAGACCCGCCCATGATGCCCCGCCCGGCAACGGTCAGGCCATGGTGTTCAACAGCCTTGTCGAGCGTTTCGCGCCGTCCTGCGAGAACTTTGGACATCCGTCTGATCTGAGCGTCGTAGTGGCCCAGCGACAGGAAATAGGCAGCTGTGCGCTGAATATGTCCGGGCGGGTGGCGCAACACCAGAGACCGCAGGGCGCGGGCTTCGCGGATAAATGGCTCGGACCCGACCATGTAGCCCAGCCGCAATCCGGGGAAGAGCGATTTTGAGAAGCTGCCGACATAGATCACACGCCCATCTCGGTCCATCGACTTCAGCGCCGGTGAAGGTGCACCCAGAAACGCCATTTCAAACTCGTAGTCATCCTCGACAACCATCGCGTCCAAATCGCGTGCACGTTCCAGCAGTTTATCCCTGCGCGCAATGGGCATGGTCGCAGTGGTCGGACTTTGATGGCTGGGGGTGGTGAAAATAACGTCTGTGTTTTCAGGCAATTGATCCGGGGGCAAACCGTTCCGATCAACGGGTAGGGCGGTCACATCACAATCCCAATGGGCCAAAAGGCTGCGCAGGGCGTAATAACAGGGGTCCTCGATCACCGCGGTTCGATTGTGGGTCAGCAACACGCGCGAGGCCAGCCACAGCGCATTCTGCGCCCCCATGGTGATCAGGATCTCTTCGGGCCGGGCTGCGATACCGCGGCGGGGCAAGGTGTGGCGGGCGATGAATTCGACCAGCAACGGGTCGTCCTGATCCACGTAGTCGGCGGTTAGCGAGGCGAAGTCTTTGTGCCCAAGGGCCCGAACCGCGCAGAGCCGCCAGTTCGCATGATCGAACAGGGTTCTGTCGGCTTGTCCGTAGATGAACGGGTAACGATAGTCACGCCAGTCTGCGGGTTTGGTCAGCGTATCTCCATCCGAAAACCGGCGTGCCAGCGCGCTGTCCCAATCAATGGTTTCCTCGTTGCGTTGAACCGGCGTGTATTTTGGCGGCACGGGCGCGTTCTCGGACACATAATAACCGGACCGTCCTTTAGCCGTCAGATAGTCATTGGCCAAAAGCTCGGTATAGGCCAGCGTGACCGTGATCCGGCTGACCCCCAGATGAGCCGCCAGCTTGCGCGAGGATGGCAGCTTTTCCCCGATGTGAAAGCGGCCGGACAGAATGCCCTCGGCGATCATCTGCTGGATTTGTGCCTGCAGAGTGCCCTGTCCGTTGAGTTCAAGAAAGAAAGTTTCAACCGAGATCGCCATACGCGTTTATAGGTTGGCCTTAAGCATGGGGCAATCTGGACTTAACGATCTGCCGCAATTTATTTGGCTGCTTGACGGGGGGTATAGAATAAACTAAATAACTAGAAAATTAGTTTAATGGAGATATCAGATGTGGGAAACAGCCGCTGCGGGGTTTTCGGCCATGGGGTCCGAGGCTCGGCTGAAGGTTCTGAAAACACTAGTACGGGCTGGCGAGGCAGGTTTGACCGTTGGCGAAATCCAAACACGAACCGGCATCGCGCCATCAACCCTTGCCCACCATCTGCGGTTTCTGGCCGCTGGTGGTGTGGTCGAGCAAGAGAAAATCGGACGCAGCACGATCAACCGCGCCAGTTTTGACGAATTGCGAAATCTTGCGGATTTCATCCTCAGCGAATGCTGTGCTGACGCAGTAGAAAAGGCCGCAAACGATGGCTGACTTGACACAAAACCCGAAACTCTCGGCCCGGGCCGCGCTTGACCTGATCAAGACGCCCTGGGCCCTCATCGTTGCGATCCTGGCGCTTGTGGCGATCCTGGATCCGGGAAACTGGCTTGAGGTCATTGTGTTCGCCGGTAAGGCGCTTGCACATACGGGACAGTACATCCTGTTTGCTGTTCTGTTGCTGTCCTATCTCAAGGCCACCGGGGCCGAGGTCATGGTGGCGCGCGCTTTTGAGGGGCGTGAAACCCGAATGATCTTTCTGGCGGCCTTGTTCGGGGGGCTGGCACCGTTTTGTTCCTGCGAGGTCATTCCGTTCATCGCCGGGCTGCTGGCGCTGGGCGCGCCGCTTTCTGCCGTGATGGCATTCTGGCTCAGCTCGCCGCTGATCGATCCGCCGACCTTGTTGATCACGGCAGGCGCCTTGGGTTGGCCCTTTGCCATCGGCAAAGCCGTTGCGGCGGTTGCTTTGGGTCTGTTTGGTGGGTTTGCTGTCCGGTTCCTGACCCGCAGCGGTGCATTCGCCCAGCCCTTGCGGGAATACAAACCCGCCGGATGCTGTGGCTGTGGTCCGAAGATGGACGATAAACCGGTCTGGAAATTCTGGCAGGAGCCGGACCGTCGCCAACGGTTCCGCGCCGAGTTCGTACACAACGGCATCTTCCTGCTGAAATGGTTGGCGCTTGCCTATGTGCTTGAGGCACTGCTGGTCAGCTATGTTCCTGCCGACCTGATTGCCCGAGTCGTTGGTGGTGAAGGCGTCCTGCCTATCGTCGTCGCTGCGCTGGTCGGGATGCCTGCGTACCTGAACTCCTATGTCGCGCCACCGCTTCTGGCGGGATTGATGGAGCAGGGGATGACCGCAGGGGCCGCGATGTCCTTTATGGTGGCCGGTGCCGTCAGTTCGATCCCCGCCATGGCGGCGGTCTGGTCGCTGGTGAAACCGCGTGTCTTTGCCACCTATCTTAGCCTTGGAGTCGGAGGCGCGATAGTCGCCGGGATCGTCTTTCAGATGCTTTGAAACGAAAACCGCCCGGCGCATGCACCGGGCGGTTTCAAACGTTGTTGAAATCAGTTCAGCCTGTTTCGCAGAATCGCGGTAGCTTGAACCGGTATCTCGGTTCCCCGCTTTCCACATAAACCCGTTTCTCAACACAGGCGCTGGTGCCCACGGTCTGAGAGACAGGAGCCTCGGTCGAAGTGATTGATGTGGCAGTGCCGTCCGGCAGTCGAACCGACGCAATAACCCCGTTCTTCAGATCTCCGTTGATGGCGGTTGCGGACAGGACCGGAACCGTCATGAACGAATGATGCTCGTGCTCACCATCATCCCCAAGCAGGAACAGACTTCCGACGATAACCACCATCACCACACCAGCGGCCAGACCCAACCCCCAGGTTTTCAGGAAGGCATAGATCGACACGGCGCGGTGCGGGCCAAAAACTGTAGACAAAACGCTCAGCATGAGGGTTCCCAAAGCAATGCCCCGGCCCGTTCAGACCCGAGCTTGAACCGGATCAAGTCCGCGGATCTTCGTCTTCTTCCTCATCTCCACCGCCTTTTGGCAGGTTGAAGAAGCTGTCTGCGTCCACGATTGGATCACTGTCTTCTTTCTCGTCTTCTGGCTCATCGGACAGCGAGAATGTTTCGAGGCCTTCAATCGCTGTCGGAATCTTTGGAGCCGCATCCATCTCAAGTGACTGCTCGGTCGAGACCAGCTTGCGACGTTCATCATCGCTCATGACGCCACCCTCAGCCGCCTTCTTCGCGGCGGCCTTCTGGACAACGGTATCAAGTTCGGACTGTTTGCACAGGCCCAAAGCAACCGGGTCGATCGGCTGCATATTGCTGATGTTCCAGTGGGTGCGCTCGCGGATCGACTGAATGGTCGGCTTTGTGGTGCCAACCAGCTTGGCAATCTGGCCGTCGCTCAGCTCGGGGTGAAACTTGACCAGCCACAGGATCGAATTCGGACGGTCCTGGCGCTTGGACAGCGGTGTATAACGCGGGCCGCGACGCTTTTCCTCGCCAGCGGCAGAGGGATTGAACTTGAGCTTCAGTTTATGCAGCGGGTTGTTCTGCGCCGTTTCGATCTCGTCCTGGGTTAGCTGGTTGTTTGCGATCGGGTCGAACCCTTTCACGCCAGTGGCCACATCGCCGTCGGCAATGCCCTGCACTTCCAACTCGTGCATTCCTACGAAATCCGCGATCTGCTTGAAGCTGATCGTGGTGTTATCCACCAGCCATACGGCGGTTGCCTTGGCCATAAGCGGTTTTGCCATCAGCCCGTCTCCTATGCATACATCTGTCCCGTCGCCGGAATTCGGCGGCCCCGTGATCTTGGGGCAGGTTTCCGTTGTCGGGGAACTTGGCCCGTATATAGTCGCGTCAGGGCAAGAAGGGAAGAGGTGAATGCGCCAAGGGTTTTTGGGGTTTGTTTTCGTGGTTCTTGCCGCTGTGGCCGCACTGGCCGAGGGCGAAAAGGCCGGAAAATTCGACTATTATGTCCTGTCGCTCAGCTGGTCGCCCAACTGGTGCGCCCGCGAGGGTGATGCGCGTGGGTCTGACCAATGCGACGCCCGGCATGATCATGGGTGGATTTTGCACGGACTTTGGCCGCAATTCCATCAGGGCTGGCCCTCTTACTGCCGCACGACCGAGGCGCCGCCGTCCCGCGCCATGACCCGCACAATGGAAGACATACAGGGCAGCGCAGGTCTTGCATGGCACCAGTGGAAAAAGCATGGCACCTGCTCGGGCCTGTCCGCGCGCGACTATCTGGACCTGTCACGCGAGGCCTATGGCCGTGTCGAGCGCCCTCAGGTGTTCCGCAAACTGGATGCAACAGTCAAACTGCCGGCTTCTGTGGTGGAAGAGGCCTTTCTAAAGGCCAATCCCACGCTGGAGCGCGACATGATCACTGTGACCTGCAAACAGGGGTACATCGAAGAGGTCCGCGTGTGTCTGTCCCGCAACCTTGACCCCGTGCCCTGCGGTCGGGACGTAGTCCGCGACTGCACGGCCAAGGGCGCGTTGTTCGACCCTATCCGCTAAAGGTCGCCGCTTTGGCGTTCGCGGGCGTATTCTAAAGCTTTTGCCGTTCCGTTCAGATCAATCGCTATGACGACCTCACCAACGGGGTTGCAAACGATAATGGTTAGGAATTGGGGTCGGTGAAGAAACGGTATGATTGCAAAGACTACCTTGATTGACAGGTCGAACATACCAAAGGAGACATGGACCAATTTGACCGGGCCACAAATCAACCTCATTTCGATCCAGAGCAGACCTATTCATTGGTGTCCAAGTCTGGGTGATCCTGCACAAACCTCTCAAAATACTCGGCAAATGTGCCAACTACGGGCGGCAATTGCTCGTAAGGCGGATAGTATAGTGTCAGCCACAGCGATGTAACCGACCAGTCCGGCAAAACGCGAATGACTTCGCCGGTTCCCAGCCCCGGATTGGTGATAAAATCAGGCAGGATACAGATACCGTCTCCTCCGACAGCAAGAGCGTAGAGGAAATCTCCGTTGTTGGAGATAACCTGTTGGCCTGCCTGCACAGTCGTGGGCCCCCCAGCATGCGAAAGCTCCCATGTCTCGGAACGGCCTTTGGAGCTGTAGGACATCAGGAATTCCGGGTTCAGATCGCGCGGATGATCGGGTTTGGCAATGCGTTCAAACAGCAACGGCGACGCGATCATCTGCCGTGGGACTTCGCACAGTTTGCGCCAGATCGTCGATTTGTCGGTCGGCGGGCCCGATACGCGAACGGCAAGGTCGCAGTTTTCCTCGATCACATCCAGCAGGGTGTCGGTGAAGTTGATCTCGACCGAAATGTTCGGATAGGCCAGTCGAAATCCCGAAATCACTTGCGGCAGCAGCGCAACGCCCAGCGAAACCGGCGCGGTAAGTCGCAGATGGCCCCTGTCGGGCTGATGGGCCCGTTGAAGACTTCGCGTGACCTCTTCGAACCCTTCCAACAACGGTCGATACCGGGCAAGAACGGTTGCTCCGGCGCTGGTCAGCGAAACTTGCCGTGTCGTGCGCACCAGTAGTTGGGTGCCCAGATCCTTCTCAAGCTGTGCGATGATGCGTGTCGCGGATGCCGGCGCGATGTGCAATTCCCGGGCCGCCAAAGAAAAGCTTTTGAGGTCGGATACGGCGCGTAGGACACGGATGGGTTTAAGCTCGATCATCTCCATCCAATAATTCCGTTTTCGTCAATAATAAACCTACATTCTTGTCCATTAAAGTAAACAGCCAAAGCGCCATCTTTGAAACACGTCGAACACACGCCAAGGAGCGCGACATGATCAAAGACATCAAGGGATTGCACCACGTTACATCGATGGCTGCAGACGCCAACACAAACAACGCTTTCTTTACAAATACACTTGGCCTGCGCCGGGTGAAACAGACAGTCAATTTCGACGCGCCGGATGTGTACCATCTGTACTATGGGGATGAGGTCGGCACGCCGGGCTCGGTCATGACCTATTTTCCGTTCGGCCAGATGCCCAAGGGACGTCGCGGTGCAGGAGAGGTCGGTGTGACCGAGTTTGCGATACCCTCAGGCGGCATTGCCTTTTGGCGCGCGCATCTTGCCTCCAAGGGTGTGGCAGGGCTTAGCGAACACATCACCTTTGGAGAAAAGCGCCTGTCTTTTGTCGGTCCTGATGGTGACAGCTTCGCATTGGTCGAGTCGGACGCCCGCGATCGGACGGCGTGGACCCAAGGCGGCATTTCCGATGATGCGGGGATCCTGGGATTCCGTGGCGCACGGTTCGCACTGACGGACATTGATGCGACAGGTGAGCTGCTTTGTTTCATGGGCTACCAGAAGGCCGAAACAGAAGGTGACGTGACGCGCTATGTCATCGAAGGGGGCAACGCCGCAGACACAATCGATCTGCAGCAATTGTCCTCGTGTGCCCCAACCGCCGCGCAGGGCGCGGGCTCAGTTCATCATATCGCGTTTGCTGTTGAGGATCGCGCAGCTCAACTGCGTGTTCGTCAGGCCCTGCTGGATACAGGCTATCAGGTCACTCCGGTCATCGACCGCGACTATTTCTGGGCGATCTATTTCCGTACGCCGGGGGGTGTGTTGTTCGAGATTGCCACAAATGAGCCCGGCTTTGATCGGGATGAGGATACCGCACATCTGGGTGAAGCGCTCAAGTTGCCCGCTCGGTACGAGCCATTCCGCGACAAGATCGAAGGGCTCTTGCCCACACTCGCGGCTTGAGGACGGAGGCTGAAATGTCCAAAGATCTCTACAAGACTCTCGTAAAAGCGCCGCAAGTTTCCCGTCCGCTGGTCTTTGCCTTTCATGGCACCGGAGGGGACGAGCACCAGCTGTTCGAGCTTGCAGGGCAGCTTGTAGATGGCGGGGGCGTCGTCTCGCCGCGCGGAGACGTTTCAGAAATGGGTGCGGCGCGGTTTTTTCGCCGCACTGCCGAGGGCGTCTACGACATGGAAGACCTGAGGCGTGCGACGGAAAAGATGAGTGCGTTTGTCGAAGCACACCGTGCGGCCTATCCCGGCAGCCCGGTCTATGGCTTCGGATATTCGAACGGGGCGAACATATTGGCTGCGGTCTTTCTAAAACGCCCAGACCTGTTCGAGCGGGTAGGGCTATTGCACCCGATGGTGACCTGGGAGCCGGAAGCCAATCCGAAGCTAGCAGGGCGGAATGTCCTGGTGACGGCCGGGCGACGCGATCCGATCACACCCTGGCCGATGACGGACCGCTTTATTACGTGGCTAGCCGAGAACGACGCCAAGGTCTCGTCCGAGATTCACGAAGGGGGTCACGAACTGCGCAATTCTGAGTTGACGGCCCTAGCTTTCCACTTTGGCGAGGGCACCAACGTTGGCTGAATGGTCAAGCAGTGCATTCAACGTCGACAGAACGGCGGCTTCTTTGCGGGCCCAGGACATGAACTCATAAATATGTTCTTCGTGCTCGCGACCCGGGTGGCAACATATGAAATAGCTGAGACCGGTTTCCACCACCGGACCAAATGGACAGACAAGGCGCCCGTCCGCAAGTGCGGAATACACCAGCAGCGAGCCACACAGCGCAATTCCCGCGCCTGCGATGGCGGCGTCAACAATCTGGCCGCCCGGAGGTCTTTCGAATTTCATGGCTTTCGAAGGATCGACTGCGCCCGGCAGTCCGGCATGTTGCGCCCAAAGGTCCCAGCTGGGGACCGATCCGGCCAGCATCGGCGTTGTATCGTACAGAACCTGCGCGGCCTTAACATCGGCTGGGGCCCTTATGCCGAAAGTGTCCAACACACCAGGACTGGCGACAACCAGCATCAGTTCGCGGTGAAGCAACAGCGCGTATCGGTCCTCGGGTGGCTCACTCGCGTATCGAATTTCGATATCGGCCCGCGGATTCATTCCGGTGTTTTGGGGATGTTCGGATTCGATGTGAACCTGAACATCGGGATGGTTCCTGGTGAATTTGTGCAGCCTTGGCAAAAGCCACTTGCTGATCAACGCGTTGCTGGAACTAATACGCAGTTTGGGCGCAGACTTTGGGCGGACCTCGTCGACAATCTGACGAATTTGCAGGAACGCTTCACTGATCGTTGGCTGCAGGCGTTGCCCTTCTGGTGTCAGATGGATCGCGCGGGTCTTGCGCACAAACAACGGTACTCCAAGGTCGGCTTCCAGCGCTTTGATTTGCTGACTGACAGCGCCGGGTGTGACCGACAGCTCAAAAGCCGCCTCCTTGATCGATCCACGCCGGGCCGCAGCCTCAAAGGCACGCAAGCTTAGCAGGGAAGGCAACCGAGACAGAGGCATGTCAGTCCAAAACTATAGTTTAGCCTGGCTAATGCATAGCCGCAGAACTTCTGCTTTGTCGAGTTCAAACTGCGCACCACATCAATGGACAACAAAACCTGGAACCGTGTGAAATGATCAAGATTCACGAAAAAGCCTCGCGAGGGCGCACGCAAAACGGATGGCTGGACAGCCATCATACGTTTTCGTTCGGTCAGTTCCAGGACCCAGCCCGCATGGGGTTTGCAAATCTGCGTGTAATCAACGAAGACAGTTTGATCCCGGGCGGTGGCTTTGCTGCACATGATCATTCCGACATGGATATTCTGACGCTGGTTCTGGACGGGCAGCTGCGTCACCAGGATGATCAGGGCAACATCGCCATCATTCGCGCCGGCGAAGTGCAGGGGATGTCGGCCGGTACAGGTGTGCGCCATTCCGAGTACAACGCTTCTGCATCCGAGGCGGCAAAGTTCCTGCAAATCTGGCTGATTCCGGATCAATTGGGCGGCGCGCCGTCATATACACAATCCGCGATTCCCGATGGCGATGACGTGCTGCTTGCGGGGCCGGCTGCAGCGCACCCCTTAATCCCGTTGAGATCAAAGACACGCCTGACGCTTCGCCGGTTCACCGAAGGACAAACGCTGACGCTTGTGCCAGATGGAGCGAGCGACCACTTCGTACATCTTCTGGATGGCCTCGCCTATGCCGAGCGCGAACGGCTAAGTGCGGGTGACGGCCTTCAGCTTCCGCTCTTCGAACAGGTCACGCTGCATTGGCACACTGACGGGGCCGCTCTGGTGTTCGACATGCCAAGCCTTGCAGCATTCAAGAAACCGGACGACCCCGATGTCAAATCACCCGAACCGGATCTGCAAGGAGACACCCTTTGACATGGCAACCTTACCTCCTTTCGCTCGCGGCGGGCCTGGGGATTGGCGTCATCTACGGCCTGATCGCAGTACGCAGTCCGGCCCCGCCAATCATCGCCCTTTTGGGGCTTTTGGGCATGCTCGCCGGGGAAGCCGCTGTGCAATGGATCAGAGGGCATTCCGACGTCGTGTCACAGGCGCTGCATCTGAAATCCTTCGCCGTGACCCAGCCGGAAAAGACCCCCGAACCAACCAAAACCGAAACACTTTAACCTCACCAAACGCAACAACGGAGAAGTCAAATGTCGAAACATGAAATGATCACGCCCGAGAATGCGGCCCTTGTGCTGATCGACTTTCAGCCCGCGATGTTTCAGGGCGTGGAAAGCCATGATCGTCTGTCGGTGATGCACAACGTTCAGATCCTAGCAAAAGGCGCGAAGCTGTTTGGCTTGCCGACTGTGATTTCAACCGTTGCAAAAGACAGTTTCTCGGGCCCGTTCATGCCAGAAGTGACCGAGCTTTTCCCCGATCAGGAGGTTATCGACCGCACATCGATCAACTCGTGGGTTGATGAGAATTTCCGCAACGCGGTCGCCGCAACTGACCGCAAAAAGATCGTACTGGCCGGTCTTTGGACCGAAGCCTGTGTCATGTTCCCCACACTCGATCTGTTGCGTGAAGGCTATGAAGTTTATGTCCCGGCAGACGCATGTGGCGACGTCACGCCCGAAGCCCACGAGCGCGCAATGGACCGTCTGGTTCAGGCTGGTGCGGTTCCGATGAATGCACTGCAGTTTATTTTCGAACTCCAGCAGGACTGGGCCCGTGGTGAAACCTATGACGGTGTCATGGATATCCTGAAAACGCACACGCCTTACGGCATCCAGGTTCGTTTCTCGAAATGGGCTTTGGGTGAGCACGCCTCAGAAGCAGGTATCGCAGCGGAATAATCTGTCACACTACGCCTGCTTGGGTCCTTCATTCCTCCCCATCAAGTCGAGCAGGCTCTTTCAGCAGCCGCCAATCCGTGCCCGTTCAGCGGGCGCGGGACAAACCCGCTTTGCCAAAGGATGCACACCATGGCCACCCCTGACAGGATACTCTTCAACGGGAAGATCACGACAATGGATCCCGAAATGCCCGAAGCAACGGCCGTGGCAATTTCGGGGGATCAGATTGCTGCCGTCGGAACAGACAAGGACCTACTCGGTCTCGCGGGACCTGAAACGCAGACCATTGATCTGGGCGGTCAGCGTGTGATTCCGGGTCTGATCGACAGCCATACGCATATCATCCGGCAGGGCAACAACTTCGCAATGGAGTTGCGCTGGGACACCGTTCCGTCTCTTGCTGACGGGTTACGCATGCTGAAAGCGCAGGCCGAACGCACGCCCACCGGTCAATGGATACGCGTGGTCGGTGGGTGGTCTGTCGATCAATTTGCCGAAAGGCGCCTGCCAACGATCGACGAGATCAATGCTGTTGCGCCGGACGTACCCGTTTATGTGTTGCACCTGTATGATCGGGCCTGGTTGAACAAAGCCGCCCTGCGCGCGATCGGGATCGACAAGCACTTTTACGAACCCTTCGTTTCAGGACGATTGGAGCGGGACGATCAGGGCAACCCGACCGGCCTGGCTATGGCGCGCCCCAACGCGCAGCCGCTTTATGCGTTACTGGACATGGCTCCCAAGCTGGATTTCGAACAGCAAGTCACCTCGACCAAGCACTATTTCAAGGCGCTGAATGGTCTTGGGCTGACTTCGGCGCTGGACTGCGCGGGCGGGTTCCTGAACTATCCGGACGATTACGGTGTCCTGACCGAATTGAACAAACGCGGCGAACAGACGGTGCGCATCGGCTATCAGCTTTTTGCGCAGCGTCCGATGTTCGAACTGGACGATTTCAAACGCTGGAATGACATCGTCAAACCGGATGCTGGCAACGAGTTCCTGAAATGCGTTGGCGCGGGCGAAATGCTGGTCGCCTCGGCCTATGATTTCGAAGACTTCAGCTACCCGCGTCCGGACCTTCCCAAGCGCATGGAGGTGGATCTGAGGCCCGTACTCGAGTTTCTGTTCGACAATCGGTGGCCGATCCGCTTCCACTGCACCTATGAAGAAAGCGCCCACCGGTTGCTGAGCCTGATTGAAGAGGTTGGGCGTGACAAAGGGCTGGAAGAGCTGAACTGGATCTTCGATCACGGCGAGACGATCTCGGAATCCACTATGGAGTGGATCGCCCGCCTGGGCGGAGGTATCAGCTATCAAAACCGCATCGCCTTTCAGACAACAGCCTATCGCGACCGCTACGGTGAAGACGCCCTGCGCGACGTCATGCCGGTCAAGAAGATGATGGCCTCGGGCGTGCCGCTCGCAGCTGGCACGGATGCGACGCGGGTGTCGTCTTATAACCCGTGGTTGGCCATTCACTGGGCCGTTTCTGGCAAGGGCCGTGGCGGAGACGTCATCTGGAGTGCGGCGAACCGTTTGGATCGGCACGACGCGCTGCGTCATTGGACCGCCGCCGGAGCTTGGTTCAGCCGGGAAGCGGGAAAGAAAGGTCAAATCAAGGCGGGGCAATGGGCGGATATCGCCGTGCTCGACCGGGATTATTTCTCGATCGCCGAGGATGAGATCACCGAGATCGAGGCCGACCTGACACTGACCGGCGGCAAGGTTGTGCACGCCAAGGGCCGTTTTGCCGCCCACGCGCCGGCCCCATTGCCGGAACTTCCAGATTGGTCGCCTGTCCCAATCTTTGGTGCGCCCGGTGCATCGGCACAGGGCAAAGGCAGCCTTGCCGCCGAATAGCGGCACATGCGCTCTCGATCTCAGGAGAACTCTCATGTTGGACAACCAAAGCCTAAGGATCACCTACAGCGAAAGCGACACGAAAGGGCGCTATGGCGCGTCTGTTTCCGGGATTGTGAGCGGGGCGGAACTGACATTGTCGAAAATCACGCCCAGTCTTGTCATCGCCGACCATACATTTGTTCCCGAAGAACTGCGTGGGCAAGGCTTGGCGCGGGCATTGGTGGCGCAGCTGGTTAAGGACGCGCGCGATAAGGGTCAGCGCATCGTGCGGCTTTGCCCGTTCCTGCGGACCTACGCGGAAAGAAATCGCGAGGAGTTGGTTGATGTCATCCAGTGGTAGTGCTGCAAAGCCCGCGCCCGCATCGTCAAACTCGGCCTGGGTCCCGTTCAGGTTCCGCGCGTTTGCACTGCTATGGACAGCGACTTTGATCTCCAATGTCGGCACCTGGATGCACGATGTGGGCGCAGGGTGGCTGATGACGACACTCAACTCTTCTCCTGCGGTGGTTTCGTTGGTGCAGGCGGCAACAACCCTGCCAGTGTTCGTCTTTGCCTTGTACGCCGGAACGCTGGCGGATCGGCTTGATAAACGCAAACTGTTGATCACGGTGAACTTGGTGCTGCTGGCGCTGGTTTCGATACTTACAGTGCTGGTCCAGCTTGAACTGGTCACGCCCGCGCTGCTGATTCTGTTCACCCTTGCGATCGGAACCGGCACGGCCTTCATGGCTCCGGCCTGGCAAGCGATCGTTCCCACGCTGGTGCCGCGCGAGGCATTGCAGCCTGCCATCGCGTTGAATTCCATGGGCATCAATATCAGCCGCGCCATAGGTCCTGCCTTGGCTGGGGTTTTGATTGCATCGGTCAGCCTGTCAGCCCCGTTTGCGGTCAATGCGGTCAGCAATATCGTGATCATTGCTGCTTTGCTGATCTGGAAGAACCAAGATGGCGGGACAAAGACATCGCAGCCTGTCTTCAACGCGATGATGACCGGTATGCGGCACGTTGCGCATAACGGTCCGCTAAAGGCCACTTTGATCCGGTCCTTTGCCTTCTTCATCTTTGCATCCGCGTATTGGGCGCTGTTGCCGCTGGTTGTTCGGAAAATCGAAGGCGGCGGGGCCACGTTGTACGGGATGCTTTTTACCCTGATCGGTGCCGGGGCTGTTGTGGGGGCTCTGGCACTTCCGAAGTTTCGCGCCAAGCTCGATGCGACTACCGCTGCAGCTGGCGGCACGCTCGGCACCGCTGTAGCTATGGCTATTCTTGCGACGGCGACTACGCCTCTGATGGCCTATGTCGCTGCGTTGCTGGGTGGCTTTAGCTGGATCGCCGTTCTGACCACGTTCAACGTTTCGGCGCAGACGGCGCTGCCAAATTGGGTGCGGGCCCGTGGGTTGGCCGTGAATCTGATGGTCTTCTTTGGGTCGATGGCCTTTGGGTCAGCAATATGGGGTCAGGTTGCCACGGCGACTTCTGTGTCGACCACGCTGCTGGTTGCGGCGGGCGGGTTGATCGTCGGCTTGGCATTGACACGCAAATTCCGGCTGGGACAAGGCGAAGACCTGGACCTGACACCCTCGATGCATTGGCCTGCGCCGCAAGTTGCATTGGCCGATGACGGGTTGTCGTCGCGCGGTCCGGTCATGGTCGAAGTAGAATATCGCATCCGACCTCAGGACGAAGCCGCCTTCCTGTCCGCGATCCGGGAATGGTCGGGCGAGCGCTGGCGCGACGGAGCCTACGATTGGCGTATCTTCCAAAGTGCCGAAGACCCTGAGCTATGGGTCGAAGCCTTCATGGTTTCGTCGTGGGAAGAACATCTGGCCCAGCACGCGCGGGTGTCGCGCCAGGACGAGGACCTTCAACAGAGCGTCGCAGTCTTCGACATCCGCGAAAGCGGCCCCGTGGTCCGCCATCTGATCGCACCATGAAGGGGGCGCTTGATATGGTTCCAGCGTGGGTCTCAAAGGGTCGCTGCCTATGTATCATGGCCTTTGTAGCCTTGCTTGCGTTTCATGAACCACGCCAGGCTTCGGCTGACCTGATAGTATATTCCGGCCGTATCGAAGCGTTCAAACGCGCAGGCGATCCACCGCTTTTTCAGATCGTCAACCGTAGCCGTCTGCGCGTTGTGTTTGAGGTCCCTCCCACGCCATTGGCCGCGAAGCAGGACAGCAATGGCGCTCGACCAGACGCGTTCTCAGATCTTAACCGTTTTAGCATCAAGTCAGAGAATGCCGATGTTCTACAGCAAGCGGTCTGGCTGACGGGATTGCAAGTTTGCATCAAGGATCAAAGCGGCAATATCCGAGTACAGGCGGATCTTGAAAACCGTCGTCAGGGTTTGCTTCCGGGAATGCAAGTCCCTGTCACGCCCGAGAAGAACCCAGGCATAGGCAAGGGCTACTCACTGCCCGAGCCATGCCGCTTTGCTTTCTACAAAACACCATCAACATCAGGCATCACAAGGATTGTTCCAAATGATCAAATTCGAGTTGAACGGCCGACCCGTAGAGGTTGATACCTCCCCTGACGAAATGCTTTTGCTGGTCCTTCGGGACACGCTCAAACTCAAAGGAACGAAATACGGATGCGGTGCTGCCATGTGCGGGGCCTGCACGGTGCATGTGGATGGCATCGCAGCTTTTGCCTGCCAGATGTCGGTAAGCGATGTGCAAGACACCAGTGTCACAACGATCGAAGGATTGTCCGAAGACGGCTCGCACCCTGTTCAAAAGGCGTGGATCGAAGAGCAGGTTGCGCAATGCGGCTATTGCCAGTCGGGCCAGATCATGCGCGCAGCGGCGCTTTTGGCGGACAACCCGTCTCCGACCAGAGAGGAAATCGTCAATGAGATGAGCGCGAACCTCTGTCGTTGCGGGACCTACAACCGAATTTTCAAAGCCATAGAACGCGCAGCCAAGGAGGTTTGAGATGACCATGACCATAAACCGCCGAGGGTTTCTACAAGGCGCTGCTGGACTGACATTTTTCATCGGTGCGGGAGGGATCTCATCTGTCCGGGCTGAGGCCGCAGTTGGCACGCTGGACGTCAATCACTGGTTGACGATACGGGCCGACGGAAGCATCCGGATCGTCTTCCCCTCGACCGAAATGGGACAAAGCAGTTATTCCACGCTGCCACAGATTTTGGCTGAAGAATTGGACGCTGCTTGGGAGGACGTAGAGATCGAGCAGCTGAATGCCGATGACCGGCGCTTTGGAAATCAGCTTTTTGGCGGTGTTTTGTATACAGCCGGAAGCACTGGTACGCAGTTTTACTTTGATCCGCTGCGCAAGGCGGGCGCACAGGCGCGGGACGTGTTGCTGCAAATCGCAGCGCGCGAATGGGGTGTGGACAAAGCCAGCCTTAGGACCGAACCAAGTGTTGTTTTAGGCCCCAATGGCCAACAGGCCGGGTATGGTGAACTGGCGGCTCTCGGTTCCACAGGCCTAGCTGTGCCTGACCCTGAAACCGTGCCTTTGAAAGCCCCCTCCCAGTTCCGGATCATCGGGAAAGACCTGCCCCGTCGAGACGTCCCAGCCAAAAGCACGGGGCAGGCCGAATACGCGATTGATGTCGAAGTGCCCGACATGGCCTATGCGGCTGTCTTGCGCGCGCCGGTGGAAGACGAAGTACCCCTTGTGATCAACGATTCCGCAGCGCGCGATGTATCTGGCGTGATAGATATCGTGACCGTACCGGACGGCGTTGCTGTCGTTGCCGAAAGCCTCTGGTCTGCCTTGGGTGCGCGGGGATTGCTTGAGGCCGAATGGTCCACCACCTCACCATTCCGGAGCTCCAACAGCGAAGAGACACTGGCCGAATATGCCGCTGCTGCCAGCGCTCCAGACGCGTCAGGCGCGATCTGGGCCGAGACCGGCGACGCCCGAACGGCTATTGCAAATGCGGATCGCCAATTTTCACAGCTGTACCTGTCAGACTATGCGTATCACGCCCAGATTGAGCCGATGGCGGCTGTCGCCGACGTAGACGCAGACGGACAAGGTGCAGAGGTTTGGGCGGGCACGCAAACCCAATCCTGGACGGCGCGCACCGTATCCGAGGTGCTGGGTATTCCCGTCGAAAACGTTCGTCTGAATATGATGACGATGGGCGGCGGCTTTGGGCGACGCACAGTCCTGATGCAGAACTATGTGCGCGACGCGGTGCTGTGTTCCAAGGCTATTGGACGTCCGGTCAAAGTGATCTGGCCGCGCGAAGATGACGTCAAGCAGGGGACTTTTCGCCCTGCGGCCGCCCAAAAGCTTGAGGCCGGATTGACCGCGGATGGCAAACTGGATGGGTGGTATCACAAGGTCGCCACGCCCACGGTCATCGGGTTCTTCAACCCGCTACGGTGGGACGCGGTGAACCCGAACGATGTGATTTCGATGCGTGGCGCCGAGAGTAAATTCTACGGGATCCGGGATTTCCGAGCCGATCACCTCATCATGGACCGGCACGCACGCCTTGCTCCTTATCGCGGCATCGGGGCCTCGTATACCGCATTTGCCGTTGAGTGCTTTATGGATGAATTGGCGGAACAGGCTGGGCGGGACCCGTTGGATTTCCGATTGGATCTTGTCTCGGAAAACCCGCGTGGGCGTCATCTTCTCGAAAAAGTGGCTGAAATGTCCGACTGGCGCAATCGAGGCAACCGTAGTCTGGGGCTTTCATTCGCAGGCTACAGTTCGTCCATGGCCGCAGGTGTCGCCGAAGTTGAAGTTGACGCCGAAAGCCGAGCAATCCGGGTCACCAATTTCTGGGCCGCCGTTGATGCAGGTCTGATCGTCACACCGGATAACGCGCTCAATCAGATTGAAGGCGGGATTGTATTCGGTATTTCAATGGCTCTCAGTGAGAAGATCGACATCGAAAACGGTGAGGTTGTTCAAAACAATTTCTGGGACTACGAGATCACCCGTGCATCGCAGGTGCCTAAAATCGAAATATATCTTGCTGAGGTTGATGCGCCACCCGTCGGCGTCGGTGAAGTTGGTACTCCGATGGTGCCAGCGGCGATTGCAAACGCATTTCACGCAGCGCAAAACAAGCGTCTGCGTCACATGCCCTTTACGCCGGATCGCATCGGGGCTGTACTCGAGTCTTGAATGTCATTCATCGACAAATCCGATGGGCGTGTCGTATTGGGTTAGAGAGCGGCCTCCGAACTTTTCCTTCGGTCAGGATAGGATTTACCTTCGCCATGATGTTATCAGATGGTCTGATGTGGATCGGCTGAACAGGCCACAGGAACAGCGAACCGTTCTCTCAAACTATGGGCGGTTCACGATAGATCGGTATTCAACCCCCTTCGGCTTTTGTTGCGGTACCGACAAGCATCCGATGGGTGCGGAGCGCTTTGCGTTTGAGCCAAATCCCAATGCCTGCGCCACGGCAACCAGTTTTTGTTTGACGGTTGAAAGTTGTTTCATTCCGAAGTGACGGGACAGATGCTTGGTCGCATTTGTCACTGGCGTGACAGGGCGCCGCTAAGGTCAAAGTGACTGGGGAACATCGCACTTAGAAAGCGAAAGACAATTCTCATCGCCTCGCTGCGATCAAATGAATCCGGGTGGAGCAGGTAGTCGGTCCACATGCCTTCCAACATGGCGAGCGTGCCATGTGTAGCGTCTCGGGCAACCTGATTGGGGTGTTCGATGCCGGCTTCTTTCGCAATTCGTACGAAGGCGTTGAAGACCAGATTCCGAAGCTTTGCGTCGCGTGTATCCGAGAAGGCCGCGATAGCCGCTCTGTTTCTGGCTTCGCCGCGAAATGCGTACCAGATCGAAACATTTTTCTTGTTCAGGATGGCTTCGCCCAAGTCACCCCGAACAATCATCTCGATATGTTCCTGACCAGATTGCCCGGTCGTTTCCAGCAAGGCATAGATGCCGTTGTAGTATTGCTCAGACGAGTGGCGGGCCGCTTCGTCCACGAGGTTGTCCTTGCCGCCGAAGTGAAGGTGAATCATGCCGCGGGACAACTCAGCGCGTTGAATGATTTCACTCACCGAGGTCTCAGAAATCCCTTTTTCTGCCACCGAGTCGAGTACGGCCTCAATCAGTGACAGGCGGTTTCTTTCACGTATCTGTTGGCGCTTTCCAGTCATTTGATCAGACGGTTCCGTTTGTTTTCAGCATCTTGCGCTGCCTTCCAATGGCCTTGGTGAAATTGGCCAGCTTTTGGTTCTGAAAATATCAGTTGACACAACTGGCTCGAAGATTCCAGATTTAAATGGACGATTGTCCATTTTGTGATGGGAATTGTCGCGCCACCGAAAGCAAAGGTCAGCAGGGAAGCATGGCTGCAGTTATCCGAAGTGAAACGGGCAAGGGCCTGGCACTGAGCGCTCCTGCGACGCTCTATGTCGGTCTGCTTGTTGCTGTGCCTCTTTGTATTCTTGTCGCCTACAGCTTTTGGACCCAGACCTATGTCGAGATTGACCGCACTCTGACTTGGGCGAACTACCAAGAGGCGTTTACCGATCCCCTGGTTCGGCACTTGATGATCCGGTCGGTTGCAATTGCGGGTGCGGTGACATTGGCGACGGTCTGTCTGGCCTATCCGATTGCCTACTTCATCGCATTTCGAACACAGAAAAAAACGCTCTGGCTACTGCTGATCACCATTCCCTTTTGGAGCAGCTACCTGCTGCGTGTGTTCAGCTGGAAGCTGATCCTCGGCTTCAATGGGGTGATGAACTCTGCGCTGATCTCACTTGGATTGATACAGGAGCCGCTGACATTTCTGCTCTATAACGAGTTCGCCGTTGTGCTTACGCTTGCGCATGCCTGGGCGCCGTTTGCGATCTTGCCGATCTATGTGTCATTGCAAAAGATCGACCGCAGCCTGCTAGAGGCCGCGACAGACCTGGGGTGCAGCAAGCTGGAAAGGTTTGTCCGTGTGACGTTGCCCCTGACGGTGCCTGGGATCATCGCGGCCTGTCTGATCATTTTCATCCCCACTGTGGGCGATTATGTCACGCCGGCCCTGGTCGGTGGGTCGCAGGGCAAAATGGTGGCCAACTTGATCCAGGTGCAGTTTGGCGCTGCCAATAACTGGCCTTTGGGTGCAACCCTGTCTCTGCTTGCCATGCTTTCGGTCGGCTGCGTTGCTGTTCTTTTCGTGGTTGTCGTCACCGCACTGGGGCGGAGGATCCGATGACCAAGGCAATTCGTATCCCATGGTTGCTTGTCTATGCGATCGCCTATCTTGTTTTTCTGTACCTGCCTGTTCTGCTTTTGCCGTTGTTTTCGTTCAATGACGGAACCATCGTGGCCTTTCCTCTAAAGGGGTTCACGTGGAAGTGGTACGCGCAGTTGGGTCAGCAAGACACGCTCTTGCAAGCCATGGTGAACTCGCTGATCGTCGGCAGCGTGACTGCCGTGATGGCCACGTCGTTGGGACTGTTCGCAGCACGCGCCTATGTTCGGTACAGATTCACGGGTCGGGAATTGTCCGAGGGTCTGGTGATGCTGCCTCTGGTCATCCCCGGCATCATCGTTGCCAGTTCGATGCTGGTTCTGTTCATCAGCATCGGATTGAAGCCGTCGCTTACAACGGTGATCCTTGGGCATGTGTTTGTGGCGCTGCCCTTCGCGGTTTCGATCATGAAATCCGCCTTTGACGATTTTGATCAATCGTTGGAAGAGGCCGCCTTCGATCTGGGTGAGAGCGTGGTGGGAACCTTTCGGCGCGTTACTCTGCCAATCGTCGCACCGGGCATCATCGCCAGCCTTCTGGTCACGTTCACCGTGTCCTTTGACGAGTTCGTGCTGGCCTTCTTCCTGTCCGGGAACAGCCCGACACTGCCGGTCTATATCTGGAGCCAGATCCGCTTCCCGGCAAAGTTGCCCAACACGTTGGCGCTGGGGTCGCTGCTTTTGATGTCCTCGGTCCTGCTGCTGTTGATAGCTGAATACTTCCGTCGCCGTTCCATCCAATCCTCAGATTGAAGCCAAAGGAAAGAGTAAGATGAGCGAACAGAACATCATCGAAATTCAGGGCGTCGAAAAACGCTTTGGTTCCTTTGTGGCTGTATCTGATCTGAACCTGACCTTGAAAGAGGGTGAGTTCTTTTCGCTGCTTGGGCCGTCGGGCTGCGGAAAGACAACGGCATTGCGCATCATCGCGGGGTTCCAGGATCACGAAGAGGGCGAAATTCGGATTGATGGTCGCACAATGGGCGAGGTTCCGGCCAACAAGCGGCCGACCAATATGGTGTTCCAAAGCTATGCAATCTTTCCGCACCTGAATGTGGGTGACAATGTGGGCTTTGGCTTGCGCAAGACAAAGCTCTCGCGGAAGGAAATCAAGGAACGCGTTGCCGAAGCGCTTGAGATGGTTGAGCTGGGCGGCTTGCAAGACCGCAAGGCCAACGAGTTGTCCGGCGGTCAGCGCCAACGCGTGGCGCTGGCCCGTGCTCTGGTCATGAGGCCAAAAGTGTTGCTGCTGGACGAACCGTTGTCGGCGTTGGACAAGAACCTGCGCGAAGCGATGCAGCTTGAAATGCGCCGCCTGCAACAAAAGCTTGGCATCACTTTCGTGATGGTCACGCATGACCAATATGAGGCCATGACCATGTCAGACCGCATCGGCGTCATGTTCGCCGGGCAGCTCAAGCAGGTCGACAAACCCGAGGTTCTGTATTCCCAACCCTGCAATCGCGAAGTGGCCTCTTTCATCGGTGGAATGAACTTCCTGGATGCCGAAATCACAGCCGAGAACTCAGAATCGCTGGAGGTGGATGTTCTGGGCTTCGGGCAAATGACGATCGGGGTGAACCCCAACGTACAGGTGCATGACAAGGACCTGCTGGTCGGCGTTAGACCCGAGCAATTGGAGATCAGCGCAGAAAAGCCCGACGGCTATGATGCTTGTGTTCAGGGCGTCGTGACGGACGTCGCCTTCTACGGTGAAAGCGTCCACTACTATGTGCGCATCGATGAGTTGCCCGATAGCATCGCTGTCGCGGTGCCAAACTACTTTCACACAGTTGATCACAGCCGCGGGGATACCGTTTGGCTTGGCGTTCAAAGCGCCTCGGTGATCGATTTGGGTAAACGTGACTCTTTGGGAGGAGACAAATGAACAAAGCAACATCATTTTTGGCAGCCGTGGTTGCCACCTTTACCGCCAGCCAAGCACTGTCCAATGCGGCTGATCTGACAATTTTTGACTGGTCCGGATATGAGGATCAGGGGTTTTACGGCGGCTATGTCGAAAAGTACGGTGGCGCGCCCAGCTATACCTATTTTGGCAGCGTGGAAGAGGCGTTCACCAAGCTTCAGTCGGGGTTCGAGGCTGACCTGGCCCATCCCTGCACGGATGCCCTGAGAAAGTGGGTGGCGGCGGACATGATCAAGCCGATCGACACCAGCAAGCTGGAGAACTGGGACAAGCTGATGCCCAAGATCAAGGAGGTCGATGGCATCACGATCGACGGGCAGACTTACATGGTGCCTTTTGAATGGGGCAATACCGGCCTGATCTATCGCACGGACATGATTCCAGCGGACGATGTGTCACTACAATTGCTGATGGATCCTGCCTATCAGGGCAAGGTTGCCATTCCGGATGCTGCATCCAGCGCATTTGCCATGGCGGCGCTGGCGACCGGCGCGTCCAGCTACACCGACATGAGCGACGAGGAATTCCAGAAAGCAGCGGACTACCTGCGCGCAATTCACCCCAATGTGCGCTTCTACTGGTCTGATGCCGGCCAGCTGGATCAGGCGATTGCCAGTGGCGAGGTGACATTGGGTTGGGGCTGGAACCAATCGGAACTGAACCTGATCTGGAACGAAACCCCGGCGGTCATGATGCGGGATGTAGACAAAGGCATCGCCACCTGGGTCTGCGGTTATGTGCATCTGAAATCCTCAAAGCAATCAGATGAGCAGGTCTACGATATGCTCAACGCGCTTAGCTCGGCTGAAAGCGGCAAGTACATCATCGAAAGCTGGGGCTACGCCCATGCCAACGAGGACGCATTCGCGCAGGCCGATCCTGAGTTGATCGAAACTTACGGGTTCTCGGACGTTGACAGCTTTTTTGAAGGCAGCCTTTTCTTCGACGCGGTCAACCCCGAGTTGGAAGCAAAGATGCTGAAGGAGTTCGAGCGCATCAAAGCGGGTTTCTAAGCCCACCCACTGTCAAAGTCGTGAGTGGTCAGGAGGTTACGCTCCGCCACTCGCACCGACCCATTTCCAATTTTCTGGAGGAAGCGCGGCAATGTCAGGCGCTGACGGATACTCTGTTCTCTTCGAACCGGTTCAGATCGGGCCAGTGACGGCCCGAAACCGGTTTTATCAGGTGCCCCACTGCAATGGTCTGGGGCATCTAAGACCGCAGGCCGAAGCCGCCATGCGGGCGATGAAGGCCGAGGGCGGCTGGTCTGTGGTATCCACCCAAGAGGCCGAGATTCATCCAACTTCGGATCTGTCGCCATTCTCTGAGAACCGGATTTGGGATGATCGGGATATTCCGGCACTGCGTCTGATAACCAATGCAGTCCATGACAAGGGATCGCTTGCGGCAATCCAGCTGGCGCACAACGGTCACCATGCGCAAAATCACCTGACCCGAGCGCCTCTGCTGGCCCCGTCAGAGCTTGCCCTGCAAACCGCCTATCCCAAACAGGCCCGGGCAATGGACAAGTCAGACATTCGCGACTTCCGCAAGTGGCATCGCGCGGCGGCGCGGCGCGCGCGTGAAGCAGGCTTTGACATCGTGTATGTCTATGCCGGTCACCATATGACTTTGCCGCATCATTTTCTGCTGCCACAGTTCAACGATCGGATGGATGAATACGGCGGATCGTTGGAGAACCGGGTGCGCCTGACCCGCGAGCTTTTGGAAGAAACCAAAGAAGAAGTCGGCGACGATTGCGCGATCGCGCTTCGTTTTGCGGTTGATGAACTGCTGGGTTCCGACGGGATGCAGGCGCAGGAAGAAGGCCGCGCTGTCGTCGAGCTGCTGGCCGAGCTGCCCGATCTTTGGGACGTCAACGTCGCGGATTGGAGCAATGATTCTGCCACAACCCGCTTTGAACCCCGCGATGGGTTTCAAACCTCATATGTCGAGTTTGTCAAACAGGTCACGTCCAAACCTGTTGTGGGCGTCGGTCGGCTGACGTCGCCGGATTTGATGGCGTCGCTGATCAGGAAGGGCATTCTTGATTTTATCGGCGCGGCACGACCATCCATTGCCGATCCGTTTCTTCCAAACAAAATCAAGGAAGGCCGCATCGAAGAAATTCGCGAGTGTATCGGCTGCAACATCTGCGTTTCTTCGGATTCTCTGGGTGTTCCTATTCGGTGCACGCAAAACCCGACAATGGGTGAAGAGTGGCGCCGGAAATGGCATCCCGAAATCATCGAGGGCAGGGGAAAGGAACAAGCCGCGTTGGTTGTGGGCAGCGGACCCGCCGGGCTTGAATGCGCCATGCAACTGGCACGCCGCGGCTATGAGGTAACTCTGGCCGAAGCCAAGCAGGAGCTTGGTGGCCGCGTGTTGCTGGAATCCGGACTGAGAGGTCTGACCGCTTGGAAACGTGTGACAGACCACAGGGTTTATGACCTGCAGCAACGCGGGAACGTTCAACTGTTCACCGACAGCCCCTTGTCAGCAAATGAGGTTGTCGAGTTGGGCATTCCAAATGTCTTTCTGGCAACCGGCGCATCATGGCGGCGAGATGGGCGCGGGAAATCGGCATTCCACGGGGTATCGATAGGCTCAGGTTCTCAGGTTTTCACCCCGGACGACATCATGTCCGGTGAATTGCCGGGGGACGGTCCCGTTTTGGTCTACGATGATGATCAAGCCTATCTCGGCGGCGTACTGGCCGATCATCTGGCTCAGACCGGGCGAGAAGTTGTGTTTGTGACCCCGGCCTCGATGGTTTCGCCGTTTACTGAACTGACATTGGAACAGATCAAAGTACAACGCAGACTGCTGGATAGCGGCGTTCAGTTGGTTTTATCCCATACATTGGACAGCGTGGTGCCCGGTCAAGTGAAAGTGCAATGCGCCTATACGGCGCGAGAGCAGGTCATCGAATGTGGCTCAGTCGTCCTGGTGACGCAGCGCGCGCGCAAGACCAGCCTGTATGACGAGCTTCGAAGCCTGGCCGATAGCCCGCTGACAAAGCTGGACCTGATCGGAGATGCGGCCAACCCCGGCTTGATTGCCGACGCTGTCTATTCGGGTCACATGGCTGCCCGGAATTTCGAAAGCGATGCGGGTGACATCGACCGTGAACTTTTCCGCCGGGAAATCGTTTCCCTTGACACAGCATGAGGTGTGCTATGCCACAAGATGACTTGCAAGTAATGCGCGACTTGATGAAGGCGCAGCGGGAAGGGTTTGCCCTGCCGCGTCATTTCTATACCTCTCAGGCTGTATACGAGAACGATATCAATACGTTCTGGAACCAGAGCTGGATCTGGGTCGGCCACGTCAGCCAGGTCGCCGAACCCGGAGACTATTTCCTGTTTGACTACGGACCCGAGTCCGTGATCATCGTTCGGGATCGCGAGGGTGAAATACGTGCGCATCTGAACGTTTGTCGCCACCGGGGATCGCGAGTGTGCATTGAACGGAAAGGCAAGGCGCGCAATTTCATCTGTCCCTACCACGCGTGGACCTTTGACCTGAACGGCAGGTTGCGAAACGGGCGGTCAATGGGGCCGGAATTTGATCCCGGCCAATACGGGTTGTTCCCGGTCCAGGTGAAGATTTTCCAAGGTCTGATTTTTGTGTGCACAGCTGAAGACGCCCCGCCGCTGGAAGCAGCATTGGACCGATTGGCCCCGCTTTCAAAGCCCTTCGACTTTGAAAACATAAAAGTCGCCCACGAGGCCTCATATCCGGTTCCGGCAAATTGGAAACTGGCCCTGGAGAATTATCTGGAGTGCTATCATTGCGCGCCGTCTCATCAGGACTATTCGCGCAGCCACTCGCTGAAAGACCCCGATCAGGTTCTGGAGTTCAGTGGAGCTTTGCGCGAACGGATGGCAGAAGCCGGAGTTCCTGTTGAAGAGCTGGACCTGACCGGAGAAAACGCGGTTGCGCCGGGTGCGGATGTCTATTGGCGGCGCTACCCGCTGTTCCCCGGCTATTTGACTGGCAGCAAGGACGGTGCACCCATGGCGCCGCCTTTGGGCGAATTGAAATCCCACGATGGCGGCGCTACCGATCTGGGTGTCGGGACGCTGAACTACTTCCTCGTGTACGCAGATCACATGGTCGGGTATCGGTTCGTCCCACGTGCCCTGCAAGAAACGGATATTCAGATTGTTTGGTATGTCCGCGGCGACGCTGAAGAGGGGCGCGACTACGATAGGGATGCTCTGACATGGCTGTGGCATGTCACCTCACTGGATGATGAACGGATCATCCGCCACAACCAGGAAGGCGTGAACTCGCACCACTTTGTTCCGGGTCCGCTGTCCGAAATGGAATGGAGCATTCCGGGCTTTTATCGCAACTACTTCAGCATGATCTGACACGCTCAGTATTCGGAGACTACACATGACAGAGCTAACGCAGCGCAGATCAAGACGGCGCGGGGGCGGGCGCGAAGCACGCGCGGCCGTACGCACCAGCAATGCCGCATCGCAGGCAATCTGGCCCGGCATTCCGGGTGGACGATACAAGCCTTTGTCAGACGCGGATATGTCGCGCATTCATCAAGCTGCCCTTGCCATTCTGGAGCGCACAGGGATCGGAGACCCAACGCAGGAAGTTCTTGATCTCGTGTTGCCCAAGGGGGCGACGGTGAATGAGCACGGCAGGCTGTGCTTTCCCCGTGCCCTGATGGAGGACCTGTTGGCCCAGGCAGCCAGCGAATTCTATGTCCACGCACGCGGTTCGCGGGCCGGTAAGGACGACATGCACTGCACCAAGGACAAGGTGTACTACGCGAATTCTGGCACGGCGGTGACCACGTTTGACGCGGAAACGCGCAGCTACCGCCCGTCAACGCTCAAGGACATCTACGATTTCACCCGTCTGGTTGACCGGCTCGACAATATTCACATGACGGGCGACACGGTTCTGGCAACGGATGTCCCGCAAGACTACGAGCATGACATGAACATGCTCTACGCCATTCTGGCGGGTAGTGAGAAACCATCGTGTCTGACCTTCCGCACACGCGAGCATATTCAGGATGCGCTCCATCTGTTCGATCTGGCATCGGGTGGAGAGGGTAAGTTCCTTGAAAAGCCTTCGGTCATCTTTGGAGGCTGCCCCATCGTTTCGCCACTTCGGTTTGGGCAGGAGAATCTGGAAATCCTGATTGATACTGCGAAACTGGGTCTCGTTTGCGATCTTGCCGTTCCCCCACAAGCCGGGGCGACATCACCTGCACCCTTGGCCGGAACGCTGGCGCAGGCGGTCGCCGAGACCCTGTCCTGTGTCGCCATCGCCAACCTGATCAATCCGGGGACTCCGGTGGTGTTTGCAGCTTGGCCTTTCATCACCGATCTGCGCACCGGATCGTTTACGGGTGGCAGTGGTGAGCAGGCGTTGATCTCTGCAGCGGCGATCCAGATGGGCAATTTCTACAACCTGCCAACCAGCGTCGGGTGCGGCATGACGGATTCCAAGATCCCTGATGCGCAATACGGTCTGGAAAAGGCCCTGACCTTTGCTTTGGCGGCCCATGCCGGGGCCAACCGGCTCTGCGAATTTGGCGGAATGCTGGGCAGTCTGATGGGGTGCAGTTTCGAGTCCATGGTCATCGACAATGAGGCTGCGGGGATGATTTCCCGAACGCTGCGGGGGATCGAGGTGAGCGACGACACGCTGTCGGTCGATGTCATCCATGAATGTGCTATCGACCCGGGCCACTTTCTCGGCAACCCACAGACCTTGCAGTTTATGGAAACCGAATATGTCTATCCGACCCTGATGGACCGCGAGCTGACCGACACATGGGAGAAGGCAGGCCGTCAGGACATGTTTGAACGAAGCCGGTCCGTTGTGGACGACATTCTGTCCAATCACTACCCGAACTACTTTGGCAGCAAAATCGATGAAGAGGTGCGGTCCAAATTTCCGATCAAATTGCCACCTGAAGCAATGCGGGGCTAAGTGGGCGCGGAAGGCATCGCAGCTTGCAGGTCCACAATTCCGCGCGGTTGCACTACCTGGGCCCCGAACGCACCCTGGCGGGTCAAGTCTTCGGTTGCCAGCCGGATTCCTTTTTCAAGGATGTCGAACATCTGGTTCAACTCACCTTCCGTGATGATCAGCGGAGGGGAGAACACACACATGTTGATGATTGGCCGCAGGATCAGCCCGTTCTCCTGACAATGCTTGTCGATCAACGCACCTACTGATTTATCCAGATCCAATGCGTTTTCGGCATTGGCGTTGGCAACGCATTCGACACAGCCCACCAACCCCATACCACGCGCATCCCCGACGAGCGGCAGGTCTGCCAAAGCCTGAAGACGCGCTTTGAACAGAGGCGTGATCGCGCGTACATGTTCCAGAACACCGTCGCGTTCCATGATCTCAATCGTTTTCAGACCCGCCGCCGCACTTACCGGGTGGCCGGAATACGTGAAGCCATTGGAAAAAGTTGCGTCCTGCGCATTGTCACCGCTTACATCCTCGATCAACCGATCAGAGATGATGCACGCCCCCATGGGGACATACCCGGATGTCATACCTTTGGCACAGGTGATGATATCAGGTTGAATTTCGAAGACCTCTTTGGACGCAAACCAGTGACCAAGCCGTCCAAACCCGGTTACGACCTCGTCTGAAATATACAGGACATCGTACTTCCTGCAGATTTCCAGGCAGCGCTGGTGATACCCCTGCGGAGGCACGATGACTCCACCGGAACACAGGATTGGTTCAGCGATGAAAGCCGCGACCTTGTCTGCCCCGGTCTGCAGGATCATGTTCTCAAGATCGGAAACCTTTTCGTTCAGAAAGTCAGCGATTGTTTGGCCCGGACGACGCGTATACGGGTTCACATTCGGCAGAAAGCGCGTGAGGTGAGAGGCTTGGTCAAGCCACCCTTTGTCACGCTCTTTTCCGGACACTGAGGCCGCCAGATAGGTCGATCCATGATAGGCTTTCTGCCGCGATATCACGATCTTCTTTTCAGGTTGACCCAGCAGGTTGTTGCGGAACTGCACAAAACGCAAAGCGCTGTCCACAGCCGTTGAACCACCGGTTGTGAAGAACACATGGTTCAAGTCGCCCGGCGTCCTCTTGGCGATTTCATGGGCCAACCGGGCCGGAGCTGAGTTGGCATTGTTGAAGGGCGAAAAATACGCCATTTCCTTCGCCTGCCGGGCCATCGCATCGGCAATTTCGGTGTTTCCATACCCCAATTGCACGCACCACATCCCGGCAGGTCCGTCTATGAGACGTTTTCCATCTTCGGTCACAACGTGAACGCCAAGACCACTTTCGGCAAAGGTTCGTTCATTTTGGCCCAGGTACGACATCCCTTCCCAAGGGTGCAGAAAGTGGTCGTTGTCCCAGTCTCGTATGGGCTGAAAGTCCGAATTGAAAAGGGTCATGCCGCACCTTTATGTAATATATATCACAAAATGAACAATCATTCATTATATGTCAATCCTTGAACTCTGGCTCTGCCAGATGCGAGAAGACTAAGAGCGAGCGCCCCAGCGAAGGACAGATAAGATTACTCTCGAGCCCGATACCCCAAGCAATGCTCGGGACCTGAGCAAGTTGCGGAACCGAAAGCAGTTGATCCAAGCGGCTGCGGACGCCATCCATAGATACGGAATTCGCGGCACGACCTCGGCAAGAATCCAGGAATTGTCGGGATTGTCGCGGGGAATGGTGAACCTGCACTTTCGCTCCAAGGAGAAGCTGCTGCTCGCCGTCGCCGAGGATCTTTCGGCGCGCTATACAGGGCAGTGGATGGCAATCGCTGGTGATCCCGGTTTGGGTCCTGCGGACAAGTTGATCGGTATCCTAAAGGCGGATTTTGACCCCTTTGTCCTGAATGCGCGGGACGTGGCGATCTGGTTTTCGTTTCGGGCAGAGGCGCTCTCGAATCCGGACATACTTCCTTTCATCGACTCACGAGACAAAGGGTTCCGAGCGATGATCCTGGACTTGCTAGAGCAAATAAAGAACGAAGGTGGTTATGAAGACGCCGACGCCAAACTCGCAACCGACGCTTTGATAGCCTTGCTGGAAGGGCTCTGGACTGACTTTCATTTGCATTCAGATATCTTCCAACCTGACGAAGCCTTGAAGGTCTGCCTGTTTGTATTGCAGTCGATGTTTCCCAGACACTTTGGCGCCCGGTCACTCAGACGGTGAATGGCACTGCGCCGATTATCATCGAATTGGTCAATGTCTCTCGCCCGTCGCCTTGGATCAGAAAAGTTCCAATCACAAGCGTCAGCATATCCACCGAACTTGATCGCGTTCACGACAAGAATGCCGGAGTCGGCGTACGTAACAAGGACGGTCGTGGCTCTCAGGTCCTTTAATAGGTGGACTGCTTTGCACACAGCGTCGTTGGGTCATGCCGTTCGAAAAGCGTACGTGCGACGCTTTTCAGCATCACAAGAACGGATCTTGACTGCAATGTAGTCACCGCAGCCCGTGGTAGGACTGCGGCAATAGCATTCATTTGAAAACGTCGATCAGATCCGAGACACTTACGCCTTCCTTGATCTCTTTCAGCCGGGCAAAAATCAGAGCGACAGCAATGCTGAGCCAGCCATAGGAAATTGCGCTGATCGCGGCCTCGACGAAAATCCATGGGCCGAGTGTCCCTATGGTGCTTGATTGATCCGAGAAGACGCCAAACAAGGCTGCCAGAACGAACCCGATGACAAAGGCGACCAGGAAAATACACAAGATCACAAGGGTCAGCGTACCAATGATGGGCCAGCGGTAGTTTTTGGTCAGATAGGCACTGCGCCCCATGGCTCGGAATCCTGCTCCATCAATCACGATGGCCGGGACGACGACCGAGAAGACCGCATAAATCCAAATGCCAGGGAGGATGAACAAAATGGCACCCAAAATGTACAGAATAGTCGTTATGACCGAGAGAACAGCAATGGCGGGCAGATTTTTTATGGCTGCTGAAAAATAGCTGCCAATCCGTGCTGGCCGCTCCAATTTCGCATCATAGGCAAGCTGGATCATCATGGCGGTCGTAATTGCTACGGCCACCAGAGATACAACAAATGAAACAGCGAAGCTGGTTGCGAAGGCGGCGCCATCAAAATTCTCGGTCGCAATATCCTCGATAGGCTGGGTCACGGCATAGTTGTTCACAATGACTTCGATCAGGGCCGGGACAAAGCCCAGAAGCAGGACAAGATGGATCTTTCTGAAGAAGATCGAAAACGTCTCTCCGACTACATTGCCTGCACCGAAAGGAACATGTGCGTCTGGCTGCCCGGGATTGAATGTATCTGTCATCTGTAGTTCCAAACCAATTTAGTTTCTGATTTTGATAGAGCCTTGAGGATGGGATCATCCACAAGACGGAAGTCGACTTTCTACCGGGCGCTTGGGCAAATCTGCAACAGCCTTACGGTCCCTCATCACCCGCTGCGCGATGGAACTTGTCCGCGCGCTTGTCACCAAACAACTGCCGTTGTTCCAGAAATGCGCGTTGGGCTTTGTAAAACGCCTCTAGAAAGGCCAGCCGGTCTTCGGGGCGCACGGCCTCGGCATAGTCGATTTTACGCCGGACCTGTTCGACAATCGCAGCCATCGTTTCTTTGTTTCGCTTATGCGCCTCAGGTCCGGCCGCGCGCCCCGCGCCGCGCAAAAAACCTTCGAGCGTTTGCAACTCGAATGCTCCGTAGTGCTCTAGTTGGTGGGTTAGAAACTGGAACCCCGGTTGGCTGGCCGTAGCGGGTTGAATGGCTTTGGACATATCCGGCATCAGGATCGGTTTTGGCAGATGGATCACATAAGTGCCTGCGATGATATCGCCCAGCCTTTGACTTCGGCGGTTGAACACGGGCACGGCGACCACGCCAAGAATCCAGGCCAGAGCCATCAAAGAGGGCACAAGAGCTTCGGCATTCAGCGTTAGCACCAGGGTGCCGGGCAGGAAAATCTCGGCCTCTTTCATCAGGTTGCGCACCACCAGGGATTGCGTTGTCAGCGCCTGCCCGTCGGCTGCCACGACTTTGATCTTCATCATGCGCTTGCCGATGGTTTGCCCGTTCCAAATCAGTTCCAAAGCCGCGTAGTAGGGGATGCGAATAACAAAAAACAGCATCGCACCTATGGCAACCGCAGCCTCAGGCGGGACGACATTCATGCTCAGTGCCAGTATGAACAACGCAACCGCGCCGACCCCGGTGATGAGAATATCGGCGAATTGCGCGGCCATGCGAACACCTACACCAGCGACGCGAAAATAGAGGGGCACGCCTTCGGGTGGCAGCAGCCGATCCAGTCTGGGGCGCGTCATGACCGTTTTCTCCCGCCCAGACAGAACCAGAGCAACCACAAAGCACCGATCCCCCAGCCAATGGCGATGCGTGTCGAGCGATCCTGAATCAATTGCCGCCCGAACCCTTCCAGAAGGGCCGCCATGACCAGCATCATCGCGGCGATCAGCGCCAGCTTCACAGCATCGTGCCCGGCGGCCCGCAGCGCCATGCGGCGGGTGTGCTGCCCGGGGAACAACACCGCAAGGCCCAGCTTCAGTCCACCCGCGCCAGCGATACAGATCGCCGACAGCTCGGTGACGCCATGGATCGACAGCCAGCCGAACAGGTCCCAGCCCAGCCCGCGATCAATGTGCAGGGCGTAAAATACGCCCAGAATCAGGCCGTTGTAGAATAGCAGAAGAACTGTCGGCGCACAGAGAAACGCCCCCAACCCAAAGACGAAGATGGCGATACGTGTATTGTGCGAGAACAGGTAAGTAGCAAAGGCCCCCAGGCCTGACCCGTCCTCTTCGCCATAGATCACCGAGCGCAGATAGTCGGTGCTGGCATCCGGGCCTCTGCCTCCTGCAAGTTCTGTGGGCATGAAAACAAAGAACCACTCGGGATTGTCGAAGTAGAAGAAATACCCTGCGATTGCGCCTGCCGCCATGCACAGAAATCCCAACACCGTCACCCGCCACGAGGCCCGCATCGCTTGCGGCCCGCCGCTGGTCAGGAATTTGCGGATGATCCCGCCCATACGTTGTTGCGGGGCGTAGACGCTCAGATAAGCGCGGCTGGTCAGGGCCTCAAGATACTCCAGCAACCCACGATCAAGTGAGATCTCACGCGCGATGGATAGCGACGTGGTGGCCTGCCGGTAGAGGTCGGCCAGATCGCGCGCCTCTTGAAAGCTCATGCGGTGCAGGCCCTGACCTTCGGCCTTGTCGACCAGATCGGACAGGCGACGCCAGTCGCCTTCGCGTTCCTGCCGGAACCGGGCCGAGCGGATCAGGTCAGCTTCAGACATCAGATCATCTCTCGCGCTTTGATTTCCAGATAGGTCGAGATCAACCGCGTCGAAATCTCGCCCGGTTCGGCATCAATCACGGTCACGCCGATCTGTTGCAACCGTTCCAGCACGAGGCGGCGTTCGCGCAGAAGCTGCCCGGTTGAGACGGTCTCGGCCACCTCGTTCATATCCCGGGGTGCGGTGTTGACCCGAGCTTCGAGGATTGGATCGCGCAGAGTGACAAAGACGATCAGGTGCCGTTTCGCCAAAGCGTTTATGTTTTCCACCATCAACTCGGCCGAGGTCGTGTCGACGAAATCCGAAAACACGATGATCAGGCTGCGTTTTGGCGTGCGCCCGTTCAGCTCGGTCATAGCGAGGGTGTGGTTGGTCTCAACGCTTTCATATTGCAGCTCGGCCGTGCGGCTGCGAAGTCGAGTGAACGCTGCGCGGCCCGGTTCGGGGGGTAGGAACATGCGCGGCTTGGCGTCATAGGCGTAGAGTCCGACCAGATCCCCACCGATGGCTGCGGCCCACGCGGTGGCAAGTGCTGCGGTAATGGCGTGGTCGATCTTTGGCAGGCCCGCGATTTCCTCGCGCATCTGGTAGCCGTTGTCCAAAGCTATGATCACATGGTGATTGCGCTCGGCCCGGACCTCTTTTGCGACAAGGGATCGGTGCCGCGCCGACCGCTTCCAGTCGATCGAGTTCGCATCCATGCCGGGTACGAAATCGCGCAATTGGTGAAACTCGGTGCCCTCACCGATGGCGCGGTTTTCCTTTACGCCGAACAGGCGGGATTGAACCGTTGTCGAAATCTCACCCGATTGCACCCGGCGGATGTTTGGGACAACAGCCAACTCAAGGCCAAAGGTGATTTTCGGGACGAATTCGAACAGTTTGAAACGCGAGGACCAGCTGAGCCACAGATGCGAGAGGCGCCATGTCCCCCGGCGGATTGCGCGAAACGAAATGTTGGCCACACCGTCGGACAGGTCGAAATAGGCCGGACCGTCGAGGCCGTCGGGCCAGTGCAGTTTCCCGGTCATGTCAGATGTTGCGGGTGTGACAACAAGGGCGATCTCGCCCTGCTCGCCCACAAAAACATCACTGAGTGGTTCAACCGAGACAGCACGTCGCCGCGGCCAGGACAACAAGAGGTCGCAAATGGCCAGCACACCCAACACGCCCCAAGGCACCCCCGCGACGGCGCGGGTTGCATCGCCCAGAATGACGGCCAAAAGCGACAGGCCAAGGGCCACGCAACCCGCCACCAGCAATATGCGCGAGGGACGGATCAGCGGGGGGCCTCGATCTGGTTGAGGATGTTCTCCAGCACCTGCCGTGGGCCGCGTCCCTCAATCTCGGCTGAAGGGGACAGCACGATACGATGTTGCAGCGCGTGGATGATCAGGGTTTTGACATCGTCGGGAATTGCGAAATCGCGTCCGTTCAACGCGGCTGTCGCGCGGGTGGCTCCGGCAATTGCGTCTGCGGCGCGGGTTGAGGCGCCAAAGGCGATATCCGCGCTTTCACGCGTCGCGCGGACCAGCCTTAGAATATAGGCCAGAATGTTGTCATCCAATACGATCTCATCAATCAACTGACGCGCTGCCGTCATTGTTGAGGCATCCAGCAGAGGGCGGACCTTGTGCATTGCGCCAAGGAAATCCAGCGGTTCATTGGCGTGTTGGCGCAGTATCGACAGTTCGACATCCTCTGGCGGGAAACTCAGGTTCACTTTGAACAGAAAGCGGTCCAGCTGCGCTTCGGGCAGCGGGTAGGTGCCTTGCTGTTCAATTGGGTTCTGCGTGGCGACCACGATGAATTCGGACCCCAGCGCGTGGTCGGTGCCGTCGATGGTCACCATGCGTTCGTTCATCGCCTGCAGCAGCGCGGCTTGTGTTTTTGGTGGGGCGCGGTTGATCTCATCCGCCAGCAGGATCTGGCTGAAGACCGGACCTTTGGTCAGCACAAATTCACTGGTCTGGAAGTTGTAGATCGATGTGCCCAGAACGTCGCCTGGCATCAGGTCAGGGGTAAACTGAATGCGCCCGAAGTTCAGGTTCAGCGCGCCGGCAAAGCTGCGCGCCAGCAGCGTCTTGGCCGTCCCCGGCGGTCCTTCGAGCAGAACGTGACCCCGCGCGAACAGCGCCGTCAGCAGCAGATCGACGGCCTCCTGTTGGCCTAGCACAACTTTGCCGATCTCGGCCCTGAGGCTTTCGGCATGGGCGAATAATTCATCAAGCGTCATCGGCAAGTTGCTCCAGTATCAACTCAAATTGGTCTACATAGGGAATGGCGTCTTTGGGGCCCAGATGGGGGGGCAGGGCCCGGATAGAGGCAATCAGGTCTTCCAGTCGGGCAGTCAGGGCCGGTTTTCTGGCGCGGATGTAGGTGAGATAGGCATCTTCGGGCGTACCGCGCAGGGCATTGAACGTGCCGAACACGGCCGCCGCGCGCGCGTGCAGGCGGGTGTCGATGAAATCCGACAGCAACGCACCATCCTGATCCGTCATGCGCATCAACCGGGCCCGGACCCGATTGGCGGTGCGTTTGCCCGAGCCTAGTCCAAGGGTCAGGTCGGCGACCGGCCCATTGCGCACACCACCGCGCCAAACCGCGAGGACCAGCACAAGCCCTGCACCGATCCAAAGGATCAGGAACGGCGGTTCGAACAAACGTTTCAGATCGTCCCAGGTGCGTTCGCGGGTGACCTGCTGTTGCGGGTCGGTCAGCCAGTTCCGGTCGCTGTAGTCGATGATGATCCGCTCTTCGCCAGCAATCTCGGGCAAAAGCTGCGCCGCAATCCGGGCATTGTCACCCAGTACCAACCCGTGATTGTTCAACAGATCAGGGTCGGACAGAATGTAGACCTGCTGTTGCACGCCATCTCCGGGTAGTGGACACAGGCCTAAGACCATAGCGCCGCGACGGCCCAACAGCGCCTTGCAGTTGTTGCCATCAAAGACCTGCGCGGCGTAAAGCCGTGCGGTCAGGTTCTCTTGGGTTGATGTGGGGAAATCTGTAAACGGGACGCGCGCCGAACGGATGGTTCCGACATCCGCACCGGTCAACTCTTGCAGCAGCGCCTCGATATCCGGTTCAGGTGCAAGCAGTATGGGATGACCAAGTCCGGTCAGACGCAAACCTGAACGCCATTTCGGCAGGATGACAAGACTGGGCGTCGATCGAGCTTTTTCCAGGATCACGCCCAGACTTTGATCGAACTCATCCGTTTGCAGCAAAAGCTCCTCTTTCGTCTGCGCGCGTTTGCGGTCCGTGTCGGGATGGGTGTCATAGATGGGCTGGACCAACAGACCAATGCTGCTGCGATCCAGTGGCCAGCCCCCGGTAAAGCTTTGCACCGCGTGACCCTGATCCCGCAGCCAAAGCTCCAGCCCGTCGAACCCTGTCGACGAGTCGCGCAGGGCATATTGGCGACCGGCCATAACATAGAGGAAAATGCCGATACACAGCGCCCCCATGACGCCAAAGATGATCCAGTCCACCCGGACCCGGCCAGAGGCCGTAATATCAGTCGTATCCGTCATGCGCGTACCTCGCGCAGAATGGGACGGATGCGGGCCAGCAGAGTGTCAAAGTCCGTACCGCTGATGGATCGATGGCCGAAATTTACCCGTTCACTCTCCAGCACCAGTGCCCGAAGATCAGCGATATACCACAGGTTTTGCGGCAGGCTCCGCAGCGCCTCGCGATGCGTCCAGCTGCGTTTGAAAAGGACCTCGTTTGCCGCAAGACATCGGGTCAGCACCAGTTGAGCCAATCCAACGACGGCCTGATTGTGATCGCCGTGCCGCAGGATGCCTTCGAGATCGGGCAGTTCCTCTTCGATGCCGGAACTGGTCGCGGACCGCTGTTCGGCGCGTTTTGCATTGTCAGTGCCTGACCGAAACGAAACCGATGTGCGACCAACGCTCAGGTACAGAATCCACACCAGCAGAGCCAGAACAATCGCAGCAACAACTCCAAAAATCCGGCGGTTGTCTGCTGATATCGTCTGCTGTTGCTGTTCGGATTGTGGTGAGAGATTGGTGTCCAGGGCAGGCGCGGGACGGGTCGGGTCGAAATACACCACTTCCGCATCAATGCCGCGATATCGGATGGCTTTCAGGTACTCTTGTCCCGAGGCGCTAAGCTCGTCCTCGGAAAGTGCTTTTTCCTGCGCATTGACCAAGGTGGGACCGCAGGACAGCAAAAACAAAATCAGGATCGGCAGAAAACGCATTGGGGTATCGTTAGTTCACTCTCGCTATGCATGCAATCTGCAGAATGGGTCCCGCGCGTTGATCGCGCGGTGGGCATCACCAACACGGGCCACCTGACATTTGTCTGTCCTGTGCTTGTGGCGATTTCATGACGGTTCCGGGCATGAAATCAAAGAATGAGCGACTGATCCTATTCAGGTTCTTCCGCATACAGACCCAGCTGGTGTCTGCGCTGGTGGAAACGGGCCACCCGCTCGACGATTTCGTCGCTGGAGACGGCAATCACGAAGGACAGCAGCGTTTCCAGCAACGCCATGGTCGAGACAGAGGACGGGAAGAACTGTGGCGTATCCGCCGCCACGACAAAGCCGTGCTGTGCGTTCAGGATCACCGGGCTGGCTGGACTGTCCGAGATGCCGATAACCGTCAGGCCCTGTTGGCGCGCCAGTTTGATCGCCTCGATCACTTCGGTCCGATAGGGGTGGCAGGTGATGGCGATCAGCACATCCTGTTCGTCCGCCCAGGCCAGATCGTCCACCGGGGTCGATCCGGGACGCGGAATGGCGTGAAACTGTTTCATCCCGGTTGATGCAAGATAGGTAAAGTTGCGCGCGTTCGAGTGGTTGGCCCCGACACCCAGCGTAAAGATCTGGCGACAGTTCCAGATATCCTCGGCCGCCGATTGCAACCTTGCGGCATCGATGCCGGCAAAGGTTTCCTCGATATTGCGTATCGCTGCCCCGATCATTTCGGCATAAAGCCCGCCGAACGCGCCGGACTTACCGATATCCTGCAACCAGCGCGCGCGATCCGGGAACGAGACTGGTCCTTGCCGGATGGCTTGCCGGAATGGCGCGCGAAAGTCTTCATACCCATCAAAGCCAACCTGCCGGGCCATGCGCACGAATGTGTTCGGTTTGACATTTGCTGCTTCGGCAATCTCACGAACGGTTGAAACACCGACTTCGGTCGGGTGTTCCAGCACATAGCGCGCGGCCTTCTGGGCTTCTGGTGTCAGGGCCTCCCACTCTTCAGTCAGGCGGTCGAGGACGATTGATGATACATTTGTGTCATTCATGGTTGACGATGGTACATGCGTGAAATTAGCGTGTCGAGCAGATTCGCACGTTTGGCGCGGCATTGCGAGTAGGAACAGACGGTTCGTTGCGCCGAAACACCATTGCCGCCCCGCGGCACATTTGTGGAGACTAAAACATGGGTCTGCCTGACACGATGAAAGCCATGGTGACCATGGGTCATGGCGGGTTGGAGCAAATGGTTCTGCACGAGAACTGGCCGCGGCCCGAGCCAGCGGCTGGCGAAGTCTTGATCAAGGTTTCGGCGTGCGGTCTGAACAACACGGATGTGAACACGCGGTCGGGCTGGTATTCCAAGACAGTTACAGACGCGACCACCGGGGGGGCGTTCGAAGACGTAGGTGAGGACGATCCGACCTGGGGCGGCGCACCGATCACTTTCCCACGCATCCAGGGGGCGGATATCTGCGGTGAGATCGTTGCAGTCGGTGAAGGCATGGATATCGCGCGCATCGGACAACGTGTCATAACCGATGGCTGGCTTCGTGATCCCAGCGATCCTGAGAACATGGACAAGACCGGCTATTACGGTTCGGAACGCGATGGCGGTTTTGCTGAATTTGCCACAACGCTCGCGGTCAATGCCGTCCCGATCAACTCGGGCCTGACGGATGCGGAACTTGCGACCTTCTCCTGTTCATATTCGACCGCCGAAGGGATGCTGACCCGCGCCCAAGTGACCGGCAAGGACACGGTTTTGGTGCCCGGAGCATCAGGCGGTGTGGGCGGGGCCTTGGTGCAGCTGGCCAAGCGGCGCGGCGCGCGGGTAATCGCGTTGGCGTCCGAGGCGAAACATGCCGATGTGGCCGAACTTGGCCCGGACAGAATCCTGCCGCGCGCGCCGGACAACCTGCGGGCAGCTCTGGGCGATGAAAAGATCACTGTGGTCGCTGATGTGGTCGGTGGCCCGTATTGGGCGCACCTGATAGACGCTCTTGAGCGCGGCGGGCGTTATACCTGTTCCGGTGCCATCGCCGGGCCAATGGTCGAGTTTGACCTGCGCACGTTCTATCTGCGCGACCTGACCTTCACAGGCTCTACGGTGATTGATCCGCAGGTAATGCAAAACCTCGTCAAATACATCGAAGCGGGTGAAATCAAACCTGCCCTTGCCGCCACCTATCCGCTTGAAGAGTTGCGCGAGGCGCAAGCTGCATTCATTGCCAAGCAGCACACCGGGAATATCGTGGTGATCCCATGACGCTTGAGGATGTATTGAAGGCCGCGCGGCAATTGCATCAGGTTCACCCCGATCTATCGGCCTTTGGCGCTTGGCCAACCGACCTGTCAGCCACTGTGTCAGAGCCGAACGACATCCCGGCGACAGGCTTGGTCAGAGGTTTTGACCGTCCAGGGACCGCCCTGACTCAGCAGCTGACCAACGCCATCAAGGCAACGACCCATCTGGCTCATTGGAAACAGACATACACCGAGCAAGAAGTCGGCGCGGATTTTCTCAACCGGTATGGCTACTATGAACTGTTTGGTCCAACCGGTCATTTTCACTCGACCCAGTTGCGAGGGTACATCGCGTTTTGGGGCGCAGGTCTGACCTACGACTGGCACAGCCATCAAGCCGAAGAAATCTATCTGACCTTGGCAGGGGGTGCAGTGTTCAGGGTCGAAGGCGATGAAGCTGTTGTTGGTCCGGATGAAACGCGCCTGCATTCCAGTTGGCAAAGCCATGCGATGACGACCGAGGATCAACCGATCCTGACTTTTGTCCTGTGGCGGGGCGAGGGATTGGATGATCTGCCCAGAATGGATGCGGCATGAAAATCACCCGTATTCGCGTATATCAGACCGGGCTGCCCTATGTTGGCGGTGCCTATGTCTGGGGGGCTGGCAACGCTATCGAGACGGCCATCGCTTCGGTCGTGGTCATCGATACTGACGCAGGTCTGCAAGGCTGTGGTGAGTTCACGCCCTGTGGTGAAAACTATATGGTCGCCCATTCCGAAGGAGTTGTGGCCCTGGCGCGGTTGATCGCTCCGAACCTGTTGGGTGAAGACCCGCGGCAGGTCGCGCGGATCGAACAACTGATGGATCAACTGGTGCAAGGGCATGGATATGCCAAGGCGCCATTTGATGCCGCATGTTGGGACATCTTGGGCAAAGCCTGCGACCAGCCGCTGTGGATGCTGTTGGGCGGCAAGCTGACCGATGGCGCGCCGATGTACCGGGTCGCTCCCCAAAAGACGGTGGAGGAGACTGTGGCCGAAATGAATACCTACCGCGCGCGGGGCTATCGTCAGTTTCAGGTCAAGGTCGGTGGCGACTGGTCTACCGATATTGAACGGATCCGGACCACGGTTCCTTTGTTGGAGCCCGGCGAGAAAGCCATGGCGGATGCCAATCAGGGATGGCGCGTCGACAATGCGATCCGGGTGGCGCGTGCCACGCGCGATCTGGATTTCATTCTGGAACAGCCTTGCCGCACCTATGAAGAGTGCCAGCAGGTCCGTCGTGTGGCCGAGCAGCCGATGAAGCTGGATGAATGTGTTACCGGCATCCACATGGCTCAGCGGATCGTTGCGGATCGTGGAGCCGAGATCTGCTGCCTGAAAATCTCGAATCTCGGCGGTATCAGCAAGGCGCGGCGGGTACGTGACTACCTTGTCGACAACCGCATTCCCGTAGTCAGCGAGGATACCTGGGGCGGTGAGATTGTGACGTCGGTTGTTGCGCATTTCGCGGCGTCGACCCCGACTGAATATCTACAGAACACCACCGATCTGATGAATTACAATACGCGGTCAACAGGAATCGGCGGTCCGGTGTCGCAGGACGGCAAGCTTTATGCGCCTGACACGCCCGGACTGGGGGTGACCCCGGATTTCGAGAGCCTGGGCGCACCAATTCAGGAGTTTCGCCTATGAGACAGCAGGCCACAGCAACCCAGATGATCGACGACGCCCGTGTACGGGTGACGCGTTTTGACTTTGCCCCGGGCGCTGAAACCGGATGGCATCGTCATTCGATGGATTACGTCATCACGGCTGTTACCGACTGCCAGATGCGCCTTGAGTTGCCGGACGGAACGGTCAACGACGTAGCGGTTCCGGCAGGCACGTCTTATCGACGTGACGAAGGCGTTGAACACAACGTGATCAATGCCGGCGATGCGCCGATGTCCTTCGTCGAAGTGGAACTGAAATGAAGATTACCCGGCTGACAGTCTATCATGTCGATCTGCCTCTGGAGCATCCTTATTGGCTGTCCGGTGGACGGCTGAAATTCGAAACGCTTGATGCGACGATTGTGAAGATCGAAACCGATGCCGGTCTGGTTGGCTGGGGTGAGGGAACGCCTTGGGGTCACACCTATGTGCCCGCGCATGGGCCGGGTATCCGCGCAGGGATTGAGACGGTTGCGCCGTTCATTCTGGGCATTGATCCGCGCAAGGTGCTGGACGTGGAACGGGCGATGGACCTTGCGCTGCCGGGACACCTGTATGCCAAAAGCCCGATTGATATGGCCTGCTGGGACATTGCGGGTCAGGCCGCAGGATTGCCCATTGCCGACCTGATGGGCGGAGGGTCACGAACCCCGCGCCCTATCGCCTCGTCGGTGGGGGCGAAAACCATCGAAGAAACCCGCGAGGTGATGGAGCGCTATCGCAGCAGGGGCTACGTTGCACATTCAGTGAAAATCGGCGGCAATGTCGAACGCGACATTGCCCGTGTTCGGGATGTGGAAAGTATACGGATGCCCGGCGAAATCGTTCTCTATGACGTCAATCGGGGGTGGACCCGGCAACAGGCCCTGCGGGTAATGAGCGCTTGCGAAGATCTGAATGTCATGTTCGAGCAGCCGTGCGAGTCACTGGATGATATTGCCGCACTCTCAAGTCGGCATGCCGCGCCGGTTTCGGTGGACGAAAGCCTTGTCACCCTGCAAGATGCGACCCGGATTGCGCGCGACGGTATTGCCGAGATTTTCGGGATCAAGCTGAACCGCGTGGGCGGGCTGACAAAAGCCGCCAGGATGCGGGATATCGCGCTAGCTCATGGAATCGACATGTTCGTGATGGCCACCGGCGGGACGGTCCTGGCTGACACCGAAGCGCTGCATCTGGCCGCAACCATCCCGGATGACAAGTGCCACGCCGTCTGGGCCTGTCAGGACATGATCACAGTCGATATTGCTGGCGGGCGCGGTCCCCGCAATGCCGATGGACATCTGCACCTGCCCGAGGCTCCGGGCCTTGGTGTGTATCCAGACGAAGACGCGCTGGGTCATCCGGTCGCAACTTATGGATAGCCTCTGAATTTCTTGACGATGGAGATTGCCTGATATGCTGAAGATCAACTCTCAATCCGAATGGATCGACCGCGCCAAGGCCGTCCTGCCCGCAGGTGGATTTGGCAATTTCGACCCTGGCATCATGATCTCCCGCGGGGAAGGCAGCCGCGTCTGGGACGAAGACGGCAACGAATACATTGACTACCTGATCGGATCGGGCCCGATGTTGCTGGGCCATGGCCATCCCGAAGTCATGGAGGCCGTGCTCGAGCAGCTGCCCAAGGGCATGACGTACTTTGCCAACAACAGCAAAGGCGTGGAATTGGCCGAGGCCATTGTAGATGCGGTGCCGTGCTGCGAGCAGATCCGTTTTGTCGCCTCAGGCGGCGAGGCGGATATGTATGCGATCCGGCTGGCCCGCGCTTATACAGGCCGTGACAAAATCCTGAAATTCGAAGGCGGCTATCACGGGATGAGCGCCGAGGCGCAGATGAGCCTGGCCCCCAGCCGCGAGGTGAATTTCCCGCAAGCCGTCCCGGATAGCGCAGGTATCCCGGTTGGTGTCGCTGAACAGATGCTGATCGCGCCATTCAACGATCTTGAGGCGGTTGAGAACCTGCTGAACGAACATGGCGACGTCGCTGCGATCATGGTCGAGCCCTTGCAGCGGATCATTCCGCCGCAGCCCGGGTACCTGCAAGGCCTGCGGGATCTGTGCACCAAACACAGCGTGCTTTTAATCTTTGACGAGATCGTCACAGGATTTCGTCTGGCGTATGGCGGAGGTCAGGAACGGTATGGTGTGACCCCTGATATCTGTACGCTGGGCAAAATTACCGGCGGTGGTTTCCCACTGGCGGCTCTGGGAGCCAGTGCCGAGATCATGAAGCATTTCGACAAAGCACAGGTTGGCGAAGCCGGGTGGCTGATGCAACTGGGCACCCTGTCAGGCAACCCTGTTGCCTCGGTCGCCGGACTGAAGACCATGGAAATCCTGCGGCGCGACGGAACCTATGAAATGCTGCGCAAGACAGGGGCCACCTTGCAGCAGATGCAGGTGGATGAACTGACCAAAGCGGGTATCCCGCACAGGGTCTGCGGCGATGAGACACTGTTCGACATCTATTTCACTGACGCGGCGTGCCGAGATTACCGCAGTGCCAAACATGACGATCCAAATCGTGGTGCGCTCTACAATGCAGTGCTTCGGGAAAACGGCGTGTTCAAAGCCCCTGGCAAGCTTTATCCGTCTCTGTCAGTGACCGAAGCCGACCTTGATCAAACCCGGGATGCGGTGAAAAAGGCGGTCGCTGCTCTGGGGTGATCATACGAAAACGGGTCGTTGCCGAAACCGACAACGACCCGCTACCTATTGCAATCCGGGGTCAGCCTCGCCCCCTCGAATACTTGTTAAAAAACCAAAAATCTGAAACTTTTCGATACTTTCGAGACTGATCCTGTTCTGCAACCGGTATGACACATTGATGACGTATTTTGGCAAGCGTCTCAGTGAACTGGATCACTTTGACTAAAATCTTTCTGAACTTCTCCAATCGAAGAATCCCGGACCGGCCTGCCGCAGCAGGGTATCAGCCATCGCACGACCCATTTCTGCACCGTCTTCGACAACGCCGGATACGTCTTCTGAAATCGATTCTGATCCATCCGGGCGCAACACTTCGCCACGTAGCCGCAGTTGACCGTTGTGCATCTCGGCCAGCCCGGCGATTGGTGTTTCACAGGATCCATCCAGCGCTGCCAGCAGCGTGCGCTCAGCCGCCAGTCGACAACCGGTCTCGTTGTGATGAATGGCTTCAAGCAGGGCGGCCGCCCGATTGTCGTCGCGGCGACGTTCGATTCCAATCGTTCCCTGTGCAATTGCAGGCAGCATGTCATCGGGCGAGATGGCGGTGGCCGGAACGTCCTGCATCCCAAGTCTCCGGATACCGGCCATGGCCAAAAAAGTGCAGTCTGCCACGCCGTCGGCCAGCTTTTTCAGGCGCGTTTGCACGTTGCCGCGAAACTCGACAACTTTCAAATCCGGGCGGCGGTTCAACAATTGAGCCCTGCGGCGCAACGACGAGGTCCCTACAACCGCGCCGTCTGGCAGATCGTGGATGGATTGAAGTTTTGGTGAGATGAATGCGTCACGCACATCCTCACGCGGAAGGAATGTGTCCAGAACCAAACCTTCGGGCTGTTCAACCGGCATGTCCTTGGTCGAGTGTACGGCGATGTCGATCTCGCCGCGCAGCATTGCGTCTTCGATTTCCTTGGTGAAAAGGCCCTTGTTGCCGATCTCTTTCAGCGGTCGGTCCGCATCGATCATCGCCCGATTGTCGCCGGTGGTCTTGATCACCACAATCTCGAACGCCTCATCGGTCAGATCAAATGCATCGCGCAGCCTCTGGCGGGTCTCATAAGCCTGAGCCAGGGCCAGCGGTGAGCCACGGGTACCAATCTTGAGAGGCGATGCGGGGGTCGGCAGTGTTAAAGTCATACGCACAGCTTTAGTCGCGTCACATTGCCCTGACAATGGGGGCAGAGCTTGACAAATTGCCACTGAGCACCGACCCGTTGGCGAAACGCAAGTTTGAGGATGAGAATGGCTGAGACGAAGAAATTGCTGCGCACACTGGCCGGAGAGGTTCAGGATGTTCCGCCGATCTGGATGATGCGCCAGGCCGGGCGGTACCTACCCGAATACCGGGCCACGCGGGCGCAGGCCGGGGATTTCCTGTCGCTATGCTATAACCCCGAACTGGCCGCCGAGGTTACATTGCAGCCCATTCGCCGCTATGGTTTTGATGCGGCGATCCTGTTTGCCGATATCCTTCTGGTGCCGCAGGCGCTGGGCGCGGACCTTTGGTTTGTGACCGGTGAGGGCCCGCGTTTGTCGACGATCACGCAGCAAGCCGAGTTTGACGCGTTGAAACCGGTTGAAGATATCCACGAAACGCTGTCTCCGATCTACGAGACCGTTCGTATTTTGTCGCGTGACCTGCCGTCCGAGACAACGTTGATCGGCTTTGCTGGGGCACCCTGGACTGTCGCGACCTACATGATCGCCGGGCGCGGCACGCCGGATCAGGGTCCCGCACACGCGTTGCGGGAAGAAAACAACGCTCTGTTCGAGGCTTTGTTGCAGCGGATTACTTTGGCGACCATCGAATACCTCTCGGCCCAGATCGAGGCAGGGGCCGAGGTGGTCAAGATATTCGACAGTTGGGCCGGATCACTTAAGGGCGACGCATTTCAGAAATACGCGGTCGAGCCTTGCCGCGTGATCACACAGGCAATCAAGGCACGCCATCCCGGCATTCCGGTCATCGGCTTCCCCCGTGAGGCCGGTGATGGCTATATCGGCTTTGCCGCGGCGACGGGCGTCGATTGCGTCGCGCTGGACAACTCGGTCGCGCCCGATTGGGCAGCTGCGCATGTGCAGGTGGATGGATGTGTACAGGGCAATCTGGCCTCGTCACATATGGTCACCGGAGGGCAGGCATTGGTGGATGAGACACGACGCATTGTCGCGGCGTTCTCGAAAGGGCCGCATATTTTCAATCTGGGCCACGGGATTACTCCGGATGCGGACCCGGAGAATGTGCAGTTGATGATCGATACGGTGCGCGACCAATAGGGGAAGGGGGCCAGCCCCCTTCTTGGCCTGCGGCCAATTCATCCCCCGGGATATTTCTAGCCAGATGAAGCGGGGGATCGGGCATTGGGATTGAGCGCGCGCAGAATCTCCTGAGTGTTTTCGCCGCGACGAGGGCTGGGTTTGGCTGTCCATTGGGACGTCGAAAAGCGCGGCGCTGCGGCGGCCTGCAACGTACCGCCTACGGTCTGCCACGTCTGTCGCGCTGTGTTCATGGGGTGGGTCTTGGCCTCATCGGGGCTGAGGACAGGGGCGACGCAAGCGTCTGTTTCCCTGAACAGATCGGCCCAGTGGTGACGCGGCTTGGTCAGAAACAGCGCGGCCAGCCGGCGGGTTTGCTCTGGCCAAAGGGTGGGATCGAACTGTTGCTGGAAGGATTGATCCTGTTCCAGGTCCATGATGCGGAGAAACTGTGTATAGAACCTGGGTTCCAGGCATTGGACCGAGATATAGAGACCATCTGCGCAGGCATATGTACGGCTCCAATGGGGGCCGTCCAGCAGGCTTTGGCCACGGGTGTCAGACAGGTTGCCGGTTTGGCGGAGGCTCATCAGCAGGTTCATCATATGAGCCGACCCGTCGTAGATGGCGGCGTCGACAACCGTACCCTGACCGGTGCGCTGCGCGTTCAGCAAACCGGCGAGGATGCCTGTGACCAGATACATCGCGCCGCCCCCGATATCGCCGACCAAAGTGGCGGGGGTTTGTGGCGCTGTGCCTGGCTGTGACGCATACCAAAGCGCGCCTGACAGTGCGATATAGTTCAGGTCGTGCCCTGCGGTGTGGGACAGCGGACTGTCCTGCCCCCACCCTGTCATCCGACCGTAGACAAGTTTGGAATTCAGCGCATGGCATGTCGCGGGACCCAGCCCCAGTTTCTCCATCACGCCGGGTCGAAAGCCTTCGATCAGTGCGTCGGCCGTGGCGATCAGGCGCTTGGCGGTGTCCAGATCTTCGACATCCTTGAGATCTAGCGCAATGGAGCGTTTGCCCCGATCCAGAACCGAGCGCTCGGGCATGCCTGGTGCGACCGTGCCGTCCTTGCGGTGGACGGTGATTACATCCGCCCCCAGGTCGGCAAGCAGCATGGCAGCGAAGGGCCCGGGGCCCAGGCCCTCGATCTCGACTACGCGTGTTCCGTTCAACATGGCCGTCTCCGTTTCGGGCGAGCTTTTCGGGCCTGGCGGTGAATTGCAAGCGTCGCGTAGCGCGGAATGCTTGCCTGACAGCGCGGCCAGGGTTAGGTCTTTGAGGGCAGAGGTCACGGAGGAGCCAACTCATGCAGATGAGCGACACACGCGAAATTCCGGCCCCTCCTGCAGCGGTCTATGCCGCTTTGTTGGACCCTGACGTTCTGAAAGCCTGTATCGGGGGTGCGCAGGAAATCACCGGAAACCCCAAGGACGGGTTTCATGCGGTTGTGGTTCAGAAGGTTGGACCCGTCAAAGCGACGTTCAAAGGCACCGTTACCATGTCGGACATGGTCGAGCCCGAACGCCTGACCATCGCCGGAGAGGGGAAAGGTGGGGCGGCGGGTTTTGCCAAGGGCAGTGCATCGGTGAGGCTGACAGCCTCGGAAACAGGCGGCACTGCACTCAGCTATGACGTGGACGCCAAGGTTGGGGGTAAACTGGCCCAGCTGGGCAGCCGCCTCATTGATGGCTTCGCCAGAAAGATGGCGGATCAGTTCTTTTCCAATCTTCAGGATCAGTTCGAAGCCCCGACAGAGGATAGCGGCGCGCAGGAAGAAGAGGACAAGCGCGGTTGGTTGGGCCGTTTGACCGGGCGCGATTGATCCTGCCGCAGAATTGCGCAGCACCCTGTGCGAAATTGACCTGTTCTGTTCTGGTTCGGCGCGATAGGGTCGCCGCCAGAACGGGGAACAGGCATGACCACCATTTTGTCCATCAAGGATTTACGCAAGTCTTACGCTGACGGGTTCGAGGCGCTGAAAGGTGTCTCACTGGACATCGAAGAAGGGGAAATCCTTGCCTTGCTTGGGCCAAACGGTGCGGGCAAGACAACGTTGATTTCGACTGTTTGCGGAATTACGACACCGACCTCTGGCCGTGTCTCTGTCGGAGGTCACGATATCCAGACCGAGTTTCGCGCGGCCCGCAAGATGATCGGGTTGGTGCCGCAGGAAATCGCTTTGGAGCCGTTCGAGAAAGTCTACAACACGGTTCGATTTTCCCGAGGGTTGTTCGGATATGGGCACGACAACGCACGGATCGAGGAAATCCTGCGCAAACTGTCGCTCTGGGACAAGCGCAAGAATGCGATAAAGGAACTGTCTGGTGGTATGAAGCGCCGGGTTCTGATCGCGAAGGCTTTGGCGCATGAACCCCGTGTTCTGTTTCTGGACGAACCGACGGCTGGCGTGGATGTCGAGTTGCGAAAGGATATGTGGGAGATTGTGGCCGAGCTGAAACAGGCGGGTGTCACCATCATCCTGACCACGCACTACATCGAAGAGGCCGAGGCCATTGCGGACCGGGTCGGCGTTATCGACAAAGGTGAACTGCTGCTGGTGAAAGACAAGGACACTTTGATGGCGCAGATGGGCAAGAAGCAGATCGAGGTCATGTTGACCGAGCCGATTCAAGCCATTCCCGACAGTCTTGCAACGCACAATCTGATGTTGAACAGCAATGGTGATGTGTTGGTCTACACCTATGACACCCATGCGGACCGCACCGGTATAACTACGCTTTTGAACGATGTGGCCAAGGCGGGGCTGGTGCTGCGGGACGTGCAGACCCGGCAATCCAGCCTTGAAGAGATTTTTGTCAATCTGGTATCAGGAGAAGCTGCATGAACTGGTCCGCCATTGCTGCCATCTATCGGTTCGAGATGGCCCGGTTTTTCCGTACTCTGGCGCAAAGCTTTATTTCTCCGGTCCTGTCGACGTCCCTGTATTTTGTGGTGTTTGGCACCGCGATCGGCAGTCGAATTCAAGAGGTCGAAGGCGTGTCGTATGGCGCGTTCATTGTCCCCGGGCTGATCATGTTATCGATTGTGACCCTCGCGATTTCGAACGCATCGTTTGGCATCTACTTTCCCAAGTTTTTGGGAACGATTTATGAACTGCTTTCGGCTCCGGTGAATTTCATCGAGATTGTGATCGGATATGTAGGGGCCGCCGCGACAAAAGCGTTGTTTGTGGGATTGGTGATCCTTGTCACAGCGTGCTTTTTTGTCGAGATACGCATCGAACATCCGCTTGCAATGGCGTTGTTTCTGATCCTGTCATGCCTCAGCTTTTCGCTGCTGGGATTTATTGTCGGGATCTGGGCCAGCAATTTTGAGCAGATGTCGCTGGTGCCGCAATTGGTCGTCACACCGCTGATCTTTTTGGGCGGTACTTTCTATTCGATTTCGATGCTGCCGCCCGTGTGGCAGACGATCACGTTGTTCAACCCGATTGTCTATCTGATTTCGGGTTTCCGCTGGTCGTTCTACGGGTTGGCCGATGTACCTGTTGTGTTCAGCCTGCTGGCCATCCTTGCCTTTACCGGCATCTGTCTGGGGATCATCGGTTGGATCTTCAAAACCGGTTGGCGTATCCGCAGCTAGGGCCTTGAGGGGCGTTGCATTTTTGCCCATCGGTGTCACGAAATTGCCTAACGCCGCGTATTGCGATCTGCGAGTCCCTTGTTTCGCCGATAGGGGCACTCTACATCGGCACGCATGAAGCTCAGCCTGCCGTTTGTCAAAAAGCACCCCGTTGTGGCCGTCGTCCGCCTGTCCGGAGCCATTGGAATGGCCGGGCGGGGGGCGTTGAATGATACCTCTTTGGCGCCGGTGCTGGAAAAGGCGTTTCGCAAAGGCAAGCCTGCAGCAGTCGCGCTTGAGGTCAACTCACCTGGCGGTTCACCGGCTCAAAGCTCGCTGATCGGTGCGCGTATTCGGCGGCTGTCGGAAGAGCTTGATATCCCGGTGATTGCCTTTGTCGAGGATGTTGCTGCCTCGGGCGGATATTGGCTGGCTGCCGCCGCGGATGAGATATGGGCCGATGACAGCTCGGTTCTTGGGTCGATCGGTGTGATCTCGGCCAGCTTTGGCGCGCATGAGTTTCTGGCCAAACAGGGCTTCGAGCGGCGCGTTCATACGGCCGGGAAATCCAAATCCATGCTCGATCCGTTCCGGCCGGAAAAAAAGGAAGACGTCAAGCGTCTGCAGGGTCTGCTGGGCGATATCCACGAAAACTTCATTGCCCATGTCAAAGACCGCCGGGGCGACAAGCTGGACGAGGGCGCGGATTTGTTCACGGGCGAGGTTTGGCTGGCAAAACGGGCGCAAGAGCTGGGGTTGATCGAAGGCATCGCTCATCTGAAGCCCAAGATGCAAGAACGTTTCGGGGACAAGGTCAAGTTCCGCCGGTACGGTGTTCGCAAACCCATCTGGTCGCGGTTCGGGGCGTCGCTGGCACAGGACGCCATTGCAGGTCTAGAGGAGCGGGCAGCCTACGCGCGTTTCGGTCTTTAGGGTGATCATCAAGATCGTCACCCTGTTTCTCGTCGCCATGGGTGTGTTGGCGATGTTTGGCAAACTGCGGTTTCCGGGGCAAAAGCGCTTGAGCTCGGCCAAATGCCCGCGATGTGGTCGGTTCAGGATCGGTAAAGGCCCTTGCGCCTGCGAAAAAGGAGGCCGGACATGACGGCATGGCTGTTATCCGGCCTTGGGTTGGTGATCCTGCTGCTGGCGGGCGATGCGCTGGTGCGGGGTGCTGTGAACTTGAGCCTGCGGCTGGGTGTGCCTGCGTTGATTGTCAGCTTGACGATTGTGGCCTTCGGCACCTCAGCGCCCGAGCTTCTGATTGCCATCAGTGCGTTGCAGGAAAATGCGCCCGGAATAGCGTTGGGGAATGTCGTCGGGTCAAACACAGCCAATATCCTGCTGGTTCTCGGCGTGCCCGCCTTTCTGGCGACATTGCACACCAGTGAATGCGACAGCCGCAAGAACTATGTCTTTATGCTGTTGGCCAGCGTCCTGTTCATTGGCCTTGCTTTCTGTGGTGTGTTCAATCTGATCAGCGGCGCCATCCTGCTGGTTGCTTTGGGCCTGGTTCTGTGGAACGCGTTTCGTGAAGCCAAGGCACATCGCAAGGCTTGTGCCGAAGCCGAAGGCGATTGCGCAGAGGATGAAGAGCTGGACGGCCTGGAAGAGGCCGACCCCGACATGCCCTATTGGAAGGTCTCGGTCTATCTGCTCCTTGGCCTGATCGGCCTGCCCATGGGAGCACATTTGCTGGTGGACAATGCCACCATCATCGCGCGGATGTATGGGATAAGCGAGACGGTGATTGGCTTGACGCTGGTAGCCATCGGAACCTCTTTGCCCGAACTGGCGACGACCGTTATGGCGGCGCTTCGGCGTCAGGCGGATGTGGCGCTGGGCAATGTGATCGGCTCGAACATGTTCAACCTGCTGGCCATCGTCGGCATTGCCACGTGGTTCGGCAATATCCCGGTTGACCCGGAATTCCTCGAGTTCGATCTGTGGGTCATGTTGGGCGCGTCGCTGCTGTTGATCCCGTTTGTGTTCTTCAAACAGGATATTTCCCGGATCTGGGGTCTGGTGTTGACTTTCCTTTATGCGGTTTATGTCACCACATTGCTGATGTGATCTGACAGAAAGAGGTAGCCCATGTCCCGAGCGCTAGTGACCGGAGCCGGAATCCGTTTGGGGCGGGCAATGGCCCTCTATCTGGCGGGACGCGGACACGATGTGGCTGTCCACTATGCGACGTCTGAACAGTCTGCTGCAGAAACGGTGGCCGAGATTCAGGCGTTGGGGCGCAAATCCGTCGCACTTCGGGCCGACCTGCTGGATGAGGCCCAGGTGGTCGATCTGGTGCCGCGCGCTGCTGCGGCCTTGGGGGGACCGATCACTTGTCTGGTGAACAACGCGTCCGTCTTCGAGTATGATAACATCCAAACGGCCACGCGTCGCAGCTGGGATCGTCACATCGACAGCAACCTGCGGGCGCCATTTGTGTTGACACAGGCCATGGCCGAACAGGGATTGCAGCCCGATACTGACACGCTGGGTGAGCCTGTGGCGACAGGCCTGATCGTGAACATGGTTGATATGCGGGTACGAAAGCTGACACCCGAATTCATGAGCTACACCATCGCAAAAATGGGGTTGTGGGCCTTGACCCGAACTGCTGCGCAGGCGTTGACCCCCGCGATCCGCGTCAATGCCATCGGGCCGGGTCCGACCATGCAGGGACATCGCCAGTCCGAGGAGCATTTTCAGGCGCAGCGCTCAAACACGGTGCTGGAACGTGGTGCAAACCCTTCAGATATTACTGCTGCGCTGGGATATTTTCTGGACGCTCATGCGGTGACCGGGCAGCTTTTATGCGTTGATGGCGGGCAGCACCTGGGATGGCAAACCCCGGATGTGCTGGGTGTAGAATAAACAAACTGGCTGCAAGTTTTGCACCGCTCGAATTCCTGTTACCCTCTTGTTACAAAAATGTCTTTTTTATCATATACTTGCTAAGTGAGTAAAAAAATTTGATTTAAAATCAATGCTTTATATCAGTGCACATTTTTTGTGCAACTCAACAAAACGACAATGAAACAACGACAAACGCGCAGCTTTGGAAACTTATCTTCACACTTATCCACAGAAACCGTGGATTTGTTTTCTCTTGAAATGAGGCGCTCAAGATTGCAGCCATGGACAAAGAATCACAGTTTTTCGCCATGACCTCTCAGAACGATACGAGTAAATCTCAGAATGACACTGAATCGACGGCACCGCTGACCGGCTATGCCTGCATTCAGCGCTTCGTCAAAACACTGGACAGCTCGCCCGGCGTCTACCGGATGCTGGATGCCGACAGCCGGGTTCTGTACGTGGGCAAGGCGCGCAATCTGAAGGCGCGGGTGTCGAACTATACGCGTCCCGGTCATTCCGGGCGGATCGAAAAGATGATTGCCGCGACCGCCTCGATGATGGTCCTGACCACCCGGACCGAGACCGAGGCGCTGCTGCTGGAACAGAACCTGATCAAGCAGCTCAAGCCGAAATACAATGTTCTGCTGCGCGACGACAAAAGCTTTCCCAATATTCTGGTGGCCAAGGATCATGGCTTTCCGCAGATCAAAAAGCATCGCGGGGCCAAAAAGGAAAAGGGCGCGTATTTTGGCCCGTTCGCCAGTGCGGGCGCGGTAAACCGGACGTTGAACCAGCTGCAAAAGGCGTTCCTGCTGCGCAACTGTTCGGATTCGATGTTCGAAAGCCGCACGCGCCCCTGCCTGCTCTACCAGATCAAGCGGTGTTCTGGGCCGTGTGTCGGGCTGATCTCGGAACAGGACTATCGCGAAAGCGTCAAGGACGCAGAGCGGTTCCTGTCGGGCAGGTCGACCAAGGTGCAGGAAGAACTGGCCGAACAGATGATGGCCGCGTCCGAGGCGATGGAGTTTGAACGCGCCGCCAGTCTGCGCGATCGTATCAGGGCGCTGACACAAGTGCAGACGTCACAGGGCATCAACCCGCGCGGCGTGGCCGAGGCGGATGTGATCGGCTTGTATATGGACAGCGGGCAGGCCTGCGTTCAGGTGTTTTTCATCCGCGCCAATCAAAACTGGGGCAACAAGGATTTCTATCCGCGCGTCGGGGCCGATGTGTCCGCGGCAGAGGTGATGGAGGCGTTCCTGGGTCAGTTCTATGACAACAAGGAACCGCCCCGGCAGTTGATCCTGTCCGATGCCATCGAAAACGCCGATCTTATGCAAGAGGCGCTGTCTGAGAAGGCCGGTCGCAAGGTGGAAATCCTGGTGCCCCAGCGCGGTGAGAAACAGGAATTGGTCGCCGGGGCCATTCGCAACGCGCGTGAATCCCTGGCGCGGCGCATGTCCGAAAGCGCCACGCAAGCCAAGCTGTTGCGCGGGATCGCCGAGGCCTTTGATCTGGATGCCCCGCCGGGCCGGATCGAAGTCTACGACAACTCTCATATCCAAGGCACCAATGCGGTGGGTGGCATGATCGTGGCCGGCCCCGATGGGTTCATGAAAAACGCCTATCGCAAATTCAACATTCGCGGTGATGACCTGACCCCCGGTGATGATTTCGGCATGATGAAAGAGGTGCTGACCCGCCGCTTTACCCGCCTGCAGAAAGAAGACCCGGACCGTGACAAGGGAATGTGGCCCGATCTGTTGCTGATCGACGGCGGTGCCGGGCAGGTCAGCGCGGTGCATGAGATCATGGCGCAGCACGGGGTCGAGGATATCCCGATGGTCGGTGTCGCCAAGGGGGTCGACCGGGATCACGGAAAAGAGGAATTCCATCGTATAGGTCAGCGGCCTTTCGCGCTGAAACGCAACGATCCGGTATTGTACTTCGTTCAACGGCTTCGGGACGAAGCGCACCGCTTTGCCATCGGCACCCACCGCGCGAAGCGCGCCAAGGCTGTGGGGGCGACCCCACTGGATAAAATCCCCGGGGTGGGGGCCGCGCGCAAACGTGCCCTGTTGGCTCATTTCGGCAGCGCAAAAGCCGTCAGTCGGGCCAACCTCGCGGATCTGAAGGCGGTCGAGGGGATTTCAGCCGGGTTGGCGCAGAAGGTCTACGACTTCTTCCACGACAAGGGCTAGGCGCGCCGCCCCCGCCACAGGATAAACAGGCCCGAAGCAACGATCAGCGCGCTGCCGATCCACATGGTTTGATCCAGCTGTTCGCCGAAGAAAAACACACCAAGGCCCACGCCAAACAGCAGCCTCGAATACCGAAAGGGCGTCACCGCCGCGACTTCTCCGGTCCGCATCGCTTTCATCAAGGATGCGTAGGCCATTGCTCCAAGACTGACTGCGCCTGCCATGTACAGGCCTGTGTCTAAGGATACAGGCGCAATCGGGGCTTGTTCCCATAGACTGTAGGCTAAACCGGCAAATATCACACAGACAAAGCCATAAAACCCCAAGACCTCGGTACCCAGGCTGGCCGGGGCCGCACGACTGGCCAGATCGCGTCCGGCAAACCCCAGCATGCCGAACACGGCAAACAGCGACAAAATGGTAAAGCTGTCTCCGGTCGGTTGGATGATGATCACAACGCCAATCAGTCCAACGATGATAGCGCTCCAGCGTCGCCAGCCGACGGTCTCGCCAAACAACAGCGCGGCGCAGGCAACGACCACAAGCGGGGTGGCTTGCAGGATCACGGTTGCCGAAGACAGAGGAGTCAGCGTGAAGGCCAGAATGTAGAACAATCGACCAAGGATCTCGAACACAGCGCGTATTTTCATCGCCGGGGACAATACATCAGGCTGCCACAACTGCGTGCCACGTGCTGCGGCGACGCTGGCGAATATGGCCGCTCCGCCCATTCCGAACAACATCAGAATCTGCCAGATCGGCAGGGCCAATGCTGCGGCTTTCAACAACGCGTCTTCCAGCGCGAAACACGCCATTGCGCCGATCATCCACGCGCTGCCAATCAGGTTCGAGCGCGCATCGGTCTGAATAGTCGGGGTCATCTGGGTCGTTTTTTGGTTGGGAAAAGAGGAGGTTTTGTGCACGCCTATCACGCTGCGGCGCGTGGTCCAAGCGTCTGTGATTGGTGCAGTTTTTTAACCCTCTATCTTTTCTGTCCCGAAGCGGCGATGTAGGGTCGGCGCATGAAGTGGAACTTGCCCAATATCCTGACCGTATTGCGATTGCTGGCCGCCCCCGGTCTGGCCGTGATGTTTCTGTATTTCACCCGCCCATACGCAGATTGGTTCGCGTTGATCCTGTTCATGTCAGCAGCCATTACCGATTGGTTCGATGGCTATCTGGCGCGGGCGTGGAAGCAGGAAACCAAGATCGGGGCCATGCTGGACCCGATTGCCGACAAGGCGATGGTGGTGATCGCGCTGATGATCCTTGTGGGCTATTCGACGGAACACTGGACTCCGTGGCTGGTGCTGCCTGCGACCGTCATCCTGTTTCGAGAGGTGTTTGTGTCGGGGCTGCGGGAATATTTGGGCGATGTGGCCGGAACACTGAAGGTCACGAAGTTGGCCAAATGGAAGACGACAGCGCAAATGTTCGCCATTGCCATCCTGTTTTCCCAGGGGATTTTCGAACACTATTTCGTGATGTCCACATTTGGCATGGATGCCACAACGATTGATCAGGTTTTGACCGGGCAGATTGACGATATGAATCATATCCGCTGGCATCTTGAAGGGATGTTCTGGTCGGGCCGGATCGGGTTGTGGCTGCTGTGGATCGCCGCAACCCTGACATTGATCACCGGCTATGATTACCTACGTAAAGCCATGCCTCATCTGAAGGAGAGCTAAGCGATGGACGTGTTGTATTTCGCCTGGGTGCGCGAGCGGATCGGCCTGCCGAAAGAAAAGGTCGAAACGCAGGCAGAGACGGTATCCGATCTGGTCGCCGAACTCAGCGCGCGCGAGGATCGCTATGCCGCGGCCTTTGCCGATGTCTCTGCCTTGCGCGTGGCGCTGGATCAGGAGTTGTCGGACTTTGACGCGCCTTTGGCGGGTGTGCGCGAGGTGGCGTTCTTCCCACCGATGACCGGTGGCTGAGATGCGCGTCTCTGTTCAGCAGGAACCGTTCGATCTGGGGGCCGAGGCCAATGCCTTTGCCGCCGGAGACGATGCCAATGGCGCCGTTGTCACTTTCACTGGCATTGTTCGCGATCTTGCGTCGGGCGATCTGGATGCCATGGAGATCGAACACTACCCCGGCATGACCGAACGCGCCCTGACCAAGATCGCGCAAGAGGCAAAAGCCCGGTGGTCTTTGGGCGATGTCCTGGTGATCCACCGTCATGGCCGTCTGGCTCCGGGTGACCGGATCATGATGGTCGCCACCGCAGCGCCACACCGCAAAGATGCGTTTGAGGCGGCCGAGTATCTCATGGACTATCTTAAATCACGCGCCCCGTTCTGGAAAAAGGAAATCACCAAATCGGGTGCGGGATGGGTGGCTGCCAAGGATGAGGACGAAGACGCGCTAACGCGCTGGTAAGCTCCGTTCGTTAATCAATCTGCATTGTTGATCCGTCCGCGCAGTTCTTCCGCCTCCTGTCGGGCGGCGCGCAGGCCGTCCATTGCCGCCGCCAGTTCCGCCTCGGTCTGGGTCAGTTGGTTGGTCAGCTCGGCCTCGCGCTGTTGCAGGTAGGTGATGGCCTGATCGCGGGTTTCTTCTGCCTCGTGCAATTCCTGGCTCATGCGGTCCAGATCGGCTACGTCGCTCTGACGGACGCGGGACAGGCGATGCGCCAGCCAATTTGCGAACCAGCCCATGCAGAAGGCCGCGAACAGGATGATGGCGGTGGCGATGATGAATTCAATTCTGTTCAACTTACTGGTCCTCTGCACCCGCGTCAGATGCGGTCGTGTCGGTCTGGTCGTCCTCAGGAGCTTCCGCGTCGGATTCGGTGGCCTCGTTCGCCTCCGGGGTGATCAGGCGAAACTCAATCCGGCGGTTTTCTTCGCGACCTTCTTCGCTGTCATTGTCCGCGATGGGCTGCGTTTCCCCATAGCCGACAGCGGTATAGCTTGAGGTCGGGATTCGACGCCCGCGCAGCTCGTTCAGGATCGATTGTGCCCGTGCCTGACTGAGCTGCTGGTTCATCTCTTCGCGACCCTGGCTGTCGGTGTGGCCCTGAATCTCCATGCGGATGGGACCGCAGTCGCGTAGGATGTCGGCGATCTGGTTGACCGTATCGCGCGACCCTGAGGCAACCGTGGCCGAACCGGGTTCGAATGCGATCTTGCCGGCGGCCTGTACCTCGGCGATCCGTTCCTCGCACACTTCAGGATCGGGCAGGGCGTCTTCCGGCTCCGGCGGCGGCACATAGCTGATCGACAGGGTGAAGTCCTGCGCCTCGCCCAGCTTGTCCGACAGCAACCCGGCAATCCGCGCCTTGGCGTCCTCATCGTGGCTGACGCCACTCAGATCGACAGACTCCGGTGTCACGGTCAAGGCGCCGTTGTGCAACTGCGCCAGAGCCTCCAACCCGGTCAGAACGCGCACCGGCCAGTCCATCGGCAAATCCGGGGCCACGCGGGTGGCAGTATAGACATTATCCGACCCAAACGCGGCGCGGGCATAGCTGTCCACCATATCCCGTAGAATGTCATCGCCGACACGACCGCGCAGTTGAACCAGCCCTTCCGGGCTGCGGGTTGCCGAAAACTCGACCGGTCCGGCAACGTCTTCGGTTGCTGGTTCCGGCAATACGGCGTGCAGGGCAAAGACGTCTGGCAGGGCGCGTTCAAGCTCGCCGACCACGCGGTCGAACAAGGTGGGGTTGGTGCCTTGGGCCGCGATAAGAGTGATGTCCGCGTCTGACATTGTAACCGAGCCCTGACCAATTTCTGCAAGCGCCTGAATGCCCAGTTCCGCGGCCTCGGGCCACCGGGGCGAGGGCACACCCAGGCCAATCGTGCAGGAAGACGGCCCCGCAAGGCCCGCAGTTTGTGCGGCGGAAATGATGCGATCACGTGCCTGATTGTCCTGAGCTGAACATGCATCGAACTGACCACCGCTTTCGTCGATGAGATAGCGCAGCGTGAACGGGGTGATCACTGGACGCGGGGCCGAGATGGACAGGCCAATCCGCAGGCTTGGGGGTGCCGCGCGTGTCAGGTCCTGTTCCAGGTTTTCTTTTTCTTGCTGGCTTTTCGCAATCGCGGTGATCCGGACCAAACCGGGGCTTGCCGAGATTTTGGCCCGCGGCAGATCGGACAGGGCCGCCACTGCGTAAGCGATCGCGTCGTCCCAACCTTTGGGTTTTGGATAGTCGGCTGTCTCCATCAGATCCGAGACGGGCGGTGCCGCGTCCAGATCGCGCAGCCGGTCCATCAGGGCCTGGCGATCCATGCTGGCCGGGATCAGGCCGATGACGGATACGCCGCTGTCATTGCGCAGGATTTCGACCGAGAAATGCGGGGCGGCCAGCGCTGATGTCGCCGTCACATCCATTTCGTCAATGACCCGCGATGTATCGACTTCGGTTCCTGCGGCGGTCAGCGCGTTGAACCGTGTGGCTTCATCCGGTGCTGTCCCGGTCAGGACCACGCGCAGACCGTCGGATTCAACTTCGGCCCAGTCGTGGCCGCTCAGGTCCAACGCGCGTCGTACGGCGAATTCCGATGCATCCTCGACCTTTGTCACGGCATATCCCGCAAACAAAAGAGACAGCCCGGCGGAACCAAGGAAGATCAGGGAAACAGCTACAAAATAGGGCAGACGCATATGCGGGCTTGAGACTCCTCGGGCTTTTGCGCGGACTCTTACAGACCCCGGACCGCAGGTGCAATCAGAGCATCAGCGCGACGCAGAGGAAGATCAGCGGAATAAGGCCGGTATCGCGGTTCGAGCGGAACAGACGCAGAAGTTTTGCGTTGTCGTCGATATCCAGACTGCGCAACTGCCATGTCATGTGCCACCCCATGGCCCATGGGCCAAAGAGCGCAACGCAAACCGCCCAGATCGGGGCGTCGGGAACGCCTGCATCTATGATAGCCAAACCCAAAAGGGATACGGTTGAAATCAGAAAATACTTCAGCCATCTGGCCGTATCCGACCCGAACAGCCGGGCGGTTGACTTGATTCCGATCAGCGCATCGTCCTCGGCATCCTGATGGGCGTAGATCGTGTCATAAAACAACGTCCATGCAATTCCGGCCAGATACAGCGCCACCGCGGGCCATCCCAGCGACCCGGTATGGGCAACCCAGGCCAGCAGGGCACCCCAGTTGAACGCCAGCCCCAGAAAAACCTGCGGCCACCACGTAAAGCGCTTGGCGAACGGATACAAAGCGACGGGTGCCAATGACAACACACCCATCACAATCGCACCATTGTTGAAGCTGAGAAGAATTCCCAACGCCAGCAGCGCCTGTAGCCCCATCCAGATCACGGCCTGTCGGACGTTGACCTGACCGGAGGGGATCGGGCGGGACCGCGTGCGTTCGACCTGTGCGTCGAAGCGACGATCGGTAATGTCATTCCAGGTGCATCCGGCGCCACGCATCAAAAAAGCTCCGAACGCGCACCCTATGGCAATCCACAGATCCTCCGCCCTCGGTGAGCCGTCGCTCAGGATCGCCAATGCCAGCCCCCACCAGCACGGGATAAGCAGCAGCCATGTCCCGATGGGACGGTCCGCCCGGCTTAGGCGCAGATACGGGCGCAAGAAGGCGGGCGCGCGGGTGTCAACCCAATTGCCGGTGACGGCATCGGCGACCTGACCGTCTGGTGTTGGAGCATTGCCTTGCATATGTAGGGTCTCATGAGTGCGAAGATCAGACTGTATGTAGAGCAGCCCTTGGGTCAGGGGCAATCGGTTCCTTTGACGCGTGAACAGGCGCACTATCTGTTTGGCGTGATGCGGCAGAGTGTCGGGGCGCAAGTGGCCCTGTTCAACGGTCAGGACGGTGAATGGTTGGCCGAGGTGGCCGAGGCAGCCAAACGCGGTGGCGTGCTGACCTGTCTGCACCAGACCAAGCCATTGCAGTTGCCGCCAGACCTTTGGTTTTTGTTTGCACCGATCAAAAAGGCCCGCACCGATTTCATCGTCGAAAAGGCGGCCGAGATGGGCGCGGCGCAAATTCTGCCGGTGCAGACTGAATTCACCAACTCTGAACGCATACGGCAGGATCGATTGCAGGCCCATGCCGTAGAGGCGGCAGAGCAATGCGGTGGCACTTTCGTACCCGAGGTGGCCGATTTGCGCCGATTGGATCACGTGTTGGATACCTGGCCTCAAGATCGGCAGCTGATGTTCTGCAACGAGGCCGAAGTTGGATCGGCTTTGCGGCTGGCTGCACACAAAAAGGGCCAACCCTGGGCGATTCTTATTGGCCCCGAAGGTGGTTTTTCTGACCGAGAGCGCGCGCGTTTGTCCGCGTTGCCCTACGCGCATGTTGTCAGCCTGGGGCCGCGCATTCTGCGGGCAGACACCGCTGCGGTGGCGGCATTGACCATGTGGCAACAAGCCTTGGGCGATTGGTCCTGACTTGTTCGACCCGGACATTAGACGGGATACGGGAACACTTCATCAATCTGCCTGGAATTGTACGCGCGTTGCCGGCTGCTGACCTCGGACACCTTCTCCAATTGTGGAAACTCCCAATGCTGTTTCAGTGCATGAGGCAGCGGCGTGAGATGCGGGAATTCCGGGAATCAAGATGGTCAGAACGCTGCTCTTTCACGCAACCCCTTGAAAACAGGACAGCTTGAGTAGCTCGAAAACCATGAATTTGTTGACTGGTCTTCGGAAAGCCTGTTTTTTGTTGGTCAGTAAATTTAACAAGTGAAATGCAAATAGCGGGACAGTATGAAAAACGCTCTGATTGATTTCGTCGACGCATTGGCGGGGAAGATTTCCGCCGAAGATCGATGGAACGAAGCGATTGCGCAATCCAATCTTCCGGGCATTGATGCCATTTTGGTCGGAGAAGGCGACGGCGTCAAAAAGGAAATCTAATGGATGAACACAAACCTGCCAGAAGATCGGACCACCTAGGTTTTAGGCTCATTGATTTACATCTAGGACAGCACGGTGGCTGCGAGAACGATGGCCGACAGGAAGACTTTCGGGTATCTGTCATAGCGAGTGGCGACGCAGCGCCAGTCCTTCAATCGGCCGAACATGAACTCGATGCGGTTTCTGCGTTTGTAGCGACGCTTGTCGTACCGGATAGGCTTGTCGCGTGACTTTCGACCTGGGATGCGGGACTTCATTCCCAAGTCCTTAAGGGCTTCGCGGAACCAGTCTGCGTCATAGCCTCGATCCGCCAGCAGCCAGTCAGCCAATGGCAGACTGTTTACCAGAGCCCTGGCCCCTGTGTAGTCGCTAACCTGCCCAGCGGATATGAAGAAGCGGATGAGGCGTCCGAGGCTGTCAGTAACGGCATGCAACTTCGTATTCATGCCGCCCTTGGTTCGCCCGATCAGTCTGCCACGCCCCCCTTTTTCAACCGCAGGCTTGAGGCCGTGCGGTGTGCTTTGAGGTAGGTAGAGTCAATCATGATGGTCTTTCGATCGGTTCCTTCTGCAGCCAGTCCGGTCATGATCCCACCCATATCGCGCCACCGTTTCCGTAGGTTACATAGCGTCTTGGGCGGCCCAAATTCGCGAGGGGTATCAGACCACCGCAACCCGTTGCGATTGATGAAGACAATCCCACTCAGCACGCGTCGGTCATCAACCCTAGGCTTGCCGTGGCTCTTCGGAAAGCAAGGCTGAAGGCGAGACATCTGCTCGTCAGTCAGCCAGAATAGATTGCTCATCGCACCTCCTGAAACTCAGGGGCTTGAATCATGCAGCCACGTCGACTGCAACCAAATCAATGGGTCCAGAACTTGGGGGACACAATCGCGAACTTCACAAATTCAGACGTCAGCCAGTTTTCGGGGGGCTTCATTGATGGGTTCCTGAAATACTCGGAAATCGACTTGCCCCCGACATCGGAACTGGTGTGACGCTGCGGGGGTGCCTATGACTTCACCCGTCGCAAACAGACCGCGACCGCTGACTCAAGAAGGCTGCGCCGGTTTGCACTGGCGCAGTCCTTCGGATTTTCGCTTTGTAGTGCAGATGCCGTCAGTTCTGATCAGTGCCTCCGAATTGGCGGCGCTGACGCTGGAACTGCCCTAGTTTTTTGTCCCGGTTCGGGACAAATGGCGCGCGCTGGTGCCACTGCGCGCGTCTCGTAAGGCCAAATGTCCCTGGCTCAGGGCAGATGGCGGGTTGAGGCTGTGCACGGTTCCATTTTTACTGCGCGTTTACCCTTTTACCGTATTGCCGGAAGGGGACAGTCATGTGCTGGGCATTTGGCAAGACCCAGACTGCGTAGGCGCACAAGGCCAGTCTTTATACCAAGGGGGCGCGTTATCCCCTGTTCTTGAGCCTGTCGCGCGCGGGTTTGCTCAGTTTGTCACGGGGATGGAAATGATACACAAAATCGGATCCGCGTTGCAGGGGGCTGGCGTTCTGAAACAGGCCTCGGGCCCATACGGCGGAGGTGTCGCCCTGTTCGAACCGGATGAAGAGGCGTTGCGCCGCGCACCGGCGCAGGTCCTCGCATCGCTTGAGCAAAGCGGCGCGTTGGGAGCGGCACATACGCAGTTGTTGTCACGCCACAACTTAAAGAAACTGACAGCGCTCAAGGTTCCTTCCCAACCGCAAAATACTCCTGAAACGCGAGCAGAGGACCGCGCTTTTTTGGATGCATTGACCGATGATCTTTTTTCGGGCGCAGAACTGAAACCAGGAGCGTTGGCACCATGAAAGTATGGTTGTCGGTTGTAATGGCCACGATCATTTTGGCGGGCTGCAGCGAAGACTTGCAGGGAACACAGTCCTTTGATCCTGCAGCGGAAACTGCCCGAACCTCTGCCAGAACACAAAACAATCTGACGGGAACCGTGGCGCGGACGGAATTTGCGGAATTGGTCCGGACCTCTGTCGCCACATCACCCACCACGGCAGCCGGGGCCGCCAGTGTCCTTGCGTCCCGGTCGCGGATCGATGCGGAAAAGGGCGCCTTTCTACCCCAGATTGAAGCCGAGACGTCGCTGACTTCGGACGGGGATACCGTTCCGATCTTGCGCCTCAGCCAGATCATCTATGACGGCGGTAAAGTCTCTGGCCGCGTTGGATTGCGGCAGATCGAGGCGCGTCAGACTTGGTTGAACGAATTGTCAGAGTTGAGCGCGCTGAGCTTTGAAGCGATCGAGACCATTATCGATCTGGACCGCAATCGCCGTTTGGAGGAACAGGCCCGGCAGAATCTTGAGCGTACCAATGCCTTGGTCAGCGACCTGCAATCGCGCTTTGATGCGGGCGCCGGTTCAGTCGCCGATCTGTTGGCGGGGCAAGGGCGGCAATCAAACGCCGAAACTGAACTGGCGCAGGCACAAACGGATGTTGAATTGGCAACCGCAACCTGGATCGAGATTTTCGGAAGTCGCCCCGGCGCGATTCCGTCCATTCCCCCAGCGCCGGTCTTGTCCGCAGCCACCTCGCCAGAGATGGTCGAGCGCAGCCCGCGTCTTCGCACCCAGGTTGCTGTCAGCCAGGTGCGCCAGCAAGAGGTTGTGGTCGCAGAGCGTGCCACCCGACCGACGCTGTCGGCGATCCTTGAGACGGATTTCGATCAGGGCAGCATTGACGATGGGGCACAGGCCCGACTTGGTGTGTCCGTTCCGATCTATCAGGGCGGGTCGGCCCGCGCCAATGTTGAAACGGCCCGCGCCAATCTGCAACAAAGCGAGGCGGACGAAGAAGAATTGCGCCGCGAGTTGCAGCGCAACCTGTCGCAAGCGCTGGAAGAGACGAACTCGATCCAGCGACGGTTGGCCACGGCCCGCCGTGCGGTCGAGATCAACGAACAGGCGCTCGACGCAGCGCGGGGGCAATTCGACATCGGACGTTCGACGTTGGTCCAGATGCTGGATGCCCTGCGCGAATTGAATATAGCGCAAGTGCGGGTCATCCAACTTGAGGCGCAGGCGCGGCGGGCCGAATACGCGGTGCTCGCCGTAACCGGCGATATTCTGGACGCGTTAGGCGTAGCGCAAACAACCGATCCGACGTTGTGACGCCTACCATGACCCCAACCGCAACGGACCCGCTGATCACGCATCTTCAGCTTCTTACAGAGAGGATGGGTCACGGGTTGTCCGAGGCGGATTTCTTTCGAGTGTTCAAAGGCAACCACGAGGCCTTTGCGGTTGAAGACGCGGTAAGCGCTCTAGAGGCAGCAGGCTACAAGGCCGATTTCGGTAAGGCACGCTTGCTCAAACTCGACCCGATCCTGTTCCCTGTACTAGCGTTCGACGCGGACGGTGACCCCTTTGTGGTTCTGGACCGCGAAGACAAAGACCGTTTTCTTGTGATCGACGCCAGCAACGGCTCGACCGAGCCGCAAATCTGGCGGCGTCAGGACAAGCGCCTTATCAAAGCCCGTTGGATACTGCGTGCCTCACGCACACGCCGCTCGGATGAGGATCGTTCAACCCCACAGGGACATTGGTTCTGGTCCGCCTTCAGTGATCTGCGGGGCGTCTATGTGCAGATCATCTTGGCGGCAATGGTGACCAGTATTTTGGGTCTGGCGACGTCGCTGTTCACTATGGTGGTCTATGACCGCATCCTGCCGAATGAAGCGGTCGACAGCCTGTTGGCGCTGGTCGCAGGGGTCGGATTTGCACTGCTGTTCGATTTTCTGATCAAGAACCTGCGCTCGCGCTTTATCGACACGGCGGGCAAGCGCGCGGACCTGAAGATTGCCGAGCGGTTGTTCAATCATCCCATGGCACTGAAGATGAAGGCGCCGGCGGAGAGAACGGACGCATGGCTTCGATCCTGCGGGACTTTGAAGTGGTTCGCGACTTTTTCACCTCGGCTTCGCTTGTGGCTTTGGTTGACCTGCCGTTCCTGTTGGTTTTCATCGGTGTGATCTGGGCAATTGGCGGGCCACTGGCCCTTGTTCCAGCCATTGCGGTGCCGATCACTTTGCTGTCTGATCCTGGGCTTGTACGAACCTGATGACGGTGCGGTTCTGCTGGATGGTTTGGATGCGCGTGCGGTGTACCCGGTAGACAAGACCCGCAATATTGGTGCTGCCTTACAGGATTGTTGTCTGTTTTTCGGATCTTACGAGAAAACATCATCGCCGGGTGGTTTGGCTTCACCGATGATGAGGTCCATGGCAAGGCTACGATTTCACTGGCCGACAGGATCGCGGCGACACATCCACATGGGTATGACATGCAGGTGCATGAAGGGGGCGCAGGTGTGTCTGGCGGACAGCGTCAGGCGGTTGCCATTGCCCGGGCGTTGATTGGCGATCCACCAACGCTTGTCATGGATGAACCGACCTCGGGCATGGATGTACAATCCGAAGCGCAGGTCATCGACAATCCAAAAAAGCTGGCTGTCAGAGGATCGCACCTTTGTTCTGGTGACTCATAGAACCAGCCTGTTGCAGTTGGTAGACTGGGTGAATGTTCTGAATGGCGGCAAAGTCGCCTATGCCGGCAGCAAGGACGATATGCTTGTTCGCAATCGCCCGACAGCACCACCGTCGAAGGTGCGCTACTGGAAGCGGAACGGGTTTATTTTTGGCCATGGCAGCGCATCTGACAGCCGATCTTGAGGTTCTGGACGCCCGCCGCGAAATCAAGCTGGCCGAGATCGAAGCCGCCCGGATCAGCAAGGATGTCAACAACGAGACAATCGGGCATTTGGGAGAAGAGATCAGCGTCATCCAGCCTTTGGTAGAGCGCCGGATCGAAAGCCCCCTGGCGATGATCGATTTGCGCCGCGAACTCAGTCGTCAGAATGGTCAACTGAGTGATGCGGGAAACCGGATCCTGATGGCGGAGGCTGCTTTTACCGAGATTGACAGTCAGATTGTTGCCCGCACGCGCGAGTTCGGCTCGACCGCGAACCGGGAATTGACCGAAACGCAGGCCCGGCTGGCCGCGCTTGAGACGCGCCTTCCCGCCCTTCAGGCTCGATTGGCGCGCGCGGAAATCCGGGCCCCGGCGCGCGGGGTTGTCAATCAGGTCCTGATCTCGACACTGGGTGGCGTTGCTCAGCAAGGACAGACCGTGGCCGAGATCGTGCCGTTTGGCGATTCCGTTACAGTCGAGGCGTTTGTCGCGCCGGATGACATTGCCTTCATCCGACCGGATCAGGACGTGAAAGTTCGCAGTACGGCCTATGATGCCTCACGCTATGGCGCATTGGACGGGCGGGTGACACGGATCGGGGCCGATACGATTCTGGCCCCCGACGGGGAAACCTCGGTCTATGTGGTCGAGATACAGTAAGACGGATCGCTGACCGATGCGGACGGGAAAGCGCTGGACGTGATCCCGGGCATGGTCGCGCAGGTGGATATGCTTTCGGAACCCAAGACAGTTTTGGAATATCTGACCAAACCGGTGATCCGCGTCAAAGACCGTGCGTTCCGAGATTAGGATCGGAAATAGAACACCCCCTTGAAGATTGCGCGTGGTGGCCCGATTTTGAGCGGACCGGCTATTGACGAAGTTCGCCGTCACGGCGCTGAAACAGGAAGACCGATATGAGTTTCATTCGACCCGAAGCCAAGCTGGCCCTTTGGCGGTGGCGCGAGGTTGTTGTCGCGGCGTTTGTGCTGGTTCTGGGGCTCAGTTGGATCGGTGGCCCTGGCGGTTTGCTGGGTGTGTTGGGATGGTTGCTTGTTGCCCTATCGGTAGCTCTGACAGTCGTCGGCGTACAACGCGCCCGGTTTCGCACCGGGGCCGGTGGGCAGGGCGTGGTAAGCGTCGATGAGGGGCAGATCACCTATCTTGGCCCTTTGGATGGCGGCATTGTGGCTACCCGCGAAATCGAACGGCTAGCGCTCGACCCGACTTCGACCCCGGCACATTGGATACTGGATCAACCGGGCCAGCCGACGCTTCACATTCCTGTGAATGCGGAAGGGGCCGAGGCGCTGTTCGATGTATTCTCGACTTTGCCGGGGCTGAAAACGCAACAGATGCTTGCGGAACTGCATGGCGGCGCGCGACATCCGGTGGTGATTTGGGAACGCACGTCGTCGCGTCCGGCGCATCTCAGGCTGCATTGACACTGGCGTAGTTTGCCCCCACGACTGACCGAACGACAGACACATCAGGATCGGAGCACGGTTCATGTCCATCCCTCAGTCCGGCGGCGGTCCAATCGAGCGCCATGAGCAACTGGCCGAATATCTGGAATCCGGTTGCAAGCCCAAACCAGATTGGCGCATTGGCACCGAGCATGAGAAATTCGGATATTGCAAGGATACCCTGAAACCGCTGCCTTTCGAAGGCAAGCGCTCGATCGTTGCGGTGTTGGAAGGTCTGCGCGACCGGCATGGCTGGGGTGAAGTCCGCGAGGGCGGGCATCTGATCGGACTTGAAAAGGACGGTGCCAATGTCAGCCTGGAACCGGGTGGCGCGCTTGAGCTGTCGGGCGCACCGCTCGAAACCATCCACGAAACCTGTGACGAGGTGAACACGCATCTGCGTGAGGTGAAAGACATCGCGGACGAGATCGGTGTCGGGTTCATCGGCCTGGGTGCGGCCCCGATCTGGACCCATGACGAGATGCCGCTGATGCCCAAGGGGCGCTATCGGCTGATGAACGACTATATGGAAAAAGTCGGCACCATGGGTCGCGCCATGATGCGACGCACGTGCACTGTTCAGGTCAATATCGACTTTGGTTCCGAGGCCGACATGGTGCAAAAACTGCGCGTGGCGCTTGCGCTACAACCGGTGGCGACCGCACTGTTTGCCAACTCGCCCTTCTTTGAAGGCAAGGTGAACGGCCAGAAAAGCTGGCGCAGCTATATCTGGCGGCATCTGGATGACGCGCGTACCGGAATGCTGCCATTTGTGTTTGAAGAGGGTTTTGGGTTTGAACGCTACGTGCAATACGCGCTCGATGTACCGATGTATTTTGTCTATCGTGACGGTCAGTACATCAATGCACTGGGCATGTCGTTTCGGGACTTCCTGAAGGGCAAGTTGCCAGCGCTGCCGGGGGAAACCCCGACCCTGTCTGACTGGGCCGATCACCTTACCACAGCTTTCCCCGAAGCGCGGATCAAGAAGTTCATGGAGATGCGCGGCGCCGATGGTGGCCCGTGGCGCAGGCTGTGCGCGCTTCCCGCGTTTTGGGTCGGTCTGACCTATGATCAGGGCGCGTTGGACGCGGCCTGGGATCTGGTCAAAGGCTGGGACACCGAGACGCGCGAGGCGTTGCGGGTCGCAGCCGCCGAGGACGGGTTGCAGGCGCAGGTTGGCAACATCAACATGCATGATCTGGCGCGCGAGGTCGTTTCGATCTCGGAATCCGGTCTGAAGGCGCGCGCCTTCCCCGGGGCTGGTGGGCTCGTCCCCGACGAAACACATTTCCTGAATGCGCTGAAAGACAGTATCGAAACGGGCAAAGTCCCGGCAGACGAGTTGCTGGATCACTACAACGGCGACTGGAACGGCGACCTGACCCGGATATTCCCCGAATACAGCTACTGACAAAGGTGCCAAAAAACCGGCAGGGTTTGAAAATACTGTGCCAAGCCAGAGCTGCCGCCTTTCAATAGGGACCAGGGGCCGGATACTGGCCTGCGACCAACACCCCCGAGGGATAGTGCCCGTTTGCTGATCAACGGGTGCAGTGTGTGAGAGGCCCCCCGTGATATCCTCCACCACGTGCATCTGCTTTTCGACAAGCGTCAGCAGGTGAAGACGTCCGGTCTGGTTTAGGAAAGTTTCTTTCCGGCGCAAGAGGGGCTGGGCGTGCTCTTGGCGTTGACCCGGGCCAAACTGTTCGCCCTATTTCCTGATCTGCGCGGGTCTCTGACCGGTTATGGACCGGTCGTACGCCTGGTGCAGCAGGGCGGAAGCGTTGCATTGCTCCACGCGGCCTGATCGCCCTCTTGCTTTCGCGGGCGGCTGTGATAGCAGGACCTGAGCAGAATTCAGGGGCCACGATCAGGAAGCGTCATGGACGATCTAAAGGTAAAATATCTGGGTCAGATCGCCGAAGCGGGCGATGAGAACGTGCTTGAGGCGATCCGTGTTGCCGCCGTGGGTAAAAAAGGCGAAGTCGCGCTGAAAATGCGCGAGCTGGGCAAGATGACCCCCGAGGAACGTCAGGTCGCAGGCCCGGCTCTGAACGCACTGAAGGATGAGATCAACTCGGCCCTGTCCGCCAAGAAGGCCGCGCTGGCAGATGCCGCGCTGGATGAGCGTCTGCGCACTGAATGGCTAGACGTGACCTTGCCGACCCGCGCGCGTCGTCAGGGTTCGATCCACCCGGTCAGTCAGGCGACCGAGGAACTGACCGCGATCTTTGCCGAACTGGGTTTCTCGGTGGCCGAAGGGCCGCGGATCGAGACCGACTGGCACAACTTCGACGCCTTGAACATCCCGGGCCACCACCCCGCGCGGGCCGAGATGGACACGTTCTACATGCACCGCGCCGAGGGCGATAATCGCCCGCCACATGTGCTGCGCACCCATACGTCTCCGGTGCAGATCCGGTCGATGGAACTGCAGGGCGCGCCGATCCGCGTGATCTGTCCGGGCGGCGTCTACCGTGCCGATTATGACCAGACGCACACGCCGATGTTCCATCAGGTCGAGGGGCTGGCCATCGACAGGGACATCTCGATGGCGAACCTGAAATGGGTTCTGGAAGAGTTCGTGAAAGCGTATTTCGAGGTCGACGACGTCGAACTGCGCTTCCGCGCCTCGCACTTCCCTTTCACCGAGCCGTCAGCCGAGGTCGATATCCGCTGTTCCTGGGACAACGGCCAGCTGAAGATCGGTGAGGGCGACGACTGGATGGAGATTCTGGGGTCCGGCATGGTCCACCCCAAGGTGATTGCCGCGGGCAACATCGACCCCGAGGTCTATCAGGGCTTTGCCTTCGGGATCGGGATCGACCGTCTGGCGATGCTGAAATACGGCATTCCGGACCTGCGGGCGTTCTTTGATTCCGACCTGCGCTGGCTAAGGCACTACGGGTTCGCAGCGCTGGATATGCCGAACCTGCATGGTGGTTTGTCGCGGTGAACTATCACTTTCTGAGCGTCAATCGCGGAAGGTACTTGTGCCGGGAGCATGGGTCGTTTTGCGATAGTTCTGATGGTTATACGACAAACTGCCCGTTATGTTCTGCCGAGAGCAAACGTACTTGGGAAGTAAACCGAGTTGACCGCTCGTTGCAGGTTCTTGGAAATGTACAAGCTCGATCACAACGAGGTCTGGCGGTCGCGTCTGGGCTCCTTGGGGCTGCAAGTTTGGTTGGTTTGGCTGAAAAGATCACCGGATTGGGGATGCTCAAAAACAGTGATCTTTTTGCACCCGGCCTATTGGTTGGGCTTTCTACACTTTTGATTGCGATCTGGCTCTACTTGCTTTCGATGAAGCACATGGATGTGACGGTTGATGGGCGATTTGAAATACTCGAATTGAGCCAATGGGAGAAAAAGATCACTGGGTTCATCGGGCAGGTTGAGCGACTACACACCTTCGCCACTTATTTTCTCGGTGCTGCGATACTAACCTTTTCGTTAAGTCTTATTGTGCCGCCTGTTTGGGCTGAACTTGTAACCTATTGGCACAGGATAAATGGAACCATGGGTTTCTGAGTGCTGTTGCGCGGAGCAAAGGCCGATAGGCCGCCGCGCTATCGGTCGTTCATTTTGGCTCTATTGGTTCGAGCCCAATGGACGACACCGCCCGGACGGGCTGGCGATTTGTCTCCGCCAGCGCAACGCTCGAACAGTGCGCGGATTTGGCTGGGATAAAGTGCCCAATACAGAACTAGGATCGCCATCCCGCGGTCTGGCGACAGCGCGGCTCGGGGATTTGATCGGATGTAGGGTGGGCTTCAGCCCACCATGCGCCGGATGGTGGGGTGAAATCCCACCTTACACCAATATGTTATGTGACAGTGCGGCAGACGTCGCTAGGCTCGGGCCTATGATCTATCGATTGCTCTGCCTCTTGTTGCTCATCGCCTCACCGGTCTTTGCCATGGGACCGTGGAACACCGATTGCCACGACGACAACGCCTGTGAGGTCGGCGACCGTTCTTACCATGTGCTGGAACCTGATGGTTGGGATGGCGAAACGCCTCTGCCGGTGCTGTTGCATTTCCACGGCTGGGCGCGGCAGGGCGATGTGGTGGTGAACCATGAACGCATCGCCGGGGCGACCAAGCTGCGCGATGTGCTGTTGGTGGCTCCGAACGGGCTGGGCAAAAGTTGGAACTTCTGGACTGCTGATACCGCAGACGTGCCGTTCGCCGATCGGGTTCTTGAGGATGTGGCCCAACACTATCCCATTGATCCTGAACGCATCTATGCTTCGGGCTATTCCTACGGCGGCGCGATGGCGTGGCGGTTTGTTTGTCAGTCGGGCAATGACATCGCGGCGCTGCTGGCCGTTGCGGGCTCGATCCGCCAGACCGAGGACTGCCCGGAAGCCCCGCGCGAGGTGCGCCATGTACATGGGCTGGACGATACGGTGATGGATTTTCCCTTTGGGCCGGATGGCGATACCACCTATCCGGTGGCGCTGTGGAAAGCCAAGTTCGACTGCAACGTCGCGACCTCGCGTGGGGATTGGAGCGTGAAGCCCTTCCTGACGCTTAGCCGGATTGAGTGGACCGATTGCGCGCAAGGGCAGGTTACGCTGGACACCCACCCCGGCGGGCACTTTATTCCCCATGGCTGGATCGGCTGGCAGCTGGACGAACTTTTGGGCCGCACCCCCACCTATCCGTGAGCCGCAACGCTTGCACCTTGGCGCATTCTTTGTCATTGCCTGTGCCGACTGAATGTTTGCCGAAAAAGGCCCGCTGCAATGAAATTCACTCTGTCCTGGCTGAAAGACCACCTCGATACGGATGCGTCGGTTGATGAGATCGCCGAGGCGCTGACCGACCTTGGCCTTGAGGTCGAAGAGATCGTCAACCCGGCGGACCGGCTGGCGGGCTTTACGCTAGGCCATGTGAAACATGCCGAAAAGCACCCCGATGCCGACAAACTGCGGGTCTGTACCGTTGCAACCGATGAGGGCGATTTGCAGATCATCTGCGGCGCACCGAACGCGCGCGAAGGGATCACGGTCGTGGTTTGCAAGCCGGGCATGTATATCCCCGGTCTGGATATCACCATCAGCGTCGGCAAGATCCGCGGTGTCGAGAGCTTTGGTATGATGGCATCCGAGCGTGAGTTGGAGCTTTCGGACGAACATGACGGCATCATCGAACTGCCATCGGGCGAAGTGGGCGACAAATTCGTAGACTGGCTGGCCGAGAACGATCCGTCCAAGATAGACCCGATGATCGAGATTGCGATCACCCCGAACCGCCCGGATGCGCTGGGTGTTGCGGGTATCGCCCGCGATCTGGCCGCGCGCGGTGTGGGTACGCTGAAAGAACGCGCCTATGCCCCCGTGCCGGGCGATTTCGACAGTCCGATCAAGGTGACCATTGACGAGGACACGCTGGACGGCGCACCCCATTTCACCGGGCGTCTGATCAAGGGTGTGAAGAACGGACCCAGCCCGCAATGGCTGCAGGATCAGCTCAAGGCGATTGGTTTGCGTCCGATCTCGGCCTTGGTGGACATCACCAACTACATGACTTTCGATCACAACCGCCCGCTGCACGTGTTTGATGCGGACAAGGTTCAGGGCAACCTGCGGGTCCATCGCGCCAAAGGCGACGAGAAACTGGTGGCGCTGGACGAGAAGGAATACACGCTGCAACCGGGCATGATGGTGATCTCGGACGACAAAGGCCCCGAGTCGATCGCCGGGATCATGGGCGGTGAAGAGACCGGCTGTACCGAAGAGACGGTGAACGTATTTTTGGAAAGCGCGTTCTGGGATCACGTCCAGATCGCCCTGACGGGCCGCGCGCTGAAGATCAATTCCGACGCGCGCTATCGGTTCGAACGTGGGGTGGACCCGGACTACACACTGGAAGGGCTCGAACACGCTACCCAGATGATTCTGGATATCTGCGGGGGTGAAGCCTCGAATGTGGTCGAGGCGGGCAAGGCGCCGAACCATGCGCGGGCCTACAGACTGAATTCAGCGCGAGTACAGTCGCTGGTGGGAATGGACATTCCCGAAAGCGAGCAGCGCCAGACCCTGACACGTCTGGGTTTCCGTCTGGAAGGCGAAATGGCCCATGTGCCAAGTTGGCGGCCCGATATCATGGGCGAAGCCGATCTGGTCGAGGAAGTCGCGCGGATTGCCTCACTCACCAAGCTGCAGGGCAAGCCTTTGCCACGGGTAACAGACGGAATCCCGAAGCCCGTGATGACGCCGACGCAGCGCCGTCAGTCGATGGCGCGGCGGACCTGTGCTGCGCTGGGATACAATGAATGCGTATCTTACACCTTCATTGATCAGGCCGCTGCGGCGCTGTTCGGTGGCGGCGACGAGGCGACCCAGCTGGAAAACCCGATCTCGTCCGAGATGAGCCATATGCGCCCCGATCTGCTGCCCGGTCTGTTGCAGGCCGCAGCCCGCAATCAGGCGCGGGGCTATGCGGACGTGGCGCTGTTCGAGGTCGGCCCGGTCTTTCACGACGGCGAGCCCGGCGAACAGAAAACCCAGATTACAGGCCTGCTGGTTGGCCGCGATGGGCCAAAGGACGTGCACGGCGCGTCTCGTCCGGTTGATGTCTTTGATGCCAAGGCGGATGCCGAGGCCGTGCTTGCCGCAATTGGCGCACCCACCAAGGTTCAGATTCTGCGTGACGGTGATGCCTGGTGGCATCCGGGTCGTCACGGCAAGATCTGTCTGGGTCCCAAAAAGGTGTTGGGGGTGTTTGGTGAACTGCATCCTCGCATCCTGCAGGCGATGGATGTCAAAGGTCCGGCGATGGCCTTCACCATCTGGCCGGATGAGGTCCCGATGCCCCGCAAATCCGGAGCAACCCGCGCTGCGCTGGAACTGCGCGATCTGCAAGCGGTCGAGCGGGATTTTGCCTTTGTGGTCGGATCTGATGTCGAAGCTCTGACACTGGTGAATGCGGCGGCCGGGGCAGACAAGACATTGATCGAAAATGTCCGTGTCTTCGACGAATTTATCGGTGGCAGTCTGGGCGAGGGCAAGAAATCACTGGCCATCACCGTCCGGCTGCAACCCACGGATGCGACGCTGAAGGAAAAGGAGATCGAAGCGGTGGCCGAGAAGATCATCGCCAAGGTCTTGAAGGCAACCGGCGGCGTTCTGCGCGGCTGAGGTTGAAACCTTGTCCGGCGGTCGTATTTGAACAAAAAGACGGGGCGGGTTTCGCCCCTTTCCTAGAAAGACAGGAGTTGGCGATGTTGAACGTGTATCTGTCAGGTGAGATTCATACGGATTGGCGCGAAGAGATCATTCAGGGTTCGGCGAAGCTGGACCTGAACATTGTGTTCAGCAGTCCGGTGACGGATCACGGGGCGTCGGACGATTGCGGAGTTGCGATCCTGGGGGAGGAGCCGGACAAGTACTGGCATGACCACAAGGGCGCGATGGTCAATGCGATCCGGACCCGTAAGGGCATCTCGGACGCTGATATCGTCGTTGTGCGTTTTGGCGAAAAATACAAGCAATGGAACGCGGCCTTTGACGCCGGCTATGCGGCGGCATTGGGCAAATCAATCATCGTATTGCATGGTCCCGAACATCAGCATGCCTTGAAAGAGGTTGATGCGGCCGCACTCGCCGTCGCAGAACACCCTTCTCAGGTTGTTGAGATTCTTCGCTATGTCGAATTGGGCAGGTTGCCCGAGTAAACTTGGAAAAGGCGCGGCATGAAGATGCCGCTGCCCGTTTTTCGGTCAGCTTCTTGACGGTGTAACCAGACCTTTTTGAACGGCGGGACGGTCCAGGAACCGATCCAGATAGGCCGACAGATTGGTGTGGTCGTCCCAGCCGACAACCTCTTTCGCATCATAGAAATCCAACCCGCGCAGCCAAGGTGCGATGGCTATATCTGCGATCGAGTAGTCACCGGCGATCCAGTCCTGCCCCTCAAGCTGCGTGTTCACAACATTCAGCAGGCGCTTGGCTTCGTTGATGTATCGTTCGCGCGGGCGAGGGTCTTCGATTTCGCTTCCCGCGAATTTATGGAAGAAGCCCAATTGACCGAACATGGGCCCAACGCCGCCCATCTGGAACATCAGCCATTGGGTGACGCGGTGTTTGTCAGATGCGGTTTGGCCGATGAATTTTCCCGATTTTTCAGCCAGATACAATAGGATTGCCCCACTTTCGAACAGGCCGATCGGGGTTCCGTCCGGGCCATTTGGGTCGATGATCGCTGGGATTTTGTTGTTGGGATTCAGCGACAGGAACTCGGGGCTTTTGACATCGGCATCTGCCAGCGTAACCGTGTGCGCCTCATAGGGCAGGCCGGTTTCCTCCAACATGATTGATGCTTTGACGCCGTTCGGTGTGGGGAAGGAATAGAGTTGGATTCTGTCAGGGAACTTCGCCGGCCAGCGGGCCGTGATCGGGTGCGTTTCTGTATCCAGCATTGAGAAGGCTCCTGTTTCGGATACCGACAAACCTAGGTGGCGTGGGGCGATCTTGAAAGGCATACGGGCTGTGCGGTGCCGGTCAGTGTCTGTTTGCAGATGAACAACGGGGAAACCCGCTGGAACTCGCACCTAGACCAAATGATGGTTTTGCCTCACACTTTGGGGCATCCCGCGCGCAAGACGCGGGTTTCTTGTTGGACAAAGGAGACGCGCGTGGATGACGTCGTAACACAGGTGGGAGCATTCGCACCTCTGATCATGAGCGCAGTAAAGGCGCTGGTGGTTCTGATCATTGGTTGGATCGTTGCGGGCATAATCGCAGGGATAGTGCGCCGACGGATCAATTCGACACCACAGATTGACCCGACACTGGGCAACTTCATGGCCAGCCTTGTCAAATGGGTAATCCTGGCGATGGTTCTTGTGGCTGTGCTGGGGATATTCGGGATTGAGGCCACAAGCATCGTTGCCATTCTCGGTGCCGCCTCGCTGGCGATTGGTCTGGCGCTGCAAGGCACACTCAGCGATCTGGCGGCGGGTGTGATGCTGGTTGTGTTCCGCCCCTACAAGCTGGGCCAGTTTGTCGATATCGGAGGTACGTCGGGGACGGTAAAAGACCTGAACCTGTTCACGACCGAACTGGTCACTCCGGACAATGTGCAGATCATCGTACCGAATGGACAATCCTGGGGATCAATCATCACCAACTATTCGGCCCACGACACGCGCCGAGTCGATCTGGTTTTTGGCATCGACTATGGCGACAATGCCGATGAGGCCATGAAGATCATTCTGGATGTGGCAAATGCGGATGCACGTATTCACAAGGATCCCGAACCTTGGGTCCGTGTGACCAATCTGGGCGACAGCTCGGTTGATCTGACGGCCCGTCTATGGTGCGCAGCGGCGGACTACTGGGATGTGAAATTCGAACTCACAAAAGCAATCAAGGAGGCCTTCGATGCGAAAGGGGTCTCGATCCCTTACCCGCATTCGGTGGAGATTCAGAAACAGGGTTGAATGCTCCCGCCCGTCGATCGGGCATTGGAAATGCCCTCCTCCCGTTGGGCCTGGCGCCGCACAGTTGTGCGGCGCCTTTTCTGTGCCGCCAGCCGGGTTTTCAAACCAACCGCGCCGCGCCTGTGGCGCGGCGCTATGCCCAACGCTGCAAAGCGCCTTTGTCTAAAGGCGCTTTCAGGGGCGGGAGGGTTTACGACTTGATCACGACGTTTGGCGAGACGACGTCAATTCCGAGCGCCTTTCCGACCGCATAATACGTCAACTGTCCGGCATGTACGTTCAAGCCGTTCAGCAGGTGCGGATCGTCCTGACATGCCTGCTTCCAGCCTTTGTCGGCCAATGACAGCATGAACGGCATGGTTGCGTTGCCCAAAGCGATGGTCGAGGTGCGGGCGACAGCGCCCGGCATGTTGGCCACGCAATAGTGCATCACGCCATCAACCTCGTAAATCGGGTCGGCATGGGTCGTCGCGCGCGAGGTCTCGAAACAGCCACCCTGATCGATGGCCACATCCACGAGGACCGCACCGGGTTTCATGGTTGACAACTGTGCCCGGCTGATCAGCTTCGGAGCCGCGGCGCCCGGGATCAGAACCGCACCGATCACCATATCGGCGTCCTGAATCAACTCAGCGGTTGCGCCAGCGGTCGAGTATTGGTTTTTGAAACGACCGCCAAATACATCGTCGAGATAGCGCAAACGGGGTAATGACCGGTCAAGCACGGTCACATCCGCGCCCATACCTGCAGCAATCTGGGCCGCATGGGTGCCGACCACGCCACCGCCAATCACAACGACTTTCGCCGGGCCCACACCAGGGACGCCGCCCATCAGAACGCCGCGCCCGCCATTGGCCTTCTGCAAGGTCCAGGATCCGACCTGCGGCGCCAGACGGCCTGCCACTTCGGACATCGGCGCAAGCAGCGGCAATCCGCCGCTCGCGTCTGTTACCGTCTCGTAGGCGATTGCGGTACAGCCGGATTCAAGCAAGTCGTGGGTTTGATCCGGGTCAGGAGCAAGGTGCAGGTAGGTGAACAACAATTGCCCTTCGCGCAGCATCTTGCGTTCGATCGCTTGCGGCTCTTTAACCTTCACGATCATGTCGGCTGTTGCAAAGACGTCTTCAGCCGTGTCCACAATCCGGGCACCGGCGGCGATATAGGCATCATTGTCAAAGCCCGCGCCGATCCCGGCACCGGTTTCGATCAAGACCTCATGACCGCGCGCGACCGCTTCCTGCGCCGCGTTCGGGGTCATCCCGACCCGAAATTCCTGAGGTTTGATTTCCTTGGGGCAACCGATTCTCATGTGCACCTCCTCCGTTCCTAAGCTGCCTAAATTATGTGCATTTAGGGGCGCAATTTTTGTGAAACAATGCGTGCCTTTGTGCTGTTTGTTGAAAGAATTTCCCGTATTGTGGTCAAATGCTGCAAAGGATTTGCGTTGATGAGCCTTGATACGACCGATCGTAAGATTCTCTCTGCCCTGCAACGCAACGGCCGTATGTCGAATGCGGAGCTGTCTGATCAGGTGAATCTGTCTCCATCCGCCTGTCATCGCAGGGTACAGCGGTTGGAAGCAGAAGGGTACATTCGCAACTATGTTGCCCTGTTGGATGCCCGCAAGATGAACGTGCCAACTACGGTGTTTGTCGAGATCACGCTGCAAGGTCAGGCCGAGGAGGTTCTGGATGCGTTCGAAAAGGCCGTAGCCCGCATTCCAGATGTGCTTGAATGTCATCTGATGGCCGGAACCGCAGACTATATCCTGAAGGTGGTCGCCGAAAACACTGAGGATTTTGCCCGCATTCACCGCCAATACCTGTCGCGCTTGCCCAAGGTGGCGCAGATGCAAAGTTCGTTTGCCTTGCGCACAGTGTTCAAGACGACGGCATTGCCTGTCTGACGCTCAGGAAACAGCGCTATAGGGAAGCAGGACAAATCACACCTTGTTGAACCCAGAGTGTATCAGGTCCAGCACCGGTATCTGGCGAGGTGCACAGGGGGCCGGATTGCCGACCAGTCCTCACGCTGAGGGCCGCTGCTTCCTGGCTCCGAACCGTGTGCCGCTTGTATTGGCCGGGGCCCAACGCACCAGGCGTTTGGCCTATGGGCAAGGGTCTGCCTTGCGTCAATTCTACGGGTTGTATCCCGGATACGGTCGGGCCACATTCAAGGGACTGTCACCCTTGCGTTGTACAAATTTGGTTTCAGCGACGCGGTGTCGTCAATTTATCTGATGACATCATGCGGTTACACAGGCCCGCTACGGTGCGAACCCGAAAACTAATCAGGAGCTGACTTTGGACTACGAAAATAACGACACCCCCAAAGATTGGCTTGAGGCCGAGCTAGAAGACACGCTGGATGAAGATTTTGAGATCGAGTTCAGTGAACCCATGCTATCGATGGAGGTGCGCAAGATCTACAAGGACCAGCATCCGGATATGCTGGACCGCAAGGTCTATTTTCGAAATCTGTTGCGACTGCAGGCCGAGCTCATCCAGGTTCAGGACTGGGTTCAGCATACCGGTGCCAAAGTCTGTATTCTGTTCGAAGGTCGCGACAGCGCGGGCAAGGGGGGCGTGATCAAGCGGATCACTCAGCGCCTGAACCCCCGCGTGGCCCGCGTTGTGGCTTTGCCAGCGCCCAGCCGTCGGGAACAGAGTCAGTGGTATTTTCAGCGCTATGTCCCACATCTGCCCGCGGCAGGGGAAATCGTTTTGTTCGACCGCTCGTGGTACAACCGCGCCGGGGTTGAACGGGTAATGGGGTTTGCCTCGGAAGATCAGGTCGAGCAGTTTTTTCAAGACGTTCCGGAATTTGAGCGGATGCTGGTTCGGTCCGGGATTATCTTGCTGAAATACTGGTTCTCGATCACCGACGAGGAACAGCAGTTGCGATTCCTTATGCGCATTCATGACCCGATGAAACAGTGGAAGCTGTCACCGATGGATCTGGAATCCCGCATCCGATGGGAGTCTTACACCAAGGCGAAGGAAGACATGTTCTTCCGCACCAACATCCCCGAAGCGCCATGGTACATCGTGGAAGGCAATGACAAGAAACGCGAACGTTTGAACTGTATCGAGCATTTGTTGACCAAGATTCCCTACACAGATGTTCCGCAAGAAAAGGTCAATCTGCCCGATCGGCGCTATAATCCGGATTACGAGCGCCGCGTATTGCCGGATGAACTTCACGTACCGAAAATCTACTGACGCGGCAGGTTGGGATGCGAGGCAGCGGACTGCCTCGCACCGGGGTTGCGGTTAGGCCGCGTCCATCATGCAATCAAAGTTGTAGATGTTGATGAAGAAGACGTCACCGGAATCATCGGTGGCCATGTCTGAACAGGCCGGGGAATCGTCAACCGGCTCTGAGTCATCGACCATGACCACATCGAAATCGTCCTCTGGTTCGGACGGGGTCATGTCGTCGTCATTCCAAGCGAATTGATCAAACCTCGCCTGCAGACCTTCGATGATAGCTTCGATTTCTGCGAGGAAAGCCGCAACATCGAAACAGCCATCATCCGGGTCCTCTGTTTCGGTGACGTCGGTATCAGGGTCTTCCGTCTCCGGGTCCTCTGTTTCGGTGACGTCGGTATCAGGGTCTTCCGTCTCCGGGTCCACTGTTTCGGTGACGTCGGTGTCAGGGTCTTCTGTCTCCGGGTCCTCTGTTTCGGTGACGTCGGTGTCAGGGTCTTCTGTCTCCGGGTCCTCGGTTTCGGTGACATCGGTGTCAGGGTCTTCCTTCTCCGGGTCCTCTGTTTCGGTGACGTCGGTGCCGGGGTCTTCTGTCTCCGGATCCTCTGTTTCGGTGACGTCGGTGTCAGGGTCCTCTGTCTCCGGGTCTTGAGTTTCGGTGACGTCGGTTTCGGGCTCTTCCGGTGTCGGCTCTTCGGTTTCGGTCACATCGGTATCGGGTTCCTCTGGTGCCGGATCCTCAGGAGGAAGGGGCGTCACTACTGTCTCATCTGAGTCCAGCATCACCTCTGCATCCGTCGCCGCGAAGTTCTGGGTCACCATGACCGCATCAAAACCCTGCATCGAGCCGGTCTCGACGCCAATCCCGATATACTCGAAATCCGGGTTCAGAATGTTCGCACGATGGCCCGGGCTGTTCATCAGGTTCGCGTGCAGTTGCTCGACATCGTCGCTGATGCCGGGCGCGCCGCGTTCTGATTGCCAGGCAATGTTCTCGCCCGAGCGCCAGCTGCCTGTGAAATCAAACCCCGCGTCCTCCATCCGCTCTGTCGCGCTTGATCCGTCTTGTCCGGTGTGGCTGAACATATTGGTATCCAGCATCCAGGTGCTGTGATCTTCGGAAGATGCGTTCAGCTGTGTTTCCAGCTGCAGCGGGTTCAGCCCGCGGGATGTGCGCTCTTCGTTGATCAACTCCAGCATTTCTCGCTCGAATGTACTTGCAGTCGACATGGGTAGCCTCCGTTTTGATGTGTCGTCTGAGTAGACGAGGCCAGTTACAGGGGGCGAGGATTGGACTGATAGAGCGGGCCGCGTTTTAGGCGAGTTTTGGCGCTACAACGCTACCAATGCGAGATTCGCTGCGCTGCAAAATGCCGGGCAAAATGCTGCTGGTGCCAAAATGGCTGCTTGCCGCCGAAGGCCGGGCGGGACTCGGCGATTTGAGACCGGTCTTTAAAACGACAAACCCCCGGGCGGGGCCTCGGGGGTCGTCAAATAGTGTCATCCAAAGCTGGACGAGAGTCAGGTGCTTAGAGCAAACCTTCGCGCTGTGCTTTCTTACGTGCCAGTTTACGGGCACGGCGGATCGCTTCAGCTTTCTCGCGCGCTTTTTTCTCGGACGGTTTCTCGAAATGTTGCTTCAGCTTCATTTCACGGAACACGCCTTCGCGCTGCAGCTTTTTCTTCAGGGCACGAAGCGCCTGATCGACGTTATTGTCGCGAACACTAACCTGCATGTGGTTGTCACCACCTTTCTAGATAGAGTTGCAAGGAAATTGCAGGAGTTGGCCGTATAGCAAAGCCGTTCTATCTTGTCTAGTACTGGCCCCGAACACCGGAGAACTGCCATGACCGTCACATATGAAGAGACCAAACAGCAGCTGCTGGACGCAATCCTATTACATGTCCCGTTCGACGGTTGGTCGGAAACCAGCTTTCGCAGTGCAATTGGTGACTGCGATATGGACGCGGGTCTGGCCCGGGCAATCTGTCCCCGCGGGGCGGTCGATCTGGCACTGGCCTATCACGCACGTGGCGATCAAGCCATGCTGGACCGGATCAAGTCCGCGGATATGAGCGCGCTGAAGTTCCGCGAAAAAGTCGCGGCTGCCGTGCGGTTTCGCCTGGAGGCGGTCGAAGACAAAGAACTGGTGCGTCGAGGCATGACGCTGTTTTCCTTACCCACCTATGCGGCGGATGGGGCCAAAGCAGTCTGGGGTACTTGCGATCTGATCTGGGACGCGCTGGGCGACACGTCGGACGACGTGAACTGGTACACCAAACGCGCCACGTTGTCGGGGGTCTATTCCTCGACCTTGCTGTTCTGGCTGGGGGATGATTCGCCGGACCATCAGAAAAGCTGGGAATTTCTGGACCGTCGGATCGAAAACGTCATGCAGTTCGAAAAACTCAAGGCGCAGGTAAATGGAAACCCGCTGCTGAAACCCTTCCTTGCCGTGCCCAACTGGCTGGTCGGTCAGGTCAAGCCGCCAATGAAGATGCGGGCCGATTTGCCGGGGCTCTTGAACCCACGCAAGTAAGCGTCTGGGCCTTTGCCGTCGGGCCTGCTAGGCAATGGGCAAAGGAGAGTTTTCCATGACCCAGATGATGCGCGCCGTCGAAATCACTCAGCCGGGTGGCCCGGACGTTCTGAAGCTGACCGAGCGACCGATACCCGAAGCCGACGCAGGCCAGGTTGTCTTGAAGGTGGCTTATGCGGGCGTGAACCGCCCGGACGCCTTGCAGCGCGCCGGGGCCTACGATCCCCCACCCGGAGCCAGTGACCTGCCGGGGCTGGAAGCTTCGGGCGAAGTTGTGGCCGTGGGCTCGGGTGTTGAGGGCCTATCACTTGGTGACCAAGTCTGTGCGCTGCTGCCGGGTGGGGGCTATGCGGAATACGTCGCCACGCCCGCCGCTCATTGCCTGCCGGTGCCAGACGGGATGGATATGAAACAGGCTGCTTGCCTGCCTGAAACCTTTTTCACTGTCTGGTCCAATGTGTTCTCACGTGGCGGCCTGAAAGCCGGAGAGCGGTTTCTGGTCCATGGTGGCTCCAGCGGTATCGGAACCACCGCCATCCAGCTGGCGAACGCCTTCGGCGCGCGGGTCTTTGCAACAGCGGGGTCCGACGAAAAATGCGAGGCCTGCCTCAAGCTTGGTGCCGAAAAGGCGATCAATTATCGGGATGAGGATTTTGTTGGGGTCATGCGGGCCGAAGGTGGGGCAAACCTGATCCTCGACATGGTTGGCGGCGACTATATCCCGCGCAACGTGAAAGCTCTGGCCGAGGACGGGCGTCTGGTTCAGATCGCTTTTCTGCAAGGTCCCGTGGTCGAACTGAATTTTGCCCTGATGATGGTAAAGCGACTGACGCTGACCGGCAGCACATTGCGCCCGCAAAGCGATTTGGCCAAAGCCAAGATTGCGCAGGACCTGCGCGAGGCGGTCTGGCCGCTTCTGGACTCGGGCCGGGTCGCTCCGGTCATGGACAGCGAGTTTGATCTGGCAGAAGCCGCCGCCGCGCACGAGCGGATGGAGGCATCAAACCACATCGGCAAGATCGTCTTGAACGTCGCGGGCTAGTCGTGTCGGCGCGCGGCGTTTGTTTGCGCGCTGCTACGTTCAGGCGACGGCCCTGCGATAGAGGTGCCATGTTGCATGTCCCAGCACGGGCATCACGACGATCAGTCCCAGAAGCATCGGAATTGCCCCGATCACCAACAGCGCTGCGACGATAAAGCCCCAGGTCAGGATGATGCGGGGATTGTGCCGCAGGACCCGAACCGAGGTCACGACCGCCACCGGCAGCCCCACCTTGCGATCCAGCAAAAGCGGGAAGCTGACAACACTTATGGCAAGTGCACTGAGAGCAAACAAGAACCCGACAGCGGTTCCGACAATGACCATTGTCCAGCCCGCGCCGGTGGTGAAGACCTGCGCCACAAATGCGCCGAGTGACGCGGGTGGTTCTGGGCCGAGTGTCTGGACATAAATAGTTTGGGCCATCATCAGCCAGATCAGCAGCAGCATGACAAGATAAAAGCCCAATGCCAGAATCGCGCCGAACGAGGGTGAGCGGAAGACACCGAATGCATCGATCCAGTAGACCTCTGTTCCCTGTTCACGCTTGCGGCTGATTTCGTATAGCCCCACAGCCGCGACGGGTCCGATCAGGGCAAATCCAGCCACCAACGGCGCAAGCAGGGGAACCATGTTCAGATTCATTCCCATCCCGAACATCAGCAGTCCCGCGATGGGGTAGATCAGCACGAGAAAGATCGCGTCCGCCCGCGTATCCAGGAAATCCTGATATCCCGCCCTCAGGCAGGCGGATAAATCCTGCATCGTCAGCGTCTGCACCTTTGGCAACTGGCGCGTTTCGGAACTTCCGAGACGTGAAACGCTTTCTGTGACATGCTCGCTGGTCGCTCCAAGGCTTTGGGCGGCCCAGCTGATCGGGTTACCGATTGTTTTTGCCATCTTTCTTCCCTTCCTTGGCGAGTGGTGCGCCGCAGAACGAATCCGGCTTGAGGTTGCCCGTGGCCGGACCAGCCGGCAACGCCTGACACAACTATAGCACAGTTTTCGCATACACCGAATCACCACTGCGAGATTGCGCCGATTGCGCTGCGACAAACCCGTGCTAGCTTGAGAGCAGGCAAGAGGAGGTCAGCATGCAGCAAACTGCGCGTACAGTGGTCATTCAGGAATTCGGCGGGCCCGAGGTTTTACGGATCGAAGACAAACCGCTAGGCGATCCCGGCCCGGGTGAGGTGCGCATTCGCCACCATGCCTGTGGTCTGAATTTCATCGATGTCTACCAACGCTCAGGGCTTTATCCGCTCGACTTGCCACATGCCTTGGGCATGGAGGCGGCCGGTGTGATCGAGGCTGTGGGCGAAGGGGTTACGCATCTGCAACCGGGGCAACGTGCCGCCTATGCCAGCGCCCCTTCTGGTGCTTATTGCGAGGCCCGCGTGATGCCCGCTGCGCAAGTCTGCCCTCTGCCCGATGGCATTGAGTTCCAAACCGCCGCCGCGATGATGCTGAAGGGCATGACTGTCGAGTACCTTTTCCACCGCACAACTCCTCTAAGACGCGGTGACACGGTCCTGTTTCATGCCGCCGCCGGTGGCGTTGGGCTGATCGCCTGTCAATGGGCCAAATCAGAAGGCATCAAACTGATCGGCACCGCCGGGACGGATGAGAAATGCAGTCTGGCGCAATTCAACGGGGCCGCCCATTGCATCAACTACAAAACCGAGAATTTTGCAGAACGTGTGGCTGAACTGACCGATGGGAAAGGCGTGGATGTGGTGATGGATTCAGTTGGGGCCGACACTTTCGAAGGGTCGTTGGACTGTCTGAAACCGTTGGGGATGATGATTTCCTTCGGCAACGCTTCAGGCCCGGTTCCGCCGGTGGACATCGGCATTCTGGGACAGAAAGGCTCGCTAAAGATCACGCGCCCGACTCTGTTCACACATATTTCGGACCATGCAGTGTGTCAGGCGATGGCGCGACGACTGTTCGGAAAGGTTCAGGGCGCAGAGGTCAAAATCCACATAGACCAGCGTTTCCCGCTGGATCAGATCGCAGATGCCCATAGGGCCCTTGAAGCGCGCAAGACAACGGGCAGTACAATACTGGACGTCTGAACAAAAAGACCCGGCGAAATACGCCGGGTCCGATCCTGTCTGTCGGCAAATCTGTCAGAAGCGATATGCGGCGCGGAACTGAAGTGTCGTGGCGTCTACGTCCACTCCGCTCGAATTGAAGTTGTCAAATTCGTGGTACAGAAGCTCACCGGCAATGCTGACATTGGGTGCGATAATCTGTTCATAGCCTGCGCCGATGAACCAGCCATTGTCGCTGCCCAGATTGTCGGTGCCCGCATCGGCGTAGCCCCCGACACCGTAAAACAGGCCTTGAGGGTTCACCTTGTAGCCGGCACGCGCCTTGATACGCCAGACATCTTCGACCGTTGCTGGCCCCAGATCGACATCGGTCCAGTCATAGTCAAAGCCGCCGCCCACGACCCAGTCACCCAGATCATAGTCGTATCCAAGGATGAGACCGCCAATCGCAGCATCGCCATCAACGCCTGACACATTGGTGTCAACGTCGACGTAACCCAGCTGCAAACCACCATAGAACCCCGTCCAATTACCCGAGGATTGGGCCATCGCCGATCCGGCAACCAGGGTCGATACGGCTGTGATAAGCGCCAGTTTTCCTGTCATCTTTTGATCCTTTCATTCCAAGTCATTGCGCAATGGTCAGAGACTTGCTTGCGTTTATTGAATTAGTTACGGCCCTGCCTCAGGACCGGATCATCGTATTTATTAATTCCGTACCGATTTCTGCTACGTCCGATCATTGTCGAACGGCTTGCGCCCGGTGATTCCGGATCTGTCTCAATTAGATAGGTTGCGCGCAGGTGGCTTCAAACAAATTGCGGCGGCGGAACGATCCGCCGCCGACGCCAGTTGATTTGTCAGCGGATTATTGCTGCAACTCTGCGGGATCTTTGTCGGCGATGTCGTCCCAGTTCGCGCTGGCCTGTTCGATGAAGCCCGGAATATCGCCTTCCCAACGTTCCTGAATGTCTTGTGACAGGTTCAGATACAGTTTGTTGTCAACGATTTTCCAGTGGTTCGGATCACCATCAAACTTGAAGCCCATCGCAGCGCCGAATGCGCAGTATCCGCCGTAGGCGGGCAGATACGCCTCTGGGTTCGATTCGAATGCGACTTTGTTTTCCTCTGACGAAAAGCGGTACATCGCGTCATCGTGCAGCGTGGTGATACGGTAGTCGCCCTTGGTGGCTTCGCCTTCGGTGAAATAGGCGACCGGGTCGTAGCCCTGCATGGCCAGACCGGTCGAGCTGGCGTTGATTTCAACACCGGCTGCAAGGGTCGAAGTCGCAAGTGCAACAGACAGCGCAACGCCGCCGATCAGAGATTTAAACGTGTTCATTGCTTCACCTTTCGTGAAATGGGCCGCATCGCTACGCTAAAACTGCGAATGACGAGCCCAGGCTTTTGTCCTGTGAGGCCGGTAATTGGCCGCCACGAAAATTCAGGTGGGAAGTCGGCGGATCACGTTCAAAGCAATCAATTGTGATTGTGCGCAGTTGAAGAGCGCTTGTTCAAAAATGCGAAACTTGCGTCATGCATCCGGTGTTAACGCCAACACGAAACGGACCACTTTGTCCGCGGGCATTTCGCAGGGCCGCAGCAACGCGCCACTGATTTTCGTGTGATAGAGGTTCAGGCTGATATAGTCCGATCCGCCCAATTCCTGCGCGACCAGTTTGTGTGACTTACCTTCGGCCATCGATTGTCGCGACACCATATATCGCCGCGCATCAAAGGTCCCGGTGAACGTGCCGGTTGGCAATGCGTGGAATGCAGATAGAAAAGCGTCCGTTGGGGTCACGGTTTCCCGATTTTCGGCTCGGTCCCGGATTTGATGCGCGTCACGTTTGATTTGTGACGCCAATAGATCAGGATCGTCAGGACGATGCCAAGGAAGAATGTCGATCCATTGGTCAGCAGCATGATCCAGGTGGTCGATAAGGCCGCGGCGGCCAGAGCTCCGGCCGACGACATCCGCCAGATTGCCACCGCGACCAGCCAGGTCAGGCACAGGGCAATCCCGACACGCCAGTCCAGCGCCAGCCACAAGCCTATGAACGTTGCCACGCCCTTGCCGCCCCTGAATGCCAGCCACACTGGCAGACAATGGCCCAGAAACGCCATCAGAGCCGCAACCTGTGCCGCGTCGTCACCCGCATAGGCCCGCGCGAGTAGAACGGCCAGGACCCCTTTGCCGCCATCCAGAAGCAAAGTCAGCGCGGCGGCGGCCTTGTTGCCCGTCCGAAGCACATTGGTGGCCCCGATATTGCCCGAGCCGATCTGGCGCAGATTGCCCAACCCCATGACGCGCGCGATGATCAGACCGAAGGGGATTGATCCGATCAGATACCCCAGAACAGCCCACAGGATAAGTTCGTTCGTTGTGCTGTCGATCAAGGGCATCAGGGTCTCCGGAAGATTTCTTTGCCGGCCACGTAGGTTGCAAGGACCTTACCCTGCATTCGCTGCCCGTCAAACGGAGTGTTCTGCGATTTGGATTTCAGGGCAAACCGGTCTAGCACAAAAGGCACATCCGCGTCGAAAAAAACCAGATCCGCAGGGGCGCCCTTGGACAATCGACCGCTGTTCAAACCCAGCCGCTTTGCCGGGTTGAGGGCCATGGCCCGAAACAGTGTCGGCAGGTCCAGTTGGCCTGCGTGGTACAGGCGCAAGGCAGCGGGCAGCAGAGTTTCCAGGGCGACCGCGCCTGATGCGGCTTCTTCAAAGGGCAGGCGTTTGCTTTCTTCGTCCTGAGGGGTGTGCATCGAACTGATGGTGTCAATCAGCCCCGTTCGCAGCGCCTCGATCGCCGCTTGCCGGTCATCCTCGGACCGCAGCGGCGGTTTGACCTTGAAGAAGGTGCGATAGTCGGCCACGTCCAGCTCGTTCAGCGTCAGGTGATGGATCGAGGTCCCGGCGGTGATATCCAGACCGTTGCGCTTTGCACGCTCCAGCGCGGGCAGGGCGCGGGCGGTTGTGATCTGGTCAGCATGATAGGCTGCCCCGGTCATTTCCAACAAGGCAATGTCGCGGTCCAGCCCCATACGCTCGGCCATGGGCGATACGGCGGGCAACCCGCGCAAAGCGGCAAATTTTCCGCTGGTGGCAGCAGCCCCATTGCTCAGACCGGGCTCCTGTGGATGGGCAATGACCAGAGCGCCGCAGGACCGCGCGTAGGTCAGGGCGCGGGAAAACACCTTTGTGTTGGTGATGACGTGATCGCAATCGGTGAACGCTACGGCTCCTGCATCCTGCAGAAAGCCGATCTCGGTCATCTCGCGCCCCTCGCGCCCCTTGGTCAGAGCGGCCATAGGCAACACGTTGACTGAGGTGTCCGCCTGCGCACGGCGGGTAACAAATTCCAGGCTTTCCGGGGTATCGATCGCCGGGCTTGTATCGGGCCGCGTCACCATTGTGGTCACGCCACCTGCCGCCGCCGCCAGTCCGGCGGATTTATAACTTTCCTTGTGACGCTCGCCCGGTTCACACACTTTGACGCCGATATCGACAATTCCCGGGGCCAGGCATTTGCCGTTGCAGGCGATCACTTGCCCGTCGGTGGTTGGTGCCTCTGTGTCCCCCATCGCCACGATATGCCCGTCCTTGGCGTGCAGCCAGCCAATGCTATCCGTGCCGGATTCAGGGTCGATCAATCGGGCATCGGTAAAAACGACAGATGTCATGCTGAGGCCTCTCGGGCTGAGTTCAATGCCACCAAAGCAGCATCAGGATCGGACAGGTATTCGAATACCAGAAACAGGCGACGGGAAAACACCACGTTTTGATCATTGCGATGGTACTTCAGCGTGTTGTCGATACTGATGCGTCTGGGTTTGAACATCTCTTTGAGCCACCAGGTCTGACGTGTGGCGACGGCACAGACGCGTTGCGACCGAATAAATCGGTCCAGCCACATGACATAGGCCAAGACAGCCGAATTGCTGATCAGTTTCCTCGGGTCTCGCATGGTTTCGGCCAACCACATGACGGCCAGCCAGGCCAAACCGAGACAGGTGATCAGAAGTCGGCAGGCCCATCCGACGTGACCGAGGACGTGCTCCCGACGCGGTGTCCCGAACCTCAGGACATCTTCGGCCTCGGGTCTCCGCTTGCGCCACCAGCTTTCGTCCGCGCCGGTCATGTCATAGCCCTTTCGATGGCGGCTTTGGTGGCTGCGGGGTCCGCTTGGTATTTGATCAGGTGCTTGTCGCCGCCCGTGGTCACAAGCTGGACAAAGCTGCCCATCACGTTGACCGCTTCAATCTGGTTCAGCGCAACCTTGCGAGGGCCGGGGCCGGTCAGCAGGGTTTCGGTCATCTCCCAAGAGGTGTTCAGCTCTTCCGAGGCAAGGTACCAGGCGCGTATCCCGATGGCGGCAAGGCCAGCCGGTGCGCCAGTCCAGATATATGGGTTGCCGATCAGCCAGAGCACGACCATTGCCGCAGCCATTGCACCGGCTGCAAGCCATGCGTTTGTGCGGATATAGGCCCCTTTGTCGGGCGCGAAAATCACAGGATCAGCCACAAGACACCTCCGAGCAGCACCGCCATGACCAGAGCGAAGATAGCCGACCCCAGCCTTTGCGCCCGCGCCCGCGCCGCTTTGGGGGACACAGGCATCGCCGAATGGGGTTTGGCGCTTTCTGTTTTGATCTCACCACCAGTCCAGTTGGTTGCCTCCTCAGTGAACAGGCCAATCAGCTGCACACGTGAATCGGGGCTCAACGTCGCTGGACGCCCTTTGAACGCGGCACTGCGCAGGGCCATGACCCAACCATCGACCGCACCAAGCTTTGCGCGATCCAGTTGATCCTTGGACACGCCGCAGCCTTCGTTCAGGTAGCCGTAGAGACCCAGTTCCTCAAGGTCGGTCACGGGGAAAACGTCGATCTGATCCCCATCCAGATCCGTGGCGCCCAGTACCTGATCGACAGCACCGGGTTCGCGCAGGAACTTTGCTTCTTCCGGGCGCATGTCCAGGGCAAACAGGCGAACCACACCGTGTTCGTGCGGAGAGACGGTCAGATCGCTCATGCCGCCTCGCGCAGATTGCGGGCCAGCAATTCCATTGCAGCCATCCGGACGGCGACGCCCATCTCGACCTGTTCCTGAATCACGGATCGATTGATGTCGTCGGCCAGGGTTCCATCAATCTCAACCCCGCGGTTCATCGGTCCGGGGTGCATGACAATGGCATCGGGCTTGGCCTGCGCCAGCTTGGCCGCGTCCAGACCGTAGCGGTGGTAGTATTCGCGCTCCGAAGGGATGAAGCCGCCGTCCATCCGTTCTTTCTGAAGGCGCAGCATCATCACCACGTCGACGTCCTTGAGGCCTTCGGTCATGTCGTCAAAAATCTCGGCCCCGAACTCAGAGAATTGCGCAGGCACCAGCGTCGGTGGGCCGATCAGGCGGATGCGGTTCTCCATCTTGCCCAGCAGGATCAGGTTGGACCGCGCCACGCGGGAATGCGCGACATCACCGCAAATCGCGATGTTCAAGCGGTGCAAGCGTCCCTTTGCGCGACGGATGGTCAGTGCGTCCAGCAAAGCCTGCGTTGGGTGTTCATGCCTGCCGTCGCCTGCATTCAGCACGGCGCAATTCACCTTCTGCGCCAGCAGATCGACTGCGCCGGAATGCGGGTGCCGCACCACCAGAAGATCGGGATGCATTGCGTTCAACGTCATCGCCGTGTCGATCAGTGTCTCGCCCTTTTTGATCGAACTGGCCTGCATCGCCATATTCATCACATCCGCGCCCAACCGTTTACCCGCCAGTTCAAAGCTGGCCTGCGTCCGGGTCGAGTTTTCGAAAAACATGTTGATCTGGGTCAGCCCGGACAGCACGTCCGAATGCTTGGTCGATTGACGGTTCAGATCGACGTATTTTTCGGCCAGATCCAGGATGGCGGTGATGTCGGATTGTGACAGATGCTCGATGCCAAGAAGGTGACGATGGGCGAAACGCATGGGCGGGCTCCTGTCTGACAATCGGACCGCTTATAGAAAGCCGCGCGCGCCGAGGCAACCTAAGGATCGGACGCCTCAGGCAATTTCTCGCATCCACCTTCGGGCAGACACTGCTCGCCCGGTTTGCACCATTTGCCATGGCCGCAATCGATGGCTTTGATCGGAACACACCCCTGATGTTCGGAACACTTGAAGCCGGGACGGCATTGCGAACCGGTCTCCTCGCACAAGAACCACCCTGGGCGTGAACACCCGCCGCCCGGCAAGCAGGAGGAACCGCGCGCGCAGGTCAGACCGTCTTCGCATTTTTTTGGCGGACTGGGATCGAATTCGGGCGTGTTCCGCTCGCATTCGCCGCGCCCGTTGCAAAAACTGCCGCCGGGGCAATCCAGACGCGAGGTGCATTTGTTCGCCCCGGCCGGCGCGCAGCGGGTGCCTCCGGCCACGCAGCGTTCGAATGCACCACAACTGCGCCCGCCACCGCAATAGGTTCCGCCCAGCGGAATGCAGTGCCCGTCAAAGCTGCACCTTTGCCCGCCCGAACAGCAGCGGCTGCCACAGGCGAATTGTCCGGCGCGGCACTGATCATTGCGGTCGAACAGTTGCGCCGAGGCAGGGCCGCCGGTTGCGGTCAGCAGCAGGACAACCAGAAGGAATCGCAGGAATGACAGCATGATCCGGTCATGGTCGGTGCGACCCTGCGCCATGGCAAGGTCTATTCGCTTTCCCTCAGTCAAAAGCTGGTTAGATTGAGAAACATGGATTCGGGCTTGGACTATCATACCGCGCGCGCGCTGCTGGATTGGCAGATCGAACTGGGCGTGACCGAGGCCATCGGGGATGCTCCGGTGGATCGGTATGCGCTGCCCGATACTGCGCCCAAGACCAAGAAACCGACGGTCGCTCAGGCCGCGCCCGAGAAACCCACGCAGGTCGATCCGGTTGCCGTGGCAAAATCCGCGGCTCAGAATGCAGGGTCTTTGGACCAGCTGCGGATCGCAATGGAGGCGTTTGATCATTGTGAACTGAAACGCGGCGCGCGCCAGTTGGTGTTTGCTGATGGCACGCCGGGCGCGCGGGTGATGATCATTGGTGAGGCTCCGGGCCGCGACGAGGATCGCGAGGGCAAGCCATTCGTCGGGCGGGCGGGACAGTTGCTGGACCGGATGCTGGCGGCGATTGATCTGGATCGCGCTCAGAATGTCTATATCACCAACGTGCTGCCATGGCGGCCCCCGCAGAACCGCGACCCCAAGCCGGAAGAGATCGGCATGATGAAGCCGTTTCTGGAACGCCACGTGGCCTTGGCCAAGCCCGAGGTGCTGGTTGTGATGGGCAATATCAGCTGTCAGGCCGTTCTGGGCAAACGCGGGATCACGCGGTTGCGCGGCACCTGGGATCAGGCGCTGGATCTTCCGGTCATCCCGATGTTCCACCCCGCCTATCTGCTGCGCCAGCCGCAGATGAAGCGGCAGGCCTGGGCCGACTTGCTGGAGCTGAAAGCACGGCTGGGGGCAGGGTGATGCGCATTCTGACTTTTTCGGACTTGCACATGGCGCGCAACCGAGCAGCGGATTTGGTCACTGCCAGCGCCGAAGCGGATCTCGTGATCGGGGCCGGGGACTACTGCAACATGCGGCAGGGGCTGGGCGAGGCGATGCAGATGCTTTCTGGCATCTCGGCGCCGCTGGTTCTGGTTCCGGGCAATGCCGAAAGCAGCGAAGAACTGCTGGAGGCTGCGCCAGAAGGCGTGCACGTGCTGCACGGGACTGGCATGACGATTGATGGGTTGCGCCTGTTCGGTCTGGGCTATGGGGTTCCCCCCACGCCTTTTGGCGACTGGTCCTGTGATCTGACCGAGGCAGAGGCCACCGAGATGTTGGATCGCTGTGATGGGGCTGACATTCTGATCGTGCATTCTCCGCCCAAAGGGTTTGGGGATGTTACATCTCAAGGCTTGTCCGTCGGTTCGGTGGCGGTTCGCGATGCGGTGGAACGGGTTCAGCCCGGTCTAGTCTTCTGCGGTCACATCCATGACAGCTGGGGCTATCGTGGCAGGCTCGGGCGGTCAGAAATCGCCAATCTGGGGCCACAGGTAAACTGGTTCGAGGTAGCGTTATGATCGAAACCGTCACTTTGCTGGCATTCATTCCTGCGGCATTGGTTCTGAACTTCACGCCCGGCGCGGACATGATGTTCTGTTTCGGTCAAGGGTTGAAGTCTGGCGCGCGACCGGCCTTGGTGGCCAGCGCCGGGATTTCTTTGGGCCTGATGGTGCATGTGCTGCTGGCCGGATTGGGCCTTGGTGCTTTGGTATCCTCAATGCCGTGGCTGTTTGATGTGATCCGCTGGCTGGGCGTCGCTTATCTGCTGTATCTGGCCTGGGGCGCGATCCGGAACGGTGCCGTCTCGGCAGACGGTCCTGCAAAACCGACCCGCATGGCGTTTCGGGATGGGTTGGTGGTCAACCTGACCAACCCCAAGGTGATCTTGTTTGTTCTGGCCTTTATCCCGCAATTCGTCGATCCGGCCTCGGGTCCGATCCTGACGCAATTCCTGATCTTTGGCGTGATCATCGCGTTGGGTGGGTTTGTGGTGAACGGTCTGGTTGGTGTTTTTGCCGGGGGCGCGGGGCGGTTGCTGATCGGGAACCCGCGCGCTTCACGCATCATGGGTTGGGTCACCGGGGGAATTTTTGCTGCCCTCGCGCTGCGGCTGGCTATCATGGAAAGGGCCTGACACCTCATGTCACGCATTGACGAAAGCAAGGACTTCATTCCGGTCCGTATCGCTGTTCTGACCGTCTCGGACACCCGGACACTGGACCAAGACCGCTCGGGCCAGACGCTGGTGGATCGGATCGAACGGGCGGGCCATACCGTCGCGGACCGGCAGATTGTTCAGGATGAGCGTGGCGAAATTGCCGCCCAGTTGCGCCTTTGGATCGCTGACCCTGAGATCGATGTAGTGATCTCGACCGGGGGCACCGGTTTGACAGGGCGCGACGTGACGGTTGAGGCGCATCGCGACGTCTATGAGAAGGAAATCGAGGCGTTTGGTACAGTTTTCACGATAATCTCAATGGAGAAGATCGGAACCTCGGCTGTCCAATCCCGTGCCACCGGCGGCGTGGCCGGTGGCACCTACCTGTTCGCGCTGCCCGGCAGCCCGGGGGCCTGCAAGGATGCCTGGGACGGTATTCTGGAGAAACAGTTCGACTACCGCCATCGTCCCTGCAATTTTGTGGAAATAATGCCCAGATTGGACGAACATCTGCGACGGAAGTAGACTGGTCGTACGTTCAATACCTTATAACCGCTTTGTGGCTTGGCATATTTCCCCGCACGGCTACATTCTGCGGCAGGCAGCCCAATGCAACCGGGGTGAGTGATTAATGCGTTTCTTACGGCAGAGTCTTGTCGGAGTGTTTCTTGCGTCATTGACGCTGGCACTGCTGTTTGTGGCGGTGCAGATCATCACCGGCGCGGTGCAGGATGTTCTGACGCGTGAAAACGAACAACCGCAGGCACGCGAACGGGTTTTCGCAGTCACAGTCCGTCCCGCAGAATATGAAACCGTCACACCTCATCTGGAAGCTTTTGGCGAGGTGCAAAGCCGCCGCCGTCTGGAATTGCGGGCGGCGCTGGGCGGGCGAGTTATGTCACTGGCGGATGATTTTGAGGATGGTGGCACCGTCACGGCGGGTGAAATTCTGGTGGAGCTTGACCCGGCAGATGCACAATCGGCGCTTGATCGCGCCAAATCCGATCTTCTTGATGCACAGTTTGAGGAACGTGATGCCGAACGCTCGTTATTGCTGGCGCAAGATGAGTTGAAATCTGCCGAGGCGCAGGCAGAGCTGCGCGAACGTGCCCTGCAGCGGCAACGTGATCTGGAATCCCGGGGCGTCGGGGCTGCGGCCAGCGTGGAAGAGGCCGAACTGACAGCTGCAGTTGCTCAGCAATCGGTCTTGGCGCGGCGTATTGCATTGGCGCAGGCCGAGTCACGTGTGGATCAGGCCACAACCCTGCTGGCCCGGGCACGGATTGCGTTGGAAGCCGCTGAGCGTGATCTGGATGACATGACCATCCGCGCCCGGTTCGGGGGCACGCTAACGGATGTTACTTTGGTCGAAGGGCGACTGGTCTCAGCCAATGAAAAACTGGCCGAACTGGTCGATCCCAACGCCTTGGAAGTGGCGTTTAGGGTGTCCACCGCGCAATTCGTGCGGCTGCTGGATGAGGCCGGCGATCTGATTGACGCGCCCGTCACCATTTCGCTTGAGGTCACGGGAACCGATCTGACCGCCTCGGGTCGCATCAGCCGGGACAGCGGCTCGGCAGGCGAAGGGCAGACGGGTCGGCTTATCTATGCGAGGCTCGCGGACGCCTCGGGCTTCAAACCCGGTGATTTTGTGACCGTCACGGTAGAGGAGCAGCCATTGACGCAGGTCGTCCGGTTGCCGTCCTCGGTTCTGGATGCCGCCGGATCGGTTCTGGTTCTTGGCACGGATGACCGGCTAGAGGCGCTGCCAGTGCAATTGATCCGTCGGCAGGGAGATGAGGTTCTGCTGCGCGGCGAGGGCTTGCAAGGGCGTGAGGTTGTGATCGGTCGAACGCCGCTTCTTGGCCCGGGTGTACAGGTGCGTCCGCTTCGAACTGAGGCGCGCGCCGGCATGGTTGAACTGACCGATACCCAGCGCGCGCAACTGATGGCCCAGGTTGAGGCGAGCGAAGGTATGCCCCCGGATGAAAAAACGCGCATGCTGGGGCAGCTTGAAGAGGCGAAAGTGCCCGCCTCTCTGGTCCGTCGCATCGAAAACCGGGCCGGAGGCTAGGCACCATGATGCGCGAGATCCCCGGCGCGGCAAGTGGTATCCTCAGTTACTTCACCCGGCACCGGACGGTGGCCAACCTGCTTTTGCTGGTCATGCTGGTCCTGGGCGCTGCGGCGATCCCGAACATGCGGGCACAATTCTTTCCGGATGTCGTGCTTGAGCGGGTTGACGTCAACGTCGAATGGGAAGGCGCGGGTCCAGAGGATGTCGACAACGGCATCGTGCAATTGCTGGAACCCGAGTTGTTGGCGGTGGAAGGCGTAACGTCCACCACGACGACCTCTCGGGAAGGGTCAGCAAGAATCCGGCTGGAGTTCGAGCCGAACTGGGACATGTCTCGCGCTGTTGAAGAGGTGCGCACTGCCGTCGACAGCGTCACGAACCTGCCCGAAGATGCCGAGGAACCCACGATACGGCGCGGGGCGTGGCGCGACAGGGTTACGGACGTGGTCGTCACCGGCCCGGTTGCCCCGGATCAGCTGGCCAAGTTCACTGACGAACTGATCAACCGCCTGTTTGCGGCAGGCGTCACCCGCACCACGATCCGCGGCCTCGCCGCCCCCCGTGTCGTGGTAGAGGTGCCGACGGCGCAATTGATCGCCAATGATGTTGCGATGGCCGACATTGCCTCGGCTATTTCAGCAGAGGTCAACGCAAACCCGGCAGGAGATGTAACCGGGGCCAATGCCCGCATTCGCACAGGTGCCGAAAAACGCACTCCGGAAGAGATCGAAACCATCGCTCTGCGAACCTTCGCGGATGGTTCAAAGCTGTTTGTTGGCGATCTAGCGCAGATTCGGATCGAAGGGGTTGATCGCAACCGCAGTTACTTTGTCGGTGATCATCCGGCGATGTCCATCCGGGTGGACCGGTCAAATCTTGGCGATGCGATAGAGATCCAACATACGGTCGAGGATGTTGTGACCGAAATGCAGGCGAGCCTGCCCGAAGGGGTTACGGTGGAACTGATCCGTACCCGCGCGCAGGCTATTACCGACCGATTGGACATTCTGATCGACAATGGGCTGGTCGGTCTTGGGCTTGTCGTGTGCCTGCTGTTTCTGTTCCTGAATGCGCGCATCGCCTTCTGGGTGGCAGCAGGTATTCCCGTTGCCATGTCGGCGGCCATTGCGCTGATGTATCTGGGGGGCTTGTCCCTAAACATGGTGTCGTTGTTCGGTTTGATCATCACGCTGGGGATCGTGGTCGATGACGCCATCGTCGTGGGCGAACACGCCGATTTTCGCGCCCGTCGTCTGGGTGAGGCGCCCATGGTCGCGGCCGAGCGCGCGGCCCGACGGATGGCCATGCCTGTGTTTGCGGCCACCATCACCACTGTGATCGCGTTCTTTGGCCTGACACTTGTGGGTGGCCGGTTCGGAGAGCTGATCCGAGATATCCCCTTCACCGTGATAGCGGTACTGGCCGCTTCGTTGATCGAGTGCTTCCTGATCCTGCCCAACCACATGGCCCACGCCATTGCGCATTCCGCCAAGGAACACTGGTATGATCTGCCCAACCGTGTCGTCAATCGCGGTTTCCGCTGGGTGCGGGACAACCTGTTCCGCCCGTTCATTGCCTGGGTGATCTGGGCGCGCTACGTGGTCGTGGCGCTTATGGTCGTGATCCTCGCCAGCCAGATTGCGCTGTTTATCCGGGGCGACGTGAACTGGCGCTTTTTCAACGCACCCGAGCGTGGATCGGTCACCGGCAACTTCATCATGGCCGAGGGCGCGACCCGGGCTGATACACTGGCCATGATGCACGAGTTGCAGCGCGCCACCGACGAACTGGGCCTGATCTACCAGGAACGCCATGGGCGCAACCCCATCGACTATGTATTGGCCGAGATCGGTGGCAGCGCTGGATTTGGTCTGTCTGCCGCCGAAGGCAAGGATGAGGATCTGCTGGGCGGTATCTCGATCGAGCTGATCGATGCCGATCTGCGCCCTTATTCCAGCTTTGAATTTGTAGGTGAGTTGCAGGACTTTGTCCCCCGTCATCCCAAAGTCGAGCTGCTGAGCTTCCGGGGCTGGCGTTCAGGCCCCGGTGGCGATGCCATTGATGTGCAGTTCTATGGTGCGGATGTGAATACGCTGAAGGCAGCCTCCGAGGATTTGCAGACCGAGCTGTCGAAATACACCGAGGTCTCGGCGCTGGAAGACAATCTTGCCTATGACAAGGAAGAATACATCCTCGACCTGACCGCGCAGGGTCAGGCGCTGGGCTTTCGTATCGAAACACTGGGCCGGGTACTGCGAAACCGGCTAAACGGGATCGAGGCTGCAACCTTCCCCGACGGCCCGCGCAGTGCCGAGATTCGTGTGGAACTGCCTGAGGGTGAACTGACCGCCGATTTCCTTGAGCGTACCCTGATGCGCACGCCCGACGGGGTATATGTCCCTCTGGCAGATATCGTTTCGGTCGAACGCAAATCCGGCTTTTCGACCGTGCGGCGTGAGAACGGGTTGCGCGTGATCTCGGTGAATGGAGACATCTCCGAAGATGATCCGACCCGCGCGGCAGAGATCGGGCGGGCGCTGAACGAAGACATCCTGCCGCGTATCGCCGCCGAACGTCAGGTCGACTGGCGCATGGCGGGGCTGAGCGAACAGGAAGATGAATTCCTGTCCGAGGCCCGCACCGGCCTGATCCTGTGTCTGACCGGCATCTACCTGGTTCTGGCCTGGGTTTTTGCCAGTTGGTCGCGGCCTTTGGTCGTGATGGCGATCATTCCCTTTGGGTTGGTGGGCGCGATTTGGGGGCACTACATCTGGGAAGTGCCGCTGAGTATGTTTACCGTCGTCGGGCTGTTGGGGATGACCGGCATCATCATCAACGATTCAATTGTTTTGGTGACCACGATTGACGGGTATCAGCAGGAGCGTGGGCTGGTGCCTTCGATTGTTGAAGGTACGGCTGATCGATTGCGCCCGGTCATGCTGACCACTCTGACGACAGTGCTGGGGCTGACACCCCTGCTGTATGAAGGCTCGCAACAGGCACAGTTCCTTAAACCCACGGTGATCACACTGGTCTATGGTCTGGGCTTCGGTATGCTGCTCGTGCTTGTACTGGTGCCTGCCTTGCTGGCGATTCTGAACGATGTCGCGCGCCCGATGACCGCGATGCGCCGGGCCGCCCGGGCACCGGACCGGGTGGTTCAGGGCGCGCTGGCGGCGACCGCGCTGGTGTTGGCGCTTTGGTTCGGAATAACCATGGTCTGGCCGATGGTCACCGATGCGCCTTTGGGTCTTCTGGCGGGGTTTTATGGTGCAGAAGACGCGCCAGCGGTCCTGCAGATGGGGCTGGGGGCCTTTCTGGCCGGTGCCATCCCGATTGTGATCCTGAGTGTGTTGCTGTCCGGGCTGCTTTACACCCGGCTCAGAGCACGCGCCGAGGCCTAACCCGCGCGCAGAGCGATGTCCAACAGGCTGCCAACCCGTGCGCTCATCGGCAGATGGCCCTGCCGTACTTGCTCGATGGGAAACCAGCGCGCGTCCAGCGCGTCATCTCCGGCAAGGGGTGCGCCAGACCTAAAGCTGCAGGCCACTCCGACCAACAGATAGTGAGACAGGACGTGACCGCTCTCATCCCGCCTCAGCAGGTCCAGATTGTCCAGATAGCCTGTGGGTTCCGCAGTGATCGAGGTTTCCTCAAGCAATTCGCGTTGCGCCGCCTGCATGACGGTTTCACCCCATTCCACATGGCCACCGGGGAACCCCCATAGGCCCCGGTCGGGTTCTTTGCTGCGCTGCACCAGTAGAACCTGACTTTCGTGCAGCACAACGGCCAGCGCACCAATCTTTGGGGTTTGGGTCATGCGCTCAGCCTGCGGTGCAGCCCTGAATGTCGACGGCATGATCGGCGCCCAGAACCGTGATCCGAATCTCGGATCGGTCCAGCGCAAACGGTGCGCCCGAGGCATTGATCACTTCCGAGCGTGCGATCAGCGTATCGCCTTGCCTATGTGTTTCGGGTTGCGACGCCCAGAGGATCGGGTTCCCCGGTTCGATCACGGTGATTTCTTTCCCACCCGCCGAAGGCATGGTCACCCGCGCCTCGATCTGTATACCGTCCGAGGTTGGTGTCAGGTGGCAACTGGCTTTGGCGACGTGGGCTTCGCGGGCTGAATAGGGGCGTTGCGCCAGCGCGGCAGCAATCGCGGGATTGCGGTCTGCATCTGTATCGACCCGATGGTCGAAATCCAGACGCTGGGGGATGCAGACATCCTTGCAGACGCCAAGATCCATTTCACCGCGCAATCGAACGGGTTTTGCCGGGTTCGACGGTGTGATTTCGACCGGAAGCACCAGTTGATCCTGATACCCGATCGATTGCAGCCCGTTTTGGTCGAAAATCTCGGGTGCCGGCCACGTGATGCGAACATCGCCCACGTTGCCGGACCCGCTCCAGTCGAATTGCGGAGGGATGCCAGCGTCGCCGGGTGCCCGCCAATAGGTCTTCCAACCGTCCTTCAGGGTCAATCGCAGCGCCCCCAGATAGGTGCCATTCTGGGTGCGTCCCCCATCAAGAATGTCCAGCGCGACAACACCGTCCAAGCTCTGCGCCGAAGCAGGCGCGGACAGGCCAAGGCAGGCGACCAGAAGGGCGACGGAAGATTTCATACGAGTCATCATACCCCATTACATGCGCCGTGAGACCCCGAATTCCAAGTCACGTTCGGGTCACCACGATGAAATCTGTTGAAATCGGGTTTGGTCCCTTGCCAATTCAGGCTCTGCAGGGCCATTGTTGAGGTGCAACAAGAATGAGATATTCCGCATGGACCTGACCGGAAAACTGTTGATTGCGATGCCGGGGATGGGCGATCCACGCTTCGATCATTCGGTCGTTTTCGTCTGCAGTTACGGCGATGATGGTGCGATGGGTCTGATTGTCAACAAGCCGTCGGATCTGCGGTTCAAGACCTTGCTGGGACAGCTCAACATTCCCTGCCGCATCCCGATCATAGGCGAACGTGTGGTCCATTTCGGAGGCCCGGTCGAGATGTCGCGCGGCTTCGTTCTGCACAGCGCCGACTATGATGCAAACCTGCATTCGATGCAGATTTCGGATGATTTCAGCATGACGGCAACACTGGACGTTCTGGAAGACATGGCTGCGGGGCGCGGACCGCTGAATGCCATGCTGGCGTTGGGTTATTCCGGCTGGGGGCCAGGCCAGCTGGAGGATGAGATTGCCATGAATGGCTGGCTGACGGCTGATGCCTCCTCGAATTTGGTGTTCGACGTGGCTGATGACGATAAGTGGGAAAGCGCCTTAGCCTCGCTGGGTGTTGACCCGCTGACCTTGTCGGCCAGCGCCGGGCGCGCCTGATCAGCTGTCACGTGGCGCAGCAGCCCGGCGCAGGCGGTCGTTGATCGCCACCCCCAACCCATGATCTGGGATCAAGGATACCGCAATCGGGCGCCCGGTTTGATTCAGGTTGTGCAAGGCCGCAAACAGGTTTGCTGCCGCTTCAGTTAAGTTGCCAGTTTCAGACAGGTTCAGGTCACAAGCAACCGGGCCAAACCCCAATAGAACCTCGTCACCTTGTGCTGCTTCAGCATTCAGCCGAACAGGTGCATCCGGGGCGTAGTGCGATTGCAACTGTCCCGGCGCTGTCAGCAGATCACCTGATTTGTGTAAGTGAAGACGGGTGTTCAGGGCGGCCTCGATCTGTTCCAGCGCAACGCCGCCGGGGCGCAACAGGCTGGGGTCTCCGGCCAGACCGACGATGGTGGATTCCAGCCCGACACCGCAGGGTCCGTCATCGAGAACCGCAGCGATGCGTCCGCCCAGTCCTGCATGCACATGGGCCGCAGTCGTGGGGCTGATCTGCCCGGACGGATTGGCCGACGGTGCTGCAACCGGTCGGTCAACAGCTGCCAGCAAAGCGCGCGCCGTGGGATGAGCCGGGACGCGGACGGCCAAGGTGTCCAATCCGGCCGTGACCAAAGACGACACCCCATGTCCGGGCCGCAGGGGCAGAACCAGCGTCAGCGGACCGGGCCAGAAAGCCTGTGCCAGCTGCTCGGCTTGATCGGACCATTCCACAAACCGCTGTGCCGCCTCGACCGAGGCGACATGTGCAATAAGCGGATTAAAGCTGGGGCGGCCCTTGGCCTCGTAGATCCCGGCCACGGCTTCTCCGTTTCGGGCATCTCCCCCCAGACCATAGACAGTTTCGGTCGGGAAGGCGACAAGCAGGCCCTGACGCAACAGGTCAGCGGCACGGGCGATGCCGTCTGGGTTGGCCGTCAGGTCAAGAGTGGTGGGGATCATATCTGGTGACGCCGCGTTTTGGTTGCTTGCAACATAGGGAATAGTAGGTAATCCCCATACGCACCGATGCATAGTGGCGCGGATCAGAGAATCCAAGTCCGCCCGTGCAGACAGACCCCGAGGGAAGCCATGCCGTACCGCGCCCCACTCAATGACTATGAATTCCTGCTCAACCACGTGGTCGGATTTGACCAGATTTCAGCAACTGAAAGGTTTGCCGAAGCCACTCCGGACGTGGTCACAGCGATCCTGACCGAGGCGGGCAAGATGTGCGAAGAGGTTCTGGCCCCTTTGCAACGCCCCGGCGATCTGGAGCCCGCGCGGCTGGAAAACGGCGTGGTACGCACCTCACCTGGCTATGTCGATGGCTGGAAGGCCATTGCCGAGGGCGGCTGGATCGGGATGAGCGGTGACCCGGACTATGGCGGGATGGGGTTGCCGATGACGGTCACCTCGGCCGTTAACGAGATGATGGCTGCGGCCTGCCTTTCGCTGCAGGTGGCCCCTTTGATGACACAGGGCCAGATCGAAGCGCTTGAGGCGCATGCCAGTGACGACCTCAAGGCTCTCTACCTGCCCAAACTGATGTCTGGGGCCTATGCGGGCACGATGAACCTGACCGAACCGCAGGCCGGATCGGATGTCGGTTCCCTGGCCACGCGGGCAGAACCCACCGGGGACGGAACCTACGCCGTCACCGGTCAGAAGATTTACATCTCGTGGGGCGACAACGATTTCTGCGAGAATATCTGCCATCTGGTTCTGGCACGTCTGCCGGGGGCGGTGTCAGGAACCAAAGGTATCTCGCTGTTTCTGGTGCCGAAATACGTGCCGGATGAACAGGGCAATCCCGGCGCCGCCAATGATCTGAGCGTTGTGTCACTGGAGCACAAACTGGGCCTGCATGGATCTCCGACCTGTGTAATGCAGTATGACGGTGCCAAGGGTTGGCTGGTTGGAAAAGAGCATGGCGGTATGGCGGCCATGTTCACCATGATGAACAACGCGCGACTGGGCGTCGGCGGTCAGGGGATCGGCGCGGGCGAAGGGGCCTATCAGCACGCCTTGGCCTACGCGATGGAGCGAAAGCAAGGCAAAACGCCGTCGGGTACGATCATCGACCACGCAGATGTACGCCGCATGCTGACCGAGATGCGCGCGGATGTGTTTGCAGCGCGGGCAATCATGCTGGCCAATGCGGCAGCGATCGATATGGCGCAGGCGACGCAGGATGCGGAATGGGCAGCGCGGGCGGCGTTGTTGACCCCGATTGGCAAGGCATTTGGAACACAGACCGGCATGCGCGTGGCTGAAACCGGCGTGCAAGTGCATGGCGGTATGGGCTTTGTCGAGGAAACGGGTGCGGCGCAGTATTACCGTGATGTTCGCGTGACTGCGATCTACGAAGGAACCAACGGTATTCAGGCGATGGATCTGGTCGCGCGCAAGATGATGGACGGTGGCGAGGCCGCCGCGCGTTTGCTGGACGAAATCGAAGACCATGCTGAACAGGCCAGGGCCAAGATGCCCGATCTCGCCAGTCCGGTATGGGAAGCCACCGAGTCCCAGCGCGAAGCAACCGAATGGTTGGTGTCGCAGGATGACATGAATGCGCGCTTTGCCGGCGCGGCGGCCTATCTGCGCGCCTTCGCGCGGGTTTTGGGCGGGCATTACCATCTGGCCGCAGCGCTTGCCGATCCTGATGGCCCGCGGGCGCGGCTGGCTCGGTATTACATAAACACACTGCTGCCCGAACACGCGGGTCTTTTGGCGCAGGCGCAGAACGGGGCAGAGGACCTGTTTGCACTCAGCACCGAAGATTTGGTTGCGTAATGGACGGCTCTGAGGCCTCGGGCATCAGATACCCATGGTCCGAACCGCCCGCTCCGGGCGAGGCCATAGAGATCGCCGAAGGTGTGCTGTGGATGCGCCTTCCGCTGCCGATGGCGCTGGACCACGTCAATATCTACGCGCTTGACGATGGGGACGGGTGGACGGTGGTCGACACCGGGCTGTCGTCAAACAAAACGCGGCGGCTCTGGGCAACGCTGATCTCTGGCCCACTGGCCGGAAAGCCGATACGCCGTGTTGTTGTCACGCATCACCATCCCGACCACGTAGGCAATGCCGGCTGGTTTCAAGCCGAGCATGGGGCGGAATTGGTCACAAGCCGCACCGCGTGGCTGTTTGCGCGGATGCTGACGCTGGACGTGCAGGAAAACTGGCCGCAGGAGACGCTGGACTTCTACCAGAGCGCAGGTATGGACGCCGAGTTTCTGGAAAAGCGCAAGGCGGATCGTCCATTCAACTTTGCCGACACAGTCTATCCGATGCCGCTTGGGTTTACACGGGTCAAGCAGGGTGACGTGGTCCGTATGGGCGGGCGCAATTGGGACGTGCATATGGGCAACGGACACGCGCCCGAACATGCAACGTTCTGGAGCCGCGACGACCATCTGGTGCTGAGTGGCGATCAGATCCTTGGCTCGATCAGTCCGAATCTGGGGGTCTACGCGACCGAGCCCATGGCGGATCCGGTCTCGGACTGGTTGGAAGCCTGCGAGCGGTTGCAGACCCTGACACGCTCCGATCATCTTGTGTTGGGGGGGCACAAACTCCCCTTTACCGGTCTTCCCGTGCGTATGCGGCAGTTGATCGAAAACCACCACGGCGCGCTACAGCGGCTGCAGGACTATCTGGCTGAACCAAAAGCCGCAGCCGAGTGTTTCGCGCCGCTGTTCAAAAGAACGATCCGCGAAGGCGAATACGGGCTTGCGCTGGTTGAAGCGGTTGCACACCTGAACCATCTTTATCACAGTGGAGCAGTGATCCGGACGCGGCGCGCGGACGGGGCGTGGATGTACCAGCGCAAAGGGTGATGTATGCAGGACAAGATCGAAACCTCGGCAGAGGCCGCTGAAGCGGCCGCAATGCCGCGGTGCTATGAGGTTCATGCCGACTCAGAGGCGGAATCGGGCACCCAGCCTTTGCCCGGACAACTGCAAAAGCCGGTTGAGAACAAGAGCCCCGCCCAATGGGCTTATGAACGCCTGATCCTCTATATCCAGAATTTTGAGAAAACGCTGGATGGCGATCATGAGGTTGCGATGGGCTTTACCGGCGGTGACGCAGGGGTGATGCGCATTCAGGGAATGGGCTATTTCGATCCCGACATCATCACTTTCTTCGGCTCGGACGGGTCGGGCGCACGTACGCAACTGGTTCAGCATGTCAGCCAGTTGAACGTGATGCTGCGCGCCTTGCCGAAATCGGTCGAAGACAAACCCGCCAATCGCATCGGGTTTCGTCTGGCCGCGGATCTCGAAGACAGCTGACTTGCAATTCCTGCGTGCACGGCCTTGAATGAATGCATCATTCCGGGGGCGTCCGCATGTCAGTTTTCTCAGCCGTTACAAATGCCTATTCCAGTGCATGGGCTCGGCGCAGGGTGTTTGTACCGATCTATATCGCCGTCAGGCTGCTGTTGATTGCACTGATCGCGCCCGCAGTCGCGCTGGCTGTCAATCTGGCTGTCTCGCTGTCCAATCAAACGGCGCTGACGGATCAGGACATCGCGACTTTCGTTCTGTCGCCTGCCGGTTTTATCGCGGCTATCGTTGTGCTGAGCGTGTTTCTGATGGCCGAAGTTTTTGTCTTTGCTGTCATGGCTGGTTCACTGCGAATGGGGGAAACTGACCCGTGGCGCGCGGGCAGTTCTGCAATTGGGCTTGTCCTGTCGCATTTGCCCTCATTGTTTGGCTTTGCCGCGCGTTTCATATTGCGGGTGCTGCTTCTGGCGTTGCCTTTTCTGGCGGTCGCCGGGCTGATCGCGTGGTGGACGCTGACCGAGTATGACATCAACTACTACCTGACCTTCCATCCGCCCGCGTTCTGGATCGCGGTGCTGTTGATCGGCGCAGTGGTTTTGGTCATGGCCTGGGTGCTGATCCGCAAATTGTCGGCTTGGGCGCTTTCGCTGCATCTGGTGCTGTTCGAACACGTCCACCCTGCGCATGTGTTCAACATCAGCGCCGCGCGCATGCATGGCAAACGCGGGCAATTGAAGTTGACGTTGGTTTTGTGGCTGGGTCTGCGCCTTGTGATTGCAGCAGTGATTGCCTGGGTGGCAGGGCTTTTGTTTGCGCTGGTGCCACTACAGGAAAGCGATAATCTGCGGCTGGCCTTGATCTACAGCTTGGTGATTGCAGGACTTTGGTCTCTGGCCGGACTGGTATTGGCAGCCAGCGCGCTGGGTGCATTGGCGGTTCTGCTTGACCGGTTCTTTGAGCCTCAGACGGATGAGCCACCGCACCCCGTGCCGCGCCGATTGCAGGCCCCGTTGCTCACGACAATGGGTTTGGCTGCAGCAGCTGTTTTGATTGGGGGGTGGTTCGGGCAAAGCCTGTTGGAACGTGTCCAGGCCCCAGACCATGCAGATGTCATTGGCCATCGCGGAGCGGCTGCCTTGCGGCCCGAAAACACTTTGGCCTCGGTCGAAAAAGCGATTGAGGATGGCGCGGATTGGGTCGAGATCGATGTGCAGGAATCGGCGGATGGCGTTGTCATCGTCGCGCATGATAGCGATTTCATGAAACTGGCCGGGGTCCCGACCAAGGTTTGGGATGCCACGATGGAGGATGTGGCGAACATAGATATCGGCAGCTGGTTCGGCCCTGAATATGCCGATCAACGCACACCGACGTTGCGAGAGGTCTTGCAGGCCTCCAAGGGCAGATCCAAGGTCATAATTGAGCTAAAGTACTACGGCCACGATGTGGATTTGGAAAACAGGGTCGCGGCTTTGGTTGAAGAATTCGAAATGCAGGACGACATCGCCACAATGTCCCTGAAATACCCGGCCGTGCAAAAGATGAAAGCGTTGCGCCCGGATTGGCGCGCGGGCGTGCTGGCTGCTACGGCTGTGGGCGATCTGTCTGGGCTGGACGGCGATTTTGTTGCCGTAAATGCAGCAACCGTATCTCCGGGCTTGATCCGCTCGGTTCACGAGGCGGGCAAGGATATCTATGTCTGGACGGTCAATGACCCGTTGCAAATGTCGGCGATGGCATCGATGGGCGTCGATGGGCTGATTACAGACCGCCCGGCCATGGCGCGGGAGGTTCTGCGGGTCCGCGCTGAAATGGGGCCAGCCGAGCGATTGTTGCTGTGGCTCGCAACAACCTTCGGTATGCAGATCGATACACAGGCAATGCGTGATGACAGCCCGTAATCTGCTTTTGGTGCTTGTCGGTCTGGCGTCTCCGGCTGCGGCACAAGATCTGATGCGGTCGGTCGAGATGCCCTCGCATCGGGCCCTGATCGCGCAGCGCGGCGAGGTGGATCCGGTCCCATTTGAAACAGATGGATGTTCAGGCGGCCTGTCTGCCAGTTGGCGTTGGGTCGCCGACACATTCCCGCAGATCGGCGAGCTGTATCAGGAACACCCGCCTTGGGAAGACTGTTGCGTGACCCATGACCGGGCCTACCACAACGCCGGTGGCGCGTCACTGCCCGAACAGAGCTATGACGCGCGCCTGTCTGCGGACGAAGCGCTGCGCGCGTGTGTCATACGCCACGGTGACACACATGCCGAAGATTACGCCGCACAGTACGGCATGACGCCCGAACAGGTTCGTTCGGTCCATTCCTTGACTGCAGACGCCATGTTTGGCGCCGTCCGATTCGGAGGCGGCCCGTGCAGCGGCCTGCCGTGGCGCTGGGGGTTTGGTTATCCGGGCTGTTTCGTGTTTGGAGACCGCGCCCCTGCGCGCGAATGACGTGGTGACAGGCCACATGTTTTCCATTATCCAACGGTTAAACACGCGAATTGGGAATCTGAGACTCATGGCTGAACACAAGCACGGCGAAATGGACACTACCGTTCAAACCAAAACCTTCGATGGCTTTATCCGCACCACTGTGTGGTGCTGCGTCGCCATCGGTGCGATTCTGTTGTTTCTGGCGCTCTACGCTTCGTAAGTCTTTCGGGGTCGACCGTGTTCAGGATTTTGATCGCCTGCCTGCTGGCGGCAACCGTAGCAGGCTGTGCGGTCTCGAAACGGCCGCAAGCCGACCAGTCCGAGATTGTGGCGCGGTCCTACCGTGACCCGGGGCCGTCTACCCTGACACTTTACACGATGATCAACACGCGCACCGGTTCGGGGGCGCATACCTCGCTGATGATAGGTGGCAGCGAGAGGGTGATCTTTGACCCGGCAGGTTCGTTTCAGGCCGATATCGTGCCTTCCAGAAACGACGTGCTGTACGGTATTACCCCGGCGGTCGAACGCGCCTATCGCAGCTCGCATGCGCGCGAGACGCATTTCGCCCGCATCCAGACAATCGAAGTGACGCCACAGCAGGCCGAAATAGCCTTGCAATTGGCGAAACAGGCCGGGCCCGTGGCGGGATCCTATTGCGCCAATTCAACCGCGCGCCTGTTGCAACAGGTGCCAGGCTTTGAGCAGATCGAAGTCACCTTTTTCCCAAAAAAACTGTCCGAGCAATTTGCCGAGCTTCCCGGTGTTGTCACCGAAGAGTATCGCGAAAACGACGATGCCGATTTGCAGAAAGGTCTGGCGGCGAACAACGCGGCGCTGAACCAGTTGGACGCGGCTTCAACCCAGTAGATACAGCAATCCGAACAACGTCGCCGCGCCCGAGAAGATCGCGGCCAGTACATTCTTTGTGAACAGCCCGACGGCCAGCGTCACCGCTGCGGCTGCCATTCGGGCGGCATCCGGTTGGCCTTCGGTTGCCGCGGGCCAGACGACCAGTGGCGCAATCAGGGCCGGCAGGATCGCGACGGCTGTGTACCGCAGGTGCCGCAACAGCCAGGGCGGCATCGGGCGGTCGCCCACAAGCCCGATAAAGGTGAATCGCAGCGCAAAGCTGCCAATGGCCAGCCCGATTATGATGGTCCAGAGGGTGATCGGGTCAAACTGGGTCATGCGCGGGCCTTTACACGTTCGAACAGAACCTCGGCCTGCGCGCCTGCGATCATACCTGCCGTGCCGGCGATCAACAGACCCAGATTGAACGGGACCGCCACGGCAAGCAATGACACGACCAGCGCCACAAGGGCGGCAATCACATGGGGTACAGTGCGCATCATCGGCCCCAGCATGGCGAGGAAGGTGATCGGCAAGGCAAAATCCAGCGCCCAGCTATCGGGAATTCGGGTGCCCAGGACTGCGCCCAGATAGGTGGCTACGATCCAGCACGGGGTGATTGGCGTGACCGAGCCAAAGAAATACGCCATGCGCCGCGCCACGGTCATATCGGGTTCCTTCTCGAACTGAACGATCGAGCAGGCATAGGACTGATCAACTGTCATATAGGCGGCAAAGGCCCTTTGCCACAATGGAGCCGCACCGAGATAGGGCGTCAGCGAGGCGGAATACATTGCCACCCTCAGGTTCACCGCCAGCGCCGAGGCCAGCACGATTGCCGTTGGCGTATTCTCTTGCAACAGTTGCAGCGCTGTGAACTGAGCCGCGCCCGCGAAAACGGTGGCCGAGAAGGCGACGACCTGCACGACATTCAACCCGGCTTCGGTTGCGAAAACGCCGAAAAGGGTTCCAAACGGGATCGCCACAAAGATGAACGGTGTCCCGTCGCGAAATCCCTTCCAGAAGTATGACTTGGATGTGGCGTCTGCCATGGCGAAATCCTATGGTGATCGCAGCAGAAGTAGCGGTGTTGGGGAGGGGTTGCAATTGGCTACGGAAATGGATGTTTCAGGTTTCATCATCGCACCTGATCCCGGCGCGGCCCGTCTGACCCGCGCCGTGGAAGGTGTGGACCAGAATGGTGAAGTCAGCCAAATCTCGGTTGTTGAGGAACGTCCGTTGACGATTTTCCTGAACGCGCAGGAAATTGTGACCGCGATGACCATCGGGGACTACCCCGAATATCTGGCGCTGGGATTTCTGCGCAATCAGGGCATGTTGCTGGCCGATGATCAGATTACGCGGGTCGACTATGACGAGGATCTGGAAACCGTTGTTGTTCGCACCGCGCGCGAGACATCTTATGAGGACAAGCTGAAAAAGAAGACCCGCACCAGCGGGTGCGCCGTGGGCACGGTCTTCGGTGACATGATGGAGGGGTTAGAGGATGTGCGCCTGCCACAGGTTCAGGTTCGCACCTCCTGGCTGTATGATCTGGCGGCCAAAATCAATCGCACCCCGTCCCTGTACCTTGAAGCCGGGGCGATCCATGGCACGATCCTGTGCCGCGAAAATCACCCTCTGGTTTACATGGAGGATGTGGGCCGCCACAACGCGGTCGACAAAATCGCAGGCTGGATGCTGTCCGAGTCAGAGACAGCTGCCGACAAGATTCTCTATACGACAGGGCGCCTGACCTCCGAGATGGTGATCAAAACGGCCATGATGGGCATCCCGGTTCTGGCGTCACGCTCGGGGTTCACTGCCTGGGGCGTCGAGATCGCGCGCGAGGTCGGACTGACCCTGATCGGCCGGATGCGCGGGCAGCGATATGTCTGCCTGTCGGGTGAGGACCGGCTGGTGCGCGACGTGGACCCGGCGAGCGTCTCAGTCGAGGACAAGAAGCACCGGCGGAAGAGTTCCAATGATTGATAAACCGATAGGAATCATCCTCGCAGGCGGGCTTGCCACCCGTATGGGTGGTGGCGACAAGGGTCTGTTGCAGATTGGCGGGCAGAGCCTGCTGTCTCATGTCATCGACCGGCTGTCGCCGCAAGTGAACCAACTGGCCTTGAACGCCAATGGCGATCCCACGCGGTTCTCGGATTTGAACCTGCCCATCTTGCCAGATACGATTGAGGGGTACGCAGGACCCCTGGCCGGAGTGCTGGCCGGGCTCGACTGGGCGGCAGAACAGGGCGCGGACAGTGTCGTCACAGCTGCCGCCGACACGCCGTTTTTCCCGCGCGATCTGGTGGATCGGCTCACCAAGGCTTCTCAGGGCCAATCGCATCCTCTGGTGCTGGCGACAACGCCGCGTTCGGGCGAGGAGGCATTGAAATCCGGTGGCGGCAGGCGGGTCAACCGGCATCCGACCTTTGGCCTGTGGCCGGTCGCGTTGCGCGATGATCTGCGTGCGGCCTTGAATGACGGGTTGCGCAAGGTCGTTCTGTGGACAGATCAGCATGACGGGCGCGAGGCGCTCTTCCCTACCGACCCGTTTGATCCGTTTTTCAACGTGAACACCCCGGATGATCTGGCGCGTGCGGAACGATTGTTGGAGCAGACATGAGGATTTACGGCGTCACCGGATGGAAAAATGCGGGCAAAACCGGATTGATGGAACGGCTTGTGGCCGAGATCACCGGGCGCGGGTTCACCTTGTCTACGGTCAAACACGCCCATCATTCTTTTGATGTCGACCAACCGGGCCGGGACAGCTACCGCCACAGAACCGCAGGCGCCAGCGAGGTGCTGCTTGCTTCGGGGCAGCGCGTCGCATTGATGCAGGAACTGCGTGACGCGCCGGAGCCTTCTCTTGAAGTATTATTGACCCGTCTTTCGCCGGTCGATCTGGTGCTGATCGAGGGGTATAAGCGCGAACGTCACCCCAAGGTCGAAGCGTTTCGCGCCGAACCGGGCAATGATCTGATTGCGACCCGGGATGACACGATCCGGGCGGTGGCAAGCGATACCCCGCTGGACTTGGACAGACCGGTTTTTGACCTGAACGACACAAAAGCGATTGCCGATTTCATCCTGTCCGAGGTCGGTTTGTGAGCCTGTTCGACAGCTTTGCGATGGTGGATTGGTCAGGCGGCAACGACACCGGACCCCGACCGCGCAAAGATGCGATCTGGGCTTGTGTCGTGCGCAATGGAAAGGTGCAGGCGCTGGACTATCTGCGCAATCGCGAAATCGCAGAAGCTTGGCTAAAGGCATTGATCGGGACTGAACTGGCCGCAGGCCGACGTATGCTGTTGGGCTTTGATTTCCCTTTCGGCTACCCTAGCGGCTTTGCCGAGGCGATCACGGGCGCCAACGACCCACTGACTTTGTGGGATTGGTTCGAGGCGCGGATCGAGGATTCTCCGGGCGCGAACAACCGGTTCGACGTGGCAGGGCAGATCAACAGGATGTTTGGTGGCCAAGGGCCATTCTGGATGAATGCCCTCCGGCGCGAGATCAAGGGATTGCCCCGCACGAAACAAGGCTATTTCAACCCGTTCGCTGATCGCCGCGCAGTTGAGCGACGGGCCAAAGGCAGCTTTACCTGTTGGCAGATGGCCGGTGCCGGTGCGGTCGGAGGGCAGGTGATGATGGGCCTGCCGGTGTTGAACCGGTTGCGGCATGCATATGGTGACAAGGTCGCGGTTTGGCCGTTTCAACCGCTGGACAAGCCCGTGGCTTTTGTCGAGATTTGGCCCTCGTTGAACCTTGGCTCCGCTCCGGTGGATCGGATCAAGGATGCCTGGCAGGTGGAACAGGTTGCCTTGACTCTGGCGCGGTTGACAGATCAGGAATTGGCCGAGCAATTGAATGTCTCAGCCCCAGAGGAGGGGTGGATCTTGGGTGTACCGCAGGACAAACCGAACATTGCGCCTCCGCCGTTGCGAAACGATTGTTTTGCGTTGCCTGCAGGGGTGAACTGGACACCGGTGGATGACGCGCTGAACTTGCTGCGTGATCGACTAAGGCCGCTGACCGGGGTCGAGATCGTGCCGCTTGCCACCGCCATGGGCCGGGTTCTGGCCCGCGATGTGGTCGCAAAACGTTCGAATCCGCCACAGCCCAATACGGCGGTGGATGGTTTTGGGTTTGCCGGACCTGCCGAGGACGGGCCGCAGGTCATGCCTCTGACCACAGGTCGTGCGGCTGCGGGTGTCCCTTTTGATGGGTCTGTGCCCACGGGCCACGCCCTTCGTATCCTGACCGGAGCCGCGCTACCCGGAGGGGTAGATACGGTTATTCTGGAAGAGGACGTGACCGTTCAGGACGGGCATATCGCGTTCAACGGGCCTTTGAAGAAAGGTGCCAACACCCGCCGCGCCGGAGAGGACGTGGTCGAGGGCGACATAGCCTTGCCCGCCGGGCGCAGGCTGGCGCCCGCGGATATGGCCCTGTTGTCTGCCGTTGGTGTTTCACAAGTGCCGACCCACAAAGCCCTTCTCGTTGCGGTGTTGTCGACGGGGGACGAGCTTGTCGAGCCGGGGGATACGGCAGGGCTGGGGCAAATCTTCGACGCGAACCGCCCGATGTTGTTGTCGCTTGTTGAACGAATGGGCTTTGTGCCGGTCGATATGGGCCGTGTTGCGGATAACCGAGAGATATTGCGCACGCGACTGGATGAGGCCGCGACACAGGCGGATGTGATCCTGACCAGCGGTGGCGCTTCGGCTGGGGATGAGGATCATGTCTCGGCCCTGCTGAGCGCAGAGGGCGCGATGCAAGAATGGCGGATCGCGCTGAAACCCGGTCGTCCTTTGGCTTTGGGTATGTGGTCGGGCACGCCGGTCTTTGGACTGCCGGGCAACCCTGTGGCCGCCATGGTCTGCACATTGATCTTCGCTCGTCCCGCCTTGTGCCTGATGTCGGGCGAGGGGTGGGTTGATCCGCAGGGATTCGACGTGCCCGCCGCGTTTGAAAAACGCAAGAAACCTGGTCGCCGCGAATATCTGCGCGCGCGTCTGCGTGACGGGACGGCCGAGGTTTTCCATTCGGAGGGGTCTGGCCGCATCAGTGGTCTGAGTTGGGCCGAAGGATTGGTCGAGATCGAAGACGCGGCACGGCATATCCGACCGGGTGATCCGGTGCGTTTTATCCCCTATGGCAGTTTCGGCTTGTGAGCGTAACGATCTCACACGGGTTCAGCGATGCAGAGCGGCATCAAGCCGCCGCCCTGTTCTGGCAGGCCTTTGCGGACAAGCTGCACAAGGTTATGGGCCCTGACCACAAGGGGCGGGCCTTTTTTGAAAGCGCTCTGAACCCCGATTTCGCCTTGGTCGCGCGGGATGCGTCAGGTCGGATGTTGGGTCTTGCCGGATTTAAAACCTCTGATGGCGGTCTGGCCGGTGGCACCCTGTCGGACATCGCGCAGGTCTATGGCTGGTTCGGCGCGCTTTGGCGTGGAATGGTGCTGAACCTTCTGGATCGGGATCTGAAACCCGGTGTCTTTCAAATGGACGGGATATTTGTCGCCGTCGAAGCACGAGGGCAAGGCATCGGAACCACGCTTTTGTCCGCAATCAAATCCGAAGCGCAACGTCGCGGCATGACCGAGGTCCAGTTGGATGTCATTGATACCAACCGCCGCGCAATAGCCTTGTACGCACGCGAAGGATTTCGGGTGGTAAGCCACGAAAGAAACGGCCTTTTGAGCTATCTGTTCGGGTTCAGCGGGGCCACCAAGATGAGCTGGGCGGTCACGCCAGTTTAGTCGAATGTCCCGGCGACGCGTCCCAGCAGCATGAAGGCCCGCGCTGTTCTGGTGTCGCCAAGCGACGTCAGTTCCGCATCGCTGGCATTGGGTTCGAACTCGACAATCATATTGTCGAACCGCCGCAGAAAGTGATGGGCCGCGTCCCTGAAAATCGGGTCCTGTTTCATTCGCGCTGCTGTCAGCGCCAGCGAGGATCGATCCCGAATACCACCCAGAGCCGCAACCGATCGCCCACGGGCGCCTTGGGCGAACTGCCGCCAAATCTCGGGCCGCGCCATATCGGGGCGCAGGTCGTCCATATAGATACCTTCCTGGCTGAGCAGGGTCAGAACGTCCTGCGAGGCCTGCACCAATTGGGCGGTCTTCCGGTCTTTCAGCGCCATCCGCAGGGCGTTGAACCCTTCGGTGTCTTTTTCGGTTTCAGGAAAGTTCAGCGCACGGATGAAGATATCGGTCGTCAGCGGCGGCGCGATCTCTTCGGCTGTGGTGCCAAGCGCCAGCGAGGTCTGATCGCCCTGCGCAGGCGCAGGTTGACTTTCTGACACAAGGTCCCGCCTTTTGCTCGAGAACGTGGCCAGAGCGTTTTCAGCGTTCTTGGTCGCTGCCGCAATTTCATCCAGTTTCTTGGTGACTGTCGGCTCATACGAGCTGGCCGCGCGCTGTTGTTGCAGAACATAGGCCTGGCGGATCGCGTCAACCGCCGTCTGCAACCTTGCGCTCTCTTCGCGCATAACGCGGCTGGCGCGCATCGCTGTCGCTGCGACCCAGATCATCGCCACGGGCATAAATACCGCCAGGAAGGTCACGATGAAACCGCCGCCCTGCGTCTGGTCGGGCAATACAAGAAACACAACCGAAACCACCAGCCAGATGACGCTAAGCACCCCGGCTGCGATTTCGATCGAAGTTACAGTCGACCGTTCTGGGCGGTCATAAATGCCCAGCGAGGTTGGTCGTTCGCTTTCCTGGTCAGGTTGGGTCCCCGACATAACAGACGCTCCGGTCAGGCGTATTCGATACTCAGAACTTCGTAGGATCGCACACCGCCGGGCGTGCGGACTTCGACACTGTCGCCTTCGTCCTTGCCGATCAGGGCGCGGGCGATGGGCGATTTGATATTCAGCAGGCCGTTTTCGATGTTGGCCTCATATTCTCCAACAATCTGCCAGGTCTTTTCCTCGTCGGTGTCTTCATCGACGAGCGTGACCTTGGCCCCGAACTTGATTGCACCGGACAGTTTGGCCGGGTCGATCACATCGGCCAGCGACAGGATGCCCTCAAGCTCTTTGATGCGACCTTCGATAAAGCCCTGCTTTTCGCGGGCCGAATGGTATTCGGCATTTTCCTTCAGATCACCCAGTTCCCGCGCCGAAGCAATGGCTTCGATGATTGCCGGGCGCTCGACGGATTTGAGGTTTTTCAGCTCGGCCTCGAGCGCGGCATTACCCGCAGGCGTCATTGGAATCTTTTCCATAGTCTCGTCGTCCACGCATAAATTGAGCCGCCCCGCCGCAGGGAGAGCGTCGGGGCGAGTGATGGGTCATTCAGTACCTGACCCAAATGGGGCGCGAATTGCAAGAGGCCAAGGGGGGGTCGTCATTCATTTCGCAACTTAGCGCCGCTCGGATGGGTTTGGGCGGCGCCTGTGACGATGATCGGGGGGCTTGTGCCGACGCCATCGGTGCGACGGTGCACACAGCCACAACATCTCAATCATACTGAACCACCTCAAACTCGATTCCGTTGTCGTCATCGAAGTAGAACCTTTTGCCTGGTTCGTAATCCGCATGGTTATGCGGGGAGAACCCGGCCTCGCGCACCCTGGCTTCGGTTGCGTCGATATCTTCAACCAATACGCCGACATGGTTGAGGCCTCCGACAATATCGTAACTGCTTTCGCCGGCCGGTTTCGGGTGCTCGGGTGCGTAGAGCGCCAGATAGGTGTGCTGAGAGCCCACATGCACAGTATACCCGCCAGCAATCGCGGGTCCTTCCCATCGGGTTTTCCAGCCAAACACCTTTTGCATCCATTCGGCAGATGCCTTTGGATCGCTGACAGTGAAATTGGTGTGTTCAAGCGTCGCCGTCATGGCATGTCCTTTCTTGTTGAGCTTTCTCCCGACTCACCGTAATTTCTAAACCTAACTTTAGGTCAAGGAATTTTTGAGGATCGGATATGGCGGTATCTGAAGGGCTTGCAATTGGCGCATTGGCGCGGCGGACCGGGTTGGCGGTATCGGCAATCCGGTATTACGAGGCACAGGGCCTGATCTCGCCTTGGCGCAACGCGGGCGGGCAAAGGCGGTATCAGAGGGCCGATATCAGGCGGCTGAGCTTTGTCATGATCGCCCAGCAATTCGGCCTGACCTTGCCGGAAATCCGCGAGGTACTGTCTGGTCTGCCCGGAAATCGAACGCCGACGCCGAAGGATTGGAAAGAAATCAGCCTGACCCTGCGGGCCCATCTGGACCAGCGAATCGACACGCTGACGCGCTTGCGCGACAATCTGGATGGGTGCATCGGGTGCGGCTGTCTCAGTCTGCCAAAATGCGCCCTTTACAACCCCGATGATCGGGCCAAATTGAAGGGAAGCGGGCCGAGATACCTGATGGGTGACGCTCCAAACGATTAATCTGCCGCAATGAGGCATTGTTACGCCGTGTTTCGATTGACCAAGGTCTTTTCGACCGGGTAATCAGCCGGGAAACAAAATTGCGCAGACCATGCGGTGAGAGCGCCAATTCGGAAAGTTAGCTAAGGAGCCCGCGATGGCCGACATTGAACGCGAAGCGATGGAATACGACGTTGTGATCGTGGGGGCAGGCCCCGCGGGTCTGTCGGCGGCGATCCGATTGAAACAGCTTGATGCCGACCTGAACGTCGTGGTTCTGGAAAAGGGTTCGGAAGTGGGCGCGCATATCCTGTCGGGCGCGGTTCTTGATCCTTGCGGTCTGGACGCGCTGATCCCGGACTGGAAAGAAAAAGGCGCTCCGCTGAACACTCCGGTTCATGAAGACAATTTCTACATGTTGGGTGAGGCCGGTCAGATACGCATCCCCAACTTCCCGATGCCGCCGCTGATGAACAACCACGGCAACTACATCGTGTCGATGGGCAATGTCTGCCGCTGGATGGCAGAACAGGCCGAGGAACTGGGCGTCGAGGTATTCCCCGGCATGGCGTGTTCAGAACTGGTCTACGGTGACAATGGCGAGGTCAAAGGCGTTGTGGCCGGTGTCTTCGGTCTGGAGCCCGATGGATCTTATGGCCCGAACACCGAGCCCGGAATGGAACTGCACGGCAAATATGTCTTCCTGTCGGAAGGCGTGCGTGGATCGCTGTCCAAGGAAGTCATCGCCAAATACGACCTGTCTGCCGGGAAAGAGCCTCAGAAATACGGCGTTGGCATGAAAGAGATCTGGGAAATCGACCCGGCCAAGCACAAAGAAGGCAGTGTCACGCACACGATGGGTTGGCCGCTGGGCAGCAACGCCGGTGGCGGGTCGTTCATCTATCATCTTGAAAACAATCAGGTCTATGTCGGTTTCGTCGTTCACCTGAATTACAAGAACCCGCACCTGTATCCCTACATGGAATTCCAGCGCTTCAAGCACCACCCGATGGTGGCCGAGTTGCTGAAAGGCGGTAAGCGCGTGGCCTACGGTGCGCGTGCGATCACCGAGGGCGGCTATCAATCGATGCCGAAACTGGTCGCGCCGGGTGTGGCGCTGCTGGGCTGTTCCGCCGGTATGGTCAACGTGCCGCGCATCAAGGGCAACCACAACGCGATGCTGTCGGGCAAGGCCGCGGCCGAGGCCGCCTATGACGCCATCAAGGCCGAGCGTTCGGGCGATGAACTGACCGCTTACGAAACCGACGTGCGTGAAGGCGCAATTGGCGCAGACCTGAAAAAAGTCCGCAACGTCAAGCCGCTGTGGTCCAAGTATGGCTTGACGGCGTCACTCATGCTGGGTGGCATGGATATGTGGACCAATACGCTGGGCTTTTCGCTGCTGGGGACGCTTGGCCACGGCAAGAACGACGCGGAAGCAACCGAAGAGGCCAGCAAGCACAAGCCGATCGACTATCCAAAGCCCGATGGCACGCTGTCTTTCGACCGCCTGACCAACGTGTCCTTTGCCGCGACCAATCACGAGGAAAGCCAGCCTTGTCACCTGAAACTGGGTGATCCGTCGATCCCGGTCAAAGTGAACATGCCCAAGTTCGATGAACCGGCCCAACGCTATTGCCCGGCTGGTGTGTACGAGGTGGTCGAGGATGAAGACGGCCCGAGATTCGTGATCAACTTTCAGAACTGCGTTCATTGCAAAACCTGCGATATCAAGGACCCCAGCCAGAACATCACCTGGACCACGCCGCAGGGCGGGGATGGCCCGAATTATCCCAACATGTAAGCAAAAACTTGGGCACTGGCAGGGTCGTGAAGGCTCTGCCATTGCCTCTTACCAGCCAAGGCCCTAGCTTAACGTGCAGTCAACGATAGTAAGGCAGGATTTTGGTGGTTTCCCTGATTCGTCGCGCGGCGCTGGTCGCGCTGCTTTCATCTTCCGTCGCGGCCCCGGCATTTTCGGATACCGGATCAGGCTCGTATTTGGCCGGGCGGCAAGCGATCTACGAGAAAGACTATTCCGCAGCCGAACGATACTATGCGCAGGCGTTGAAATCTGATCCGCAGAATGCGCTGCTGTTGGAAAGCGTCGTGGTCGCGCGTTTGGCTTTGGGAGAAATCGAGCGCGCCTTGCCGATTGCACAGACAATAGAAAAGGCCGGTTTGGCCAGTCAGGCGGCGCGGATTGTCATTTCCGCCAATCTCATTGCCAACGGTGAGCTGGATGACTTGCTGGCCCGCGATCCCGAAACGCAAGGCGTGGGCCCTCTGGTTGATGGCCTCATGACCGCCTGGGCGTATCTGGGGCAGGGTGAGATGACCAAGGCGATGGATCAGTTCGACGAGGTCTCGTCGCAAGAGGGCCTGCGCGAGTTTGCCTTGTATCACAAAGCCATGGCATTGGCCTCTATCGGTGATTTCGAAGGGTCCGAGGCGATTCTTGCAGCCGACGAAGGGGCTGTTGCACGGTTCTCGCGCCGCGCAGCTTTGGCCCGGGCCGAGGTTATGTCGCAACTCGACCAGAATGAAGACGCCCTGCAATTTCTGGATGAGGTGTTTCAGGCCGGAAGTGATCCGTCGATCGAAGATTACACCAACCGTCTGACGGCAGATGAAACGCTGCCTTTCACGCATGTGCGCACTGCGCAGGATGGGATGGCCGAAATTTTCTTCTCGGTCGGGGCTGCGCTGAACGCCGAGGCCTCTCATGATTACGTGCTGCTCTATTCCCGCACGGCCAGTTTCCTGCGTCCGGATCACGTCGATTCCATCCTGATGAGCGCCGAGCTGCTGTCGGAACTTGGTCAGCATGATCTGGCGGTTGAGGCTTATCGTGCAGTGCCGCCGGGTAGTACAGATCATCATGTGGCTGAGTTGGGACGAGCCGAAGTGCTGGGGCAGTCCGGCAGGATTGAGGCCGCTGTCGAGGTTCTGCAATCTCTGGCGGCGCAAAAGCCGGATCTGCCCAGTGTACACATTGCCTTGGCCGATTTGCAGCGGCGCCAGGAAAGCTATGCGGCTGCGGTCGAGTCCTATGACACCGCGATCGGCCTGACGGACACCGCATCTCGTGGAAACTGGTTCCTGCACTATGCGCGTGGGATTTCTCATGAACGGTTGAAGCAGTGGGATGAGGCTGAGGCCGATTTTCGTCGCGCGCTGGAACTGAACCCGGATCAGCCACAGGTTCTGAACTATCTGGGCTATTCGCTGGTCGAACGGCGTGAAAAGCTGGATGAGGCGCTGGACATGATCGAGCGCGCCGTCGCGGCGCGTCCGGATAGCGGCTATATTGTTGACAGTCTGGGGTGGGTTCTGTTCCGCCTTGGTCGCTATGAAGAGGCCGTGGGGCACATGGAACGCGCGGTCGAGCTGATGCCGGTTGATCCTGTGGTCAACGACCATCTGGGCGATGTCTACTGGGCCGTTGGGCGCGCGCGTGAGGCTGAATTCCAGTGGAAACGGGCCCTGTCCTTCGTTGATCCCGAAGACACCGATGGTGAGGCTGATCCTGAGCGTATCCGCCGCAAGCTTGAGGTCGGTCTGGACGCGGTTCTGGCCGAAGAAGGCGCCGACCCGCTGAAGGTCGCCAATGGCAACTAAGGCCTTTGCGCCGGCCAAGATCAATCTGACCCTGCATGTGACCGGCCAACGCGCGGACGGGTATCACCTTCTGGATTCGCTCGTGGTCTTCGCCGATCTGGGGGATCAGCTGGAGTTTGATCCGGGGTCAGAGCTTTCGATCACGGTTGCCGGAGAGCATGCAAAAGGCGTCCCAACAGACAGCCGTAATCTTGTCTGGCAAGCAGCTGAGACTGTGGGTTGGACAGGCCACATCTCGTTGAACAAGGTACTGCCGCACGGCGGAGGAATTGGCGGGGGGTCGTCTGATGCGGCGGCCACGTTGCGCTATGTTGCCAAGCAGGGTTACGATTTCGTGTCTGATCTGCCGATCTCGCTTGGGGCGGACATTCCGGTTTGCATGGTGGCCCGGGCGGCGAGAATGCGTGGGATCGGAGAGCAGGTCGAAGCATTAAGCTTGCCCGAGATGCCTGCATTGCTGGTGAACCCGGGCGTCGACGTTCCAACAAGTGCGGTATTCAAGTCAATGGCATCGCGGGACAATCCCGCAATGCAGCAAGATATTCCAACGTTTGAGGGTTTGGAGGATTGTGCCGAATGGCTATCGGACCAAAGGAACGATCTTCAGAATCCGGCCATGGCGCTTGCGCCTCAGATCAGGCAGGTGCTTGAGGACCTGGCAGCTACGCAGGACGTACTTTTGGCGCGGATGTCGGGTTCGGGATCGACCTGTTTTGCGCTTTACCCGTCGATGAAGGCCGCACAGTTCGCGGCCTATGAGATCGGGGCGGCCCATCCGACCTGGTGGTGCCGCGCGACCCAGCTCAGCTAAGCCGCGCCACCACGTAATTCGCCAATTCGCGCAGCAACGTGCGGATCTCGTGATCCGGCAGAACATCCAGGGACGCTTTGGCCTTGTTGGCCCATCCCAGCGCATCCTGACGGGTCGCTTCGAGGGTCTGATACTTGTTCATCAATCTCAGCGCATGCTCCAGATCACCCTCTTCCTGACGACCCCGCTCGATGGTCCGCTCCCAGAAGGCGCGCTCGTCCGATGTGGCCTGTGCCACGGCCTTGATCACAGGCAGTGTCAACTTGCGTTCCCTGAAATCGTCTCCCACGTTCTTACCGGTCGTTTTGCTGTCGCCCTGATAGTCAAGCAGATCATCGGCAATCTGAAAGGCGATCCCCAACGCGTCCCCGTATTCAAACAGAGCCTTTACCTGCGTTTCCGACGCACCGGCAATGACGCCGCCCACTTCGGTCGCGGCTGAGAACAAGGCTGCGGTCTTGCCGCGTACAACCTGCAAGTACACGGCCTCATCCGTGCCCAGATCGGTGGCTGCGGTCATTTGCAGCACTTCGCCCTCGGCAATTGTAGCCGAAGCATTGGCGAGAATGTCCAGAACCCGCAGAGACCCGGTTTCCACCATCAATTGGAAACTGCGGGAAAAAAGATAGTCGCCAACCAGTACGCTGGACTTGTTGTCCCACAGCAGGTTTGCGGTCGGCCGCCCGCGCCGCTGCGCACTTTCGTCAACCACATCGTCATGCAAGAGGGTCGCGGTATGAATGAACTCAACTGTCGCGGCCAGACGCACGTGATGCTCGCCCGCATAGCCAAACAGTCGCGCCGCCGCCAATGTCAGCATCGGGCGCAGACGCTTGCCGCCCGCTTCGACCAGATGCGCTGTCACCTCGGGAATACGAGGCGCGTGGTCGGACGCCATCCGCGTGCGGATCAGCGTGTTCACCGCCTCCATTTCGCCCGTTAGTATTTCGGCTAACCGCTCATGCGGTTTCGAGATTGTGCTGACGTCCATCACACTCCTGATACAAGGCTCGACTTCTGCCTTGCCTTGCCCTTACATCCATCCCCATGAAAGAACTATTGCGCAGCACCGATCCGACAATCCTGGCTTTTGCATCCGCCCTTCTTGAAGGCGAGGATATAGACTGCTTTCAGATGGACGTAAATATGAGCATCCTGGAAGGCGGGATCGGAATCTTTCCTCGCCGTCTTATGGTCCGAACCGAAGACCTGACCCGTGCCGAGCGCGTGATGCGCGACAACGAGATCCCGCTGGGGCGATGACCCGCTTCGATGATCACGCCCTCAGCCGGAATGACTTTCTTGGCGGACAGCTGCGTTTGTGGCAGCCCGTCTCGGGATATCGCGCTGGGGTAGATCCTGTTTTGTTGGCAGCTTCTGTGCCTGCCATTTCGGGCCAATCAGTGCTGGAACTTGGGTGCGGTGCCGGGGCAGCGATCCTTTGTTTGGCCGCCCGGGTGCCTGGACTGGATCTCTGCGGCGTCGAACTCCAACCGGCTTATGCGGAATTGGCCCGCCGCAATGCCACGGATAACGCGTTCAGGGTGGATGTTGTTCAGGCCGATCTGACCGCATTGCCAGCCGAGCTGAAGCAGCGACAATTTGACCTTGTGATCGCCAACCCGCCGTATTACCGCGCAGGGGCCCACAGCTCGGCCAGCGATCACGGGCGCAAGATCGCCTTGGGTGAACAGACGCCTTTGACCGAGTGGTTCGATGTGGCCACAAGACGACTGGCCCCGCGCGGTTACCTGCACATGATCCAAAAGGCTGACCGCCTGCCGGATATGTTGATGGCGTGTCAGCGGCGGTTGGGATCGGTCGAAGTATTGCCTTTGACAGCGCGGACAGGCCGAGAGGCCGAGTTGGTGATTCTGCGTGCACGCAAAGGTGGACGGGCGTCATTTCGGCTGCATGCACCTGTGATTTTGCATGTGGGCGACCGGCATGAACGGGACGGTGAAAGCTATTCCCCCGAAGTCTCTGCGGTACTGAGAGATGGCGCTGCCCTGGGCCCGTTTCACACTGATCGGCAATGACCAGCCGAATTTGTCGGATTTGTTACAGATTCTGTGCGCCTGCAGCGTGACAGGGTGGAAACGATGTGCTCAACTTCTTAGGTGATATCTAGACATTTAAACAAGGAGGATCGCCATGAGCGTGAGCGCACATCTGACGGAACTGAAGAAGAAGCACGAATCTCTCGGTCTCGAAGTGGAACAAGCCCAACGCTCGCCAGGCATCGATGATCTCCATGTCGCCCAGCTCAAAAAACAAAAACTAAGGCTAAAAGAAGAGATCGAGCGCCTGTCGACTTAGCCCTTCAGGCTGGCGCGTGCCGCAACCACGGCACCGCCCGTTATCAAAACCGCCGCGATCGCCAGTGTCCATGTTGGCATGGCGATCCCGGCAAGAACCAGAACAACAGTGGACAACAAAGGCGCAGCATAAGAACTGGTTCCCAGCATCTGAATATCGCCCAGTTTGACGCCAATATCCCACACATAGAACGCCAAACCTACAGGCCCCAGTCCCAGGGCCAGTGTTGATACCCAACTGAGCGTTGAGCCCGGCCAGACGGTTGTCTCCAACACAAAATGCAGGGCCCACGACGCAATGGCCGTCAGCACGCAGAACACAGCGACCGAGCTTGTAGGGGTTTCGCCCAGTTTTCGGGACAGAACCGAATAGCCGGACCATGTCAGGGCGCAGAGAAAGGCAAGCGCATAGCCGGGGAGGTGGTCGAGTTGAAACCCCGCACCCCCGCCTCCGGTGATGATCAGCGCCGCGCCTGCAAAGCCCAGACACGCTCCGACAAGGTGGCCGGCGCGCAGGTGCTCGCCGGGCAGCAGACCCGAGAACAGTACAATGAGCAGTGGCCAGAGATAGGCGATCAGACCTGCCTCAGCCGCAGGAGCCATTCGCAGCGCTGAGAAATAGAGCGCATGGTAGCCGAACAGGCCGATGGTTCCGAAGGCGTAGATCTTCCAGTTGATGGTACGCAGCTTTGAAAGCCCTCCAGACCTCCATGTCCAGATCAACCCCAGAAAACCGCCGATACTAAAACAGATGGCGTTCAGCAACAGCGGCGGTGTCGGGGCTGAGCCGACCGTAAAAAGGGCCAGCAGAGACCAAAGCAGGACCGCGATGAACCCGATGGCAGTGGCGCGATTTCTGGTCATTTGGCTGAGACGTCTTCCACGGGGATGATGGTGAACTCATCCGAGATATGCGCGGTCTTTTCAATCTCGGACGCGAACCAATCGCGGAATGCCGCGACCTGTGGTCGGTTTTCCGCCCCGGGCAGACACAAAAACCGAAACCGCCCCTTGGTTTCGATGGCTGTTTTGAAAGGGGCGACAAGGCGCCCCTCGATCATATCCTTGATGATCATGGCCCGCCGTCCCAACGCAACGCCCATCCCCGCAACTGCGGCGTCAATCGCGTGATCTGCATTCGAAAAATGTGCGCCATGTGTCGGTGTGAACTTTATGCCGACAGCCTGAAACCACGTGGGCCAATCGGCAGGCGGTTTCAGAAACGCGATTGAATCATCGTGTATCAGAGGGGCATCGCGCAGGCTTTCGGGCGTTGTGAATTGCTCGGCCAGTTCGGGTGTCATGACTGGGGTCAGCCATTCTTTGCGAACCGGTAAGCAGTATAGTCCATCGTCCTCACCATGGCCAAACCGGATCGCGACATCCACATCGTCATGTTCAAGATCCATGTTGCGCAAGGTGGCAGAGAACCTCAGATCGATTTCCGGATGCGCGCGCGCAAAGTCATAGAGGCGCGGTGCCAACCATTTGGCCGTCAGCGCAGGCCCGGCTGTCACTGTCAGCGTGGTGTTGTCCTGCAATCTGCGCGTTGCGGCCCAAGCAGACTTGAGCGTCGCGAACCCTTCAGCCGTTCCGGGCGCAAGTGTTTTGCCTGCTTCGGTCAGATCCACTGCTCGGTTCAGGCGTTTGAACAACGGGTGCCCCAAATGTTCCTCAAGCGATTTGATCTGGAAGGACAGAGCTGCGGGGGTCACGTTCAGCTCGTCTGCGGCCTTGGCAAAAGACATATGGCGCGCGGCGGCGTCGAAAGCCCGTAATGCGGTAAGAGGGGGAAGCCTGTCGCTCATTTGAGTTAAGTAAATCTTATCTGAACAGTTGAAAACTCTCGTTTGTACGTCTTGAAATCAAACGTCATATTCAACCCAAGTCAAGTTCAGCTTTAGTCAAGAGGATATGTCATGATCGAGATGTCGACAAACCCGTCCGTTCAAGCTGCGATCCGTCGCGCGCACAAGGAACGCAGCAAAGTTGTTCATCAGGCCTGGGGATGGTTGTTCGGTTCCCGCTGACCGCAGCGCGCGCGGGCTTACGGGATTAAGAAGGGCCGGTCTGAATGGACCGGCCCACTTTCGTTGCGATGATCCAAGATCAGACGAAGAACTGCGCACCGTTTGCCGAAATGGTCGAGCCATTGATGAACTGCGAATCATCCGAAGCCAGGAAAGCCACGCAGCGGGCGATTTCTTCCGGTTCACCCAGTCGGCCCGCCGGGATCTGTCCGATGATCGATTCACGGACCTTCTCTGGTACGGCCATCACCATTTCCGTTGCGATGTATCCGGGGCAGATCGCGTTGGCCGTGATGCCTGCACGCGCGCCTTCTTGTGCCAGTGATTTCACGATGCCAAGGTCGCCAGCCTTGGTGGCAGCATAATTCACCTGTGCGAACTGGCCTTTTTGCCCATTGATCGAGCTGATGACGATAACGCGGCCAAATTTCCGTTCGCGCATTCCGGGCCAGATCGGATGTACTGTGTTGAACACGCCGGTCAGGTTGGTATCGATCACATCTTTCCACTGGTCTGGGGTCATTTTGTGGAACGGCGCATCGCGGGTGATACCTGCATTGGCCACCACGATGTCGATGGGGCCAACCTCGGCCTCGACTTTTTCGAGTCCCGCTTTGGATTCGTCATAGTCGGCCACGTTCCATTTGTAGGTGGCGATGCCGGTTTCACCGGTGAACTTTGCGGCGGCTTCATCGTTTCCTGCATAGGTGGCCGCAACATTGTACCCTTCGGCCTTGAGCGCCTTGGAAATTGCTGCGCCAATGCCGCGGGAACCGCCGGTGACGAGTGCTGTACGTGCCATTTAGGAATCCTCCAAATTTAGTCGGCTTGGTAATTCTGTTACTCTGAGGGGTCGGGTTGCGCAATATCGTTTCGTCAGTATTTTGATCTTTCCGGTCTTCAATATTGTCGCATCCAAGAGATATCGATGAATTGTAACAAAAAAGGGCGCCGGATAGGCGCCCTTTCTATTGGGAAGTCAAGGCACTTAGTCGCGCTCCACGCACAGCGCAACGCCCATGCCGCCACCGATGCAAAGAGTCGCCAGACCCTTTTTGGCGTCACGGCGTTTCATTTCGAACAGCAGCGTGTTCAGAACCCGGCAACCCGAGGCGCCAATCGGGTGGCCGATGGCAATCGCCCCACCGTTGACATTCACGATCGATGGGTCCCAACCCATGTCTTTGTTTACGGCACAGGCCTGCGCGGCAAAGGCTTCGTTAGCTTCGACCAGATCCAGATCGTCAACCGACCAGCCCGCTTTCTCGAGCGCCTTGCGCGAGGCATAGATCGGGCCAACGCCCATGATCGACGGGTCCAGACCAGCTGTGGCGTAAGAGGCAATACGGGCCAGAGGCTCGATTCCGCGCTTCTCGGCATTTTCAGCCGACATCAGCAGGGTGGCTGCCGCACCGTCGTTCAAGCCCGAGGCGTTGGCCGCGGTGACTGATCCGTCCTTGGTGAAGGCAGGGCGCAGTTTGGCCATGGCTTCCATTGTCGCGCCGTGGCGGATGTATTCGTCTTTGTCCATCACGATGTCGCCCTTGCGGGTCTTGATGGTGAAGGGCACGATCTCGTCCGCGAACTTGCCAGCGTTCTGTGCCGCTTCGGCTTTGTTCTGCGAGGCAACTGCGAATTCGTCCTGCTGATCCCGGCTGATCTGCCATTTCTCGGCGACGTTTTCAGCAGTTTGGCCCATGTGATAGCCGTTGAAGGCGTCCCACAGCCCGTCGCGGATCATGGTGTCGATATATTTCATGTCGCCCATCTTATGACCGGCACGCAAGGCAGCGGCATGGGGTGAGAGGGTCATGTTTTCCTGCCCACCGGCTGCGACGATGTCCGCATCGCCCAGCTGAATGTGCTGGGCACCCAGAGCAACAGCCCGCAGACCCGAACCACAGACCTGATTGATGCCCCAGGCCGCGCTTTCCTGCGGCAGACCGGCGTTGATATGTGCCTGGCGGGCAGGGTTCTGGCCCTGAGCGGCTGTCAGTACCTGACCCATGATGGTTTCGCTGACTTCGCCTTTTTCAACTCCGGCGCGTTCTACAACTGCTTCCAGGACGGCGGCGCCCAGATCATGTGCAGGGGTGTTCGCAAACGAGCCGCTAAAGCTGCCGACGCCTGTACGCGCGGCGGATGCGATTACTACATTGGTCATACAATCAGTCCTTTACCGTCATGGTCCTGTGGGAAATCTGACGGCGCAGGGCGCAGAGTATCCCTCTGCATGCAACAAGAGCGCCCGGTGTTCCCCGCTCCAGTACCTCTTGCCATAGCGCAACGCTGCATGCGCAGCAACGGACAGCTTGTCTCAGCGTCAGCCAAAGCAGGTCGCCGTGCGCCGGTATTTCAATTAAGTTCCTGTTCTAGAAGTACTTTCCGGGTTCCACGGTGGGGATATCGTTGGCGCACCGAACAAATATCCCTGCAGGCAATCCACGCCGCATGCTGTCAGAAACGCGGCGTCCTGCGGATTTTCGACCGATTCGGCCGTGATCAAAATCTCAAACTCGCGCGCAACTGCGATCAAGGCTCGGACCAGAGCCTGATTGTCCGGGTTGCTGCTGACGTCACGCACGAACTGACCGTCAATTTTTGCGGCATCAAACAGAAATTCCCGAAAGTGCCGAAAGCTGAAGTTGCTTGCGCCAAAATCATCCAGCGCGAACGCAATGCCGCGTTCTTGCAACCGGTCCATCAGATCGATGACAAGTTCCGGTACCTGCATGGCCGAACTTTCCGAGATTTCCAGGATCAAACGTTCCCCCAAACTTCTGTCGCGCTTGAGAAAGCGATCCAATATCCGTGACCAGTGCGAGTATCCGATAGACCGCGCAGACATGTTTATGGACAGGCGGATGTCAGGGTTCTGCACCAAGGTTCGAAGGCCCATTTCCAGCGCAACACAATCCAGCTGGCGCCCAATAGGTGTGTTTTCAACCTGCGGCATGAAATCCCGCGCGGGGATCACCCGCCCGGTTTCGTCCAGAACGCGGATCAATCCTTCGTAGAACGCGACGCTGTGCGGAGACTGGGCCTGAATAACCGGCTGAAAAGCCAGTTTGCATTGTTTGTGCTTCACAGCTTCGGTGGCCATATACAGCACGGAACGATCCCTGCTGGATACAGCTGAAGACAGGGGGCTGTCTGCCCCTGGTGGTAAACCTTCATTTTCCTTGTCTGGCATGACCCATGAATCCCCGAGCGATCCCGCATTGATCTTGGGTCACAGTGTCAGGGGAAACAGGTGAATCTGTCGTTAACGTGTGTCGGATTTTCTGTGACTAGCGTGCGGACTGCCAGGCGCGCCCTAAAGACGCTGCCGCCCCGAAGACGGCACCCATCACACCCAACATCATCATTGCAAATCCCAGCAGGATCAGGGCGGACACGGCGGTGCCGATGGCTGCAATCATTGCCAAAACCAGACCAAAAAGTCCTACTGCAGTCGATACAGTTGTTACGCGGGTCATTTCGGCCTCCGGTCACTGGTTACGCCACACCTGACCGCCGATATGGACTGCCCATGGCGGATTTCAAGTCACGTAGCCATGCCGATAGCGTGTATCAGGCCCGCTTTGCTATGGAATTAGGCGGATTTTCACCGAACTGCTCGAATCCGGGCGTTCCCTGGTCTTCGGGATGCCGCGCAAGATGCTTGGCCTTGATCTGTTCAGAACTGTCCCTGCTGCCATCGTGGCTGTAGCCTGGCGGCGCAAAACAATAGGCCAACCTTTGGCGCAGCGTCAGTCCGGATTGGGTCGCATCGCGCCATATACCGACCCATTCGTGGAACGCGACGCGCAGCGGGTTGAAGGTACCGATGTTGTGCACCAGACCATAGTCGACGCGGTCGTCCTCCTGCTCGGGGACGAACGTCCCGAACATCTTGTCCCAGATGATGAGGACGCCCGCATAGTTGCAATCCAGGTAGCGTGCGTTGCGACCGTGATGGGCACGGTGGTGGCTGGGCGTGTTCATCACCGCCTCGAACCAGCGGGGCATTTTGCCAATGGCTTCGGTGTGGATCCAGAATTGATAGATCAGGTTCAAACCGCCGACAAACAGAACCATGGCAGGGTGGAACCCCAGCAGGATCAGCGGTGCGCGGACCACCATCATGAAGGTAAACGTATAGGTCCAGGTTTGCCGAAGCGCGGTGGTCAGGTTGTAGTGCTGTGAACTGTGGTGGTTCACATGGCTGGCCCAGACCCAGCGAATGCGATGACCAAAGCGATGCACCCAATAGTACCGCAGGTCATCCAAAACGAAACACAGGATAATCACAGGAATCGAAGTGCCCAGGTTCAGGGGTGTGATCTGCCACAGCCACATGAAGAACCCGTAGGCGATAAACCCCAGCAAGAAGCCGGACGCAATGTTGCCCGCCCCCATGATCAGCGAAGTTACGGCGTCTCTGGTCTCATACCGACCCCCACGTTTTTTAAGCGTGATCCAAAGAAATTCAGCCAGAATCGCGGCAATGAAAAAAGGTACCGCCCATTGTACGGCGTCGGGAAAGCTCACGTGGTCGGTCATGAGGGGTCCATCAGATTCTGCCAATGCTGGCGTTCGATGTCGTCCAAGTGAACGACAACCTTGGGTGTGGCGAAATCGTGAAAGCGGAATTCAAATCCGTTTGGGTGTTCGATCCAATCGTAGTCCAGAAGATGCCGTGCCACGGTGTCTGCCCCGAAGGACCAAATTATGCCCGGTCCCGCGTCGGTCCGAACCAACGCGGCATGGCCATCAAGCGAGACGGTAACATCGATCACGACGTCATTGGGAAAATGACGCAGCCAGTCCGACTGCGCGGTCTCAAGGGTCAGGATGCGCTGCTCTGACCGACCGCTGAAATGCAGTAGCAGTGTGATTGCGGCAATCCCTCCGACCACAAGAACAAGCAGTATCTCAAGCGGCATGACCTTCTCCCCGCCGGCAGAGTGCAAAGCGGGGAGGTCTCTGTCAAAGGTGGCGTGGCGTCATGTGTGGACGAGGCTCTTGCCACGTCCGTTTCGTCAACAGATCGGATGCATGAAAAAACCGGCCAGTTCGGGCCGGCTTTCGCTAGGTGTTTTTAATACAATGTGTTTTCGCCCTAGTTCGAAATCGTCATGGTGGACGTGTCCCCTTTTCCCTTCTCTCGCGTAAAGGTAATCTGATCACCATCGATAGTCACTTTTTGGCAGTCTTCCGGCAGTTGGTTTTTGCCGATAATCACGTTTCTGCAGAAGTATTTCTTGTTCCAGACCCAGGCGCCGACAATTTTCCCATTCTTGCCAGCGTCGCCCTGGATTTTCCCGTCCGCCGAAACGATCAGCCAAGTATTTCCGCTCACCAGTTTTTTGCCGTCGACGACCTCAAGAAACTGACTTTCCTTGCGAATTTCCTTGGCTTTGGCAGTAGCTGCCGCGACCATGGCAATGCTTGCTACTACGGCCAGCGAAACAAATTTGTTCATAAACCTTCTCCCTCGTTAAAACCGAAGGACTTTAGCATGATTCTCAGGCGGTTCTTAGCTTTTTGAATCGACGAGAGTCGAAACAATCGCTTTGGCACTGTCCGAGTTCCATTCAGCATCGCCGATCAGGCGGGCGATCTCATTGCCATCCGGGTCGATGATCACCGTAATCGGCAAACCGATGACACCCATCTCACGCGCAACAGCCTGCGAGGGGTCCTGATGGCGGGGCAGGTTATGGATGCCGTTTTCTTCGAAGAATTTCTTGATCCCGGCGGGTGAGTTGCGCCCGGTGGCCAGTGTCAGAACCTCGAATTTATCGCCGCCGAATTCTTGTTGCAGTTCTGCAATCTGGGGCATCTCTTTTCGGCATGGGGCACACCATGTGGCCCAGAAATTCAACAGGACGTATTTGCCCTTGTAGTCCGCAAGAGACCCGGTTCCGCCGTCATCTTCCAGCTGAAACTGAACCGCTTTCACGGGTTTGGGTTCTTTGTGCAGGATCAGGCGTTTCAGGCTGTCTTCCCGCAGCGGTGCGAGTGTCTCGGCATCCGCAGCCAAAGCCGCGTTTGCACCCAGCGCAAGGGCCATATAAAGGGGGATCAGACGAAATAGGCGCATATCAACTCCGGGTTTTCTTACATGACCGATCAATCTTCGAACCAGATGTGGGGCGGCCGCTTTGCCGCCGGTCCAGACGCGATCATGGAGGCAATCAATGCCTCGATCGGGTTCGATCAGCGGATGGCAGCCCAGGACATCGCAGGCTCGCGCGCCCATGCAGCCATGTTGGCTGCCACAGGCGTTATAACTGATAGTGATGCTGAAGCTATTCGGGAAGGGCTGCTCACCGTATTGTCAGAAATTCAGAGCGGGGCGTTTCAGTTCTCGACCGCGCTGGAAGACATCCACATGAATGTCGAGGCGCGCCTGAAAGTGGTCATTGGCGAACCCGCGGGCCGTCTGCACACGGGCCGGTCGCGCAATGACCAAGTGGCAACGGATTTCAAACTGTGGGTCCGTGATCAGTTTGATGCCGCCGAAACCGGCCTGCTGGCGCTGATCCGCGCGCTTTTGGCGCAGGCTGAGGCCGGGGCGGATTGGGTCATGCCGGGCTTTACCCATCTGCAAACCGCGCAGCCGGTCACCTGGGGTCATCACATGATGGCATATGTCGAGATGTTTGGCCGCGACCTATCCCGCGTTCGCAATGCCCGCGCGCGGATGAACGAATCCCCGCTGGGCGCTGCCGCGCTGGCTGGCACCTCTTTCCCCATCGACCGGCATATGACGGCCGAGGCGCTTGGATTTGACCGCCCCGCCGCGAACTCGCTGGACGCGGTCAGCGACCGCGACTTTGCGTTGGAGTTCCTGTCGACCGCCTCGATCTGCGCCATTCACCTGTCGCGCTTTGCCGAAGAACTGGTGATCTGGTCCTCGGCCCAGTTCCGCTTTGTCACCTTGTCGGACCGGTTCTCAACCGGCTCGTCGATCATGCCGCAAAAGAAGAACCCGGATGCGGCGGAACTGATCCGCGCCAAGGTTGGGCGCATCTATGGCGCCAATACCGCGCTGATGATGGTGATGAAGGGCCTGCCGCTGGCCTATTCCAAGGACATGCAGGAAGACAAGGAACAGGTGTTTGACGCCGCCGATAACTGGATGCTGGCGCTGGCTGCTATGGAGGGCATGGTCAAGGACATGACCGCCAACCGCGACAGCCTGGCTGCGGCCGCCGGGTCCGGGTTTTCAACCGCGACCGATCTGGCCGACTGGCTGGTGCGGGTGCTGGGCCTGCCCTTCCGTGATGCGCATCACGTGACGGGATCGCTGGTGGCCATGGCAGAGGGCAAGGGATGCGACCTGCCCGATCTGACGCTGGAAGACATGCAATCCGTTCATGCCGAGATCACCGAGGATGTCTATTCTGTCCTTACCGTCCAAAACTCGGTAAACTCGCGCCAGTCCTATGGTGGTACGGCCCCCGATCAGGTGCGGGCCCAGATCGAACGATGGAAGGCGATGGTATGATGTTTCTCGTGCGCATAGCTGTGATCGTAGCGGCCGGTTTCGCATTGGCCGGCTGCGGCGCAGATGGAGAGCCAGTGCAGCCGACGGCAAGCCTTGGCGTCGGCGTCGGCTCCAGCGGAACCTATGTCGGAGGCGGCGTCGGTCTGAGGCGCGGAGGCTTGGGGATTTATTTGGGCGTCTGACGACTCGCCAGGTTGCAATTTATTGCGAACCCCCCATTTAAAATCGGTTGCACTTGGGTGCGGCCTGAACCCACGGAAAAAGACTGTTTTCATGCGTATTATCGGACTTTTGCTTGCATTTGTGGCTTTGGCCGCGTGTGAACCAGCCTCGGCACCGCGCCCCGCGCCGGAAGAGGCGACCAACCAATCGGGGTCGGGGGTCAAGGTGTCCGGTTATGCGCGGGTTGGTGTCTCGACCGAATTCTGATCCGTTCCAAACTTGGGGATTCAGCGCGAATCCATTGAACCGCATGCAGGTTTTGGTCTAAGCGCGCTGTCATGGATCACTTTCTCTACCGCGACGGCGCGCTTTACGCCGAGGATGTCCCGATCTCCGAAATCGCAGCTGCGGTCGGAACGCCCTTCTACGTGTATTCGACGGCAACCCTGTTGCGGCATTTCAAGCTGTTCGACGATGCGCTGGACGGCACGGACCACCTTGTGTGCTACGCCATGAAGGCGGCCAGCAATCAGGCGATCCTAAAAACGCTTGCGCAGGCTGGTGCTGGAATGGACGTGGTGTCAGGCGGGGAATACATGCGCGCCAAGGCCGCAGGTGTGCCGGGCGACAAGATCGTCTTCTCAGGCGTTGGCAAGACGGCTGATGAGATACGGACCGCCCTGACGGGCGGCATCCGTCAGTTCAACGTCGAATCCGAGCCCGAGATGGACGTGATCAACGCCGCCGCGCTGGATCTGGGTGTCGTCGCTCCGATCACCGTTCGGGTAAACCCGGATGTGGATGCCAAGACCCACGCCAAGATCGCAACCGGTAAATCCGAGAACAAGTTCGGCATCCCCATTTCGCGCGCGTCCGAGGTTTATGCCCGCGCCGCAGCGCTGCCCGGGCTGGAGGTGATCGGCATTGACGTCCATATCGGCTCTCAATTGACCGAGCTGGAGCCGTTCGAACTTGCCTATATGAAAGTTGCCGAACTGACCGAACACTTGCGGTCCGAGGGTCACGATATCCGGCGGCTAGATCTGGGGGGCGGGCTTGGCATTCCCTATACCCGCTCGAACGATGCGCCGCCTCTTCCGGTGGAATACGGCGCTTTGATCAAGAAAACACTGGGTCATCTGGGGTGCGAGATTGAAATTGAACCCGGTCGCCTGATTTCGGGTAATGCGGGATTGATGGTCAGCAAGGTGATCTATGTGAAGTCCGGTGAAGGTCGCGACTTCCTGATCTTGGATGGCGCAATGAATGATCTGATCCGACCTGCGATGTATGAGGCGTATCACGACATTGTCGCGGTGCAGGAGCCTGCTGCAGGTGTTGAGCAACAGCCCTATGACATTGTTGGCCCGGTCTGCGAATCCGGTGATACGTTTGCGAAACAGCGTGACATGCCACCTTTGTCACCGGGCGATTTGATCGCCTTCCGCAGCGCCGGGGCCTATGGCGCGGTGATGGCCAGCGAATACAATACGCGCCCCCTGATCCCCGAGGTTTTGGTGAACGGGGATCAATTTGCTGTAATTCGTGAACGCCCGAGCTTTGACGAAATCATAAACCGCGATACCATACCAGAGTGGCTCTGACGCGATAGGCGCGCGGGCCCAACCCGGAGGCCCGCCTTGAGCGATAAACCAAACCTGCCCGTTCCACGTCTAACTGTGTGGATGACTCATGCCGGAATGCTGGCCGAGCGGGTTTTGCGGGCATTCTGGCCGTTTTTCTCGGTTCTGATGACACTTTTGGCCGCGCTGATGCTGGGTCTTCAGGATCTGGTCAGGGTCGAGGTCGTTTGGGTTTCGGCGGTGATTGCGGCCTTGGCCACCATCACTTGTGCGATCATTGGCGTCCGGCGATTCCATCTGCCAAGCCGGGCTGAGGCACTGGTGCGGCTGGATGAAACCCTGCCGGGACGTCCAATTCAGGCCCTGATGGACGATCAGGCCATTGGCGCGGCGGATGCAGATTCGGTTGCGTTGTGGCGGGCGCACAAAGCCCGTATGGCGCAGCGCGCCGCGCAAGCGGGTGCCGTCAAACCCGATTTGCGATTGGCTGCCCGAGACCCCTATGCGCTGCGTTACGCGGCTCTGCTGGCTTTGGTGGTCGCAGTATTGTTCGGGTCGGTCTGGCGTATCGGTTCGGTGGCCGAGATGACCCCGGGGACCGCTGTGGCCGGGCAGGGTCCGACATGGGAAGGGTGGGTGGAACCTCCGCGTTACACCGGCTTGCCGACATTGTATCTGGCGGATCAATCCGGGCCCAATCTTTCGATTCCACAGGGCAGCCGTATTACCCTGCGCTTTTATGGGGAGGTTGGCGCCCATAGCCTGACCGAAACCGGTTCAGTCCTTGGCACCGAAGGCGCAACCGACGCTGAACAGGAGTTTGTTGTCGCCCGCTCTGGCCAGATGCGGATCGACGGGCCTGCGGGTCAGGAGTGGGCTTTGGATGTTCTCGCAGACACTCCACCCAGTATTGCCGTGGCCGGTGCGGCCGAGTCCGAGGCTGGTGGGCAGATGAAATTGCCCTTTGCGGCCGCTGACGACTATGGGGTCGTCTCTGGATCTGCACTGATCGAGCTTGATCTGGACTCGGTCGATCGCCGATACGGGCTGATCTCTGAACCCGAGCCGCGTGAGGTCATCGAGGTGCAGTTGCCGATGCCGATCACCGGGGATCGGGCGGATTTCACAGAAGACCTGATCGAAGATTTCTCGCAACACCCCTGGGCGCATCTTCCGGTACGGATCACTTTGATGGCGCGCGATGCGTCGGATCAACAATCCTCATCCGAACCGCACATGACGGCTTTGCCCGCGCGGCGCTTTTTTGATCCTTTGGCCGCGGCAGTGATCGAACAACGCCGGGACCTGCTTTGGGCACGCTCAAATGCGTCGAGGGTGGCCCAGATGCTACGGGCGGTCTCACATCGGCCCGAGGACCTGTTCCGTTCGGATACAGCCTATTTGCGTCTTCGTGTTTTGTTGCGGCGGCTTGAAACCTTCACCACCTATGGGTTGAAACCGGAACAGCAGGCAGAGATTGCGCAGGCGCTGTGGGATCTGGCGGTTCAAATCGAGGACGGGACGCTGGCAGATGCGTTGGAGAGGATGCGCCGCGCACAAGAGCGCCTGACCGAGGCCATGCAGAACGGGGCCAGTGACGAAGAGATTGCCGAACTGATGCAGGAACTGCGTGAAGCCACACAGGATTATATGCGTCAGTTGCAACGTCTTGCTCAGGAAAATGGCGAGGGCGGCGAACGTCAACAGGGCCAAAACGGCGAAAGCATGCAGATGACCCAGGACGATCTTCAGGCCATGATGGATCGTATCCAGGAATTGATGGAACAGGGCCGGATGGCCGAAGCGCAGCAGGCGCTGGAAGAGTTTCAGCAGATGATGGAGAACATGCGCGTTACCCAAGGCCAAGGACAGGGCGGTCAGTCCGAGGGCCAGCAGGCCATGGAAGGTCTGGCCGAGACGCTGCGCGAGCAGCAGGGCCTCAGTGATCAGGCTTTCCGTGATTTGCAGGAGCAATTCAATCCCGATGCGCAAGCTGGACAAAGCCAGGGCAACGAGGGGCGCTCGGGTGGTCAGGGCCGGGGGCAACGCCACGAAGGTGATGGCGGCCAGGGTCAGGCCGGTGACGGTGAGCAGGGTCAGGGATCACTGGCCGACCAGCAACAGGCGCTGCGGGATGAGCTGAACCGGCAGCAGCAGGGCTTGCCCGGTGCGGGCACCCCCGACGGAGAGGCTGCGCGCGACGCGCTGGATCGCGCGGGTCGAGCCATGGAAGAGGCGGAAGATGCCCTGCGCGGAGATGATCTGGCCGAGGCGATAGATCGTCAGTCCGACGCAATGGAGGCCCTGCGTGAAGGCATGCGCTCGCTGGGTGAGGCCATGGCGCAGAACCAGCAGAACCAGCCGGGGCAAGGCACCCAGGAAGGCGAAGCGCAAGCCAACAATCGCGATCCGCTGGGCCGCAACCCGGGCGCGGCCGGGTCTATTTCGACAGAGGACAATTTGCTGCAGGGCGAAGATGTCTATCGCCGCGCGCGTGAACTGCTGGATGAAATTCGCCGCCGGACCGGCGAATCCGACCGACCGGAGATCGAGTTGGAATACCTCAAGCGTCTGTTGGAGCGGTTCTGAACCGTTACTACTGAGAAGCGCCAGACCCGGCCTGCGTCTCAAGCCAGATGCGCGCCTGATCTATCATGGAGACATAGGAACTGAGAACCGGATCAGCTTGTGGAACAGCCTCGCCGATCTTTTGCGCATTGCCGTAGATCAGGTACAGGATCACGCCAATGATCAGCATCAGGGCGAGACCGCGCACAAACCCGCCGGATTTGCGAACCGGTGGCTCATCGTCCGGGGTATCTTCGCTGAGCATTCCGGAATTGATCGCCTCGATATCCGGCAGCGCGTCTTTCTGTCCCGAATCCTCGGCGGTTTCGGTCGCAGCCGGGCGCTTGGGATGGAACTCCAGATCCGCAACCTCATCCAGCGCCAGATCGGGCTGCATCTCAAGGCCGCTGCCTTCCTGAGAACGCAATTCGGCCTCGCGCGCTGCTTCCTCTTGCAAAATGTTGGCGACTGCGGGGTCTACATTGCCTTTTGAAGCAGTCTCAGGCGCGGAGGGCGTGTCCCCAGAAGGCGGTTCCGCCTGCTCTGGTGTGGGCTCTGTCACAGTAGCGGTTTCCGGGTCTGCGGCGGTCTCGGCCGCAGGTTCCGGCGCGGCCACGGCCGGGTGTTTCGCCTGAAACCATGTCTGGTCGCAAGCCGAGCACTGAACATCGCGCCCCTCATCGGGGATGACCTCGTCTGGCACCTCGTACTGTGCGCCACAATTCGGACATGTAAGTCTCATACTGCCTCCCCGGCCCGACGATCGGTCCGATAGTAGTTTTTTCAGGGATGATATTCCGTTAAGACCCAACAGCAAAGGGCGTTTTCGGTTTCACAGGTCAAGTGTCGCCAATTGGACTCGGTGCAGGCATTGAAACCGCAGCCGCGCTCGGGCAAGAAGAGCGGCAAAAGAACTGGGGGCACCTGTGATCGAGCTGGAAAATGTCAGCTACACTTATGGCGGCGGCGCGTTGCTGAGCGATGTTTCGGTCAAGCTGCAGCCGGGCTCGTTCCACTTTCTGACCGGACCGTCCGGGGCTGGCAAGACGACGTTGCTGAAACTCTGCTACGGAGCCTTGTTGCCGACCTCGGGGCGGCTGAGTGTGTTTGACGAAGATATCGCGCGTCTGGATCGGGACCAGATGGCCCTTCTGCGCCGTCGGGTCGGTGTTGTGCATCAGGATTGTCAGTTTCTGGATCACATGACACTGGCCGAAAACGTGGCACTACCGCTGATGGTGTCTGGTCGAGCAGAGACGGCAGAGCAGGATAACCTGAGCGAACTTTTGACATGGGTCGGGCTGGGTGCCCGTCTGGACGCACATCCGCCCGAGCTGTCGGGCGGCGAACGTCAGCGCGCGGCCTTGGCCCGCGCCGTGATCCTGTCGCCCGATGTGGTGCTGGCGGATGAGCCGACCGGCAACGTGGATTGGGAGATGTCCCAACGGCTGCTGAGCCTGTTGATCGAATTGAATCGCATGGGCAAAACCGTTCTGATCGCGACCCATGACCTTAGCTTGATCCGGGCGGCCAAAAGCCAGGTTCAGGCCCGTGTCCTGCGTATTGCGCAACGTAAATTGCAATTGGCCGGAGCGGATCTATGAGCAAAGGTGACATCCGCAACCTGCTGCGCCGCGACACACGTGCCGACCGAGTCGTGCCACCAACGGGTTACACGGCCCAGCTGACGCTGTTCGTTTCGGGCGCGATGGGTTTTCTGGCTGTGTTCGCTCTGGCTTTGTCGCTGGCTTCTGGGCGGGTCGCGGATCGCTGGGCGTCAGAACTGGCGGGGGCTGCCACCCTGCGCATCAACGCCCCAGCCGAGCAAATGGCGGCCCAGACCGAAACCGCCCTGACGGTGTTGCGCCAGACGCCGGGTGTTGCGTCGGCCCGTGCGTTGACCGCCGAAGAACAGGCAGCTCTTCTGTCCCCTTGGTTTGGCGCTGACTTGCCGCTTGAAACCCTGCCCATTCCGCAACTCATCGAAATTATCGAAGGTGATTCCGGTCTGGACGCGGCCGGTCTGCGCCTGCGGTTGGGGGCTGAAGTTCCCGGAGCCGTTCTGGACGATCATACCCGCTGGCGCGAGCCTTTGGTGGATGCGGCCACGTCCCTGCGACGGGTCGGCTGGATCTCGATCCTGCTGATCGGCGGTGCGACTGCGGCCATGATCACGCTGGCCGCGAACGCGTCGCTTGCGGCGAATGCCAAGATAATCGAAGTGCTGCGTCAGGTGGGCGCGCGCGATCGGTTCATCGCAGGTGCATTTGTCCGCCGTTTTACCTTTCGCGCGTTTTTTGGCGCATTTGTCGGAACAGTTCTGGGTATGACAGGTGTCTTGTTGTTGCCCGAAGCATCGGATGAGGGTGGTTTCCTGACCGGGGTCGGGTTTCAGGGCCTTGGCTGGGTTTTGCCACTGCTGATTCCAATACTCGGCGCAGTGGTTGCGTTTTTTGCGACCTGGACCGCCGCGTGGCGCAAGTTGAAGGAGCTTTCGTGATGTCCATGGCTTTTCAGTGGGTCCGCTCGCTGGTCTTCATGTTCGTGATCTATGTCTGGATGCTGATCCTGGGCCTCGTGTTTCTGCCGTACGCGATTTTTGCAAAACGGGGCGCGCTGCGCGCCTGCAAGACCTATGCAAGCAGCACGATTTGGCTGGCGCGTTGGATGGTTGGCATTCGGTGCGACGTGCGCGGCGTGGTTCCCACGGGTGAGGTTGTGGTCGGGGCCAAGCACCAGTCTTTCCTCGACATCATCATAATCTTCAACGCGGTTCCGCACGGCAAGTTCATCATGAAGCGAGAGCTGTTGTGGACGCCGATCATTGGCATGTATGCCCGCCGTCTGGGCTGTATTCCGGTCAATCGGGGTAAGAAAGGTGCGGCCGTCGCCAAGATGGTGAAGGATGTCGCCAAGGAATTCACCGAACCTGGACAGTTGGTGATCTATCCGCAAGGGACCCGTGTCGCGCCCGGGATCAAGAAACCCTACAAGGTTGGTACGGCGGTTCTGTACGAAGGTCTGGGATTCCCCTGTGTGCCCGTGGCAACAAATGCGGGTGTGTTCTGGCCGCGCACCGGGATTATGCGTAAACCCGGTCTGGCAATTGTCGATTTCTTGGACCCGATCGAGCCCGGCGTTGGCCGAAACGATTTCTTGGCCCGCTTGGAAGATGTGATTGAAACACGTTCTGACGCGTTGATGCAAGAAGTGGGGTTTAAACCCGATGGAGTTCATTGAAGACATTCCGGCGCTCGAGGCCCTGTATGGCACGCCGGGGGCGCCAGCTCTGCGCAAAGTGGCACATTGCTTGACGCCGCTCTATCGCAAATGGATCATGGCGTCGCGCCTGTGTGTGCTGAGTACTGTCGGCCCCGAAGGCGTAGACGGAAGCCCGCGTGGCGATGATGGACCCGTTGTGCAGGAGCTTGATCCCAACACATTGGCGCTGCCGGATTGGCGCGGAAATAACCGTCTGGATTCATTGCGCAACATTGTCCGCGATCCGCGTGTCTCATTGATGTTCATGATCCCCGGTTCGAACAACGTGGTGCGGTTGAACGGAACCGCTCGATTGACCGCGGATGAGGCACTGCGAGGCCGGTTTGCCCGGCAAGGCAAACACCCGGCGACTGTGATCGTCATTCAGATCGACGAAATCTACACCCAATGCGCCCGAGCGCTGATGCGGGCCGGAACTTGGCTCAGGGCCAACGAAACCACAGGCTTGCCAACAGTGGGTGAGATTTTGGCGGAAGCCTCGAATGGCGAAGAAGGCGGCGCGCAATATGATCAGGAATGGGGACCACGCGCCGCCAAAACAATGTGGTAGGCATTAAGCGTAGCGGCCAATTCAAATTGCGGCCGCACCGATCCTGGCCACTTTGGTGACCCAACGATCAATGCTTCCCGGTTTGGGATAGCTGGCTCCGGCGAAATAGGTGAAGCGTGTGGGTTTGAACCCCACAAAGCCGAGAATCTGATCCCGAACTTGCCGGATCAGTGCCTGCCGATAGATCAGCCGCATAAACCAACCCGGTGTATCCGACGTCAGTATCACCCGCGCCGTGCGCCCGGTCAGCATCGGGGTAGGGAAACCGATCTTGGTGGTGTTGCGGGTGTCGAATGTACGTCCGGGAATGAACATCCGGTCGATCAAACCCTTGAGCTTGGCAGGCAATCCGCCCCACCACATCGGTGTTGTCAGCACCAGATGCTCGCTCCATTCGAAATCCTGAAGGACCTGTTCCAGAACCGGCTCAAGCGGTTTGAAGTCGTGATAATTCCCCTGACCAAAGTCGTGATCAAACTCCAGATCACTCAAATGCACCAGCCGGACATCGTGCCCCTTGTCGCGGGCAGCCGCAGCATAGGTCTGAGCAAAGGTTCGCGACAGGCTGCTTTCAGCAGGGTGACCGTCGAGGATGAGTATTTTCTTGAGTTGCATGAGATTCTCCAAAAATGACCGTGGTCAATTAATAGGATGAAAAAATGACCACGGTCAATATTAAATTTGACCACGGTCAAAAAAATATGTAACCAAGCGATATGCCCAAGACGATACAAAAACGCACCCTTAAGACGCGCGCAGCCCTGATTTCCGCTGCCGAGGACGTTATCCAAAAGGGTGGATACGAAGCTTTGCGCGTCGAAGACGTTGTAAAGGTCGCTGGCGTGGCCAAAGGAACTTTTTTCGCTCATTTCCGAGACAAAGACGCGCTTATGGAAATACTGATGGCGGAAAAACTGAATGCTTTGTTCGATCAAATCGAGTCGGGCAAACCGCCCCAGAACGTGCCAGATATCATTGCGGCCCTGGAGCCGGTGCACAGCTTTATGACGGCCGAGCGCTATGTGTTCGATCTGTTGATCAGATATTCAGGTGCGACTGCGATCGCCGAGATTGGACCGATAGCCTATTGCTTCGAACGGTATTTCAGAATCGTGATGATGTGGCTAGAAGACGCTGATGTTCGCAAGGATGTCCCCTCGGAACTGCTTGCCGAAGGTGTGCAGGCTTTTGCAATTCAGGCGATGTCGCTGAAGTATTGTGCCCTACACGCGTCGACCAGCTTTATCGATAGGCTGGAGGTCTATCTTGAAGCGTGGTTGTCCCCGGCGAACTAGTCGCCGGGGTCGAGGCACCTAGCTGTGAATTGGCCCGTCACCGCACGCCAGCGCAGCTTCACGCACGGCTTCGGAATAGGTCGGGTGCGCGTGGCAGGTCAGGGCCAAATCTTCGGCGGATGCGCCAAATTCCATCGCAACGCAGACTTCGTGGATCAGGTCGCCCGCTGCCGGTCCAATGATATGGGCACCCAGAATGCGGTCGGTTTCCTTGTCCGCCAGGATTTTCACAAACCCGTCCGAGGCAAAGTTTGCCTTGGCACGGCCATTGCCCATGAACATGAATTTGCCGACCTTATATGCCCGGCCCTGTTCTTTCAGGGTCGTCTCGGTTTCGCCCACATTGGCGACCTCGGGCCATGTGTAGATCACGCCCGGAATGACGCCATAGTTGACGTGACCATGCTTGCCAGCGACTTGTTCGGCGGCGGCCATGCCTTCGTCTTCGGCCTTATGCGCCAGCATCGGGCCTTCGGTCACGTCGCCGATGGCATAGATGCCCGGCACGTTGGTCTGCCAATCGGCGCCCACCTTGATCTGGCCGCGCGGGGTCATCTCGACGCCCAGAGCGTCCAGCCCCAAGCCGTCCGAGAAGGGCTTGCGCCCGGTGGCAACCAGAACCGCATCGGCATCGATCACATGTTCGCTGTCATCCTTGAGCAGCTTGTATGTCACCTTGGCCTTGGTCTTGGAGGCCTCGGTCTTTTGCACCGCTGCACCCATGATGAATTTCAGGCCCTGCTTTTTAAGGATGCGCTGGAAGGTTTTCTGAACCTCAGGGTCCATGCCCGGTGTGATTTCCTTGAGGAATTCGATCACCGTGACCTCGGCACCCAGACGGCTGTAGACCGAGCCCAGTTCCAGCCCGATCACGCCTGCGCCGATGACAACCATTTTTTTCGGGATTTTGCCCAGCGCCAGCGCACCGGTTGAGGTCACGACAACTTTCTCGTCCACCTCAACACCGGGCAGCGCGGATGGCTCGGACCCCGACGCGATGATGATGTTCTTGGCCTCGTGCACCTCGTCGCCGACCTTGACCTGACCGGGCGCGGGGATCGAACCCCAGCCTTTGAGCCAGTCGATCTTGTTCTTCTTGAACAGGAACTCGATGCCCTTGGTGTTGCCGTCGATGACCTCATCCTTATAGGCCTGCATCTGCTTCCAATCGACCGACGGGCTTTTGCCCTTAAGGCCCATCGTGGCAAAGTTATGCTCGGCCTCGTGCAGCTGATGGCTGGCATGCAGCAGGGCCTTGGACGGGATGCAGCCCACGTTCAGGCAGGTGCCGCCCAACGTCTCGCGACCCTCGACCACGGCGGTTTTCAGACCCAGCTGGGCACAGCGGATGGCGCAGACATAGCCGCCGGGGCCTGCTCCGATTACGATGACGTCGTAGTTTGCCATTATATTCTCCTAAATCGACCGGCCGTCCGGTGCCTGCATGATCCGGCATTCATGGACCAGATCATGATTATCTTCAAACCGGTTCCAGCAGCTTGATTGTGATATGGGCGACCCCGCCACGCTCATGATGCATGGCCAGTTCCTCGGACCCAAAGAAGGCCCGCGCCTTGTCCAGATCCAGAACTTCAAACATGGCGATTGCATGGTCCTTCTGGTCCGGGTCGCGCCATATATGCAGGTCGTGGATGCCCGCGGCTTTGCGCGCGGGCTCGTCCTCGCGGAACACTTTCAGCCAGACATCGAAATCGGCTACGTCGGCCTGCCAAAGTACATGCGTTGCCATGGTTACAGATCCATCAACAGGCGGCGCGGGTCTTCCAGCGCCTCTTTCACGCGGACAAGGAAGGTCACCGCGCCTTTGCCGTCAACGATCCGGTGGTCATAGGACAGCGCCAGATACATCATTGGGCGGATCACGACCTGACCGTTGATGGCCATGGGGCGGTCCTGAATCTTGTGCATGCCCAGAATGCCCGATTGCGGCGGGTTCAGGATTGGCGAGGACATCAAGGAGCCATAGACACCCCCGTTCGAGATGGTGAACGTGCCGCCCTGCATTTCTTCCATGCTCAGCTTGCCGTCACGGGCGCGTTTGCCCTTTTCGGCGATGGCCTTCTCGATCGCCGCAAAAGACATCGAATCGGCATCGCGAATGACCGGCACGACCAAACCGGTCGGTGTACCGGCAGCGACACCCATATGCACAAAGTTCTTGTAGACGATGTCGGTGCCGTCGATCTCGGCATTCACCTCGGGTACTTCTTTCAACGCATGGCAGCAGGCCTTGGTGAAGAAGGACATAAAGCCCAGGCGGACGCCGTGCTTCTTCTCGAACTGGTCCTTGTACTGGCTACGCAGAGCCATCACCTCGGTCATGTCCACCTCGTTATAGGTGGTCAGCATGGCAGCGGTGTTCTGGCTGTCTTTCAGGCGTTTGGCGATGGTCTGGCGCAAGCGGGTCATCTTGACCCGTTCCTCGCGCGCGGCATCACTGGCGGCAACTGGGGCCCGTGGGGCTGCGGCGGGGGCCGCCGCAGGCGCGGGGGCCGGGGCGGCGGCGGTTGCCACGGCGCGGGCCACGTCTTCTTTCATGATGCGCCCGTCGCGACCGGTTCCGGTGACCTGATCGGCGGACATGCCGGCCTCGGCCATGGCTTTTTCGGCCGAAGGTGCATTGGCCACGTCCTTGCCTGTGGCTGCTGCTGCCGGTGCCGCTGCGGGGGCTGCTGCCGGGGCAGTGCCTGCGCCCGATCCTGAAATCACGGCCAGCTTGGCCGAAGCATCGACAGTGGTGCCCTCGGGCGCGGTTATTTCCGCAAGAACACCCGCAGCGGGGGCCGGAACCTCGACCGAGACCTTGTCGGTCTCCAACTCGCACAGCATCTCGTCCTGCGCAACGCTGTCGCCGACCTGCTTGAACCAGGTCGAAACGGTTGCCTCGGTGACGGATTCTCCAAGGGTCGGCACCATCACATCGACGCTGCCGCCAGAGGATGCCGGAGCCGCAGCAGGCGCAGGTGCAGGTGCAGGTGCGGCGGCCGGGGCCGGGGCGGCCCCTTCGCCAGCGACGATAGTAGCCAGCAGCGCATCAACGCCGACGGTTTCACCTTCGGCGGCGACAATCTCGCCCATTACGCCTGCGGCAGGGGCGGGGACCTCGACCGTCACCTTGTCGGTTTCAAGCTCACAGAGCATCTCATCCACGGCCACGGCATCACCCGGTTTCTTGAACCAGGTCGCAACCGTGGCTTCGGTAACAGATTCGCCAAGCGTGGGAACACGAACTTCAATGGTCATCGTTTACTTTCCTTCGAGGCTCAGCGCTTCGTTCACGAGCGCTTCTTGTTGAGCTTTGTGTTGGCTGGCCAGACCCGTCGCAGGCGAGGCCGAGGTTGCGCGGCCGACATAACGCGGCCGTGTGTGGGTGGCGCCAATACGGGTCAGCACCCATTCGATGTTGGGTTCAATAAAGGTCCATGCACCCTGGTTTTTGGGTTCTTCCTGACACCAGACGATTTCGGCCCCTTTGAAGCGTTCGAGCTCGTTGATCAGCGAATGCGCCGGGAACGGGTAATACTGTTCGATCCGCATCAGATAGACATCGTCGATGCCACGGGCATCGCGCTCTTCCAACAGGTCATAGTAGACCTTGCCGGAACACAGGACCACGCGCTTGATCTTGTCGTCCGTGACCAGTTTTGTGTCAGAATTGCCATGTTGCGCATCGTCCCACAACACCCGGTGGAAGCTGGAGCCCGTGGTGAAATCTGCAGCCGTGCTGACCGCCAGCTTGTGGCGCAGCAGGGATTTCGGCGTCACCAGGATAAGCGGCTTGCGGAAGGTGCGGTGCAACTGGCGGCGCAGAATGTGGAAATAGTTCGCAGGTGTCGTGCAGTTCGCCACGATCCAGTTGTCCTGACCGCACATCTGCAAGAACCGCTCCAACCGGGCCGAGCTGTGCTCGGGCCCCTGTCCTTCAAACCCGTGGGGCAACAGGTTTACCAGACCGGACATCCGCAGCCATTTGCTTTCGCCCGAGCTGATGAACTGGTCGAACATGATCTGAGCACCATTGGCGAAGTCACCAAATTGCGCCTCCCACAGAACCAGAGCGTTGGGTTCGGCCAGAGAGTATCCGTATTCGAACCCCAACACAGCATATTCCGAGAGCATCGAGTCGATGACTTCGTAGTGCGATTGACCGTCACGAATGTGGTTCAGAGGGTAGTAGCGTTCTTCGGTTTCCTGATGAACAAAGCCCGAGTGCCGCTGAGAAAACGTGCCGCGTGTGGCGTCCTGACCCGATAGACGAACCGGATATCCTTCGGTCAGCAACGAGCCAAAGGCAAGGGCTTCGCCAGTGGCCCAGTCAAAGCCTTTCCCGGTTTCGAACATCTGTTTCTTGTGGTCGAGAAGACGCCCCACGGTTCTGTGCAGCGTAAAGTCCCCGGGGGCCGTGGTCAGGGCAGCACCAATCTGGTTCAGCGTTTCCACCGCAATCGCGGTGTCACCGCGTACATATTCTTCCTTGTTCTTGTCCAGATGTGACCAGCGCCCGTCAAGCCAGTCGGCCTTGTTGGGTTTGTAGTCCTTGCCGGCCTCGAACTCATCATTCAGATGCGCCTGGAATGCGGCCTTCATATCCTCAATCTCGCCTTCGGGGATCAGCCCGTCTTTGACCAGACGCTCTGTATACAACGACAGCGTCGTCTTATGCGTCTTGATCTTCTTGTACATGATCGGGTTGGTGAACATGGGCTCGTCGCCCTCGTTGTGCCCGAACCGGCGGTAGCAGAAGATGTCGATGACCACGTCCTTGTGGAACTTTTGCCGGAACTCGGTGGCCACCTTGGCCGCGTGTGTGACGGCCTCGGGGTCATCACCATTGACGTGAAAGATTGGCGCCTCGACCATCAAGGCAATGTCAGTGGGATACGGGCTGGACCGCGAGAAATGCGGTGCAGTGGTAAAGCCAATCTGGTTGTTCACGACGATATGCATGGTGCCGCCGGTCTTGTGCCCGCGCAGACCTGACAGGCCGAAACCTTCGGCTACGACACCCTGACCGGCAAAAGCCGCGTCGCCGTGCAACAGAATGGCCATCACCTTGGTCCGGTCGGAATCCTTCAACTGATCCTGCTTGGCGCGGACCTTGCCCAGAACAACCGGGTTGACCGCCTCAAGGTGCGACGGGTTTGCGGTCAGCGAAAGGTGGACAGAGTTGCCGTCAAACTCGCGGTCACTGGACGCGCCGAGGTGGTATTTCACGTCGCCCGAACCATCCACGTCCTCGGGTTTGAAGCTGCCGCCTTGAAATTCGTTGAAAATGGCGCGATAGGGCTTGCCCATCACGTTGGCCAGAATGTTCAGACGACCCCGGTGGGGCATCCCGATGACGATGTCACTCAGACCCAGCGCACCACCGCGCTTGATGATCTGTTCCATCGCCGGGATCAGCGCTTCACCACCGTCGAGACCGAACCGCTTGGTGCCCATGTATTTGACGTGCAGGAATTTCTCGAAACCTTCGGCCTCGACCATCTTGTTCAGGATCGCCTTGCGGCCCTCCTTGGTGAAGGCGATTTCCTTGCCATACCCCTCGATCCGCTCTTTCAGCCACGCGGCCTGCTCGGGATCCGAAATGTGCATGTATTGCAGCGCAAATGTACCGCAATATGTCCGCTTCACGATCTCGACGATCTGACGCATCGAGGCGACCTGAAGCCCAAGAACGTTGTCGATGAAAATCGGGCGATCCATGTCGGCGTCGGTAAAGCCGTAGGTCCTGGGGTCCAGCTCAGGGTGATTGGTGGCGGCCCGCATGCCCAGCGGGTCCAGATCGGCGGCCAGATGGCCCCGGATACGATAGGCCCGGATCAGCATCAGGGCACGCAGGCTGTCAAGAACGGCGCGTTTGATCTGATCGTCGCTGACCTGAACGCCCTTGTCTGCGGCCTTTTCCTTGATCTTTGTGCCTGCCGCCTTGGCATCAATCTCGGCCCATTCACCCGTAAGCGCGCTGGTCAGATCATCTGCAGGCATCGGTGGCCAGTCGGTCCGCGCCCAGGAAGGTCCTTCGGCCTCGCGCTGCACGTCTGGCGAGGCGTCGCCCATAGCCTTGAAGAACTCGGCCCAAGCGGCATCCACCGCACCGGGGTTCTTGGTGTACTGGGCATAAAGCTGCTCCAGATACTCGGCATTGTGCCCCTGCATGAAGCTGGAAGCGTGAAACGCGGAATTGGGCGTATGTTCGGTCATTGGGCTACCTCATATGGGTTGGGACCGTATTGGTTGGTGCCTGGCTGACTGGGGCGGGCCAGCCACCACAGAACCAGGAGGGGCGACACAAACAAAACAAGCAGTGTCGGAAGAACAATCAACAGCGTGGCGCGGGTGAACAGGATGTCCAGATTGCCGCCATGCTGGAAATGCGAGGCAAGGCCGATGCCAAAGACCAGAACCGCCCCGGCAGCGAAGATCAGCAGGATCGGCAGCAGAGCATAAAGCCCGCTGCGTCCGGTATCATGCATCCGTCGCCACGCCACCGCCAGATGCGGAAAGAAGACGATCAGGCTGACGATGCTTTGCACAGGTTGCGAGGACGTAGCTGCGACGGATTTGGATGTTTCGGTTTCGGTCACTGCAACTTGCGTGAAGAACTGCGCATCAATGATCCCGGCAATAATGCTCCAGATCACGATGAACAGGAAAAAGAACCAGTATTCGGGCCGTGAGGCACGCCCCGAGAAGGTGAAGAACTTGGAGAAACAAGTGCGGATGGCGTGGGAGAAGGTCATGGGTTGTCCAACCCTGTTTTTCGTCTGATCTCCAATGCAAACGCAACGTTGGGTTCTCTCCCATAGTCTTCAATAAACTGGGCCTCATCAAATCGATGAAACTGAGTCATCGCATCGCCCGCACCGAGTTGCGGTTCCAGCATAGGCCGATCGACTAGGTACCCAACTTTCACAAGCAATGCCATCAGACCTGTGAGCGGTTTATGTGGTGGGTTATCCGTAGTGTAAACCATAACAACCCGCGAAGGGCCGAATTCGGATTCGTGGGTTTGTGCATCGAAATCCCAAATCGCGTTCTTGATCGTGGTTACATCTTTTTTCGAGGCGCTAAAGTACCTGCAACCCAGTATCTCTCCAGGGATATTTGATTGATCATACAAAATTAAAAAAGCTCTGGGTTCTTGCGTCCACAGCAACGCATCGTATGCACCGCTCTCTGATACTTCAGAGATGGTGTCCAGGAGCGATTGCAAGTCGGGTATGGTGCCAGTTGCCGTATCCAAGCCAAAAGTATTGAACCTTTGATCAACCAAAACATGAAAGAGAGAGCCGTCTGCCACAAGTTCCGGCACCAAATCAGGATAAGGCGCTCGGAACGCCGTCCATCCCCGCGCCTTGAACATTTCTGCGACAGATGCTCGATCACTTGTTGCCCAAGTGCACAGATCAAAAACATCGCGGGTCGGTTTTGTGAACGAGGGATCAGCTTTGGCAGCACTTCCGAACACAAACAATAATGCGAACATGGCAGGCACCAAGAAAAGCTCCAGGCGAGAGGATATCTCCCCTCGCCGGAACCTAGAGTTTTCTCGGTGCAGCAGCATTGTTACCCAATCGCTTCCAACACTGCCTCACCCAGCTGCGCCGGGCTTTCGGCCACGACGATACCAGCCGAGCGCATGGCTTCGATCTTGTCCTCGGCGCCGCCTTTGCCACCGGCGACAATCGCGCCCGCGTGGCCCATACGGCGGCCCGGAGGGGCTGTGCGGCCTGCGATGAAACCAGCGGTCGGCTTCTTGCGGCCCTTCTTGGCCTCATCCGCCAGGAACTGCGCGGCCTCTTCTTCGGCCGAGCCACCGATCTCACCGATCATGATGATCGAATGGGTTTCGTCATCGGCCAGGAACCATTCCAGCACGTCGATATGCTCGGTGCCCTTGATCGGGTCGCCGCCGATGCCCACACAGGTGGACTGGCCCAGACCCACATCGGTGGTCTGCTTGACGGCCTCATAGGTCAGGGTGCCCGAACGCGATACAACGCCGACCGAGCCGCGCTTGTGGATGTGGCCGGGCATGATGCCGATCTTGCAGGCGTCGGGCGTGATGACACCGGGGCAGTTCGGACCGATCAGGCGCGAGCTTGAGCCTTCCAGAGCTCGTTTGACTTTCATCATGTCCAGAACCGGGATGCCTTCGGTGATGCAGACGATCACTTCCATTTCGGCGTCAATCGCTTCAAGGATCGAGTCAGCCGCGAAGGGCGGCGGCACATAGATCACCGAGGCGTTGGCTTCGGTCACGTGCTTGGCCTCGTGGACCGAGTTGAACACGGGCAGGCCCAGATGCTCCATCCCGCCTTTGCCGGGGGTCACGCCGCCGACCATCTTGGTGCCATACGCAATGGCCTGTTCAGAGTGGAATGTGCCCTGCGAGCCGGTAAAGCCCTGACAGATCACTTTGGTATTTTCGTCGATGAGGACTGCCATTTGGCGTTCTCCTTTATTGGATTTCTGAGGGCAGCGCCTATTCGTCGTAAATCAGCGACGGGACTCTTCCCTGCGGAACTGGTTGAGAAATCAGAAACACGTTGCTTGTCGTGCTCCCCATGTCTTTTGCGTCGTGTGTAAGAAGGCTGCCGTTTGGAAGCTGGATAGCGTATTCGAACCTTTCGGATGGAAACTCTTTTTCAGTTCCTGAGCCCACTGCCGAGTGGGCTGCATTCAAAATTGCATTCCCAATGACTGACGAAGGTTCGGAACTTACCGCTCTAATGCCGCAGACCTCGACGTCAGATGCACCTGGGAGGTTCTGAAGGCCAACATAGATCTTGCTATTCGGCACGACATAAACTGAATGAATTGGACCTAGATCCTTTGAGGAATTCAGCGAAGCAACGCGGGCGTTACTTTGAAAATTTCCGAAATCAGGAAGGCTTGCCAGACAAGTGCTTGAGAATGCATTAGCCGCTTGTTGCGCAACGCTTCCTCCGGAAGAAAGCCTTGAAGGGCTTTCAACACATGCAGAAAGCAAAGCGCTCGCGGCCAATAATCCCGGCAATAGGCTTATACGACGGGCTGTGTTCACCCCTTTACCGCCTTCACGATCTTCTCGGCACCGTCTTTCAGGTTGTCCGCCGCGATCACGTCCAGGCCAGAGGTGTTGATGATCTCTTTGCCCTTCTCGACATTCGTGCCTTCCAGACGCACGACCAGCGGAACTTTCAGGCCGACCTCTTTCACCGCGGCCACGACGCCTTCGGCGATGACGTCACAGCGCATGATGCCGCCGAAGATGTTGACCAGAATGCCTTTGACCTGCGGGTCTGAGGTGATGATCTTGAACGCCTCGGTCACTTTCTCTTTGGTTGCACCGCCGCCCACGTCGAGGAAGTTGGCAGGCTCGGCCCCATACAGCTTGATGATGTCCATTGTGGCCATCGCCAGACCTGCACCGTTGACCATGCAGCCAATCTCACCATCCAGCGCGATGTAGTTCAGGTCGTATTTCGAGGCTTCCAGTTCCTTGGGGTCTTCCTCGGTCGTGTCGCGCAACTCGGCGATATCGGGGTGGCGGTAGACCGCGTTGCCGTCAAAGCCGACCTTGGCGTCCAGCACCTTGAGGTCGCCGCTGTCTGACACGATCAGCGGGTTGATTTCCAGCATCTCCATGTCTTTCTCGACGAAGGCGGCGTAGAGCTGGCTCATCAGCTTGACGCATTGCTTGACCTGTGCGCCTTGCAGGCCCAGCGAAAAGGCGATGCGGCGGCCGTGATAGGCCTGATAACCTGTCGCGGGGTCGACCGAGAAGGACAGGATTTTCTCGGGTGTGGCAGCCGCGACTTCCTCGATGTCCATACCGCCTTCGGTCGAACACACAAACGAGATACGGCTGGTTTGGCGATCCACCAGCAGGGCCAGGTACAGTTCGCGTTCGATGCCGGACCCGGCCTCGATATAGATGCGGTTGACCTGTTTGCCTGCGGGGCCGGTCTGATGGGTGACCAGCGTGCGGCCAAGCATCTTCTTGGCTTCTTCGGCGGCTTCTTCGACCGACTTGGTCAGGCGTACACCGCCTTTCTCACCGGCGTCGGCCTCTTTGAAGGAACCCTTGCCGCGGCCACCCGCGTGAATCTGAGCTTTGACAACCCATAGTGGGCCGTCCAGCTCACCTGCAGCGGTTTTGGCTTCCTCGGCGCGCAGAACCGCGCGACCGTCGGAGACCGGGGCACCATAGCTGCGCAAAAGAGCTTTGGCCTGATATTCGTGAATATTCATCGAAACTGTCCCGTTTGACTACGATTGGATCGATATAGCCGTGTGTAGGACGCAAATATAAAGGGTTTTTTGCCAAGGCGTCGGAATTTAGCGAAGATTTTTGGTATTTGTGATCACGCTTTTTTGGGGTGTGATCACAAAAATGAGCCGTAGATATGTTTGATTCGACGACTTCAGGAATTCTGGGAAAAATATGTGTATTGAAGGCTTTTGCGCCGTTTGCGCCAACAGTCCTGACGCCTTTGAAGATGCCTCACTGCCCTGAAGCGGAAAACCGGCCCACCAATGGAGCCGGTTCCAAGTCTTGACGTCAAGGGTATTAGGCCAACGAGCTGTCGATACCTTTGCACGCGTCGATCAGACCTTTCACGGCGTTTACGGAATTGTCGAAACCGGCCTGCTCGTCTTCGTTCAGTTTGATGTCGACGATACGCTCGATACCGCCAGCCCCGATCACAGTCGGAACGCCGACATACATGCCATCTACGCCCAACTCGCCGGTGCAGTAAGCGGCGCAGGGCAGAACGCGTTTTTGGTCTTTCAGATAGGCTTCGGCCATTTCGATCGCTGAGGTTGCCGGCGCGTAGTAGGCCGAACCGGTTTTCAGCAGGCCAACGATTTCGGCGCCTCCGTCGCGAGTGCGTTGCACGATGGCGTCCAGCTTTTCCTGCGTGGTCCAGCCCATCTCGACCAGATCGGGCAGCGGGATACCTGCAACGGTCGAGTAGCGAACCGACGGAACCATAGTGTCGCCGTGGCCACCCAGAACGAAGGCGGTGACGTCACGCATCGAGACGTTGAACTCTTCCGACAGGAAATGTGCGAAGCGGCCCGAGTCAAGAACGCCTGCCATACCGCAGACCTTGTTGTGCGGCAGGCCCGAGAACTCGCGCAGAGCCCAGACCATCGCGTCCAGAGGGTTGGTAATGCAGATCACGAACGCGTCGGGTGCGTGGGCCGCGATGCCTTCGCCAACCGATTTCATGACTTTCAGGTTGATGCCCAACAGGTCGTCTCGGCTCATGCCGGGCTTGCGCGCAACACCGGCGGTGACGATGCAGACGTCCGCGCCAGCGATGTCGGCATAGTCACTGGTGCCTGACATTGCGGCGTCGAATCCTTCGGACGGGCCGGATTCAGCAATGTCGAGCGCTTTGCCTTGCGGCAATCCGTCGGCGATGTCGAACAGGACAACGTCCCCCAGTTCTTTAACAGCTGCGAGATGGGCAAGTGTGCCGCCGATGTTGCCCGCGCCGATCAGCGCGATCTTGGGTCTGGCCATTTGGAGTGTCTCCGATCGGTTTTGAAATCGCGGCTGTGCTAGTCCTTAAAACGCCTTTGTGCAAGTGTTCTGGCGCGCGGCATGCCACCGCATACCGTTTGCGCACCCCGGTCTGATTGCGCTAAACGGCCTATGATACAAGCCAATTCCGGGGCGCTGCATGGTCGAACTGAACCTGTTGTTTTTTGCTGTTGCGATCCCTGCGGTGATCTTTGCGGGCATCTCAAAGGGCGGGTTCGGCTCGGGTGTTGCCTTTGCGTCCTCTTCGATTCTGGCGTTGATTTTGGAGCCGGGGCAGGCGCTTGCCGTGATGCTGCCGATCCTGATGTTGATCGATCTGGTCACGCTTGGTCCATACTGAAAGCGATGGAACTGGCCGGATTCCCGCGTGTTGATCCTGGGCGGTGTGCCCGGGGTTCTTTTGGGCATGTGGCTTTATCGCATGACTGCCGATGATCTGCTGCGTCTGCTGATCGGAGGGATATCGGTAGGTTTCGTGATCTGGCATATGGCGCAGACAAGAGGCTGGGTGCGCGGTTTTGCGGAACGTCTGCCGCCCACCGCGGGTCTTGTCGCTGGACTTGTTGCCGGTTTTACCAGTTTCGTCAGCCATGCCGGTGGGCCACCCGCCGCCGTTTACCTGCTGTCGCAACGTCTGTCGAAGACCGAGTTTCAGGCTTCGACCGTACTGGTGTTCTGGGTGATCAATATCGTGAAATTTGTGCCCTATGCCTATTTGGGCCTGTTCACTTGGAATATTGCCCTGGCAAATGTGTTGTTGGCGCCCTTCGCGATTTTGGGGGCGTGGTTGGGCGTTCGGGCACACTTCATGATGTCCGAGCGCCTATTCTTTGGGGTCGCCTATGTGCTGCTGACCCTGACCGGCAGCAAATTGATTTGGGATGCATTGACTTAGGCGTTGGGTGGAAGGGCATCCGCAATCTGTTCATACGCCTGACCTGACGCAACAAGGCAGGTCATCCCATCCGGCAGCGTTACGGTGATCGTCCAACTACCGGTTTCATCCGAGGCGAACAGCTCCATCACCGCCCCTTGCCGGGCAATGCCGATCCCTTTGCGTGTCTCGCCATAGGTCCCAGCAAGACGCTTCAAAACATCCGCGCGCGTGGCGCAGTTGCGTGTTTGTGCCTGCACCTGTTGCGCCGCCAAAACCATGATTCCCAGCCCAACTGTCATTTTCAGGATTGTTTTCTTCATCGCTGATTCCTTCTGTCACCTACGGCCAAAAGCCTGCGTGCAAGAGGGCGATATTCTGTTAATGCAAAGGGCGTTGCGTCACTTATGCTGCAATGCGGCGATTTTGACCTTGAACTTTCCTGAAAAAAATGCCCCTTTTCGCGCAATATTCTTTCAAAGGGAGAGGTCAATGGATCCTCGTCAGCGCCCATATCGATCGGTTCTTTATATCCCCGGCTCTCGTGACCGGGCGCTGGACAAGGCTCGGACCCTGCCGGTTGATGCCATCATCTTCGATCTGGAAGACGCGGTTGCCGCTGACGAAAAGGCCAATGCACGGGTGACGTTGAAGGCTGCTCTGGCCGCTGGTGGATATGGGCCTAGGGTCAAGATCGTACGCATCAATGGGCTGGATACGCCGTGGGGTCGGGCGGATGCCGAAACCGTATGCGAGATGGATGCGGATGTTGTTTTGCTGCCCAAGGTGAATTCGGCTGCGGATGTGGATGCGCTTGCCACCATCACCGGAGACCTACCGATTTGGGCGATGATGGAGACGCCGCGCGGCATGTTGAACGCAGCCGAGATTGCTGCGCACCCTTTGATGGCTGGCTTCGTGATGGGTACGAACGACCTTGCCAAGGATTTGCAAACGCGGTTTCGCCCGGACCGTCTTCCACTGATGACCTCGCTGGGTTTGTGTGTGTTGGCTGCCAAGACCGAGGGGCTGACCATCGTTGACGGCGTCTATAACGCTTTCAAGGATGGCGAAGGCCTGGCGGCCGAGTGCGAACAGGGCCGCGACATGGGTTTCGATGGCAAGACCTTGATCCACCCGGCGCAGATCGACATCACCAACGCCGCCTTTGCGCCCTCGGATGCCGAAATCGATTTGGCCCGCCGCCAGATTCGCGCGTTTGAAGAGACCGAAGCCCAAGGGCAGGGCGTTGCTGTCGTGGACGGCAAGATTGTCGAAAATCTGCATGTTGTAACCGCCCGTGAAATTCTGGCAAAAGCAGAGGCGATTTCAGCTTTGCAAGCGGGGTAAGCCAGCATGGGCTTTGTTCTACTGATCCTTGGGGTGGCACTGTGGTGGGCCGCCCATCTGTTCAAACGTGTGATGCCGGCGCAGCGCGCGGCGATGGGCAATGGCGGCAAAGGCGCTGTGGCGCTGGCGTTGGTTGCGGCGATCCTGCTGATGATCTTCGGTTATCGCATGACCGACACCGTGTTCGTCTGGGCCCCACCAACCTTCATGGTCCACATCAACAACCTGTTGGTTCTGATCGCAATCTACATGATGAGCCCGGCAGGCACCAAGGGCCGCTTGTTGAACAAGCTGCGTCACCCGATGCTGGCTGGGTTCAAGCTATGGGCTTTCGCACATTTGCTGGTAAACGGCGATTTGGCCTCAATCATCCTGTTTGGCGGGCTGCTGGCCTGGGCGGTGGTCGAAGTGATCGTCATCAACAAATCCGAACCCGAATGGACACCTGCCGTGCCCGGCACCTACGGCAAGGACGCGATGTTCTTTGTCGCTTCGATCGTCCTGTTGGGTGTGATTGGATACATCCACGGGCTGGTCGGTCCGTCCCCGTTTGGATGATAAAGGGGGGTTGAGACAATGGCAAATCTCTATCGTCTGTTGACCGAAGAAGACACCTCGGCCTTCTGTCACAAGGTCTCTGACGCGCTGGCAAAGGGATGGGTGCTGCACGGCGATCCGTCCTATGCCTTCGATCCGGTCAATAACGTCATGCGCTGCGCGCAGGCCGTGACCAAACAGGTCGAGGCCGACTATTCCCCTGACATGAAATTGGGACAGCAATAATGGCAAAAACCAATCCGGGCCGTTTCTTCGAGGACTACGCTGTTGGGCAGGTTCTGCACCATGCCGTCCCCCGCACCGTCACGGAAGGTGAACGGGGCCTTTACCACGCGCTCTATCCTGCGCGCCATGCGCTCTATTCCTCGGATGAATTCGCGCGGGCCTGTGGGTTGCAGGAAAGCCCCATCGACGATCTGGCAGCATTCCATGTGGTCTTCGGAAAAACCGTCCCGGATGTCTCGCTCAACGCGGTGGCCAATCTTGGCTATGCCGAGGGGCGCTGGCTGCTTCCGGTCTACGCAGGCGATACCCTGCGTTCGGTGTCCGAGGTGATCGGGGTCAAGCAGAACTCGAATGGCAAAACCGGAGTAGTCTGGGTGCGGACGCGCGGCCTGAACCAGTTGGACGAAGTTGTCCTTGAATATGTCCGCTGGGTCATGGTGCGCAAAGCAAACCACGAAACCCCAGCGCCCGAGACTGTGGTGCCTGAGCTTAAAAAGGTACTGGCGCCCGGTGATCTGGTTGTTCCCGAGGGGCTGGATTTCTCGACCTACAATTTCGAGCTGGCAGGCGAGCGGCATCGTTGGGGCGACTATGAGATTGGCGAAACTATTGACCATGTAGACGGTGTGACCGTGGAAGAGGCCGAGCATATGCTGGCCACCCGCCTGTGGCAGAACACGGCCAAAGTGCATTTCGATCTGACCGTCCGGCCTGAGGGCCGCTTGATCTATGGCGGCCATGTGATCTCGATGGCGCGGACCCTGTCTTTCAATGGGCTCGCCAACGCGCAGATGATCGTCGGGCTGAACGGCGGAGCGCACGCCAATCCCTGTTTTGCGGGGGACACGATCAAGGCCTGGTCCGAGGTTCTCGACAAAGCCGAAACCGGCGTTCCGGGGGTCGGCGCGTTGCGCTTGCGTCTGGTGGCGACCAAAGGCGGCACGCCGTTCGAACTGCGCGGGGAAAATGGCAAATACCTGCCCGAGGTATTGTTGGACCTCGACTATTGGGCATTGATGCCGATATAGGCGGATCGCAGCGATGTGAATGCAAGGCGCGCAATCCATGCTACGTTGCCGCCATGCGGTTGTTTCGCTCTCTTGTAGCTTGCCTTTGCCTGGCCCCACCAGCCATTGCCTGTGATCTGGCACTGGCCTTGGCGGTCGATGTCTCGGGCTCGGTCGATACCGAAGAGTACAGAATACAGATGGATGGGCTGGCCGCGGGACTGCGCGATCCGGTGGTCTCAGAGGCGCTGGTCCGGGGCCAAGCGCAGTTGATGCTGGTGCAATGGACCGGCGCGTCCCGCCAGCGCGTGACCATTCCCTGGACCCGAATCGACAGTTTTGATGCGCTCGATACCTTCGCCGCCCAAGTTGCCGCCGACCCGAGGGTCTGGCGCAATTTCTCGACTGCAATCGGAGAGGCGCTGGAAACCACGTTGAGCCGTTTTGATGCTGTATCGCAGTGCAAGCGCCATCTGATTGACATTTCCGGGGACGGGGTCTCGAACGAAGGCGTCGAGCCTGCTCAGATCCACGGCCTTTTGCGCTCTCGCGGGATTGTCGTAAATGCCATTGCCATCGAAGAAAGCGAACCCGATCTGACCGCCTATTTCTTTGAAAATGTCATCTTCGGCGAAGGCGCGTTCGTGGTCTCGGCCTCTGGGTTCGAAGACTATCCAGAGCGGATTCGGAAAAAGCTGCTGCGCGAGGTAACGCAGCAATCCGCTTCCGTAAAGTGACAAAGGCAGATTCGTGATCACATTGCTTTGGTATTGAAAACGCTAACATTGGCTCAGCGGAATATGATTTGTGATCACATGGAAATGAGTGTGATCACATAATGGGTAAAACAGGCGATTTGGATTGAATTTCCGCATTTTTCCGCCCGCAACACGTGACAGACGGGCAAAAAATAGTAAAACCAGCGATAGCCAACCAAGAGGAGCCGCCATGGCCGATGTCAATCGGGGCAACCGCCCGCTCTCGCCACATATTATGATCTACCGCCCTCAGATGACCTCCATATCCTCGATCATGGTCAGGGTTTCCGGGCTTGGAGTTTTTGCAGTCGTCATCCTGGTTGTTTGGTGGCTTCTTGCTTCGTCATCATCCGAAAGCGCATTTGCGTTGATCGACAGCTTCTTGACCAGCTGGTTTGGCACGCTGATCCTGATCGTTGCGACCTGGGCGCTTTGGTATCACACCCTGGGCCGGTTGCGTCATGTGCTTTGGGATTTCGGCTATTGTCTGGACGTCAATCTGTCCGAGAAGTTGGGCCTGGGCATGTTTGTCGGTGCCACTATCCTGACAATCCTTACAGTGCTAGTGGTCTAAGGAGGCGGACATGCGATATCTGACAGACCGCAAACGCGCGCAAGGGCTGGGCGCAGGCAAATCCGGAACGCAAACGCATTGGCGGGTCATGGTTCGTGCGATGATCCTTACGGTTTTGGTTCCGGTTTTCGTAATCACGTTCGGCACAGGTTTTGGCGGTACCTACGAAGAGGTCCTTGCCTATTTCAGTCGTCCTTTCCCGGCCATCGTCACAGCTCTGACACTGGTCGTTGGTTTGCAGCAGCTTATGTATGAAGCTCAGGAAACCATCGAAGACTATGTTCATGGGATCCTTGAAAAAGTCTCTCTCGTTGCGATGTGGGCGCTGGGCTACACGCTGATGGCAGCCGGGCTGTTTGCCCTAGTCAAGCTGGCCCTGTGACGCGCGGTAAGGAACAAGAATTATGACAGCAGCATATGAATATGAAACCCACGAGTACGACGTCGTTGTCGTAGGCGCTGGTGGTGCAGGTCTGCGCGCTACGCTGGGTATGGCCGAGCAGGGCCTGCGGACGGCTTGTGTCAGCAAGGTTTTCCCGACACGCTCGCACACCGTTGCCGCGCAGGGCGGGATCGCAGCGTCCTTGTCGAACATGGGACCGGACCATTGGCAATGGCACATGTATGACACCGTCAAGGGCTCGGACTGGCTGGGCGATACCGACGCGATGGAGTACCTGGCGCGAGAAGCGCCAAAGGCGGTGTACGAGCTGGAACACTACGGTGTGCCTTTCAGCCGGACAGAAGAGGGCAAGATATACCAGCGTCCCTTTGGTGGCCACACCACCGAGTTCGGCGAAGGCCCCGCGGTGCAGCGCACCTGCGCCGCTGCTGACCGGACCGGCCACGCGATCCTGCATACCCTGTATGGTCAATCGCTGAAGAACAATGCCGAGTTCTACATCGAATACTTCGCCATCGACCTGATCATGTCCGAAGACGGGCAATGTCAGGGCGTCGTCTGTTGGAAGCTGGACGATGGCACCATGCATGTGTTCAACGCCAAGATGGTTGTGCTGGCGACCGGTGGTTATGGCCGCGCGTATTTCAGCGCCACTTCGGCCCATACCTGCACCGGTGACGGCGGCGGCATGGTGGCCCGCGCGGGTCTGGCGCTGCAGGATATGGAGTTTGTTCAGTTCCACCCGACCGGCATTTACGGCTCGGGCTGCCTGATCACCGAGGGCGCGCGCGGTGAAGGCGGATATCTGACCAACTCGGAAGGCGAACGGTTCATGGAGCGTTATGCGCCCCAATACAAAGACCTTGCGCCGCGCGACTACGTCTCGCGTTCGATGACCATGGAAATCCGCGAAGGGCGCGGTGTGGGTGCGGAAGGCGACCACATTCACCTGAACCTGTCGCACTTGCCTGCGGAAGCCCTGGCCGAGCGTCTGCCGGGCATTTCGGAAAGCGCCAAGATTTTCGCAGGTGTTGATGTGACTAAGGAACCAATCCCGGTTCTGCCGACTGTTCACTACAACATGGGCGGTATCCCGACGAACTACTGGGGTGAAGTTCTTAACCCGACCGCCGAAGACCCGACCGCTGTGGTCCCGGGTCTGATGGCTGTGGGCGAGGCAGGGTGTGCTTCGGTTCACGGTGCGAACCGTTTGGGTTCGAATTCTCTGATCGACCTTGTGGTGTTTGGCCGCGCAGCGGCGATCCGTGCGGGCAAGGTTGTAGATGCCGAGGCCCCGAACCCGGTTTTGAATCAGGCATCGGTCGACAAAGCCTTTGACCGTTTCGATACCATCCGCAACGCCGATGGTGGAATCGCCACCGCCGACCTTCGTCTTGAGATGCAGAAAACCATGCAGGCGGATGCGGCTGTTTTCCGAACCGCCAAGACCATGGCGGAAGGCGTCGAGAAGATGACCGCCATCGCTGCCAAGATGGACGACGTTAAGGTCACCGACCGCTCACTGGTCTGGAACAGCGACCTGATGGAGACGCTGGAGCTGACCAACTTGATGCCCAATGCACTGGCCACCATCGTTGGGGCCGAGGCGCGTAAAGAGTCCCGAGGCGCTCACGCTCATGAGGACTTCAGCGACCGTGATGACAAGACCTGGCGTGTGCATACTGTCAGTCGGGTTGAGGGCAACACGGTCGATCTCAGCTATCGCCCGGTGATCGTTGATCCGCTGACGAACGAAGATCAGGGCGGGATCAGTCTGAAAAAGATCGCGCCCAAGGCGCGGACCTTCTAGGGGAGGCGGACGTCAGGCAATGCGGTGCATGCACCTCATACCCAAGGACGACGCAACGACGTCCAACCGTTCGGCACCAAATGGTGTCCGGAGGCGGGTATGACGGTCGAAGTGCTCCGCTCTACCCAAACCGATCCGAAAATCATTCTGATTGGTTTGAACCGCTGTGCGACGACTTCGTTCCATAGGCTGTTTCAGGACAGTGGCATTTCGTCAGTGCATTGGGTGGACGACCAAGGCGACAACCTCGCGCATCGCATGGTGACCAACATGGCGATGGGCCGGAAACCCCTGGACGGGTTTGGGGCGGTCAGGGCCTTTACCGACATTGCCTTTGTAAATGCGCGATTCATGCTGGATGGCACACGGTTTTTCCGCGAGCTGCACGCCGCCTACCCGGACGCCTATTTCCTGCTGAACACGCGCGATGCGGACGATTGGATCGCCTCGCGCGCGCGTCACAGCAAAGGCGGGTATCTGGAACGCTGCTGCAAGGCAAATGGGATGTGCGCAGACGACGTAAAACAGGGCTGGCGCCAAATGTATGATGTGCACCACGCCGAAGTGCAGGCCTATTTCCGGGGCAATTCGAAATTTCTGCGCTTTGATATCGACCGGGACGACCCAGAGGCTATCGCCAATTGGGTCTCGCCGGATTTTGACGTGAACGTTGCCCATTGGGGGCACTACAATCGAGGCGCGTCCGAGCGCGCCCGGACAGGCTGAATGGAGAATTGACATGGTTCAACTGACCCTGCCCAAGAATTCCCGGATCACAACCGGCAAGACCTGGCCCAAACCGGACGGCGCTAGTAATGTGCGCAAGTTCCAGATCTATCGCTGGAACCCGGATGATGGCCAGAACCCGCGTGTCGACACCTATTTCGTCGATATGGACACCTGCGGCCCGATGATCCTGGACGCGCTGATCAAGATCAAGAACGAGATTGACCCGACCCTGACCTTCCGCCGGTCCTGCCGGGAGGGGATCTGTGGCTCCTGCGCAATGAATATCGACGGGATCAACACGCTGGCCTGTATCTATGGCATGGATGAGATCAAGGGCGACGTGAAAATTTATCCGCTGCCGCATATGCCGGTGGTCAAGGACCTGATCCCGGACCTGACCCATTTCTATGCCCAGCATGCCAGCATCATGCCGTGGCTTGAGACCAAGACCAACCGCCCGGCAAAAGAGTGGAAGCAGTCCATCGAGGACCGTAAGAAACTGGATGGTCTGTATGAATGCGTGATGTGCGCCAGTTGCTCGACCTCATGCCCCAGCTACTGGTGGAACGGCGACCGCTATCTCGGCCCCGCAGCACTGTTGCATGCCTATCGCTGGATTATCGACAGCCGTGACGAGGCCACGGGCGAACGTCTGGACGAGTTGGAAGACCCGTTCAAGCTCTATCGTTGCCACACCATCATGAACTGCGCCAAGACCTGCCCCAAGGGCCTGAACCCGGCGGCGGCGATTGCCCATATCAAGAAGATGATGGTCGAACGCTCAGTGTGATTGACGCCAGCACTTGCCGTATTGCGGCAAGTGCATGCCCCTTTTGCAAATTCGGACGGTGTTGTCAGCTAGAAAACGCAGTATCTTTGCAGAAGGGAGGAGTGACGGAAACAGGATCACTCCGATGCAGACAGAATCTCAGAACTCAAAACTCTCGGCCAAAGACGCATTGGCGCTGCTTGAACAGGCTTGGGCGTACTACACACCCGAACCGGCACCTGTTGACACGCAGCACGAACCGGATTTGTTCGAATACGCAAACGCGGCGTGACCTTGCTGGCGGGCTTGCCAGACAGGTCGCGAACAGGTGAAATGAAAACATGCCTGTTCTTTTGCTTCTCTTGGCTGCCGGAGTGTTCGCCTATTTCTACTGGCGGTCTCGTACGTCATCTCTGACGAGGGATTGTCGATGGCGACTGCACCGAAGTGAAGGGCAATGGGTATGCGCCTACTGCGGCGCAGAATCGGAAGGTCAGGCAAGTCCCACGAAGTGTTTGCGGCAATCCGCAGGAAAATGAATATCGGGCAGAGACGTGCTCTGCCCGTACAGGGTCAACTTGCGTTCGGGAATGCGGCGGTCAAGGCGATCTCGACCATATCGCCAAAGCTCTGCTCACGATCAGAAGACGGTAGCGCTGCGCCCGTCAGCAGATGATCCGAAACAGTCAGAACTGCCAAGGCCCGACACCTGTGACGTGCGGCCAGTATGTAAAGCTCGGCTGCTTCCATCTCGACGCCCAGAATACCGTGCCGTACCATTTGTTCGTTCAGGTCAGGGCGTTCATCGTAAAAAACGTCCGAGGAGTAGATTCCGCCGACATGGGTCGGCGTGCCCTTGTCAGCCGCTGCATTCGCCGCCGCCTGCAACAACCCCCAATCCGCGCAGGGCGCAAAATTCAGTTCTTTCATAATGCCCCGGGACGGTGTGCTTAGCGTCGTCGAGGTCATTGCCAGAATAACGTCGCGCAGATTGACACTTTCCTGCATCGCTCCGCACGAGCCAATGCGGATCAGCGTTCTCGCACCGAAATCACGGATCAGTTCATTGACGTAAATCGACAGGGACGGCATTCCCATTCCGCTACCCTGAATGGTAACGGGATTTCCTTTCCAGGTTCCTGTAAAGCCAAGCATGCCGCGAACGTTGTTGATTAACTTAACGTCATCCAAAAACGTTTCCGCCGCCCATTTCGCCCGATACGGGTCGCCGGGTAAAAGAACGGTTTCTGCTATTTCGCCTTTTTCTGCGCCAATATGGATGGTCATATCGAAAACAACCCTAAATCAAATTTCCAGGTCAGAGATATCGGCACCGGAATTCAACGCATCATGCACCCATTGCGGCTTGCGTCCACGACCGGTCCACGTCTGTTCCGGGGCGTTTGGGTTGCGGTATTTTGCCTTTGATTTTGGTGCCTTGGAACTTTTTGACGTACCATCAGCGAGGTCTGACAATGAAAACCCGAACTCGGCAGCGGCCTTTTCAGCGGCTTCCAAGGCAGCTTTGCGTTCCCGCTTTTCTGCGTTTGCAAGCGCAACGTCGATGTCACCGCGCAATTCCAAAAGCTCATTGCGCGACATTTTTTCGAGATTCAGTCCCATTCCAATTCCTTTTTTCTGCGATTGACGCATTGGGTTGGAAACGCCCCAACGCGTTTTGCATGCCGCAGTAATCTATTTCCGGCGTCCCGAAAATAGCATTAAAGGTCTTTTGGGTAAATCTGCTGCTATTCGGCGGCGATTTCTTGCGGGTCTACCAATGTGACGATATCACCCATGATTGCGTTCAATTCGAAATTCTTGGGCGTATAGATTTTGGAAACACCCATTTTTCTCAAAACTTCCGCATCATCGTCTGGAATAATGCCCCCCACGATCACGGGGATGTGGGACAGCCCTGCCTCTCGCAGGCGAGCAATCACATCCTCAACAAGTGGAAGATGGCTGCCCGAAAGAATCGACAAACCAATCACATGGGCATCGTCCTGCAACGCGGCCGCGACGATTTCTTCCGGGGTCAGCCGAATCCCCTCATAGCTGATGTCCATGCCGCAATCGCGGGCACGGAAAGCGATTTGTTCGGCTCCGTTCGAATGACCGTCCAGTCCCGGTTTCCCAACCAGAAATTTCAGGCGACGGCCCAGCCGGTCACTCACCGCATCCACAGCGGCCCGCAGGTCGTCCAATCCTTCTGTCTTGTTCGAAACCGAGCCGGACACGCCGGTCGGGCCGCGATAGGTGCCGTAGACCTTGCGCATTTCCTCGGCCCATTCACCCGTTGTTACACCGGCTTTGGCGGCAGCGATAGAAGGTTCCATGACGTTGGTGCCGGCCTTTGCCGCGTCACGCAGAGCTGTCAAAGCTGCTGTCACCGCAGCATCGTCCCTGTCGGTGCGCCATGTGTTCAGGCGGTTGATCTGTTCCTGCTCGACGGCCGGATCCACAACCATGATCCCGCCATCTTCGGTTTGCAGGGGCGAAGGTTCGCCTTCGATCCATTTGTTCACGCCAACCACAATAGTTTCGTTGCGCTCGATCCGGTTCAAACGCTCGGCATTGGAATCCACCAGCCGGGATTTCATGTATTCGATCGAGGCAACCGCTCCGCCCATCGAATCGAGATTCGCCAATTCCGCGCGTGCGCCCTCTTTCAACTCTTCGACTTTGGCATCCACTGCCGGGTTGCCATCAAACAGATCTCCATATTCCAGCAGGTCGGTTTCGTATGCCAGAATCTGCTGCATCCGCATCGACCATTGCTGATCCCACGGGCGGGGCAGGCCCAGAGCTTCATTCCAGGCAGGCAGTTGTACCGCACGGGCACGTGCTTTCTTCGACAGAGTCACGGCCAGCATTTCGATCAGAATGCGGTAGACGTTGTTTTCCGGCTGTTGTTCGGTCAAACCCAGCGAGTTGACCTGAACACCATACCGGAATCGGCGGAACTTCGGGTTCTCGACTCCATAGCGTTGTTGCAGAATCTCATCCCAAAGATCGACGAAAGCGCGCATTTTGCACATTTCGGTGACAAAGCGGATGCCCGCATTCACGAAGAACGAAATCCTGCCACACAGTGCCGGGAAGTCTTCGGCGGGAACACGGGGGCGCAGTTCGTCCAGAACGGCAATCGCCGTTGCCAACGCATAGGCAAGTTCCTGTTCCGGCGTCGCTCCGGCTTCTTGCAGGTGATAGGAACACACATTCATCGGGTTCCATTTCGGGACGTGCGTGTAGCAGTATTCGGCCACATCCGCGATCATCTTCAGTGACGGTTTTGGTGGGCAGACATAGGTACCGCGGCTCAGGTATTCCTTGATCAGGTCGTTTTGCACCGTGCCCTGCAGTTTCGAAACATCCGCGCCTTGTTCCTCGGCCACCGCAATATACAAAGCCAGCAGCCAGGGCGCCGTGGCGTTGATGGTCATCGACGTGTTCATCTGCTCAAGCGGAATCTGGTCGAACAGCACGCGCATGTCACCCAGATGACAGATCGGCACACCGACTTTCCCGACCTCGCCCCGTGCCAGCGTATGGTCACTGTCATATCCGGTCTGTGTGGGCAGATCGAACGCCACTGACAGGCCGGTCTGGCCTTTGGCAAGGTTTCCACGATACAGCGCATTCGAGGCCTTGGCGGTGGAATGACCGGCATAGGTTCGGATCAGCCAGGGGCGGTCTTTCTGCGTCTGCGTCATGGATGGGCCTCGCATGTCGTTGGGTAACAAAATTTCGTCTTGGGCTTCTAAAGCGCAATTTTCAGGCCTTGTCAATTCGCTGCGTTGCGGCATTCCTGAATTGTGTAGATTGTGAGCGGTTTCGATTAGTGGCACTGTGCCGCCATGATGCAAACCGTGGAACTTCCGCTGTGGCTTTTCCTGCTGATTGTGGTCTTTGCCATGGTCACGTTTGCTTCGCATTTTCTGTTCCCCTCAGTGCGTTGGTTCTTTCGACGCAGGCTGGAACGGGCCGTGTCGCAATTGAACACACGCCTGCAACGCCCCATCCAACCGTTCAAGCTGGCGCGGCGTCACGACATGATCCAACGATTGATCTACGACCCGCAGGTTGGGCAGGCCGTTCAGCAACATGCCCGCGAGGAGGGGATACCCGAGGCCGTGGCGTTCGAAAAAGCCCGCCGATATGCGCGTGAGATCGTGCCATCGTTTTCGGCCTTTGCCTATTTCAGCTTTGCCATTCGGCTGGCCCGATTGCTGAGCAACACCTTTTACAATGTGCGTCTCAGCTATCAGGATGAACGGGCCATCAAGGACATTGATACCGAGGCGACTGTTGTCTTTGTCATGAATCACCGCAGCAATATGGACTATGTATTGGTCACCTATCTGGCTGCGCAGCAGTCGGCCCTGTCATATGCGGTGGGAGAATGGGCGCGGGTCTGGCCGCTCAGCCGATTGATCCGGGCGATGGGCGCGTATTTCATTCGGCGCAGGTCGGGCAGCGAACTGTATCGACAGGTGCTGTCGTGCTATGTCCGTCATGCGACCGAGGCTGGGGTAACGCAGGCGATGTTCCCAGAGGGCGGGTTAAGTCTGACTGGCGCATTGGGGCGGCCAAAACTGGGTCTGCTGAAATACATCATCGATGGGGCCGCGCCCGAGGGTCGCGATGTGGTCTTTGTACCCGTGGCGTTGAACTACGACCGTGTGCTTGAAGACACCATTCTGACACGCGCGGCCTTGGGGAGCGAACGGCGCTTTCGCGCGCGGATCGGCGTGATCACCACCTGGATTTTGAAACAGATCTGGCGTCGTGTTTTCGGTCGCTACAAGCGGTTTGGTGTAGCTTCGGTGCGATACGGTGAGCCCATATCTCTAAGAGAGTTCGGGGACGCAACGGGCGAAGATATGATGACCGACTTGGCGCGCGAATTGATGCGCCGGATCAGCAAAGCGATTCCGCTCGTTCCTGGACCGGCCGCCTGTCGGTTGCTGCGCGAATTCGGATCCTTGCCAGAACAGGAAGTACAATCCCGCATTGTCTCAATAATGGAGCGCAATAACAGCGGGTCGTCCGGGAACGCTGATGCCGTGCGTGAAGCGTTGGATCAGCTTGTCGAACGGCGTATACTGAGCCGAAAGGCAGGGGTGTTGAGCCTGTCAGGTCAACGTGTCGATTTGCTCGACTACTACGCTGACTCGGTGCCGAACCGGGCTGAACCCGAAGATACTGCACCTGCAAAAGAGATTTCTGCACCTGCTGGGTCATAAAATTACAAAATTGATCCGAAAAAGGTTGCAATATTACTATCTCGTCAATATTTCAGTCTGTGAAGCGCGCGATTCTGCGTCGCGGCAAAGATATTGAAAAAAGGAGGCCAGCATGGCTTTGGACACCGAAAGCGGTATCGCGTCGTACGAGGCACCCGAGAAGGACCTCTATGAAATGGGGGAAATCCCTCCGATGGGGTATGTGCCCAAGCAGATGTATGCCTGGGCCATTCGTCGAGAGCGCCACGGCGAGCCCGATACGGCAATGCAGCAGGAAGTGGTTGATGTCCCGGAACTGGACAGCAACGAGGTGCTGGTATTGGTGATGGCGGCGGGCGTAAACTACAACGGTGTCTGGGCTGCGCTGGGCCAACCGATCAGCCCGTTTGATGGCCACAAGGCACCGTATCATATTGCGGGCTCGGATGCCTCGGGCATCGTCTGGGCCGTCGGTGACAAGGTAAAGCGCTGGAAAGTGGGCGACGAAGTCGTCATCCACTGCAACCAGGACGACGGCGATGACGAGGAATGCAACGGCGGCGACCCGATGTATTCACCGAGCCAGCGCATTTGGGGCTATGAGACGCCGGATGGCTCTTTCAGCCAGTTCACCCGCGTGCAGGCGCAACAGCTGATGCCACGCCCCAAGCACCTGACGTGGGAAGAGGCGGCGTGCTACACTCTGACACTCGCCACTGCATACCGGATGCTGTTCGGCCATGAGCCGCATGACCTCAAGCCCGGCCAGAACGTTCTGGTTTGGGGGGCGTCTGGTGGTCTGGGCTCCTACGCGATCCAGCTGATCAACACGGCAGGTGCGAATGCAATCGGCGTCATCTCAGACGAAAGCAAACGTGACTTTGTGATGGGTCTGGGCGCCAAGGGCGTGCTGAACCGCAAGGACTTCAACTGCTGGGGTCAGCTGCCCACGGTCAATACACCGGAATATGCCGAGTGGTTCAAAGAGGCCCGCAAGTTCGGCAAAGCGATCTGGGAAATCACGGGCAAAGGCAACAATGTTGATATGGTGTTTGAACACCCCGGTGAAAGCACCTTCCCGGTTTCGACCTTCGTGGTGAAAAAAGGTGGAATGGTCGTGATCTGTGCGGGCACCACTGGGTTCAACTGCACGTTCGACGTCCGCTACATGTGGATGCACCAGAAACGCCTGCAGGGCTCGCACTTTGCGCATCTCAAGCAGGCTGCGGCTGCGAACAAACTGATGGTCGAACGGCGGCTTGACCCCTGCATGTCAGAGGTCTTTGCCTGGAACGACCTGCCTGAAGCGCATATGAAAATGCTGCGCAATGAACACAAGCCCGGCAACATGTCGGTTCTGGTTCAGGCCCCCCGCACGGGCATGCGCACACTCGAAGAGGTTTTGGACGCACGTTCATAATCAAACAAAAAGCAGACACAAAACACCCGCGAATCGGTCTTTCGGTTCGCGGGTGTTTTTCGTTCTTGGCGGCCCAAACGTGCTTTCAATAGGTTGAAAATTCAGCCCTCGCTGTTTTTGGGGAGTAGAAACCGGTGAATAGGCCGAAAAAGACCATGCATGCTATGGTTGTATTAACACTTCGTTAACTGTTTCCGAGAGACCCTGATGGCGCAAAATGAGTGGATACTGGACGTATTGTCGGACCTCAACGCGTTCGCTGTTGCGAATGGGTTGACGGCCTTGGCCGAACAGCTTGATGACACAAGGCTGATTGCGGCGGCCGAGATCGCGTCCATGAACGATGAGGCACGGGCGCCCGCGGATGGGAACAGAACTCGATTTGAGTCAGATCCTGAAGGATTTGGAAAACACCAACACGCTTGATGAACTCAGCGCTGTTGCCTTTCGACTACGCGATCGTCTGAAAGTCGAGCATTTGACGTACCACTGGGTGGATGGTGCTGGAGATCAATACGGCTGCACCACGTACTCTGATGCCTGGGACGAGAGGTATCGGGAAAGAAACTACCACCGCATAGACCCAGTCATTCTGGGCTGTTTTCAACGCTTTCATCCGGTCGATTGGAAAACGCTGGATTGGTCCGGTAAGGTGTCCAAGGCGTTTTTGCAGGATGCTCTGGATCACGGCGTGGGAAATCAGGGCTATTCAATCCCGATCCGGGGACCCAACGGCCAGTTTGCCCTGTTTACCGTCAACCACAGCTGTAACGATCAAACCTGGCAGGACTTCATCTCGACCTACGGGCGTGAACTGATCCTGGTGGCGCACTACATCAATCGCAAAGCGCTGGAATTCGAGAAAGACAGACAACCCGAGTCGACACGCGGCCTGTCCCCACGCGAAATCGACGCGATTACGCTGTTGGCGCTGGGCTATAGTCGCGCACAGGTGGCCCATTCCCTGTCGATTTCAGAACATACATTGCGGGTTTACATTGAAAGCGCGCGCTCGAAACTGGGCGCGCAGAACACCACTCACGCCATCGCAACGGCACTCAGCCGAGGGTTAATAGTGGTTTAAGCAACGTGCGGTCCTCGAACAGATAATTAACCACGACTCTGTACCCCTTTCGTTCTTGCACAGGACGACGAGGGGTAGAAAGTCATGTTGCGTTATCTGTATGCCGATGAGTTGCATAAGTTCCCAACTCTGGCCGCGGGAATGTTTCGGGATCGCGCGGATCAGTTCAAAACCCGATTGGGCTGGGATGTTTATGTCAATGAAAAAGGGGAAGAACGGGATCAGTATGATGATCTCAACCCGCTCTACGTGATTTGGGAGGAACCCGATGGCAGCCATGGCGGCTCGATGCGGGTTCTACCGACAACTGATCCGGTGATGGTGAACGAGGTGTTCGGCCATCTGAATGAAAGCGGACCGATCTGCAGCCCACTGATATGGGAAGTGACGCGGTTTTGTCTGTCCCGAACAGCCAGCCCGCATACGGCAGGGGCTATCATGCTGAGTGGTGGCGAGATGATGGAGGGGTTTGGTCTGACTCATATCGCCGGGGTTTTCGATGCGCGAATGATCCGCATCTACCGCTTGATCGGATCATCTCCGATTGTGCTGGGATCGCAAGGCACGGGACGAGAAAAGATTTCGGTTGGGCTGTGGCCTTACTCGGCCGACGACTGCAACCGCGTGGCCGAACGCGCAGGGATCCCGCGCGACTTGTCCCGACTGTGGTTCAGAACTGCGTTTGGACCGGCCAAACAGCACCGGTTTGCCTTGTCTGCGTAGTCCTCTGAAAACACAAATCGGCATCTGGTGAAGGGTGGCGTGGCCCTGTAGGGTCGCGCCATGTCATTGCCGAATGTAACCTTCTCAGAAGATCAGGCCGCAGCATTTGACAGCATCGCCGAGATGCTGCGATCTGCCGGGGTGGACCTTGAAGATGATGCCCTGCTAAAGCTGCCTGGCAATGGAAAATCCGGTGTTATGGCAGTGATTGGTAAGGCCGGCTCGGGCAAGACACTTTTGCTGGCCGAGCTATATAAGGCACTGGCTGAAACGGGTGTACAGATCGTTTCAGGCGACTATGAAAGCCGCAAATCCCGCGACAAGCGCAGCCTTGCTATTCTGGCCCCAACCAACAAGGCGGCCAGCGTCCTGCGTCTGCGCGGTGTTCCCGCGACCACCATCCACCGTATCCTCTATACACCTGTCTATGACCCGGAATACGAACGCATCGCCGACTGGCTGGCGGGCAATGACGAACGACCCCAGATCGAAGGGTTGACCGACGAGGCCCTGGATCGCGCGGCCGCCTTCTACGAGAACAACAAGTCGATCCCCGGAGCATTGGCCGCAGCAGGCTTGCGGGGCTCGGACTTCATCACAGGGTGGAAACGCCGGGATGAGCCGCTCGATATCGGGTTTGTGGACGAAGCCTCGATGCTGGATGACCGGCAGTTCGAAGATCTGCAAGAAATCTTTCCTACCTTGCTTATGTTTGGCGATCCGGCCCAGCTGGCTCCGGTGAATCAATCAGGCAGCATGGTGTTTGATGGGCTGCCCGAGCCGCGCAAACTGACACTGCATCGCGTACACCGCCAGGATGCGGATAATCCTATCCTTGACTTGGCCCACGCGCTTGCCGATCCGGCCTTGGGGTTTGAGGAGTTCGAGCACCTTGTCGAAGATACCGCGCGTCGGGATGACCGTGTCGTCTGGGGTCAGCGGGTCGAGGTTGACCTCATGGCACGCAGCCCGGTTTTGGTCTGGCGCAACGCAACCCGCATTCGTCTGATTCAGGCCTTCCGTCAGGTCCATGGCGCGCCTGAGACCGAGTTGTTGGAGGGCGAGCCGCTGATTTGTGACGGGATCGAGCTGCCGCTGAAACACCGTAAGAAGCGCCTGGATCTTGAAGCGCGTGGCCTGATAAAAGGCGCGCAGGTCGTGTATCTGGGACCGGGGCGAAAACCGGGGTTTTCGCGTTTGCACGTCATGGGGGCCGAGGACCCTCAGGTCAGTGCGGCATCGATTGTGCAGATCGAAAAACCGGATGAGGAAGAGCCCTTTATCCCCTATGCCGCGCGCATGGGCGCAACCTTTTTGCATGGGGCCGCGGTGACCATTCACAAGGCGCAAGGGTCACAATGGGACACGGTGCAGGTCTTTGCGCCCGACATCTACGCCGCCGCCCGCATGGGCCGGACCGAGGCCGGGCAGCCCTTGTGGAAGCGTCTGGCTTATGTCGCCATCACTCGCGCGCAAGAGCGGCTGATCTGGGTGGTGCGCAACAGACTGTCGAAACCGACGCACCCGCTGCGCGTAGATGACCTGCGCGCGGTTCCGGCGGCATCGCTGACACTAGAGGCGGAGGACACATGAAATCCATCCTGATTACCGGCGCAAGTTCCGGCATAGGTAAAGCCACTGCTGAATTGTTTTTGTCCGAAGGCTGGACCGTTGGCCTTCTGGCACGCAGCGAGGACAAGCTGACCGCTATGGCCGAGGCGCATCGGAACGCGATCCCGTTGGTTGCAGACGTGACCGATCCGGTTGCCGTTGCGCGTGCGTTTCGATCCTTTTCAAACCGGGCTGATAAGCTAGACGTATTGTTCAACAACGCAGGGCTTTTTGCGCCCGGCGGTACGATTGACGAAATTGCGTTGGAGGACTGGTACCAGAGCGTCAACGTCAATCTGAACGGTATGTTCCTGAGCGCGCGCGAGGCATTCCGGATTATGCGGCATCAGACACCGCAAGGCGGTCGGATCATAAACAATGGATCGATCGCGGCGTATGTGCCCCGCCCAAATTCGGTGCACTATTCTGCGACCAAACATGCGATTACAGGCCTGACGCGCAGCTTGTCGCTGGACGGCCGTGACTTTGGCATAGCATGCGGTCAGATCGACATCGGCAATGCCCGCACGCAGATGGTGCAGGGGCTGGTGGATGCCGCTGTTGCCCAAGGCACAACGCCTGATCCGACCATGGCTGTCGAAGATGCGGCGCGGTCAGTTTTGCATATGGCCAACCTGCCGCCCGAGGCAAATGTACAGTTCATGACCGTGATGGCCACAACCATGCCTTACATCGGACGGGGTTGAACGTCACTTTTCGCGCAACAGTCGGAACGCTGTCGACGCGCCCCAGCCCGCCGCGATGGCAATGACCAATGACATCAGCCCGTACCAGACCGGTTGTTCGCGGGACATGTTGTAGAGGAACCGCTCCAGACCCACTTTACGCACGTCGATAGTGGTTTCGTATTGCGATACAACCTCGCCCCCACGGGTCAGGAAGATGCGCGCGGCATAGTCGCCTTCGGTCAGGTCGGCGGGCATGGCGATAGAAGTGCGGAACAGGGTTTGTTCGTCCACCGCGACCGTGTTTTCACGGATTGAATACAAATCCTCACTTTCGCGAATTCGGACAACCGCGTCGGCAAAATCCTGTGCGCTGCGAATATGCATGGCGGCGCCGACTGATCGAATGGCCCGCTCGATGGAAATCCGATAACGCAGGTCCTCGGTATCTGTAAGGATGTCATCAAGGGGACCGCTGGTTGCGACGGCATAAAAACTTGGGGCCAGATCGACAAGCACACTGTCTGTGTTGACCCAGATCCCCAGTCTGCGCTCTTTGCGCCGGACCGTGACCGGCTCGGATGGTCCAGCCAGGGCGACGATCACTTCCAGCGGAGGGCCGTCGGGGATCGGAGCCTCGCGCTTGATCGCGCCAAAGATCAGGATTTCCGAGCCATCAAAGTTGGCCGTAATGGCAACGCGATCCTGGCTGAGACCCAGGACAACCTGTTCCTCTTCGGCAACGGCGGGCAAGCAAAGCAGACACAAGACAGCGATCAGAGAGCGAAGCATGATCAATGCCCTCCTGCGCTGCCGAGTGAGTATAGCTCGGCGGGTTCCAGCAACAGATCAAGCGCCAGTTTGCCACACACAACAAGGACGAGCGCGGCCAACAGGACCCGCAACTGTTCGGCTGGCATCCGCGCGCCGATCACGGTTCCGATCTGGGCGCCGATGACGCCGCCGACCAGCAAAAGAACGGCTAGAACCACATCGACGGTATAGTTTGTGGTGGCGTGGAGCATGGTGGTGAAGGCGGTTACAAAGATGATCTGGAACAGGGATGTCCCGACCACAACCTTGGTGGGCATACCCAGCAGATAGATCATCGCGGGCACCATGATGAACCCGCCGCCAACACCCATGATGGCGGACAGGATACCGACGCACAGACCAACCAGAACCGGAGGGATAACCGAAATATACAGGCCCGACGTGCGAAACCGCATCTTGAACGGCATGGCATGGACCCATCCGCGCTGCCGCCGTTTGGCCGGTGCTGCCCCACCTTTTTTAGCCTTGCGCAGCGCGCGCAGGCTTTCGATGAACATCAGACTGCCGATCACGCCCAGAAAGACGACGTAGCATAGGGTAACCAGCAAATCGACCTGGCCCAGGCTTTTGAGGTAGTTGAAGATCACAACCCCGACGGCGGCCCCGATCAGACCACCGACCAAAAGCACCGTACCCATTTTGAAATCGACCGTTTTTCGTCGGAAATGCGCAAGCACGCCCGAAAAAGATGAAGCAACGATCTGGTTCGCCTCGGTGGCGACAGCCACTGCCGGAGGGATGCCGATGAAAAACAGCAGCGGCGTCATCAGGAACCCGCCGCCGACTCCAAACATGCCCGACAGGATGCCGACCATGCCCCCCAGCCCCAAGAGAAGGAAGGCATTAACAGAGACTTCGGCGATTGGTAGGTAAATTTGCATGGCGGGCTCTAGACGTGCGGAGGTGGGCTGTGCAACGCGGCGAAACCGCCGTCATCGGAAACGGTTGAAAACTGACTGTGGCGCGCTGCCGCCAAGTATCTGCCACTATTCGTAAATAGCCACGAAAGGTGGTCTGGGCTCTTTTCTATCAGAGGTAACACGCACATACCCTCTTAGAGCGGTTGCGGCATGCAAAATCAACTCTGCATGCCGCTCTGCAGCGAACAGGACCCAAAATAGATCCTGAACTGGACCTATCAGCGTTCTTTCACATAGGGTTCACCGCCGGCTCGGGGCGGCACCGCCTTGCCGACAAAGCCGGCCAGAATCACCACTGTCAGGATATAGGGCAGGGCGTCCATGACCTGTACCGGGATCACCACGCCGCCCAGATCGATGTTCTGGAACCGCAGGGCGATCGCTTGCAGCAGGCCGAACAGCAAACAGGCCCACATGGCGTGCCAGGGGCGCCATTTCGCAAAGATCAGAGCGGCCAAAGCGATGAACCCACGCCCAGCGGTCATTTCCTTTACAAACCCGGCCTGCAACGCGGTGGCCAGATAAGCCCCGGCGATACCGCAAAGCACGCCGCATATGGCGACTGCCGCGAAACGCAGACCGACGACCGATACGCCAGCCGTATCCACCGCCGCAGGGTTTTCGCCCACTGCCCGCAGGCGCAGACCAAAGCGGGTGCGATAGAGAATCCACCATGTCAGGGGCACCATCAGGAAGGCGATGTAGACCAGTATGGAATGGCCCGACAGAAGTTCGGAATAAATCGGGCCGATGAACGGAACACCGCTCAGTGTCTCTGCAAGCGGGAATTCGATTGGCTCAAACCGGCCTCCGCCGAACAGGGATGGGGTGCGCCCCCCTTGCTGGAACCAGCTTTGGGCGATCAGCACGGTCAGGCCCGAGGCCAGAAAGTTGATGGCTACGCCCGATATCAGCTGGTTGCCCCGGAATGTGATCGATGCAACCCCGTGCAAGGCGGACAAGGTCAGCGATGCGCCGATACCAGCCAACAGACCCAGCCAGACTGAACCGGTCACAGCTGCAATGGCGGCCGAGAAGAAGGCCGAGATCAGCATCTTGCCTTCCAGCCCGATGTCGAAAATCCCGGCGCGTTCAGAATAGAGCCCGGCCAGACAGGCCAGCAGCAATGGCGTGGCCAGTCGGATTGTCGAATCGAGAACCTGGATGAGGGTAACGAAGAACTCCATCACTCAGTCCCCTTCCGCAAACTCAGGAACAGCTTTTCCAGCGGGATGCGGACCATGTTGTCCAGCGCTCCTGTGAACAGGATGACCAGTGCCTGGATGACAACGATCAGTTCACGCGGGATAGAGGTCCAAAGTGCCAGCTCTGCACCACCCTGGTAAAGGAAGCCGAACAGCAGTGCCGCAAGGAATACCCCGAACGGGTGTGACCGACCCATCAGGGCCACTGCGATACCTATGAACCCAGCGCCCTCTGTCGAGTTGAGGACCAGCCGTTCCGCCTCGCCCATCACGTTGTTGATCGCCATCATGCCGGCCAGCGCGCCAGAGATCAGCATGGCGATGATGGTGATCCGCACCGGTGAGATACCAGCGTAAACGGCACCGGTTTCCGAATGGCCATAGGCCCGGATTTCGTACCCCAGACGGGTGCGCCAGATCAGGGCCCAGACAACCACACAGGCCAGCACCGCCACAAAGAACGAGATATTTGCAGGCGCGCCGCGAAACACGATGTTCTCAGCGGTCGAAAACATCGACTGGAAGGTCGGTAGATGCACGGCCTCAGGGAAACGCGCAGTTGCCGGGTCCTGCGAGCCGGGTGGCCGCATCACGTTAACCAGCATGTAGTTCAGCAAAGCGGCGGCAATGAAATTGAACATGATCGTGGTGATCACGATGTGGCTGCCCCGTTTGGCTTGCAGATAGGCCGGAATCGCAGCCCAGGCAGCGCCAAACAATGCGGCACCCAGTCCTGCGGCCACCAAGGCTATGCTCCAATGTGGCCAATCAATGTAGAGACAGACCATCGCAACGCCAAGCCCGCCCAACATCGCCTGCCCCTCGCCCCCGATGTTGAACAGTCTGGCGTGGAAGGCCACAGCAACCGCCAGTCCGGTGAACATGAAGTTGGTGGCATAGTATAACGTATAGCCCCAACCATAGGTCGACCCAAGTGCGCCGGTGACCATCAGGTTCACAGCCGCAACCGGGTTCTCGCCAATGGCCAGAATGACCAGCGCCGACAGAATTGTGGCCAAGAGCAGGCTGATCACCGGGATCAGCACAACATCGGCCCATTTGGGCATTTTATCCATGTTACGCTGCCTCTCCCGCAACACCGGCCATCAGCAGGCCCAGTTCTCTTTCATCCGTCTCGGCGGGCAGACGCTCGCCCATGATATGTCCGTCGAACATCACCGCGATCCGATCGGACAGCGAGAAGATCTCTTCCAGCTCGACCGAGACCAGCAGAATGGCCTTACCCTGATCGCGCAGGGCGACGATCTGTTTGTGAATGAATTCAATCGCGCCGATGTCGACGCCACGGGTTGGTTGCCCGACCAACAACAAGTCGGGGTTGCGCTCGATCTCGCGCGCGACAACGATCTTTTGCTGATTGCCACCGGAAAAGCTTTTGGCTGTCAGCCAGCCATTGGGCGGGCGGACATCGAACTTTTCCATCTTGGCGTCGGTATCGGCACGTAGGGCGGTGTTGTCCATGAAAATACCGCGCTTGTAGGCCGGGTCGCGGTGATAGCCAAAGGCCACATTCTCCCACGCGTGGAAATCCATGATCAGACCTTCGCGCTGGCGATCTTCGGGCACATGCGCAATGTGCTGCGCGCGCCGCGCCTGACCATCCGATCCCGCGCCACTGAGCGCCAATGGGGTTCCGCTCAGCTTGATAGACCCCTGACCCGGGCGCATCCCGCCCAGAACTTCCAAAAGCTCGGATTGCCCATTTCCCGCAACACCCGCGATCCCGACGATTTCTCCGGCGCGGACAGTCAGGTCAATCCCTTTGACCCGCTCGACCCCGGCGCTGTCAAAGACTTGCAGGTTTTCGATCTCGAGAATGGGTTTGCCCGGATTGGCAGGCACTTTGTCGACCTGCAACAATACCTTACGGCCCACCATCAGTTCGGCCAACTGTTCCGGGCTGGTCTCGGCGGTTTTGACCGTGGCGGTCATCTGGCCGCGTCGCATCACTGAGACCGTATCGGTGTTCTCCATGATCTCACGCAGCTTATGCGTGATCACGATGATCGTCTTCCCCTCTGCCCGCAGCCGGTCGAGGATACGGAACAGTTGATCTGCTTCGGATGGCGTCAGAACGCCGGTCGGCTCGTCCAGAATCAGGATCTCGGCCCTGCGGTATAGAGCCTTCAGAATTTCAACGCGCTGCTGCATGCCTACACCGATTTCATCGATGCGCTTGTCGGGATCCACGAACAGCTCGTATTCTTCTTCCAGCGCTTTCAATTCCTTGCGCGCCTTGGCCAGCGATGGGGCCAGCAACCCGCCATCTTCGGCGCCCAGAACGATGTTTTCCAGAACGGTAAAGTTTTCGACCAGCTTGAAATGCTGGAACACCATCCCGATGCCCGAGGCGATCGCCGCCTGACTGTCCGGAATCTCGGTCCTGGTGCCGTTGATCCAGATCTCGCCTTTGTCGGCTTTGTAAAAGCCGTAAAGGATACTCATCAGCGTGGATTTGCCCGCACCGTTTTCACCGATGATCCCGTGGATCGTTCCGGGGGCGACGCTGATGGAAATGTCTTTGTTGGCCTGAACCGGCCCAAAGGCTTTGGAAATCCCTTTGAGCTCAATGGCGGGGACGGTCATGTCTTGTCCTCAATTGCCGAAAAGCGCCACGCGGACGGCGCGGCAGAGTGAAAGCGAGGCGGAGGTTTCTCCGCCCCGAAAAGGTCTTAGAACTGCAGAGCCGGGCAGCTGTCGTTCTCGTAGTAGCTAACAACAGCCACGTTGCCCGCGATGATGTCGTCACGTGCCTTGTCGACCGCGGCTTTCATATCGTCAGACACCAGTGCTGCGTTGTTGTCGTCCATGGCGACGCCAACACCTTCTTCAGCCAGACCCATGGCAAAAACGCCGGTCTCAAGGTTTTCACCTGCGCTCATCGCGTCATAGACGGCCACGTCCACACGCTTGAGCATCGATGTCAGAACCTTGCCGGGGTGCAGGTGGTTCTGGTTGCTGTCCACGCCGATCGACAGGATGCCTTCGTCAGCCGCGGTTTGCAGAACACCAACGCCTGTGCCGCCTGCGGCCGCATAGATCACGTCAGCGCCCTGGCTGATCTGTGCCTTGGTCAGTTCCGAGCCTTTCACCGGGTCGTTCCAGGCCGCTGGGGTCGTGCCGGTCATGTTTGCAACAACTTCGATATCCGGGTTGACGGCCTTCGCGCCCTGTGCGTAGCCGCAGCCAAAGTGGCGGATCAGCGGGATGTCCATGCCGCCGATAAACCCAACGGTGCCGGATTCCGACGCCATCGCGGCCATCATTCCGACAAGGTATGACCCTTCATGTTCGGCAAAGCCGATCTGGCGGATGTTCGGCGCGTCCAGCCATGTAACGTCAACCGCAACGAACTTGGTGTCCGGATAGTCACCAGCCACAGCAGAAAGCGGATCGGCCATTGCGAAGCCCATGGTGATGATCGGGTTTGCACCTGCTTCGGCAAAGCGGCGCAGGGCCTGTTCGCGCTGAGCTTCGGATTGAAGTTCAATCTCGCGATATGTGCCGCCGGTTTCCTCGGCCCAGCGTGTGGCGCCATTATGCGCCGCTTCGTTGAACGACTTGTCGAACTTGCCGCCCAAGTCAAAGATCAACGCAGGCTCGGCCAGTGTTGCGCCTGCCGTCAGAGCGACCGCAGCCGCCGCGCCCAGAAAGGATTTCATCAGGGTCATTTGTTACTCCCGTTGGTTTTGTCGGTTCGGGGCCAAAATAGCCCCGTTTACCCACTCAGAGCGAGCATAACCGTTGTGATGACGGGAATTAAGGCTGTTTGCAACAGGTAGGGTCAACAGATTCTTGACCATTTGGTACAGAAAATGTTGCCTGCCGCTAGGGTAGGGCGCGTTCCATTACAATTGCATCACAGTTTGGGACGGATTCGCGCGCATAATAACCTTTGCGGCGCCCGCAGGTTCGGTATCCAAACCCTTCGTAAAGGGCGAGGGCAGGCGCGTTATCCGCCGCAACGTCCAACACCGCCCGAGTCGCCCCCTGGCGTACAGCCTCAGAATGCCAGTTCTTCATGCAGGCTGCAGCCAGTCCCTGTCGTTGATGGGTCGGGTGAGTCGCAATCGTCAGCAACTCGGCCTCATCTGAGACAACCTGGAACAGGGCAAAACAAGCTGGTGTTCCGACCACATGAGCAAAACGGTTCCGCAGCAGCTCGGAAAACTCGACAGCGGTCCACGGACGGCTTTGGGTAAAGGCCGCGGCGTGGGTTTCGGCCATATCCTGAGGAGTCATCCGTCCAACAGTACAGGTGGCAAATCACGGGACGGGGCTGCGTCTGCCGGGCGCACATAAAGCGGTGAAGGTGGTTTCTTTTCGGTGTTCCACTGTCGTGCCGCCACCTGAGCGATGGCCTGTGCATGCGTCCCTGTGTCTGCTGACAGATATAGAGGTCCAAGTGCGCGGGCTTCGGCCAATGGCATCAGGCGCGCGGTACCAGAGGTGTGGACGTAGACCTGATCTCTGGGCGCTTTGATGGCCGGCAGATGTCCATCGGGGGCGTTCTCGGCCAGAGCGTCGAACCCTGAAACGCCGACAGCTGGCACGCCAAGACCCAAAGCAAGCCCGCGGGCTGCCGAGACCGAGATGCGAATGCCGGTGAAATTGCCGGGGCCAACCCCCACTCCTATCGCATCGAGAGTTTTCCACCCCAGACCAGCTTCGGCCAGGACCTCTTCCAGCAACGGCATGAGCCTTTCCGCCTGTCCGCGCGACATGGCCTCGGCCCGTGTAACCACAATTTCTGAACCCCGCAGCAAAGCGGCCGCGCAATGCGCGGCCGATGTGTCAAACGCCAGAATAATCGGGTCAGACGGCAACGGGCCGAACCTCGGTCACTTCGGGAATATAGTGGCGCAGCAGGTTCTCGATCCCCATTTTCAAAGTCAGGGTCGAAGAGGGGCAACCGGCACAAGCCCCCTGCATATGCAAATAGACAACACCGCGATCAAAGCCGTGGAAAGTGATATCCCCACCGTCCTGAGCCACCGCCGGACGCACGCGACTGTCCAGCAAGTCTTTGATCTGGTTAACGACCTCGGCATCCTCGCCGGTATGTTCGGCATGCCCCGACGCAGGCGCGGCCTCATCGCCCATTACGGGCTGGCCGGACTGGTAGTGTTCCATCACGGCGCCCAAAATAGCTGGTTTGATGTGGTCCCACTGAACGTCATCCGATTTGGTCACGGTGACAAAATCGTTGCCGAAGAACACGCCGGTTACGCCACTTACAGTAAAGATGCGCTTGGCCAACGGGGATTTTTGACCGGCGTCGGCTGTTGGGAAATCAGCCGTGCCTGCCTCAAGCACCGTTTGGCCGGGCAGGAACTTCAAAGTCGCCGGGTTCGGGGTGGATTCGGTTTGAATGAACATGAGGCAGCTCCGTTGTCGTTGCTTTTGATATGCGGGTAGCCATCGTCGAAGTCAAGATTTGGAACGATTCTAAATCGAAGAAGCGTGATTTATCGCATCCCTCAGGCGGTCATCGCCCCAAAACACCTCGTCCCCGGCCAGAAAACTGGGTGCCCCGAACAGACCCAGTGTCTTGGCGCGATCCGTCTGATCAAACAGCGCCGCCTTCACGGCGGGGTCCTGGGCCATGTCTAGAAAACTGGCGGGCAAACCTGCCGCTTCAAGGCAATTCGTCAGTGTCGAAGCGGATGAGATATCACGCCCGTCCCCGAACTCAGCCGAATAGATTGCGCGTGTGAATGTCGCCCGTTGGTCCTGCTCGGGAATGGCCAATGCCAACCGCGCTGCTGTCAGTGAATTCTGCGGAAATGGATCAGGGCGTTGGAACGGCAACGCGCGCGCAGCGCACAAGCGCTCCATATCGCGCCACATATAGCGCCCTTTGGCGGGGTAGATGGTGAACGGGGACGTGGTCCATCCCTGATCAGCAAAGATAGGGCCCAGAAGAAACGGTTGCCAATCAATGGCGACATCCTTCTCAGCGGCGACCTGTTCGATCCGCATCGCGCTTAGATAGGAATAGGTCGAGGCGAATTCGAACCAGAATTGAATGGTTGCAGCCATGATGTCTCAGGTGATCTCTTCCAGCTTTTCCTTGCTCAGATCGCCCGGCACGATGGTGATCGGGATCGGCAGGCTGCCCGAGTTCTTCGTCAGCTGAGTCACCAGTGGACCCGGCCCTTTCTTGTCGGTACCAGCCCCCAGAACCAATACACCGATTTCGGGATCGGATTGCACATGTTCGATGATCTGGGCGACCGGGTCGCCCTCGCGGATGGCCAGTTCGGGTTCAACACCCTGTTTGTCACGCATCCATTTGGCGAACACTTCGTAATGGGCATGGATCCGTTCGCGGGCTTCTTCGCGCATCGTTTCGGCCACACCGATCCAGTGATTGAACTCATCCGGCGGGATGACGGAAAGGATTGTAACGCCGCCGCCGGTATGTGCGGCACGCATCGCGGCAAAACGCATCGCATTCAGGCATTCGCGGCTATCATCCAGAACAACAAGAAACTTGCGCATGTGTGTCCTCTTTTCTTTCGGGGATCATGCCCGACCGTTTGCCTGCTGGCAACTTGGCATTGCCTAGTCTCCGCTCGCAGCCCAGTCCCAATAAAGGGCTCGCGCACGCCGGGCGATAGGGCCAATCTGGAATTGCGTATCGTCCAGAGCGGTGACAGGCGACACCTTGTTCATGTTGCCCGACATGAACACCTCGTCAGCTGCATGAAAGTCGTCAAAGCTCAGAATCGTTTCATGAACGGCGACACCGTCAGCCTGCAGGTTCTTGATATGCCTTGCACGCGTGATCCCGGCCAGAAAAGTGCCGTTGGGCATCGGGGTAAAGACCTCACCATCTTTGGCCAAAAAGATATTGGCGGTTGCGGTTTCCGCCACGTTGCCCATCGCATCGGCGACCAGCGCGTTCGAGAACCCTTTGGATCGTGCCTCGGTCAACATCCGCGCGTTGTTGGGATATAGACACCCTGCCTTTGCATTTACGACAGCGGATTCCAGCACCGGACGGCGGAACCGCGTGGTGGTTAGCGTGACCGACGCCGTTTCGGGCGCCATTGGAATTTCTTCCAGGCAGATGGCAAAGCCTGTGCTGTTGTTCTGTGGGACAATGGCTGTGTGATCGCCATCGATGCCCCAATACATTGGACGGATATAGACCGCCTGATCCGGGCCATAGGTCTGCAACCCTTCGCGCACGAGATCGACCATGTGTTCCGGCGTGACGGTTGGCGTCAGCATGAGTGCTTCGGCCGACCGATTCACGCGGGCGCAATGGGCCAGAAGGTCCGGAGCCCTACCGTCGAAATAACGCGCGCCATCAAAGACTGACGATCCCAGCCACGCCCCGTGATCAGCGGCCCGCATGATAGGCGCGTCCCCATCATGCCATTGGCCGTCGAAATAAGTGCGAATATTCTTGCCCGTTGCCATGACGCCCTCCCAAGCTTTGGGCAAACCTAGGAAGGCGTTGGGCGAAGGTCCAGTGCAATCAGCGTGATGCCGCGCCAACCATGCCGACGATATCATAAGTCTGTTTGAGTATCGGCACTGTGATCGCGCGCGCGCGTTCCGCCCCGCGGGCCAGAATGCTGTCAATCTCGGCCTGATCATTCATCAACCGGGCCATCTCGGACGAGATCGGAGACAGTTTCTCAACCGCCAGTTCAGCCAGCATCGGTTTGAATTCGCCGAACTGCTTTCCGCCCACGTCTGCCAAAACCTGTTCCGCCGAGGTATCGCTCAGCGCGGCGTAGATGTTGACCAGATTGCGAGCCTCGGGCCGGTCTTCCAGACCCTCGACTTCCGATGGCAGAGCATCCGGGTCGGTTTTGGCCTTGCGGATTTTCTTGGCGATTGTGTCGGCGTCATCGGTCATGTTGATCCGGCTCATATCTGACGGATCGGATTTGGACATCTTCTTGGATCCGTCTCGCAGGCTCATGACCCGAGTCGCAGCCCCTTCGATGACCGGTTCGGTCAGCGGGAAGAAGTCGACCCCAAAATCGTGATTGAACTTGGTCGCAATATCGCGCGTCAATTCCAGATGTTGTTTCTGGTCATCGCCCACAGGGACATGGGTGGCGTGGTAGATCAGAATATCGGCCGCCATCAGCGCCGGATAGGCGAACAGCCCCAAAGACGCATTCTGCGCATTCTTACCTGCCTTATCCTTGAACTGGGTCATCCGCTGCATCCAGCCCATGCGCGCGACGCAGTTGAAGATCCATGCCAGTTGCGCGTGTTCGGGCACCTGGCTTTGGTTGAACAGGATCGACTTATCCGGATCAAGGCCAGACGCAATGTATCCAGCGCACAGTTCGCGCGTTGCGTGACGCAGCTGGACTGGGTCCTGCCAGACGGTGATCGCGTGCAGATCGACCATACAGAAGATAGTCTCATACTCTTCGCTCTGCATCCGTACCCAGTTCCGAAGCGCACCGAGATAGTTGCCAAGGTGCAGATTGCCCGAAGGCTGTGCACCGGAAAACACGCGCGGCGTGAATTGGGTCTGGGTCATCGAAGGGAACTCCCGTCTGGAAAAATCAGCCCTCGTCGCTTACCCATGAGGGTAAGGGACGTCAACAGCCGCGAAAGGCCCGCCCAATGAGCAGTGAGCATTATACACCCGCCGTGAACCCCTTGCCGCCCGTCGTGGTGGCGTTGGTTCTGTTTATCATGGGGATCGAGCTGGCCTTTACGCTGGGCGCACGTGGGCTGGTCGGAGGGCCGGCGGCAGTCGGGTGGCGGCTGGATGCGTTGCAGAACTACGCGTTCTCGGCCGATATCTTTGACTGGATGGTGCAGAACGGGCGCTGGCCCTTTGAACATGTTATCCGCTTTGTAACCTACCCCTTTGTATCGGCCAGTTTCACGCAGGCGATATTTGTCTGCGTTTTTGTATTGGCCATGGGCAAGATGGTGGGGGAAGTGTTTGGCGGCTTTCCGATGTTGCTGATCTTTGTGCTGTCCGGGGTTGGTGGTGCGCTGGCTTATGCGTTGTTTCTGAATCCTTCCTATCCGCTGGTCGGTGGCTTCCCTCCGGTATACGGGCTGATCGGGGCGTTTACTTGGCTGCTCTGGCGCAAGCTGTCTCTGGTGGGCGAGAATCAGGCCCGCGCTTTTCAGTTGATCGCGGTGCTGATGGGTATCCAGTTGATATTTGGGTTGCTGTTTGGCGGGACTTCGGATTGGGTTGCCGATCTGGGTGGGTTTGCCAGCGGTTTTGGCTTGTCGTTTTTTCTGGCGCCCGGTGGCTGGGCGCGGATCAAAGGGCGTATCCGCCGCGACTGATCAGGACCTGCGCAGGGCCGTCTTGAACTCGGACAGTTTGAATGCACCCAATAGTTGGCCCAGCGCGAAGTAGCTGAGCGCGGCGACCGTGATCAGCGCCAACAATGCCGCATAGCGCCAGCCCGGCGTCTCAAGCGTCCATCCGAACAGGTGGATGGCGGCGAACAGCACACCCCCCATCCCAACCGAAGCCACAACGATCCGTCCGGCGCGCTGCCGAAAACGGTCATCGAACCGCGCCTCATCGCCCATGCCGCGCGCGCCGATCGCCAGAAGGGCCACCATGGCCCATCCGGCGGTTGAGGCTGCAATCGCGGGCGCAATCCATCCCACCAGCGGGTAGAGACCAAAGGCCAGCACTGCATTGACGATCATCGCCACCACTGCATAGCGAAACGGCGACCGGGTATCCTCGCGCGCGAAATAGAGTGGCTGTAGCAGCTTTTGCAGCATGAAGGCGGGTAGGCCAATTCCGTAGATCGCAACAGCAAGGGCTGTGGCAGCCGTATCTTCGGCGCTGAACTGGCCCCGTTCAAACAGGACCGAAACAAGCGGATTGGGGATGATCAGGAAGGCGACGGTCGAGGGCAGGGTGAGCAGCAACATGAACTCTCCGGCACGGGAGAACGCATTGCGCGCGCCGTCTTTGTCATCCGCGCGCAGTCGACGCGAAAGGTCTGGCAACAGGACAATGCCAATGGCAATCCCTACGACCCCCAAAGGCAGTTGGTACAAGCGGTCCGCAGCAAACAACCAGCTAACTGCCTTTTCGGTTTTTGAAGCCACCAATTGGCCTACAACAAGGTTGACCTGCGTCACCCCCATGGCCAAGGCCGCCGGTAAAGCGATGCGTACCATTCGGCGCATTTCTGGCGACAGGCGTGGTCGGCCAAAGCGTATGCGGATATCGGCCCGCTCGGTCGCGATCCAGACCAGAGCCAACTGCGCCACACCGGCGATGGGGATGACGGTGATAAGCCAGCGAATAACCTCGCCCCCGGACATTGCACCAACGATCAGCGCGGTACAGGCGAAGATGTTCAACAAAACCGGAGCAGCCGCAGCTGCCGCAAACCGGCCCGTCGCGTTCAGAACACCTGAGAAAAGCGCCGCCAGCGACATGAACAGGATGTAGGGAAAGACCACATAGCCATAGTCGACCGCCAGGTCAAAGCGCTCGTCGCCATAGAACCCCTCAGCCGTCAGCCAGACCAATCCGGGCATAAACACCATCGCCAACCCAACCAGAGCCAGCACCGCTGCGGCCAGCAGGTTGAAGGCGTCTTGCGCAAAAGCTTGGGCGTCCTCTTCCCCCTCAAGCCGTTTCGAAAACATTGGCACGAAGGCCGCGTTGAACGCGCCTTCGGCAAAGAACCGGCGGAACATGTTGGGCAGGCGAAAGGCGGCGACAAAAGCGTCCATCACCGGCCCCGGACCGATATAGGCGGTCAGCAGGATTTCCCGCAGAAAGCCCAGAATCCGGCTGGCCAAAGTCCAAAAGCCCACCGTGAAGAGGCCCGAAAAAAGCCGGATCTGCTTCATGAGGCCGCGCGCTCGGCGCCTTCGGTGATGGCAGTGCGCAGTTTGGCTTCAAGCCCGCGCTGTTTGCTCTCCGAGTGGTATTTCAGACCGAACATATCCTTGACGTAGAAAGTATCCACCACCTGCTCGCCATAGGTCGCGATGACCGCGTTGGCGATGTAGACATTGGCGGCGGCAAGCGTCCGCGTCAGATCGTAAAGAAGACCGGGGCGGTCTCGGGTATCGACCTCGATGATCGTGTAAATCTCGGACCCATCGTTGTCGAAGGTGATGTGCGTTGGCACGTTGAACGCGCGTTCGCGTTTCTTGATCTTGTCGCGCGATTTGAGCGCCTCGCGCGCCACAACCTCGCCTTTCAGCGTCTTTTGGATCATTTGGGTCAGGCGGGGCAGACGGCTGGATTCGAACGGGTGGCCCTCTGCGTCCTGAATCCAGACAGCATCCGTAACATAGCCATCCTTGGTCGTATAGCTGCGCGCATCGACTACGTTGGCCCCGACCAATGCCAGCGCGCCCGCAATCCGCGCGAAGATACCTGGATGATCGCCCATGGCGAAACAGGCGCGTGTTGCGTCGCGATCTTCATCAGGATGCAACCGGATTTCCATCTCTCCCGGGTCTCCGCTGTGTTCCAGCGCGCGCAGCATCTCGGCAAATTCCACATGGGTCGCGAGGTTCAGGCCTTGCCAATAGGGCGCATAGTGACGTCCGGTTTCGGCCTTGAGATCCGCCTTGGACCAATCCGCCAGTTTGGCGCGCAGGGCCTTTTTGGCTTCTGCCCCACGATTGGCGCGGTTGAGGTCTTCCATACCGGTTTCCAAAGCGCGCTTGGTTTCGGCATGTAACGCCCGCAGCAGCGTGGCCTTCCAATTGTTCCATGTGGTTGGTCCAACGCCGCGAATGTCGCAAACGGTCAGCACGGTCAGCAGGTCCAGCCGTTTGACCGTCTTCACCGCCTTGGCAAAATCGCGCACGGTCCGCGGGTCGGAAATATCGCGTTTCTGCGCCATGTCCGACATCAACAAGTGATAGCGGACAAGCCATTCCACGGTCTCGGATTCGGATTTGTTGAGGCCCAGCCGAGGCGCCACCTTCCGCGCGATCTGCGCCCCGAGGATCGAGTGATCCTCGGGGCGGCCTTTGGCTATGTCGTGCAGTAGCAAAGCAACGTACAGCACTTTGCGATTCACGCCTCCATCCAGAATCGATGACGCCAAGGGCAGAGATTCCACCAACTCACCGCGCTCGATCTGAGCCAGGTTCACGATGCACTGAATGATGTGCTCGTCCACTGTATAGCTGTGATACATATTGAACTGCATCATCGCGACGATTGGCTCGAATTCGGGCAGAAAGGCCGACAGCACCCCCAGTTCGTTCATCCGCCGCAATGCCCGTTCCGGGTTGCCATGCTTGAGCATCAGATCAAGGAAGATGCGCCGCGCTTCCTTGTCGTTGCGCATGTCTTCATCGATCAGATTCAGGTTCGCTGTCACCAGCCGCATGGCGTCCGGGTGGATCAGCATACCTGTGCGCAGACCTTCCTCGAACAGGCGCAACAGGTTGAGCTTGTCGGCCAAAAACGCATCTGGATCGGCAATATCCAGACGCCCATGCACTACGCTGTATCCCGGCTTCACCCTTGGACGACGCCTGAAAATGCGTTCCATCAGCGGCGCGCTCTTCATATGCAGCGCCTCCAGTTTGGTCAGGAAGATCCGCGTCAGTTCTCCGACTTTGGTGGCTTCGCGGAAATAGCGCTGCATGAACACTTCGACGGCCCGCCGCCCGGCCCGGTCCTCATACCCCATGCGCGCAGCGACCTCGACCTGCATGTCGAATGTCAGCTGTTCGGTCGCGCGGCCCGTGACCAGATGGAGATGAGATCGGACGGCCCAGAGGAAATCTTCGGCCTCGACAAAGGTCTTGAACTCTTCGGGTGTGAACAGACCCAGCGGGACCAACTCGGCCACGTCCTGAACGCCATAGACGTATTTTGCGATCCAATAGAGTGATTGCAGGTCGCGCAACCCGCCTTTGCCCTCTTTCACGTTGGGCTCAACCATGTAGCGCTGACCCTGTTTGAGGTGCCGTTCATCGCGCTCGTGCAATTTGGCTTCGATGAATTCGCGCTCGGTCCCTTTGAACAACTCGGATTTCAGGCGTTGATCCAGCGCTTCGGCCAGCGCCATGTTGCCAGCAAGGTAGCGCTGCTCAAGCATCGCGGTACGGATGGTGAAATCGTCGGCCCCCAAGCGCAGGCAGTCTTTGATCGTGCGCGAGGAATGCCCAACCTTGAGCCGAAGATCCCACAGGATGTAAAGCATCGATTCGATCACGCTCTCGGCCCAGGCCGTGATCTTGTAGGGGGTCAGGAAAAGAAGATCGACATCTGATGACGGTGCCATTTCACCGCGACCATAGCCGCCGACCGCCAGAACCGAGATCCGCTCGCCCTGCGTCGGTGTGGCCAGCGGGTGCAGATGCTCACTTGATATCCGCATCGCTGTGCAGACCAGACGATCCGTGAGATAGGTGTAGGACCGGGTCAGCGGACGTGCGTCGAACGGCCGTTTCGCAAAGGCTTTGGCTATTGCGGTGCGCCCGGTTTTTTGTGCATCACGCAGGATGCGCACTGTTTCCGCGCGCATGGTTGCGTTGTCCGAACAGTCTTCAAACGCAGCGGCCAGCTGTTTGGCGACACCGGCGCTGTCAAAAATTTCCTGGGATGGGCAGATCAGTTCGGCATCGGGCACTGCCGTCATGCCGCGCCGGTCAGAAACCGGCGCCTGAGAAACTTTGTGGGGCAGGGTCAATCACAACCACCTGTTTGTTCTGGATCGTGGCGACGGCCAGACCGCGTTCATTGGTACCGTCCGAGCGCAGGCGGAAGATACCGCCAACGCCCTGAAATCCGGCATTCTGTGTCAGGGCCGCCCCTGTCAGAGCATCTGATTTGCCTTGTGCGACCAAAGCACCGATAGCGGCAATACCGTCATAGGCCAAACCGCTGATCGGGTGCGGTGCCTCGCCATAAGTTGCGTTGTACCGCTGCCGATAGGACTGAGCCTTGCCGGGGTCAGGCAGGGCAAACCAGCCACCCTGAACGCCCGGCAGTTCCAGCGTTTGTGCCGGGATATCCCACCGTGTCAGGCCGATGAATTGTGTCGTTGCCGGCGAGATACCGGCCTCTGGCAAAAGCTGGGTGAACAGAGGCAGTGCTCCGGCGGTCGTGGCCGTCAGGAACACGGAATCGGCACCGGTCGAATCGACGGTCGCTTTGACGGTTGGCACCGCATTGATGACCCCCTGTTGCGATCGGTCATAACCAACGCTTCCGGCGTTGCTGACGCGACTGCCGCCCAGTGCGGCGGCAATGGCTGACCGTCCAAGTTCGCCAGCGGCATCGTTGCTGTGCACGATGACCGTGCCGTTCTTGCCCTGACGTCCGGCGAAATTGACCAACCGGTTTGCCGTATTCTGGAAGGTTGGTCCCAGAACAAAGACGTTGCCGCCTGCGATGCTTGTGTTGTTGGAAAAGGACAGCACATTGACGTTGTTGTTCAGTACCGCAAGGCCCGCAGCATTGGCCGCTTGGGCATAAACGGGTCCAATGATGATCTTGGCACCATCCGCAACCGCTTGCTGCGCCACGGCCGAGGCCGTGCTTGCATTTCCTGCTGTGTTGTACACCCGCAGGTCTATTTGCACATTTGGCAGATCGGACATGGCAAGTCGCGCTGCATTTTCAAGACTTTGCGCCAGCGCAGCATCACCCGCCTGTCCCGACCCGCTTGGGACCAGCAACGCAACAGGCACCGGTTTGGACGTGTTGATCGATGGGCCTCCGCCAAGGCCACCAGGTTCACATGCGGCCAAAAAGGCGGCTGCGGTCAGGGCAAACGCGGTCTTCGCCAGCTTGCTTACGGGCTTGCAAACGGTAAACATCTAAAAGAAAACTCCCTGATCCGGCGGCGATGGGCGCTGCTGTTCTATCGAGCCGCGATAATAAACGTCACGGTGTGAGGGTCCAGCTTTGAATTACCAAAAAATCAGATTGGCTGCGGGCCTGTATTTTGTTGCCACTCCGATCGGAACCGCACGCGACATTACGCTCAGGGCGTTGGATGTACTGGCCTCGGCCGACGTGATCGCGGCGGAAGACACCCGCAGTCTGCGCCGATTGATGGAGATACACGGCGTTCCTCTCGAAGGGCGGCGCATTCAGGCCTATCACGACCACAGCGGAGCGGGCGCGCGTGGCAAGATACTGGATGCACTGAAACAAGGGCTGTCGGTGGCGTATGCCTCAGAGGCAGGAATGCCACTGATTGCAGATCCGGGTTATGATCTTGGACGACAGGCCGCCGAAGCCGGACATTCGGTAACCTGCGCACCGGGTCCGTCCGCCGCGCTGGCTGCTTTGACGTTGGCGGGTTTGCCTACAGACGCATTCTTTTTTGCGGGTTTTTTGCCCAACGCATCAGGCGCTCGCCGCAGTCGTATTGAGGTGTTGCGGGATATTCCGGGAACACTGGTATTCTACGAATCACCCAAGCGTGTTGCCGCCGCTTTGTCCGATCTTGCAGCGGGTCTCGGGGGCGACCGTCAGGCCGCCCTGTGTCGCGAGCTGACCAAGAAATTCGAAGAAGTTCGGCGCGGCACACTGGGAGAGTTGGCCGAAGCCTATCATGGTCAGACGGTCAAGGGTGAGGTGGTGCTGCTGGTCGACCGCAGCCATTCGCAAAGCGTTAACGAATCCGAGGTAGAAGAGGCATTGAAACAGGCGTTGCAAACCCAATCGGTTCGGGATGCGGCCGATCTGGTGTCGAAGATGTATGATCTGCCCCGGCGCCCGATCTATCAGAAGGCTTTGAAACTGGGAAAGGGTTGATATGGCACAGCGCGCGATTCGGGGGTCGTTGTCCTACCACGCCGGACAATCGGCAGAATTGCGGGTTGCAACGGATTATGAACGCCGCGGATTCTCGATTGCCCACAGGCGCTGGCGCTGCGCATCTGGTGAGGTCGACCTGATCGCGCGGGATGGCGACGGGTTGGTCTTCATCGAAGTCAAGAAAAGCGCCAGTTTCGACATGGCCGCCGCACGAATTTCCAGGCGCCAAACCCAGCGGATTTATGCGTCTGCCGCTCAATTTCTGGAAAACGAACCTGACGGACAGTTAACCAATGTGCGGTTCGATGTGGCACTGGTTGATGGCACAGGTGCGGTTCAAATCATCGAAAACGCGTTTGGACAGCTCTAAGCCCCATTGAACCCCTTGGCCCTCTGCGCCATGTATCTTGCGTGAAGTTGAGGGACAAGCCATGAAAATCGCCTTTCAAATGGACCCGATCGGGGCCGTGGACATCAATGCCGACAGCTCTTTCCGTCTGGCGGAAGAGGCGCAGGCTCGCGGCCACGAGCTGTTTTTCTATGGACCTGACCAGTTGGCCTATCAGGAGGGCCGGATCACCGCGCGCGGGCGGGACATGACCGTCCAGCGGGTCGCCGGCAATCCCGCTGTTTTGGGCTCGGAACGTCAGGTGGATCTGGCCGAATTCGATGTGATCTGGTTGCGTCAGGACCCGCCGTTCGACATGCACTATATCACCTCAACCCACCTTTTGGATCGGCTGAAAGGGCAGGCGCTGGTGGTAAATGACCCGTTTTGGGTTCGGAACTATCCCGAAAAGCTGTTGGTTCTGGATTTTCCGGATCTGACGCCGCCGACAACAATCGCGCGGGATTTCCAGACCATCAAGGCGTTCAAAGACAAACATGAGGACGTCATTTTGAAACCGCTTTATGGCAACGGCGGTGCAGGTGTCTTTCGGTTGGACGCAAATGATCGCAATCTCACATCGCTACATGAACTGTTCACCGGATTTTCGCGCGAGCCGTTGATTGTCCAGAAATTCTTGCCTGACGTTAAGAACGGCGACAAACGAGTGATCCTTGTGGACGGAGTGCCGGTGGGGGCCATAAACCGCGTTCCAGCAGAAGGTGAAACCCGTTCGAACATGCATGTGGGCGGACGGCCCGAAAAGATCGGGTTGACCGAGCGTGATTTGGAAATCTGTGCGGCGATTGGTCCGCTTTTGAAGGAAAGAGGTCAGATTTTTGTCGGAATCGACGTGATTGGCGACTACCTGACCGAGATCAACGTGACCTCGCCCACCGGCATTCAGGAACTTGAACGGTTTAATGGTGAGAACATCGCCGAAAAGATTTGGCAGGCGATTGAGGCGAAAGTCTAGGCCATGACCTTAGCGCTGATGCGAAAGCTCAGTGCCTCGGCCACATGAGGTCTGCGAATGTCGGGCTCACCGTCAAGGTCAGCAATGGTCCGCGCGACACGTAGTAATCGGTGAAACGCCCGTGCAGACAGACCGAACCGGTCGGCAGCCTTCAGCAGCAGCGCCTTTCCTTCTGCGTCTGGGGCTGCGACCTCTTCCATCAACTTGCCTTCGATGTCTGCATTCTGGCGCACCGACCCATGGCCTTCAAACCGTGCGGTCTGAATGGCCCGCGCTTGTCCAACCCGCGCCGCCACGGTTGAAGAGCTGTCGCCGGACGGTGGCAGGTCAAGATCGGTGAAGGCCACTGGCGGCACTTCGATCCGCAAATCGAACCTGTCCATCAACGGGCCGGATATTCGGCTCAGATAGTCCTCACCACATCCAGGCGCACGGGAGCAGGCGCGCGATGGATCGGTCAGGTATCCGCATTTGCAGGGATTGGCGGCCGCGACCAACATGAAACGACAGGGGTATTTTACATGTGCGTTGGCCCGGGCGACCATAACCTCTCCGGTTTCGATCGGTTGGCGCAGGGTTTCCAGGACCGTGCGTGGGAATTCCGGGAATTCATCCATGAACAGAACGCCGTTATGCGCCAGAGAAATCTCTCCGGGTTTGGCACCTTTCCCGCCGCCGACGATTGCGGCCATTGATGCCGTGTGGTGGGGTTCGCGAAAGGGCCGCGCGCGGCTGATCCCGCCTTCGTCTAGCAGCCCGCACAGAGACTGGATCATTGAGGTCTCCAAGGCCTCGACAGCTGTCAGCGGTGGCAGGATGCCGGGCAGGCGGGCGGCCAGCATGGATTTTCCCGATCCGGGCGTTCCGATCATGATCAGATGATGTCGCCCGGCGGCGGCGATCTCAAGGGCGCGTTTGGCGCGCTCCTGCCCTTTCACGTCCCGCAGGTCGCGGGCGCTGGGCGACAGGTTCACTTCACCAGGCTTGGCAGCCGCAAGCGGGGATTGGCCAGAAAAATGGCGCACGACGTCGCCCAGTGACCCGGCGCCGATGACCTGTGTCGCATCTACCCACGCAGCCTCGGCGCTGGAGGCGCGGGGACACAGCAACGCGCGATCCTCGGACGCGGCGGTCATCGCAGCGGGCAAGGCGCCAACAACAGGAACCAGTGATCCATCCAACGACAATTCCCCAAGCGCAACAGTCCCTTCTGCGGCGTCCGCCGGGATAATCTCGAGCGCGGACAACAGTGCGACGGCAATGGGTAAATCGAAATGACTGCCTTCTTTTGGCAGGTCGGCTGGGGAAAGGTTGATGGTGATGCGTTTCGATGGCAACGCTATTGCCATCGCACTGAGCGCGCTGCGCACCCGGTCGCGAGCTTCAGACACCGCCTTGTCCGGCAAGCCGACGATGGAAAAGGCGGGCAAACCCGGCGAGACCGCGCATTGCACCTCGACCGGGCGGGCATCGACCCCTTGAAAAGCAACGGTATGAGCGCGGGCGACCATGGCGATCCTGTTTTTGGTTAACAGGTCGTTGCTGCCATGGCGACGGTTTAGGAATGGTTAACAGATTGACGCATTGCAGTGAATTTGGGCCATGCGTCCGGGTCGGCAGCTGTCTTGTCCCGGCAGAACGGGTTGCAAAACCCCCAGCGCTGTCCGTTCAACTCCAGAAAATCGGTTACCGGGTCGCCGGAATACGGGCAGTGGGCGTTGCGGGACGGCCCCTTTGCCACCGCTTGCGTTTGTGGTGAACCCCCAACAGGCCAGGGGATCGACGGCAGGTTCTGAGGATAGGGAAACGGATCGTATTTGATTGCCAGCCCCATGGCACGCCATTGCCGGACAGAAATGTCCGACAGTAGGCCAAGGCAATAGCGGTAGTTGTCCGAAGAAATTGGCAGGCCGTAGCCGACGATGCGGGCCGCCACCGGAGTATAGAAGACGTCGACCAGCGAGTACGCCCCGAACACGGGACCATCCGACGCGCCGGAGATGCTGCGAGCATGCGCCCAGAGGGCCTCGATCCGAGCAATGTCCGACACAGTGTCTGCGGACGGGCTGAAGCCGTTCCACACATGCGCCAATTGCATCGGGCATTCCCCTCGCAGTGCGCCAAATCCTGCAACCATTTCAGCGCAAAGCCACCGGGCGGTCGCACGTGCAGCTGGATCGGTCGGCCACAAACCGGCATCGGGGTGACGTTCCGCCAGTGTTTCGGCCATTGCCAGGCTTTCCCCCACAACTGTGCCGTCAGGCAGACGCAAGGCTGGAACAAGGCGCGCAGGTGCGAGGGGTTCCATATCTGCAGCCATGGAGCCGGAATAGAGGCCAACCATGTGGCTGCGGTAGGGCAGGCCGAACTTTTCCAGCATCAACCAGCCGCGCAAGGACCAGCTGGAAAACAGGCGGTCCCCGATAAAAAGGTCATAGGTCATAAGCAAAAGATGACCGACCCCAAGAGGTCCGTAAATCAGTGATTTGTGGTCTGATAGTTCACGGAAGATGATTGATGGCTTCAACGGTCCAAGTGCCCGCGACATGCGAGATCTCGGTGACGGACAGGTTGTCGATGCGATGTGAGAACGCCTGCTGAGCATCCAGATCCAAGGCACGTTGAACCTGCGTCAGGATCACGCCGAAATGCGCGACAATCACCAGATCGGTGCCCGGATGACTGCTAATCAGGGCATCTATCGCGTTGTCTACCCGGGCGCGGACTTCATTCCAGCTTTCGCCTTTGGGGGGGCGCACATCGCCGGGGTTGTCCCAATATGCAAAAGCAAGCTCGGGGTCTTCGGCTTCGATCTCGGCGAAACCGCGCAGCTCCCATGCGCCAAAGTTGATTTCGCGCAGGTCGGGGTGGTGGGGCAGGCGTTGGCGCTGGCCTTGTATCGCCGTTGCCGTATCCGCAGCACGTGAAAGGTCCGACGAGATGACGACGGCATTGGGCGGGATGTGACTGTGAAGCCGGTCCAGGGCCGCCTGATCGCTCAGATCTGCGGGCAGATCGGACCAACCCACCATCGTCTTGGCGTGTGTGGGTCCGTGGCGCACCAGATGCAGGCGGGTCATGGCATCTTGCCCTTCAACACAACGGGTAATCCGGCTGTGACCTGTACGACCAGATCGGCCTGCGTGGCCAGTGCAACGTTCAACCGTCCCTGTGCTTCGCGAAATTGTCGGGCTAGTGCGTTGTCGGGCACGATGCCTTGGCCGACCTCATTGGAAACGACCACGATCTGCGCGGGACAGCGGCTCAGGGCGTTTAGCAAATGCGATTGCGCGGTCTCAAGATCATTCTGGGCCAGCAAATGGTTTGTCAGCCACATCGTGGCGCAATCAACCAGACAGGCCTGATCGGCGGTCAACTGTGCCAGAGCTGGCGCAAGGTCAAGTGGTTCTTCGATTGTCTTCCATTCCGCGCCGCGCTGCGAGACGTGGCGATCCACCTTTTTTTGCATCTCACCATCAAACACTTGTGATGTCGCCAGATAAACCCGATTTTTCCCTGAGGATACAATCAGTTGCTCGGCAAAGGCAGACTTTCCCGACGCGGCCCCGCCCAGTACAAAGGTTAAATTGGGTGTCACAATTCTTACCTTTCTGGTGATCCACCTGGTTTTGTTCTGCGTATCGACCATAGGTCTGCAAGGCAAGACCAACGGGCGCATGCGAAAAACATAGGGAGAGTCTCATGGCACTGGACAACGCGACCGATTTTTCGATGTCCCGTAAAGCGATGAAAGCCGAACTTCTGGACGCGGAGACCGAATTGCGACTGGCCTATGCCTGGCGCGATCAACGCGATGAAAAGGCGCTGCACCGGTTGATCACCGCCTATATGCGCCTGGCGATTTCCATGGCTGCCAAGTTCAAGCGCTACGGCGCCCCGATGAATGATCTCATTCAAGAAGCTGGCCTTGGATTGATGAAGGCGGCCGACAAGTTTGATCCGGATCGCGGTGTGCGATTCTCGACCTACGCCGTTTGGTGGATCAAGGCCAGCATTCAGGACTATGTGATGCGCAACTGGTCCATGGTGCGAACAGGGTCAACCTCGTCCCAGAAATCTTTGTTTTTCAACATGCGCCGTGTGCAGGCACGGCTCGAGCGTGAAGCAGCGACTGAAGGGCTGGAATTGGACCGCCATCAGCTGCACCAGATGATTGCGACCGAAATTGGCGTACCCCTGCGGGATGTCGAGATGATGGAAGGGCGTCTGTCCGGCTCGGATTTCTCGCTCAACGCGGTGCAGTCCGCGGACGAGGATGGGCGCGAATGGATCGATGCGCTTGAGGATGATCGCGAACAGGCAGCCGAGGCGGTGGAACATCGCCACGATACCCAGCAACTGCGTGAATGGCTTTTGACGGCAATGAAATCTCTCAACGATCGCGAAAGGTTTATCGTGCGCGAACGTAAACTGCGTGAGCCTGCCCGAACCCTTGAAAGCCTGGGCAATGAACTGGGTCTTTCAAAAGAACGCGTGCGCCAGCTTGAGGCCGCCGCCTTCACCAAGATGCGGAAGAACCTTGAAGGCCAGTCGCGCGAGGTGCAACACTTCATCGCATGAAAAAGCTTGCGATTCTGCTGTGTGTACTGACGGTTACAGTCGGCGCAGTACGTCCCGGTCTAGCCGGTGAGCTGATCTCTGATGACGTTCTGTCTGCCATGCGCGACGCCGATGTGGTGATCCTTGGCGAAATCCATGACAATCCACGCCATCACCTTGTACAGACCGAGGCCATTGATGCCATCAATCCTTCGGCTGTCGTCTGGGAAATGGTGACTGAAGAAGGCGCGCGGCGTCTGGCGCAGACTGCCGCATCGAACCCCGAGGAATTGTCCCGGATATTGCGCTGGGCGGAATCGGGTTGGCCGCCTCTCAGCATGTATTACCCGATCTTTCAGGCATCCGACGCGCCTGTCTATGGCGCAATGGTGCCGCGTGCAGCCGCCCGCGCGGCGATGGAGCGGGGTGCGGCCACAGCTTTGGGCGCGGATGCAGCGCGTTATGGGCTGACTGTGCCGCTGCCTCCGGCGGAACAGGCCGCGCGTGAGGCGGATCAGTTGGCCGCCCATTGCAATGCTCTGCCCGCTGAAGCTTTGCCGCAAATGGTTGCTATTCAGCGCCTACGCGATGCAGTTCTGACCCGATCTGTGCTGCAAGCGGTCGAGGACACCAAAGGTCCGGTCGCAGTGATCACCGGCAATGGCCACGCCCGAAAGGATCGGGGCATTCCGACATTTCTGTCGCGTTTGCAGCCGGGGTTGAAGGTCTATGTGCTGGGGCAATCAGAAGACGGCATGATCTCGGGCACCTTTGATACCGTGATCGATAGCCCAAGCGTTGATCGCGAAGACCCCTGCAAAGCCTTCGAGACACAGAATTAACTGCTGGAACTAGGCGCTGGCCTTGCCTAATGTCAGGACCGACCGGGACGGGAAGGGATGAACATGCTGGCGTCCAAACGCATTCTGCTGATTATCGGCGGTGGCATTGCGGCCTACAAATCGCTGGATCTGATCCGGCGGCTGCAGGACAGAGGGGCGTCGGTAACACCGGTGCTGACACGCGCAGCCGAGGAATTCGTAACGCCCCTTTCTGTCGCAGCACTGGCCGGTCAGAAGGCCTACCGCGATTTGTTTGATCTGACGGATGAGGCAGAGATGGGACATATTCAACTGTCCCGCTCAGCCGATCTGATCGTTGTCGCTCCGGCCACGGCCGACATGATGGGCAAGATGGCCTCCGGGCTGGCCAATGATCTGGCCTCGACCTTGCTGATGGCCACAGACACGCCGGTTTTGTGTGCGCCCGCAATGAATGTGCGCATGTGGGATCACCCGGCAACACAACGCAACCTGAAGCAGCTGCAGCACGACGGCATTCGGTTTGTCGGCCCCAACGAAGGCGACATGGCCTGTGGTGAATACGGTCCGGGCCGTATGTCCGAACCCATGGAAATTGTCGCCGCAGTCGAGGCGCAACTGGCCGACGGTCTGTTGAAGGGCAAACGCATACTGGTGACGTCCGGCCCAACGCACGAGCCGATTGATCCCGTGCGATACATCGCCAATCGCTCGTCTGGGGCGCAAGGCACCGCTGTTGCACGAGCGTTGTCGACGCTTGGGGCCGAAGTGGTCTTTGTAACGGGTCCGGCGGATATTCCGCCGCCTGAAGGCGTCGAGGTCGTGAAGGTCGAGACCGCTCAACAGATGTCGGACGCCGTGGATGCGGCCTTGCCGGTGGATGCGGGCGTTTTTGCCGCTGCTGTCGCTGACTGGCGGGTGGCCAGTGCGTCGGATCGCAAGCTGAAGAAAAGCAGTGATGGTTTACCGACGCTGGACTTTGCCGAAAACCCGGACATCCTGAAACGTGTCTCGCAGATGGAGCAAGGGCGTCCCCGCCTGGTGATTGGATTTGCGGCGGAAACCAATGATGTGGTCGAGAACGCGACCGCCAAGCGCGTGCGCAAGGGCTGCGATTGGATCGTCGCCAACGACGTCAGCCCGGCAACCGGTATCATGGGCGGGTCAGAAAATGCGGTAGTTCTCATCTCGGACACAGGGGCTGACGAATGGCCGCGCATGAGTAAGGACGAAGTGGCTCGTCGGTTGGCACAGAAGATCGCCGACACGTTGGCCGAATGATCCGGTTAAGAAAAGAGGTACAATGATGGTGGCTATCCGTGTGACACGGGAAGACGGGGCCGATGCTTCGGTTCCGCTACCTGCATATGAAACATCGGGTGCCGCCGGGGCGGACGTACGCGCCAACCTTCCGGGCGGGATGTCAATCGTGCTGGAACCCGGCCAGCGTGCTTTGGTTCCGACCGGCTTGCGGATAGAAATCCCGGCCGGCTACGAGGTGCAGGTCCGTCCTCGCTCGGGCCTCGCCTTGAAACACGGAATCACTTTGCCCAATACGCCAGGCACCATCGACAGCGACTACCGTGGTCCGCTCGGGGTGATCGTTTTGAACGCCGGGCAGGACGCGTTCGAGGTCACCCACGGCGAGCGTATCGCTCAGTTGATTGTTGCTCCGGTCGTGCAGGCCGCGTTTGAGCTGGTTGAATCCTTGGGCGACACCCAGCGTGGCACCGGTGGGTTCGGTTCCACCGGACGCGGCTGATGCTGATGGTTCTGATCCTTGCTGCCGGGTTGTGGGCGGTCGGCTATTTGGCCGGGGTTTCCCGCACGGCGCGCACGGTCTCGGTCAGCGTGTTGCTGATCGGGGTCATTCTGTCTCATCTCATTTTACCGGACGGGCACCCTCTGCGTGAGGCAACGGGTGGTTCTGCGGCCATGTGGTTGATCCTGGCAGGCGCTGCAGGTCTGGTTTTGGTGTACGGTAAAGGCCTGAAGGCGTTGCGCAATCGCGCGACGTCTACCGCAGACAAGCAACCTGTCGTGTCATCGGGTCGCTTTAGCGATACAGAACTGGAACGCTACGCCCGTCACATCGTTTTGAGGGAATTGGGTGGGCCGGGGCAAAAACGTCTGAAAAAGGCCAGGGTACTGGTGATTGGGGCCGGGGGGCTCGGCGCGCCCGCGCTGCAATATCTGGCTGCGGCAGGCGTGGGCACGATCGGAGTGATCGACGATGACGTGGTTGAAAATGCCAACCTGCAACGGCAGGTCATCCACAAAGACGCTAACATTGGAATGCCCAAAGTTTTCTCGGCTCAACAGTCGATGGTTGCGCAGAACCCCAATGTCGAGGTTCTTCCATATGATCGTCGTTTGACCGACGAGATCGCCTCAGACCTGCTGGGTGATTTCGATGTGATCCTTGATGGGACAGACAATTTTGAGACCCGCTATCTGGCGAACCGCACGGCGGCTGCTTTGGGCAAGCCGCTGATTTCTGGTGCACTATCCCAGTGGGAAGGGCAACTGAGCGTCTTCGATCCGGCCAACGACGCCCCATGTTATCAGTGTATTTTCCCCGAAGCGCCTGCTGCTGGGCTGGCTCCGTCCTGCTCTGAGGCCGGGGTGATTGGCCCGCTGCCCGGTGTCGTCGGATCGATGATGGCAGTTGAGGCAATCAAGCTGATCACGGGCGCGGGCATCGCCCTGCGCGGCGAGATGCTGATCTATGATGCGCTTTATGGGGAAAGCCGTAAGATCACGCTCTCAAAACGGGCGGATTGCCCGGTCTGCGGGAAAAACACAGACTAGGCGCAGCCGCCGCGCGCCCTGCGCGCGGCCCCGCCCAACCCCGCCAAGGCGCACCCATGGTGCGCGCTGCGGGGGCGGGAGGCTTTGTTCTTCCGCAGAAGAAGATCCAGGTAAACGATCGGATAGGCAGGGTCATTCAGCCCGGCGGAGAACGTAAAATCTCGTCTCTGGTACGAATGGCACCCGTGACCGCGAAATGATCCGCCACCGACAGGAAGGGGAAGAAGTTTCCTAGATTGGCGTCAGGCGATGCGCCGAAAATGCGGCAATGCGTGGATGACCTCTGGACCATTGGCCAGCGTCTACATAGCTTGATCTTCAAAGGAGATCCGCATGACCAACCCGATCCTGTCCGACTGGACCACCCCGTTTGAACTCGCTCCGTTCACGCAGATATCCGACGATGATTTCGCGCCTGCACTGGACGAGGCAATGCAAGCCCACAACGCCCAGATCAATGCGATTGCGTCGAACCCGGACGCGCCCAGTTTTTCCAACACGATCGAAGCGCTGGAGGCGGCGGGCGACGACCTGAACAAGGTTCTTTCCGTCTTCTTCACGGTAGCCGGGGCCGACAGCAACCCGGCCCGCGAGGCACTCCAACGCGACTTTTCACCCAAGCTTTCGGCTCATTTCTCCGGAATATCTTCCAACAAAGCCCTGTTTCACCGCGTTGCTGACCTGTGGAACCGTCGCGACGACCTTGACCTGACCGAGGAACAAGCCCGCGTTCTGATGCTGACACATCGCGGTTTTGTGCGCGCAGGCGCGGCCCTGCAAGGGGACGATGACGCTCGCATGCAGAGCATCAAATCCCGCTTGGCCTCGCTGGGCACAAGCTTCACCCAGAACCTGCTGGCGGACGAGCGGGACTGGTTCATGACCCTTGCCGAAAGCGACCTTGAAGGCCTGCCCGATTTCGTCATCGATGCCGCGCGAGCTGCAGGCAAGGAAAAAGACGCGGATGGCCCGGTGGTAACACTGTCACGGTCTCTGATTGTGCCCTTCCTGCAATTTTCACCGCGCCGCGATTTGCGCGAGAAAGCCTATCGGGCCTGGACTGCGCGCGGGGCAAATGGCGGCGACACCGACAACCGCGCCATCGCCGCAGAAATTCTGCAATTGCGGGAAGAACGGGCCGGGCTGCTGGGCTATGACAACTTCGCTGCGTACAAACTGGAAACCGAAATGGCGCAGACACCCGACCGGGTGCGCGATCTGCTGATGCAGGTTTGGGAGCCTGCCAAGGCGCGCGCCGACGCGGATGCGGATATCCTGACCGACATGATGCAACAGGATGGTGTCAACGGACCGCTCGAGGCCTGGGATTGGCGCTACTATGCCGAGAAACGCCGCAAGACCGAGCACGATTTGGATGAGGCCGCGTTGAAGCCCTACCTGCAGTTGGACCGGATGATCGAAGCCTCGTTTGCCTGTGCCAATCGCTTGTTCGGGCTGGACTTTGCGCCGTTGGATGTGCCGCTCTACCACCCCGATTGCCGCGCGTGGGAGGTGACCCGAAACGGCAATCACATCGCAGTGTTTATCGGCGACTACTTCGCGCGGGGCTCAAAACGTTCGGGCGCATGGTGCAGCGCGATGCGCGCGCAAGCAAATTTTCCCAAGGACCAAGCCCCCATTGTGATCAATGTCTGCAATTTCGCAAAGGGCGATCCTGCGCTACTGTCCTATGACGATGCGCGGACATTGTTCCACGAGTTCGGCCACGCGTTGCACCAGATGTTGTCGAATGTGACCTATGAAAGCGTCTCGGGCACCAGCGTCGCGCGGGACTTTGTTGAATTGCCCAGCCAGCTCTATGAGCACTGGCTTGAAGTCCCCGAGGTTCTGGCCGAATTCGCCACCCACGCCGAAACCGGTGAACCGATGCCGCAGGATATGCTCGACAAGGTTTTGAAAGCCGCCAATTTCGACCAGGGTTTTCAAACAGTGGAATATGTCGCCTCGGCCCTTGTTGATCTTGCGTTCCACGAAGGCGCAGCCCCCACTGACCCGATGGCAAAACAGGCTGACGTGCTGGACAGCATCGGCATGCCAGCCGCCATCGGCATGCGCCATGCAACTCCGCATTTCGCCCATGTCTTTGCGGGTGATGGATACAGCGCGGGCTACTACAGCTACATGTGGTCCGAAGTGATGGATGCTGACGCTTTCGCGGCTTTTGAAGAGGCCGGAGGGGCCTTTGACCCCGGCCGGGCAAAAGCACTGGAGGATAATATCCTGTCCACAGGCGGGTCCCGCGAGGCAGAAGAGCTGTACCTGGCCTTCCGTGGCCGAATGCCGGGTGTCGAGGCTTTGTTGAAAGGACGCGGCCTGATTGCGGCCTAGAACGGATGTCGCACCGTCATTGATTATTTGCGATCCCGGCCCGCGGGCCGGGGGATGTCAGTATCCAAGTTCGCGATCCACGAGATGCAGGAATGGCTTAGATGCTTCGCCGCGCCGAATGTTCTCGACGATCACCTGCGCAGCCGTCACCGGACGGGTCTCGGAGGCGATGTGCGGTGTGACAGTCACGTTGGGATGCGCCCAAAAGGAATGATCGCCGGGCAAAGGTTCCACGCGGAATACGTCCAGCGTTGCATGCCCAATTTGCCCTGAATTCAATGCACATAGCAGGGCGTCATCGTCTATCAACGGTCCGCGCCCCGGATTGATGATCCGCGCGCCCTTTGGCAGCAAGCCGAGTGTCCGGGAATTCAGCATGTTTTCCGTGGCGGGCGTATCAGGCAGCAACAGGACGACGATCTCGGCCTCCGACAACGCTTCTTGCAGCCCATCCTTTCCACTCAAACAGTTGACACCCGGTACCTTCTTGGCGGTTCGACTCCAACCGGTGACTTTGAAGTTCAATGCAGTCAGAGCCTGGGCTGCGGCTTGTCCCAACGTGCCAAGGCCCAAAACGCAGACCTGACGCTCGGTCGCCAGTGGCGGCGCGTCGGGTGTCCAGACACCATCCTGCATCGTGATGTGCTGATCCATGCCCAGGTGGTATCGCAACACATGACCGACGACCCATTCGGTCATGCCTTGTGTCAAACCGTGATCTACCATCCGCGCCAAGGGGACGGTCAGCGTTTCGTTGCCCGCAATCTGTTCGACCCCGGCCCAAAGGCTCAGAACAGCCTTTAGCCGTGTGTAAGGTGTAAAATCCAGCAATCCTGCGTTGGGGGCATAGACCACATAGTCCACCTGATCCGGTTCAAATTCAGTTGCCAGATGAAACTCTATACCCGCATCGTTCAGACCTTTGGACAGTAGCGGTTCGTAGATTGGCCAAAGCTCCGGGCGCGCGGAAAACAGGATGTTCACGGGCATGGCTGATCTTTCCATTTAGCGTGGGCGATGAATATGGGCGCTTTGCACGATGCCAAAAGCGGCCATAAGAACCAACATGGCCGAACCCCCATAACTGACCATGGGCAGCGGAACACCCACGACGGGGGCAAGCCCCATGACCATCGACATGTTGACGGCAAAGAACAGGAAGAAATTCAGCGCGATACCCAAAGTGACGAGCGATGAGAACCGATCCTTGGTCGACAGGGCAGTGACCATGCAAAAGACCAGGATCAGTGTGTAAAGCACCAGCAGGGTAATGCCGCCGACAAAGCCGAACTCTTCCGCCAGCGTGGTAAAAATGAAATCCGTGTGCTTTTCGGGCAGGAAGTTCAGCCGCGATTGTGTGCCCTGCATGAATCCGCGACCGTTCCATCCGCCCGAACCCAAGGCGATCTTTGACTGGGTGATATGATAGCCCGCGCCCAGCGGGTCGGTCGACGGATCCAGAAACGTGTCGATCCGCCGGAACTGATAGTCTTTCAGCAACTGCCAATCGGTCCCACGGCTGTTGAAGACAGTGCCAATCAAACCAACCACGGCCGCGATCACCGCCGCGAAATAGGCCCAATGGACACCGGCCAGAAACATCAGCCCTCCACCTGCGGCCAGCAGCAGGATCGAGGTGCCAAGGTCCGGTTGCCGCAACACCATGAAGGTGGGGATCAGGATCAGAACAACCGGGATCAATACCCAAAGCGGACGCGAGGTTTTGTGCGACGGCAGCCAGTCATAGTAGGCCGCCAACAGCATCACCAATGCGACCTTCATCACCTCGGAGGGCTGCAGCCGCATGAACCCAAGGTCGATCCAGCGTTGCGCGCCCATGCCGATGGTTCCGAAAAGTTCAACAAATACAAGCAACGCGATCGAGCCCAGATAGGCCAGCACCGACATGTTTCGCCAAAACCAGATCGGGACCAGCGCGATGATGAACATCGCCGTCAGGCCGAGGCCAAATCGCTCCATCTGAGGCTCGGCCCAAGGCAGCCACGAGCCGCCAGCCACGGAATACAACATCAGGAATCCGGCGCTGGCCGTGCTGATCAGCAACAGCGTTAGCGGCCAGTTCATGTACAGAAATTTGCGTATCCCCGAAGGTGTGGATTTTACAGCATATTCAAGATAGCTCATGCGCGGTCCTTTTCATCGGGACGCGCTTTGGGGCGACGGTCGCCCTCGAGCCGTTTTTGCTGTTCCTTGATGCGTTCGCGGTCGCCAGCCGGATAGGCTTCTAAAGGGGGGGTCCCGCTGTAGAGCGCCTGCAACATGATGTCCCGCGCCACAGGGGCGGCTGCCTTGGATCCGCCGCCGCCGTGTTCCACCACAACCGCGATGGCGTATTTGGGATTGTCATATGGGGCATAGCTGACGAACAGGGCGTGGTCGCGCCGCTCCCAAGGCAGATCCTCGTTTCGGATCACCCCGGCGGCCCGTTCGGCCTTGGTGATATTGCGCACCTGACTGGTGCCTGTCTTGCCCGCCATGCGGAACTCGTCCGCGATGATCCGGCTGCGATATGCGGTTCCGCGTCGGTCGTTCGACACAGCCCACATCGCCTCGCGGATGTAGTGCAGGTTCGAGGCGCTGATGTTCAGCGGCTCACCCGCTCCGCTGGCCTGTTCGACCCCGTCTATCGACCGCACCAGACGGGGCGATACCGCGCGCCCAGTGGCGATCCGTGCGGTCATCACGGCCAATTGCATAGGCGACGCCAGCATGAATCCCTGCCCGATAGAGGCATTGGCCGTATCGCCAACCAGCCAGTCTTCGCCATGGATACGCTGTTTCCATTCCTGATTGGGCGCCAAACCGGCGCGCACGGCAGACATCGGGATATCGTGCTTGATGCCTAACCCAAGAGTGCGCGCCATATCAGAGATTCTGTCGATCCCGACTTTCAATGCCACATCGTAGTAATAGACGTCGCAACTGCGCTTCAGCGATGTGTTAAGGTCAACCATGCCATGACCTCCCCGTTTCCAGCAGTGGAAACGGCGGCTGCCGACCTTCAGGTGGCCGGGGCAGTAGACGGTGTTGCCCGGTCCGATAACGCCAGCCTCAAGCGCGGCCAAAGCAGTGACCATTTTGAAGGTCGATCCGGGCGGGTATGTGCCCTGTACCGTCTTGTTTGCCAGCGGGCGGTATTTGTCCTGCGTCAGGATCTGGTAATCCGCGACCGAGATACCGCGCACAAACAGGTTGGGGTCGAAACTGGGGGCCGAGGCCATCGCCCGCAGATCTCCGGTTTCGCAGTCAATGACAACGGCGGCGGCGCTTTCTCCGGCAAGCCGTGCCTGAGCGTATTGTTGCAGGTCCGCGTCGACCGAGAGCTGCAGATCAGCGCCGGGTTGGCCTTCCTGCCGATCCAGCTCGCGCATGACGCGGCCCGTGGCATTGACCTCGACCCTTTTGGAGCCGGCTCTGCCGCGCAGTTCGATCTCTTGTCTGGCTTCTAGACCCACCTTGCCGATCTGGAACCGCGGGATGCGCAGCACCGGTTCGGGGTCTTCGATCTGGCTGAGGTCATAGTCACTGACCGGACCGACATAGCCCACGATATGGGCAAAGTCCTCGTATCGCGGATATTGGCGGGTTTGCCCGACTTCGGGAATGACGCCCGGCAGTGCAGGCGCGTTGACTGCAACCTTGGAAATATCTTCCCATGTGACCTGATCGGCCAATGTGACCGGCAGGAACGGAGCCGAACGTCGCATTTCGGTGCGGGCGCGTTCAATCTCGTCCCCGTTCAACGGGATCAGCTCGGACAACTTGGCGATCACCTTGTCGATGTCACCAGCATCTTCGCGTACGATGACAATGCGATAAGACGGGGAGTTCTGACTTATAACTTGCCCGTTACGGTCATAGATGCGCCCGCGAGTTGGGGGTATCAGACGAATATTGATGCGGTTTTCTTCGGCCAACAGACGATATTCATCGGCCTGATCGACCTGCATATACCGCATTCGGGCAGCCAACCCGCCAACGAACACCGCTTGCAGGCCACCCAGGACAAAGGCCCGCCGAGGTAAGCGTTTATACGCAAGGCCTTCGGTTTTGGTCTTGCGTTGTTTCATGCCCGGGCCCCCGTAGCGCTTGCATCCGCGGCTGAAACACGACGCACGCCGAATACGCTTTGGCTTAACAATACTATGGCCGGGTAGACCGCAATTGTCAGCACAAGCTGTATCACGACCGGTAGAAATGCCGCTTGATCAACTGAAAGAACGGCAAGGATGATACGGTTGGCCAGAAAGACACCGGCAACAACGATACTGACCGAGGTCCATTCTGCGACAAACCCCGCATCTCTCGTCCCCGGTGCCGCCGCGCGCAAATAGGCCGTACCAAGAACAACCAGTGCCGCCAGTAGCCCCGGTGGGCGTTGCAACAGAAAATCTGCGAGCAACATAACCAGCGCGATCAGAATTGTCGGGACATAGTCAGGCCGACGTAGAACCCACGCAAAGGTGAGCGCGGTCAGCGTGTCAGGAAATGGCCAGCGATCAGGTTGCGTGTCCAGCGGTAGCAGGTGCAGAAACAAGACAAACACTGCCAGCGCGATGTACAGCCCGCGCATCACCCATATGTGCGAGGCCGGTTTATCCATCTCCTGCCTCTTCGGGTGTCAGGGCGGCCGCAGGCCGGGCAGGGCCGACGATCCGACCTGGATCGCGGATGGGTGGGGCCGAGTTGAATCGCAGCACACGCAGGAATTCCAACCGTTCGAAATCCGCCGAAAGGCGAACGCGCAGGCGGCCTCCGGGGTCTGCGGCAATCTGGCCAATCAGCAATCCCGCCGGAAACACACCGCCATCCCCCGAGGTCACGACGCGGTCGCCAGGGCGCACCAGTTCGCGATTTTCCAAAAACTCAACGACGGGTGCCGGAGTGTTGTCGCCCGCGATCAGAGCAGTTTGACCTGAGGGTTGAATGGTCGCTGGAATCGCGCTTGAGGCGTCGGTCATCAAAATGACACGCGCAGTATCGGGGCCAACACCCGAGATGCGGCCAACCAGGCCGATCCCGTCCATAGTGGCCCAGCCATCGACGATCCCATCCCGTTCGCCTACATTCAACAGGACTGATTGCCGGAAGGGTGAGCCACTGTCGGCCATGACGACGCCGGTCACGTATGTCAGGCGCGGATCGAGGCGAACATTGTTCAGATCCAACAACCGGGCGTTTTCCTGCTCAAGTTGCAGGGCCGCCTCTTTCCAGGCACGCATCAGGCGCAGTTCAGAACGCAGTTCGCGGTTCTGTTCGCTCAGGCGCTGGTAGCTTTGGAAATCGCGGACCAGATTGACGGTCGCGGTGACCGGCACCATGGCCCATTCCATCGACGGCACAACGGCGTCCACCACCTGAGCACGGAAACGCTCGACCCGCGGACTGTCGATCCGCCAGACGACAAAGATGCCCAACAAGCACAGAACGATGATCCCCAGCAACAAACGGCGCAGTGGGGCCGTGTAGTCGTCGCGCTGTGATCGGTCTTTTGCCACAGGTTACCTTCCCGTGCTGCTCGTGCCGAATTAACCCTTCTTTCAGAGGGTGCGCGCCTTAGCTTTCGTAGTCAATCGCGTGGCGCAGCTGTTTTTCGTATTCTAGCGCCTTGCCGGTGCCCAAAGCCACACAATTCAGGCTTTCATCGGCAATTGACACGGCCAGACCCGTCTGTTCGCGCAGCGCAAGGTCCAGATCACCCAGCAGCGCGCCGCCGCCGGTCAGCATCACGCCCCGGTCCACAATATCTGCGGCCAGATCGGGTGGCGTGGTTTCCAGTGCGGTCATCACGGCCTCGCATATCTGCTGCACCGGTTCGGACAAGGCCTCGGCCACCTGCGCCTGACTGATCTCGATTTCTTTCGGCACGCCGTTCAGCAAGTCGCGGCCCCGGATATGCATCGACTGACCGCGGCCATCGTCAGGCATCCGAGCGGTGCCGATGGTGGTCTTGATGCGCTCAGCTGTAGACTCACCTACAAGCAAGTTCTGCTGGCGACGCAGATACGAGATGATGGCCTCATCCATCCGGTCTCCACCAACACGGACCGAACGGGCGTAAACGATGTCACCCAAGGACAGGACCGCAACTTCGGTCGTCCCGCCGCCGATATCGACAACCATGTTGCCGGTCGGGTCGGTGATGGGCATGCCGGCGCCAATCGCTGCCGCAATCGGTTCGGCAATCAGGCCCGCGCGGCGCGCGCCTGCGGACAAAACCGATTGACGAATGGCGCGTTTTTCAACCGGTGTCGCGCCATGAGGGACACAGACGATGATTTTAGGCTTCGAAAACGTCGAGCGTTTGTGAACCTTGCGGATAAAGTGCTTGATCATTTCTTCGGCCGTGTCGAAGTCGGCGATTACACCTTCCCGCATTGGGCGGATCGCCTCGATCGACCCTGGGGTCCGGCCCAGCATCAGCTTGGCGTCTTCGCCGACCGCCAGAACCTTTTTCACACCGTCCTTGACGTGATAGGCCACGACTGAGGGTTCAGAAAGGATTACACCGCGGCCTTTGACATAAACCAGCGTGTTTGCCGTCCCAAGGTCGATAGCCATATCCGCTGTGAACAGGCCGCCCAGATTGCCAAAGATCCCCATATTTCCCCTGATCCTGTATGTCGGTTTTTCTACTGCCCGCGACTCGACGGTTCCGGGACGGATGACTTATAGGGTGCCAACTCGCCCGGTAAAAGGGCTGATTCCGCGGCAATCAGCACCTTTTCGCCTCAATTGCAGGGACTTTAGAAGGCAATATGCTCTCATATCAACACATTTACCACGCCGGGAATCTGGCTGACGTGCAAAAGCACGCTTTATTGGCATGGACGCTGTCCTATCTGACCCGCAAGGACAAACCACTAACTTACCTCGAAACCCATGCCGGGCGTGGCCTCTATCGTCTGGATTCGGATGAGGCTCGCAAAACCGGAGAGGCCGAAGTTGGTATTCAACGGGTACAGCGCGAAGACTGGTTCGGCGAAGATCATCCCCTTGTGCAAGCCATCTTGGCCACGCGGGTCAGATATGGCGCCGAGTGCTATCCCGGTTCACCTTTGATTGCTGCCAATTTGCTGCGTCCTCAGGACAGTCTGCAATTCGCTGAACTGCACCCCCAGGAGTGTACAGCGCTGTCGCAGGTTGTGCCCGGACGCAATGCCCGAGTGTACAAGCAGGACGGGTATGAACTGGCTCAGTCCCTGCTGCCACCCACGCCCCGGCGCGGTATGGCGCTGGTCGATCCAAGCTATGAGGTGAAATCGGAATATGACCGTCTGCCCGGGCTCATCGCCAAGCTGCATCGGAAATGGAATGTGGGTGTGATTGCGCTATGGTATCCGATCCTTGTCGACGGGCGTCACACGCCGATGATCGAAGCATTGGTTGCTCAGACATTTCCCAAAGCCATTCGGCACGAAGTCACCTTTCCAACAGCCCGCAAGGGGCACGGTATGGTCGGGTCCGGCATGTTTGTGATCAACGCACCTTTTGGTTTCAAAGAAGAGACAGAGCGGCTTTCGAGCCTGTTCGAGCGACTTAGTTGAGGCTTGAGAGAGATATGAACTGCTCCCGCCTCTCTTGCCTGCATCAGAGATGCCGTCAATAGAGTTGGGCCCGGCAGCGCGCCGTTGGCGCGCTGCC
>NZ_JBQGAE010000003.1:0-365519 GCF_056542645.1 Ruegeria sp. AB5
CAAGCGCGGACAGAGCCTGCGCTTGCCTGGCCCGTTTCCATTCGCGATGGACAAAGTCAAAGACCAAAGGTTTTGTGATCCTCAACGTGCCCGGCGCTTGAGATTGAATAAGAGAGGTGCCTGTCCTTTGGTTTGACGCAGAGCGCAAGTCAGCGTTGAGGCCAGCATCATCTTGAGTTGTCGGCACAGAGCGCTTTAATGCGATCTGCAAAGACCACCGGTGACCTATGACGTACCCCGAACACTCTCTCTGGCAGGACACATGTGTAGAAACGCTGAGCGCGCCGCCGCTGGCGGCTGACAAAACAGTGGATATGGCTGTGATCGGAGGTGGGTATACAGGCTGTTCGGCCGCGTTGCATGCGGCCAAAGCCGGGGCGTCGGTGTGTCTTCTCGAGGCGCAGGAGATCGGTCATGGGGGATCAGGCCGCAATGTCGGGCTGGTCAATGCGGGTCTCTGGCTGCTGCCGGATCAGATTCGCAGATCTCTGGGGCAAGCAGCAGGTGATCGCCTGATTGACCTTCTGGCCAAAGCCCCCGGCGACGTGTTTGATTTGATTGAAGAACATGGGATCACCTGTGAGCCTGTTCGGAACGGAACGCTTCATTGTGCCCATTCCCCGGCTGGGGTCCTCGCTCTGCAAAAACGCCACGCCCAGCTCAGTGCATCGGGCGCGCCGGTCAAACTGTTGCCAGCCGAGGTAGCGGATCTGAGAACCGGCAGCAAAGCAGTGCATGGAGCGCTTTTTGATCCGCGTGCCGGGACAATCCAGCCTATGGCGTACGCGGTTGGTTTGGCGCGAGCGGCGAAGGAGGCGGGCGCGCACATCCATACACAAAGCCCGGTGCGCCGACTGTGGCAAGACGGCGGAAGTTGGGTGCTTGAAGCCCCCGGCGGAACGGTGCGCGCGAAGGCAGTTGTTCAAGCCACAAATGCCTATCATCGCAACGTCGGCGACACCGCCCCGGCTTATGTGCCTGTCTACTATTTTCAGTTTGCAACCGCACCGCTGTCCCACAATCTGCGCGCCGGCATTCTGCCTGGGGGTGAGGGGTGCTGGGATACCGGGCTGATCATGACCTCCTTCCGTATGGATCAGGACGGGCGCATGATCGTCGGTGGCATGGGGGATCTGAGCCATGCGGGCAGCGGCGTGCATTCCGCCTGGGTCAAACGCAAACTGGCCAGGGTTTTTCCGCAACTTTCGGACGAACCGCTGGTTCAGGGCTGGCATGGGCGGATTGCCATGACCTCGGATCACATTCCGAAGATCACCCAGATCGGTCCGAATGCGCTGTCGGCGCACGGGTTTTCCGGACGCGGTATTGGGCCCGGTACGGTGTTCGGCACGTTGATGGCCCAGAGCCTGCTGAGCGGTGATCCGTCCTGTTTACCGGTGCCTCCGGTTTCTGATTATCAGGAAAGCTGGACCGGTCTGCGCAGGGCATACTTTGAAACAGGTGCGGCGCTGACGCATTTCGTAAAAGCGCGGTTCTGAGCCACGCTGTCACCGGCTTGCAAGCCCGCGCCACAGCGGCCGGGCATGGCGAAAAAAGGGGACCGCGAAATTTTGCACATCCAGCCATGGACGCGGGCAATCGGCTGCTCTAACGTCGCCCGCGAACCCCAGTGAACCCTGACTTACAGGCGCGAGGTAAATTCATGGATTATCACAGTCCCGCCAGCTTTGCCGAAGCGTCGGCTCTGGCGGCAAATGCAACAGGCATCACCCGTTTCCTGGCTGGCGGAACCGATGTTCTGGTTCAGCTGCGCTCGGAGCTGGTGACGCCCGACACGCTGATCGACATCAAGAAAATCAATGGTGTACACGACATTGCGCGCAATGCCGATGGCAGTTGGACGCTGGGTGTGGCTACCACGGGTGCCGAAATGAGCGAGCACGCAGATCTGGGCAAAGACTGGCCCGGCGTGGTCGAGGCAATGGACCTGATCGGGTCCACACAGGTGCAGGGACGCGCGACGCTGACCGGCAACCTGTGCAACGGGTCTCCGGCGGCTGATTCCGTGCCCGCCATGGTTGCCGCTGGTGTAACTGTCACGGTCACCGGACCGGACGGCACACGTGAGGTTGCGGTCGAAGATATCCCAACCGGCCCCGGCAAGACCGCGCTGGCGAAGGGAGAGGTGATCTCGTCCGTCAACATCCCCGCCCGTGGCAAAGATGCCGGCGATGCCTATCTGCGCTTCATCCCACGTACCGAAATGGACATTGCCGTGGTTGGTGTCGGCGTCAGCTTGCGTCTGGACGGCGATACCATCACCGAGGCTCGTGTCTCGCTGGGCGCTGTGGCTCCGACCGTTCTGCTGGTTGAAGACTGCGCCAAGGCCATCATAGGCAGCACGCTGGACGACGCGGCCTTGGACGCGCTGGCCGCTGCCGCCTCTGCCGCCTGCAGCCCGATTGACGATAAGCGCGGGACCATCGCATTCCGCACCGAGGTTGCTGGCGTTCTGGCCAAGCGCTCCGCAAAAATCGCCTATGCCCGCGCGAAGGGAGAAGACCTATGAGCAAGCTTCACGTATCCACAACCGTGAACGGAGACGCGGTCGAATACCTGTGCGACCCGCGCGAAACCCTGCTGGACTGTTTGCGCGACAAGCTGAACCTGACCGGCGCGAAAGAGGGCTGTGGCACCGGTGATTGCGGGGCCTGTTCGGTTACCGTTGATGGTCGCCTTGTCTGTTCCTGCCTGATGCTGGGTGTCGAGGCCGAGGGCAAGCAGATCGAAACCGTCGAGGGTATTGCCGATGGGGATGTTCTGCATCCGCTGCAAAAGAAGATGATCGAATATGCAGCCCTTCAATGTGGGATCTGTACCCCTGGCATTCTGGTGGCGGCCAAGTCGCTGCTGGAGAAGAACCCCAACCCGACTGAAGAGGAAACCCGGTATTGGCTGGCAGGAAACCTCTGCCGCTGCACCGGGTACGACAAGATCATTCGCGCCGTGATGGATACGGCGGCTGAAATGCGGGAGGCGTCATAATGGCTCTGGACGATCGTAAATCAGGTTTCACTTTCGTGGGCACCCGTCCAAACCGCCCCGATGGATTGGACAAGGTGACAGGTCGCGCCAAGTTCGGCGCGGATATCTCGGCACCGGGCATGTTGCACGGCGCTATTCTGAGATCTCCGCATGCTCATGCGCGGATCGTGAGGATCGATACATCTAAGGCCGAGGCGCATCAGGACGTCAAAGCCGTCGTGACACGCGCTGACTTTGCGGATGTGCCCTTTAAACCCGGTTTGGAAGGCGAATTCTGGAATGTGCTGGAAAACGTCATGGCGGGCGAAAAGGCGCTCTATGACGGTCACGCGGTGGCGGCTGTCGCGGCCACATCCGCCTTGGCCGCGCGCGATGCACTCAAGTTGATCGAGGTCGAATACGAGGTCCTGCCTCACGTCACCGATGTAGACAAGGCAATGGCCCCGGACGCGCCCGTGATCCGCGAAGGTGCCGCCGACTATTCCGTGCCCGAAGGCATGCATCCGAATGTCGTCCGCTATCACGAAAGCGGCCACGGAGACGTTGAGGCCGGCTTTGCCGAGGCTGATCTGGTCATCGAAGACAGCTTTGTGACCGAGGCCACCCATCAGGGGTACATCGAACCGCATGCCTGTCTGGGTATGCTGGGCAATGACGGCAAAGGTGAGCTGTGGTGCACCACGCAAGGTCACTGGATCGCACAGAAAACCTGCGCTGCGCTGTTGGGGATTGAAACCTCGCAACTGCGCGTGACCGCATCCGAGATTGGCGGAGGGTTCGGCGGCAAGACAACCGTATTTATCGAACCTGTTGCGCTGGCGCTCAGCCGCAAGGCCAACCGCCCGGTCAAAGTCGTGATGTCCCGGTCCGAAGTTTTCCGGGCCACGGGCCCGACCGCCTCGGCGTCAATGGACGTGAAGATCGGGATGAAAAAGGACGGCACGATCTCGGCGGCGCAGGGCGTGTTCCGCCTGCAGGGTGGGGCGTTCCCCGGTGCTCCGGGCGATATGACGGCCATGTGCGCTTTTGCGCCCTACAACCTGACCAACGTCAAACAAGTCGGCTACGACGTCATGTCCAACCGGCCAAAGCAGGCCGCGTACCGGGCACCGGGCGCACCGATGGGGGCCTTTGCCGTCGAGTCGGTGATTGATGAGCTCTGCAACAAGCTGGGCCTCGACCCCGTTGATGTGCGCCTGAAAAACGCCGCCCATGAAGGCACTAAGGCCAGCTATGGCCCGACCTATGAACGCATCGGTCTGGTTGAAACCCTGGAAGCCGCGAAAGCGCATCCCCACTACGCGGCCCCGCTGAAACCGGGACAGGGGCGCGGGATTTCCTGTGGTTTCTGGTTCAATCATGGCGGTGAGACCAGCGTGTCGCTGGCCCTGTCCGAGGATGGTTCGGCGCAGTTGATGGTCGGCACGCCCGATATCGGCGGCTCACGCGCGTCCATGGCGCTGATGGCGGCTGAAGTGCTGGGTATTCCTTACGAGAACATCCGCGTCACCATCGCCGACACCGCGACGCTGGGGTATAACGACGTATCTCACGGCTCTCGTGTAACCTATGCGTCGGGTCTGGCCACGATCAAGGCGGCAACACACGCGGTCGAGAAACTGTGCGAACGCGCGGCGGCCAAGTGGGATATCCCGGTCGATGCGGTGAAATGGGAGAACGGTTGCGCAGTGCCATCCGGCCCCAATGCAGGCGATTTCGACCCAATGCCACTGGCGGATATCACGGCGAACATGGGTTCGACTGGCGGCCCGATCTCGGGTCATTTCGAAGCCACCCCGGAAGGCGCGGGCGTGTCGTTTGGCACCCATATCGTAGACGCCGAGGTCGACCGGGAAACCGGCAAAACCTCTATCACCCGCTACACGGTCATTCAGGACGCCGGCAAGGCCATCCACCCGACCTATGTGGAAGGCCAGTATCAGGGCGGTGCCGCACAAGGCATCGGCTGGGCGCTGAACGAGGAATATATCTACGGCGAGGACGGGCGGTTGCAGAACTCGATCTTCCTCGACTACCGGATCCCCGTTGCCAGTGACCTGCCGATGATCGACACGGTGATCGTCGAAGTGCCCAACCCCGGCCACCCGTTCGGGGTGCGCGGTGTGGGCGAGACCGGCATCGTGCCGCCCTTGGCGGCGATTGCCAACGCGGTGTCGAACGCGGCAGGTGTGCGTTTGAAGCAATTGCCCATGTCCCCGCCGCGCATTCTGGCCGCGCTCAAGGACAATGGTTGAGGTCCATCTGTGGTCCGGCCTCCGGTCTTTGACCGGGGGCCAGCAGGTGGTCGAAGTTGAGGCCAAAACCACCGGGGAGTTGCTGAGGGCGCTTGTTCAGGCCTATCCGCAACTGCAAGCCCCCGTCGATGCGGGTGTGTCCATCGCCATTGATGGGCGCGTCATCGCGACCGGGCTTACCGAACCGATCCCGGAAGGAAGCGAAGTTTATCTGATGCAGAGGCTACGGGGCGGCTAGCCTTTGGGCGACCAAGGTTCTCGTCCAACCATACGGTCGGCTTCTGCGGTGATGTCGTTCATGTGCTGTTCAAGGCTTTGGCGCAGGGTTTCGATTTCTTCTTCCGAGGCCTTGCGTGGGACTGTTTGGGTCCATTCCCTGCACAGCAGCACACCCTCATTACGCCAGGGGCGCGGCATGAGTAGCCGGTCCCATGTACCTGCCTCACGCCCAAATCGCGTTGAATAAGTGATCCCGAACACCCGCTTGCCCGAGGTGCGCGCCCATACCAGAGGTACAGTGGACAGCACGCGTTCCGGCCCACGTGGACCATCGGCGGCGATGCCAATGGAAATCCCCTGCTTCATCTTGCCCAGCACTTCTCGCGATACGGCAACGTTGCTCTTGTGTTTGCTGGCCATGGCAATTGTATCCATGCCGAACAGCGTCTGTACCCGCCCCACCATACTGCCAGCCCGGGCCGACGATGTGATCGAGCAGATAGGGCCTTTGTCCAAAGGGAAAAAATAAGGCGATTGCGCCAATCGCTGATGCCAAAGAACCACGATGACCGGTTCGCCCTGTTCGGCCAGCTGATCCAGGTCTTCATACCCGATGCGCTGCCAATGCGTATTACGATTGACCATCCGAATGTAGCTGGCAATCCGCCTTGCGGTCCAATTCAGTAAGGCTTCGCTGTCGGCGATCTTCTTTCGGAGGCTCACGCGGGGTTCCTTTTATTGCCGAACCTTGTCTTACCGAACTCGGCGTGCCGCGCAACTTGTTTGTCGAATTGCAAACTGCGGCAGAATATGAAAAAGCCTCTTGAGTCCGCCGCGCGGCTGGCATATCTGGAGCGCACCATAGGGGTATAGCTCAGTTGGTAGAGCGACGGTCTCCAAAACCGTAGGTCGCGGGTTCGAACCCTGCTGCCCCTGCCATTTAAAATCAATGACTTAGTCGAATTCAACCACATTTGATCGAGAAAATTTGTGCGTTTTTTTGTGCGTTTTTCGGAAAAAGTGAGTGAACTCTGCAAAAGCGTCCGAATTGTCCGTCTGATTCTTGGCCCCTGCCTAGGAGGCGCTTTTCACTTTTGTAAACTGGCTGGCTGAATAACAGGTTTTAACAGGTTCTCCCCGCCCGACACCCTTTAGAAACTAGCAAAAAGCGATTGCTTTCTTGCATTGAGTAGAGCGCTTACGGGCCTGAATCTGGGCATTTCCTGCCTGCTGGTCAGGCTTCACCAGTTGCCAGTAATAACCGCAAAGATAAGTATAGCGATAACTACGGCCACCAAAATGAAGATTGCCGAGCCTCTATCTTCTTCGTGCACGTAAACAGGCCCGCCGCATTTTGGACAGGGCTTCTTATTCATGTTTTTGAGGCTTCGCCGTGTGGTCCAGCCACATTCAGCACATTGGCCTTTCAATCCACTCATGGTGCTACCTGGTAGTGTCTTCCATCGAAAAAATTGATGAACTAACAATAGATGTTTTGCTGAACTCATGGCCATGCAAAGGTTAACGCATTGTTAATGGAGTTCTGTCGTGAAGCACATTGTTTTCGCCGGTCTAGTGGCATGTTTCCTTCTACCGTCACAGGGAAATGCGCAAAATGCATCGAGCGACGTTGATGCACCAGTAGTATCGCAATCCCTATGGGACCGCGCCAAAGCGCTCAGAGAACTGCATAAACTAAACGTGGCTTGCTGTAAGGTGTGTCGAAAGGGGAAAGCTTGCGGAAATAGCTGTATCAATAGGAGCTATACATGCCGCAAGGGGCAGGGGTGCGCTTGCAATGGTTAACGGCATTCCACGAAGGTGGTGAAGCTGGCGGCTAATTCGGCAACTTGCTCTGGTTCCAACTTCTCGTCGTCCAGGCTAAGGATTGGATTGACAGCATTCTGAGCCAAGAACAACTTCGCAATCTCTCCTCGTACGGCAAAGTTAACATTCTGAGGCGTGTCTCCGAGGGCGTCAGCTACTACTCGTTCGTTTAGTTTTGCGACAACCACACCGACCACTTCGCCGTCGGATGCAAGCAAAGGACCACCTGAGTTGCCGCTTTGAATGGGGCTTGTAATCTGCATGGTGCTCAGGTCGCCGCTTAAGCCTGTCAAAGAAGAGACAGAGCCGCGAGTAACGTTGAGCCCCCCGAGGAGACCCGCATAAGGGTAACCAACTGCAGTTACGTCTGAATTCAATCTCGCAGGACTGGCCGAAAAAACGGCGATTCCCCTGTCTTGCGGTGCGTCGTACTTAAGTAGTGCTAGGTCGTACTCTTCGGACGAATTAACTACCATTGCGGGCCTGTCATCAATGAATACTTGTGTGCACCCGTCGATCACATGCTGGTTGGTAAGAACGTGTCCAGCCCGTGATACAATAAACCCGGTTCCTGCACTTCGTTGACTGTCCGCGCTGGATTCCTCCGGACCTTCACTAGTTGGTTCATCCGCAGTTTCGAGCGCTGTGACTACTTGTTGGATGACCCTGTCAAGTTTACCGTTGTTTGAAATATCCAGTGGATTGGCGCGACCCTTTGAAATACTGGAAGCCACTGCTCCTAAAATGTGGCCGTCGCGTTCGCTTGCAGACAGCATCACTGTTGACCAGCCTCCATTTACGAAATCCGACCTCGTATAAAGTGTGGCACCGTCTCTTTTTGTTGCCGATGTCACGGCAAGGTCGTTTTTCCTAACCGTGTAAGGATCATTGCCCAATTGGTGAGATTGGGCTGTAAAGTCGTGAAGACTCTGGGCGGTTTCGACTGAATGAATCCCAACAGAAATGGAAAAGCTGCTGCTAGAGTGACGAAAATTCAAAAAGTACTCAGAATCAGCTTCTCGACGAATAGTATCTGCGGGCCAAAGGAAAGATAATCCTAAGCTCTCAAAGTATTGAATATCCCAACCGTCTTGGGAGATACGCTCGAATAGAGTCCACGCCAGAAACGCCATGTGCCAGTCTTCGGGAGATGTTTCGAACACGTCGCGAGAATAGTTGTCTAGCGCTCGATTGCTGATTTTGCCCCAAGCCCCATCAAGTAGGCCGTGATAGTGACCTTCAAACGCAAGTGCAGTCTGTAGAAACCGCTTATCCTGATAGCTCAGATTGGCTGCGTCAAACCCTTGAAGCAATGCTTCAAAGTCTTGCGAACGCGCCAATGAGGGAAAACCCACACTTGCAATCGCAACAATTGCAACAAAACTTCGCAAAATTCTCATTAACCAACTCAACAGTCAGTACGCTTTGGGTGGCGACAGTTTACATGCAGAAATGGGCATTTCTAGGACGGCAATGATTGAATTTTGTTACGTGTGAAGAATCAAACACTGCTGTTGCCTTTAGCAACCACCAATGGCGGTTCCTTCGGAAACGACCTGATGTCGAACCATTTGAAGCATGTGCCGTCTGCGTTGCGCATGTTCCCCATGTGCAGGTTTGAGCCCGTGGTCATATGCCGGATCAGCGCTGCCCTGAACGCCTTTAGGTCAATTAGCCACCAAGCATTGATAGATTGCCCGTCTGGCCCTGCATGGCCGTAGAACATCCAGTCTCCGTGTCCGTTCACAATCTTGGATAGCTCCGTTTCGGCCCCGGTAGGTAACTTGGCGCGTATGGTGAACTGGTGCGGGTATCTCTCGGCATACCCATGTCGCCTGACCCTGGCAGCAATCCGCATGTCTTTCGCGTCCAGCATCAACAAGTCTGTAGCCTGAAAGTGGTCCAGTGGATCTGGTGCGGCCTGTAGGATGTGGCTGCCGATGATGCTCTTTATCTCGGGCAGGAACTGATCCGACCAGTGCCGGTTGACGCTGTAGTAACTCATGTCAAATCTCTGAAATGAAAATGGGCGCAGGTTATGCCGCGCCCGCTCTTAAATACAATACAGCTCAAGCGACCTTGTCCTCCTTCCGATGGTCCTCGACGCATTTCTCGAAGATTTCCATGGCTTGCTTCAAGGGTACATGGTTTTTCACATGTGCCCTGATTGCGAAGGTAAGCATTTCCAATTCTTCTTTATTGAGCTCCGCAATCACTGGTTCCATTTCATTGCGGCGCTGTTGACGTACCCGGAACACTGTCGCCATGCCTTTCGGATCGCCGCACGCCAACCAGTCGATGGAAATACCTTCTTCCTTGCACCAGCGAAGAAATGTGTCGTCCAGCAAGATATCGCCGTCATCGTCGTAGCGAAGGCCCGGGTCCGGCAAGTCAAACCATCGGCAAAAGGCCGTCACTCGCTGCCGACAAGTAATCAAGTCAGAAAAGTCTGCAACAAAGATGTCTGGGTTTGGATTGAACTCCGTTGTTTTGCTCTCGGCATTCATGACGCTATCTCCGGTTCGCTGACAATGTCCAAGGCGATGTTGAGCTTCTGTGCTCGCTCTTGAGCCATGGCCAAGACTTCAACCATGTGTTCATGACCGTCATTGCCAATAGTAAGTGCAGTGGCGGCGTCCAGTAGGTATTTGACGATTAACGCCTCATGCTGCAATTCAGCGCGGGTGCAGCTTTTTCTGGGATAAGATAATACTTCTCCGTTCGCGCTAGCGCGTTGTTCAGTCATTGCGGTTTCCTCCTAGATTGCTACGATCCAGATTTGCAATTTTGCTTACTGTGTATTAAGAATATGTACAGGGTTACAATAATGTCAATACCCTGTAGGCAATTATGCATACGAGGTACTAACTTTGAGCCCAGAGCAGCTAAGAATGGCGCGAAGCGCATTGAGGCTTGGAACCCGTGAACTGGCTAAAATGGCCGGAGTTTCATTCACTACTATCAGTCGATTTGAGACAGAGAAGGGCGGGCTGCAGCATTCCAATGCTGAGGCCATAAGAAAGGCACTAGAGGCCCAGGGCATTCAGTTTCTTGACAAAGGCGACACGGCAAACGGGGCCGGGATCGTGCTTACAAAGAAAGGTTCTGAATGAAGCTCCCAAACGCCTTGACGCGAGCAGCATTGCTGTGTGCCTTGTTGTTGCCTGGCGCTGCGGTAGGTGCACCTGATTGGACCTGCGTAGAACCAGCGCTGCGAGACGAGCTTGACCTTAAGCTGAAGTTTCAGGACAACTTTGCGGAGATAGTATCCAACGAGCGCCCCGAGTTTGCCGAGATTGCGCGGTTAGGGTCAGAAGCGTCGAAAGTTAACTTTGCAATGCGGCTCTCGCGAATAGTCTGGCTTTGGGAAGATGATCCTATCCGCTTAGCTGAGCCCAATGATTTTTGGGAATTTGCATGGGGCGATGAGGATATGTCTCAATGGCTTGAAGCTAGTCCGGGAAACGCTGTTTCTCAGAGGCAATTTGAGGAACTGCAGACATCGTTACGCGACCATCCCAACTTGCTCGATTTCCGCGCCTACGTATCGGAAAAAAGGGCCGTCAGCCCCTATCTGGAATTGTACACAGCCTTTGGGGATGACATACGAGCCGCTAGGGACAGTGTAGCGAGTTGTTACTGACGCTAGGTCACTAAGCTAAGAACAAGCCATTGCTCAGTAGTCGCGGCCTGCGCTTCGCACGACCTGCATCCGAGATTTAATAAACTCAAGGCCTTAGGTTATCGCTCAAAGCACTCTGTCCAGAGTTGCTTCATTAAGATTTGTTTAAGCTCAAGTCACACAGACGCTAGTGCCTTGTACAACAGCCTGCCAAGCGCCACCTACTCAGACAACCAATTCGGTAATTCGAGAGGCAATCGAGATGAAGAAGGCATTGATAGCGTGCGCGTTTGGCGGCTCGCTGCTCTTGGCTGCTTGCGGAGCGCCGACTACGCCAACTCAGGCCCAAGTGCAGCATGACGCTCGCTGCGCGGCGGGTGTCCTTGGTGGCGCGGCCCTGGGCGGGGTAGTTGGAAATCGGTTTGGTGGTGGAACAGGCAAAACGCTGGCAACGGCAGCCGGTGCTGGACTAGGGATGTATGCTGGTCAATCAGCTTGCAACTAGCAGCGTCTAACCAGCGGGGACCTGCGCTACAGAAATTTTTGGCTTGCGTGACCAACTTCACTGCACTCTTCGGCAGATCCATCCATAACTAGCACATTGAAGAACTAGTGTTGGTGTATTTGAGAACGCGAGTTTTTCTCCTCCCTGTTATACTGGGGTGCGCTTGTGGTGGGTGCGCCCCTTTTTCTTACCCTAGATTTGACCGAGGCTGATAATTCCCCTGAGAGGGGAAACGAACCACCTTTTGGGCACATGTGAACCGCTTCACTGACTTGCTTCCGGGTATCAGCCACCCTCACTGCATTAACGATTTAGCGTTCATGTTGAGTCTCGAACGCGAGATTTCACCCGGCCCCAATTTTCTATTCGGGCCTATCAGTGAAAGGTAGCAAAATATGTTTAATGATGAATTTCATTTCGACAAAATCGATGAAGCGGATTCAGAATATGTTGGAGAAAACTTGTACATCTCATCTACAGGCGTGGAGATGTGGGGTTTAGTCGAAGGTTACGAGTCAGGGGTTACGGTTAGCGAAGCAAAATTTCAGACGCTGCGCTCAACCGCCTTTGGCATCGAAGACTTGCCCAGCAACCTGCCAGCAGAGTACGAATTTACTGGTTACATGGAAGATGTGTTTTTTTAACACTTTATTTGGCAACCCGTCTAAGTGGCAACCGACTGAAAGCGGTCTGGAAATCAACTGCTTTCCACTCGCGCTCTAAACCCAACCTATTTACAATGTGCATTGCTTGGGAATTCGATTTAACTTCCTGTCTCGCGCGTATTGGTATCGAAATCCGGAATCCACCCCTACTCGGGGGTAGAAGATGGTCGTCACATTCTGGTTTCCTCAATGTGCTGCGCAACTTGCCCGAATGTTTCACCGCTCTTTCCCCCGGCTAGCTAAGGGTTCGTTGCGCAGCAGCCTAGTCAACAAATCCAAAATCGGCCAGGCACCCCTGCTACATCTGCTACATCTGCTACATGGGATATGCTCCGCCGTGGAACGAAACTATGCAGATATGCACGGAATACCAAAAATGGAGATAATCTCCGCATTTAGACAACTGGACAGATTTTCCACTGCCGCAGGCCCTGCGCAACAACACGCCGAGCCCGATGATGTTAGGATAGAATCCTGTCAGAATCGCGCGTTTTCGGGTATGCAATCTATCAGGTAGGCACCCAACGTTTCATTCTGCTCTGAGGAATTGCCATGACCTTTTTATGCACTCCAACAGACTACCACGATGCTCTCCGGGAAATTGAATATCTCTGGGGATCTGAACCGGATACTGAAGAAGCCAAACAGCTTGAAGAATACTTGTCGGCAGTGGACCAATACGAACAGTTAAACAACTCAGCGCCTGACGTGCGGGAGTTGGCTTAAGTCTTCTTCCCTGGGTGCTGTTCACCATTCTGGGAGAATGGCTATGAACAGGAATTTCCTGATTGCCGCCGCTGTGGTCGTAATCATTGTAGCCGCCCTGTCCATGATGAGGGGCAGTGGTGAGGACGTGACTACCGAAGGCACCGAACCAGCCGCAGAAACCGATTGAACGCGATATGATAGGCCGTGAGTGCGTCTACGGCGACTAACGGCTTGCGCCTAAATGTGCCTAACGGGCGTATTTGGGGGCCCTGTGGGGAAGTTCTGCTGTTGAAGCGGGGGCGGTGTTTGCCCGACAGCACTTTGCACCCAACATTAATGTTAGCTAACATCGTTGTCAGTTTGTTTGAAATTGGCCTTATCCGGCATATCTAACTGACGTTGTGTAAGGGTTCTGTTACCGATTTCCTATTATGGGTGCCCAATTGGTGCCACTTTCTATCGGCACAAATACACACGATGAAGGCGAAAAATATGGGGCCTATTGCTAGAATACAGCGGTTGGGTGTACACAACTGGGGCATGGTTTCGACTACCAATGTACCGAAGGTCCCGGAAACACGACTGGAAATTGGCCGCGCAAGGGTGTTATAATGGACAGTATTAGAATTGTACCTGTTATTTCACGTCCTGATTGCGCGGTGCGTTTATGGACAGCCCAGGGGGTTTAGTTATGCTTAGGTTTAGCGGCGTGATTGCTTCAACGACTGAGGCGGGTCGGGAGGCGATTGTTCGCCTTGATGCGCCCGTCCAAGGTAAAAAATTCGCCGTGGTGTCATACGCCACGAAAGGCCGCGTTCGATTGATGAATGGCGAAGGCCGTTTGATGAAACACACTAGGGTCAACGGCACTGCTACTGACAGCGTTGATGCGCTTCGTGCTGACACTGTTGAGTTGGCAAAAGAATTCGCGGACTAATTTTGGTCCGCGAAACTCGGAGCGTAAAATTTGAGTAGTGATTTATTCGGCGAGCATAGCGCCGAAGTAAGTAAAACAATTAGTTTAAATGCACTTCAGAATGAGCTTGGAGATGTTACGGCCAAGTCTATTCTGAAGGCTGTGCGAAAATCAAAGGACGGCGTAAAAGTCCCTCGGCATGAAGACCTGAACGTTGGTGATGTCATACTGACTAAACCCGCAGGCAAACAAAAGCCAAATATTAGCGCCTATCAAGCTTCGCTGGGCTTATCGCACCAAGCCTCTGAGTGGACGCATGCCATGCTCTACATCGGAAATCTGCATGTTTTGGAATCAAACCCACCTTCGATTAAGAACCCGCGCAACGGAGTGCGTATAACGCCCCTAGTACGCTCAAGAAAAGAGGCTAAAGACCATTTGGTGCTGAGGCATCGTTCAGAGCTATTTGAACCTCGAAGGTTCCCGATGGTTCGCCGTGCAATGCTTGAATATCACTTGGCGCGTCAACGTTACGACCACTGGGCAGTTTGGGATGTGTTCATGGCAGGCATAAAAAATAGAAGGAAGACGCCTGAATTGCACCAACGCGTTACCTGTAGCGAATACATCTTAAGCTGTTATGCCAACGGCGCAGAGACGCTAGTCGAAGAATACTTCGATGTTCATGAGAACGAACAAGAGTTCTTTTTACCAGCGCACTTATACGAACACTCTGATTTTCAAAAAAAACACATAGAGTTCTATGATTTCGAAATGAAAGACTAGACGCCTAGCAAAACTTGACATCTTTGCAGCCCAATAGACCGCCTCCGAAAACGGTTCAAGAGTAGTGGTCCGGGGTTCTTTCCGTTTCTGGAACAAATCCATGATGCTACATAGCAAGGTTCTGAAATCATTGAGGCCGGCTTTTACTTTGCTCTACTTTAGAAGCGCCTAAATCAGTCTATTTCGCTCTACTTTAGACGCCGCTTCCGCGCTGCCATCTTGCGACAGCCTTCCTTGCAGTACTCCGCATCGATCCGCTTCCACTGGGGCATGAGGCTGCCGCAGTAGGCGCAGTGCCAGCCCTCGGAGTAGTTCTGCGCCATCTTGCTCGCTCGCTTTGCAATCCGGGTTTTGTTCTGCCACGGGTAATGGGTGAACCCCAACCTCACATGAGGCGGGTTCAGTTCCTCAATCCAGACTGTCGCGTTATCTCTGTCTGTCATACCTTATCCGGGAACAGGCTTTAATATTGTTGGGTTTTCTGATTTTACCGGCAAAAACCCCATCGCCTCATTCAGTTGCCGATCCGCCAGAAGCTGAGCCGCTTCCAATTCATCGGCGGTCATGTTTTCGGTCAGCTTGCCGCCAGCTTTGACAGTATGCATACGGCGTACGAAGTCTGGTGTCGCCTCGCCTTCGTTGGCGTCTATCCATCCAAGGTCGAGGCCGAGTATTCTGGCCCTGCCGGGGCGGGCTTCGATATGCCGGGTCTTCTCATTGAGCCCGTATTGTGGGTGGAACAGGATTTGCATGTCCGACGAGTTGTTGATTTCTGGGTTCATCTGTTTGTTTCCTTTGGTTTCAACGGCTGTCTGTGGGTGCACTTGCACCGTTTCGGTAGGCTGCAAGCGCCAGTTTGATTTCGGCCCACCTTGCGCGGTTGGCATCGGCTTGGCGTGCCCGACCTTCAAGGGTCTTTGCGCCGGTCGACATACCGCCATGTAAGCGACAACGGGTCTTGCCGGGCAGGGGCTCATTCATGCACACGTCGTCTTTTGTCTTAGCTCCGCAAATCCTGGTTTCGCTGGTCATATCGTGCCTCGTGTCTGGACTGGGGAAGGGTGAGCCCCTATTTTGGGGCCATGCGTAGAATGCTTGTGACCTTTGCCATAGTTCTCATATTGCTCTGTAGTCCAATTACGGTTCTGGCTGTCGGCTGGGGATACATGCAGATTTACCATCAGTTCGGTATGGTGCCTTTTGTCATTGCCTGCCTCAGCGGGACTGTGTGCGTGCTAGGGGCTGCTTGGCGCTCTGATACAGTCCAAGAGCAGTAGCACCGGCTACAGCTCGACCAATAATCTGGGCCTGAGCGTCTTTGATGGGCTGACCCTTTAGCGCTTCCCTAACGGCTTTCAGCGCGTCCTGTGCGTCCTTTCCTTTGATGCCGGTGAGGGCTTTGGCGATTTCGGCAAACATTCCACGTTCACGCGCCGACATGCTGCGAGGATCAATTGCCGCGATTGATTGCGTGACCTCGCGCGCTGCATCTAGCGGATTGCCCAGGTTGCCGGTTGTTCTACGAACAAGGCCGGGCGCGGTTTCTTCCGCTACTTGCTCCTGAATGGACTGACGGATTGCGGTCTTAGAGTTCTGAGCAACAGCGGCCCGCAGTTCCAACGCAGTCGCTGAGCGGTCCAGTTCGTTCAGGAGTCGATCCGCACGAGGGCCACCGAGAACAAGGCGCAGTTTCTGGATGTTGGCGCGGCTGGACATCTCCTTGACCAGTTGCATAGCCTCACGGGCATCCGTGTTCGGGTCTGTGATAGTGCGGCGCACATTGGAGAGGTTCTGTTCAATACTCTCCCTAACGCCCTGTCTGATAGCCTGCCGGGCTTCGTTGGACACACGCTGACTCAGAAAGCCTTTCACGTCCTCAACGGTCGTTCCCTTGAAAAGGAGGTTCTTGCCGAGAGCCAAGCCCTCGTCCTGCTGCACCTTGTCGCCACCGAGGCGCAGAGCGCGCCCGTAGAGGGGCACAGCTTGCTTTGTGGCCTCGCGTAGCTCAGAGGCCAGCTTACGGGCTCTCAGGCCTGCTGAGGTGAGCCTACCGAACTGGTCAACAGACTCTCGCGCTATCCCATCAAGCGCCTTCTTGATTTCGTCCAGTTGCTGGACGTTGGGCATTTCCCTGAAGGTCACGCTGCCATCATCGGCAATATCAGCCATGATTTGCAGATTGCGTTGACCGTTGGCTGTCATCGCCTCGTTTGCCTCAGAAATCGCCGCCTTCAAGGTTCGGGGCGGAACGCGGGACAGGACGGACTCAATCTTCCTGCCATGGACCCCCGAATAGTCAATTGGCTTTGCGTAAGCCGAGTCATAGGCCCTCTGTCTTGCAGAGGCAGTGCCCTGCGAGATTTCCTTTGCGGCGGCCTTGATACCCTTGGATTTGCCGAACACGTTGTCCAATACTTGGGGCAGACGTTTCCCAACCAGTGCTGCGCGCCCGTCTGCTGCGTCTCTGGCGGCGTTGAGGGCCTTTCCGCCCGTAGTGGCCGCTGCATCCAACAGCGCGCCTGTAGACGGCCCTGCGTCAGCCAACAGAGCATCCTCACCTAATTGAGCAAGTCTGGTCTGCGCGTCGTCCAGATTGTCGCTCATGATCCCCTGTTTGACGATCCGTGCAGCTTGGGGGGAAATGCCCAGTTCGTCCGCAATAGTTCGAATTTCCAGCCTCTTGATACGTCGTGCTATGTTTACAACCTGTTCGCCAGTAATAGATGCGACGGGGCCAAGGAATGCGGCCAGCGTCCCTCCGATCCCGGCTCCTTTTGCACCTTGTTGAATGCGTTCGCCTTCATTTGCCCGGCCCGAAAAGCTGGAAGCGCCCTCTATGGCACCAACGGGGGCTGCCACTGCTCCGGCACGAACGCCACGGGTTAAGATATTCGCACCTTTTGCAATGAAATCGGCAGCCTTTGCGCCGGTCGCACCAACTGCCAACGGAATGGCTGTAGCAACACCGCCAGTAACATTGAGGGCTGCTGATTGACCGGGGTGCTGACGCTCCATCGCGTCTGACGTCAGGCGCATGTTTTCCGCTGCCGTTGGGCTAACCATTCCGACAGCCTCATCCGCCCATTCACCCACAAACGGGGTACCTTGGACGAACTCCTGCGCCCGGGCAGCAATCGGATTCTCAGAAATGCGCTGCTGGTCAAAGTCCCGCTGCACCAGATCCACAGGCTTCGCGCCCTCCATGATTTCCTGAATGCGGGCTTGGTCAGTTGTAGCAAAGCCGGGTGACGAGAAGGACAGTGTTCCATTCTCTCGCTTGAACACCTTGCCGCCGTCCTCAGTTGTGGCGACAACCTCACCAGACAGTTCCTGCCTGCGCTTGGCAATTCTGTCCCGCATCCCCGCTAAACCGCCTTGCTGGGCCAGCTCTGCACGTCGGTTGGCAATGCGCTGCTGTAGGTCACCATTCATCGGTTCAACTCCTGAAAGCGTCGCTCCAAGGCGTCGAGTTGCGGTCCAGTCATCTTTTCGACTGGCACCATGCTAAGCTGATTGAGGTCCATCTGCATGATTGATTCAGGTGTATAGGACATGGCCGGCTGGCGGCTCAGATAGCTTTGCCAGTCGCCCTCTGGGTTGGCTTTGACGGTGTTCCTGTCTTCCGCGATAAGCGGATTGTCCCGCATGTACTCAGACCAAACCTCCTGTGCACCCTCAAGGCTTCCATGCTTGCGCGCCCAGTTTTCAAAGAATGCGGCACGGGTCTGCGTCCGCGCGGCAGCGGCTTTCATGACCTGAGCAATCGCCGTGTTTCCCTCTCGGGTTTGGCTTAGGTTCGGAACGGCAGCACGGAACATGCCCATTTCCCGATCCGTGATTGCGCCCTTGGTTTTTTCCGTGAAGGTAAGCTGCGCTTCCATGGCCAGGGACTTGAAGGCACCACGCGCGCCACTGTCGCCTGGCAGAAATCCAACTACGTCGTCAACGAACCCATAAACCTGCCCACCGGGACCAGTGTAGCCAACATGCGGAGCCACTGTTTCCAATTGCGTGGCAAGGCTTTCAAGATCCGCCGCAGTACGACCCGCTGCATTCACTTCCTCAAGCGTTGCCGCGTCATCCTTGGACAGTTCCTTTGCCAGTTGACCGCCGTTTCTAGGTGTACCTGTGGTCAAGGGGTTCTGACCCGGCGGCGTGTCACCCTGCCAACCCTGTTGAACTAAGGTGCCGTTAGGTGTTGTGACGCTGAAGCCGGGTGTTTGACTGCGAAGGGGCGTGTTCTGTGGCAGGATACCAGCGTCGATATCGTGTTGAACTTTACCCGGCCCTGAAAGCGGCTTTGGCCCTGCCTGCGCCTCCAAAATCTGCGCCGCCGTCGAAAACCGAGCCAACAGCGCGTCTTTCATACCGAACTGACCCACTAGCTCGGGCTGATTAAATTGCATTGCAATGGCGTCCCATTGCTCAGGGGTTTGTGCCGTTGATGCCGCCTGAACGCCCATACGCACTTGCTCAGCCTCTGCTGCTGCCTGTGCAGCATCGAGAGACGCCGCGTACTCCTGCATTTCCAATTCGAAATGTTGGGCCAGTCGGGTTTCCTGGCGGTTTTGCAGGCCATACGCGCGGTCAGCTTGTGTGCGACGGAAGTCGAAGTCGCGTTGGTCCGTCTGGATGCTGCGTGCGGCCATCGGATCTACACCGGCAAGTGCGTTGAGCGCACCCTGTTCGCCTGATGCAATACCCGGCCCGTGCTGCTGGTAGACGTCCTGCAAGGCATTTTGGGTGCGAATGCGGTTCATTGCGCCCGCCGTGTTCACGGCCTGCGACACGCGCCCCAACATGTTTACAGGCTGTATCTCTGGTAATCTGTTCATTGCATTGTCTCCGGTTCCGGATGGGTGATGGCTGGCATTTGGCTTATCTTCCAAATCTCATGGACCAGTCCAAGCGGGGGCATTCCTGAACGCCCAAGAGCGGCACACAGGTCGGCTTTTGACCTGATGTAGAACTGCCACTCGAAGTGGTTCTTTGTTTGGATTGGGTGAGCCATGTCCTGTAATCTCCTTTTCAACATCCACACGCTCACGCTATCGGCTTCAAAAGCCATGTCTGAGAAGACGACCCGTCATATTCGCGAACCGACACAAGCGAGGCATCGCCCGAAGCGTCTTTGTCCACCGACATGCACATGCCATTCCTGCGATTGATGATGCGATAAAGTCCTCCCCTTTCGCGGGGCTGCTCTAGCGGAACAAGGTGCCATTCGCGGTTGTCAAGGCTTGCGTCACCCAACAAGACGATATTTGCCCCTTCGATACGGGTGTTGTTTTCAACGGCTGCCATGAATGCGCTGTTGTTAAACCGGAACTGGCTGTTGTTCTCGGTCAAGTTCCAAGTTGTTCCCGTTGTTGCCACGTCAGCATATGTCGCTAGCTGCCGTCCCGACGTGACCGCTCCATCCAGTGTTGCCAAGTATCCCCGTGTCTTCATGTTCTGAACGACGTAGTCGCCGTAAGGGGTGGCGCTCGAACCAAGATCCCACAGCTCCGCCAGGGCCATACTGGTATTCATGCGTGCGGCGAAGACCTGCGACCAACTATCGGTGAAGTAGTTGTAGTAGGGTATGTCGCGAGTGTTGTTAGAAATGGTGGTCCCGGCTTCAGAACGCGATCCAGCCCCCTCATAGAACGCCCACCACACACCATTGATTTTGATGACCGACCAGGACCAAACAGCGGCTTCCGCCTGTTTCCCGCCTGCGTCCCGCATGTAAACCGGGTTGCGGTCGTATTCTTCCCAAGTCGAATGGTCCGATTTATGCGCACGCCACACACCTACGGACTCCGGATAATCGTCATGCACCGGGCTGGATGGGACAAAGGCGTAGATGTATGGGTCCTCGTAGACGAGACGGGACGTTACCATTGAGTAACCCGTGAAGGCGTCGCTACCGTCCGGCGTAATCACGCTGTCTACGTAGTCCGTGAACTCTACCCCATCAATTGACTTACGAGCGGCGATTTCAAATCCCTGCGTGGCAGAAGCATTGCCGTGAAGCATCCAAAGCGTTCCATCCACGTCGACACAGCCTGAACCGCCGCCACCGAAGTCCGCGCCAAGAGCCTGGCATGGGCCGTCATCAGTAAAGGTAATTCCGTCAGTGGAACTTGCTGTGTGGTTCCTGAACGGGTTTTCGTCCATGACATTGAAGTACAGCCGGATTTTCCCGCCATAGACCACCGCAGAACAATTTGTCAGGCGTCGGCTTGAGCCTGAAACACCGGATACATCAGTCGGCTCCAACACTACACCGTGCATGGTCCATTTCGATAAATCCCAGGGATCAAATCCAGTGACAGGCTGTGACCAACACCCAATGGAATGATACCCGTTGTCTGTGCCTTCAGGGCCGCGAAAGTACAGAAATACGGTTTCGTTGTAGATGCAGACGCCACTGTTCAAAAGGGACGTACCGAACCAATTTCCGGGATTTATACCGCCCTCTGAAATGAGGGCTTTGTCGGAGGTCTGGAGCCAGCGGATCATATCAATACCCTATGGACATCCAGTTATAGCCTGCGGTGCTCGTAACCCAAGCCGACCCATTCCACTCCTTCGGGTACGCGTCAAAGCCAGTGACAGGGGTGCTGAAGATGCTGACCGCGTAGGGTCCGCCCGTTCCGCGCATCGTTGCGAAGACAGCAAAAACACCCGTTGGAAATGGTTCTGTATATGTTACTGTTCCCTCAACCGTATCAAATCCATATTTGACAATCATCGGATTTGAAGCACCCGACTCTAGCCCGAACTTCCATTGCCCTGGCACACCACGGTCAAAGTCAAACCCAAGAAGTGTCATCGCCTCCTGTGGCGTCAGATCCTTTGGATCAGCGGTAATCGTACTGTTGTTACCCTTAAGGGTATTCGAGGGCATGTTGGCGAGGTTGGCGTTGTCAACGCTGTTGTCGGCATTGGGCAACTTAGCAGCTATCAACTCCATCAGGTCGTCAGAGCTTACTTGTCCGGTCCATCCCGAGGCGGTTTTCTCATATGTCACATCCGGGGAATGGAACATGGTTCCAACCGGGTAAGTCGCGCCGTAGTTGCTAATTGCGTCCAGAAGCAAAGCCGTGCTGGTGAATGTCAGTGTGCCACTGTCCTGCCGAACATTGTCTGCCTCTGCCAACGTCGCGTCAGAAGCGTCCTTGACGACGTACTTGTACAAGCCTGGACTTGCGTAAACCTGCGGAAAGTACCCCGCCGCGTCAGCAACAACAGGCTGTGTGTGGGGCGTGGAAAGAGCCGAGTCCGAATAGGTCACAACGTCGGTTGTGCTACCCGCTTCGTAGACATAAAGCCGCGCCCCGGATACAGGATCGCCGTTGCTGTCCAGTGCGCGTGGCACGGTTTCAAATGTTGACCTGCTCATTGCTTGCCTCAAGTGAGTTTTCTTACAATGAAGGTACTATAATACCCCACATAAAGCAAGAACGAGCCGTGAACATTCGATTGCCTGAGGCAGAAATACACACCTCATAGTGATGCCAAATTTCCCTTTGTTTCCATCATTGCGAAAAGGACGTGACTGTCGGCTATCGAATCTGAACCTGTTCCGGCGAGTACGGAACAATCTGTGGTTTGATGTCGTGTGATCCGGTTCACCGACGTTCGCGGCGGAATCTTCCAAACTACCTACATTGACGAGCTAGCGTTGGTGCATTTGAGAACGCGAGCTTATCTTCTCCCTGAGACTGGGGCGCGCTTGTGGTTGGGCGCGCCCCATTTTTGTCAGCCACGCTTTCGGCTGATAAGCCCATACTTGACGGCCCATGACCGAAAGGAACGCCTTTTGCGTTTGAATTGTTTCACATCTCGTTTCGGCTTCGTACCGCCCTTTCGGTTGAATTCGAACACGTCGATAACCCGCTCAGCACAACCGCACGCTTCGCCCATGCCAACTTTGGCAAAGTAGAACTTCTCGAAACTTTCCGGGTTTTGCATAGTGAACCTCTTGCCCAAGCGAATTCCGCAGAAAGACAGATAACAGTTGGAGTGGATTTGTGCGAGTTCAGCCACTCTGAGTCATTGCTTGCCGTAGAACAGATGCCGCACGAGCGTTGATAGTCATCGCTGCGGTTTGTCCGAAGTCCCTTGCCGCCTGATCGAGACAGGGAAAAAGAGACAGTATCTCTCTTTGCTGCGGATCAGAAAGCGCTCTAACTGATAGGTGCTCCAGAAAGAAACTCTCGGTCAATGCCCCGTTCGACCTCACGATGTGGTGGCAATCAAACATGAAATGAGTGTACTGCACGGTCTCTTGTTCCCGTATTCTTACTCCGGCTAGTCCGCAGAGGTGTTTTGCGGCAACGAGAACTTCAGGTTGGCCGAACAGCAGTTCAGCTTTCGAGGACTTTATCAGAACCCTGTGCTGCTGAGACAGGACAAGTTCGGTGCTGTTGCCCAGAACTCCAGGATCGATGACGACAGGAGCGAACGCCCCTGAACCTCGGACTGTAGTGCTTCCGACCCATCTGACAGGCTGAAAGCCATCATCTTTGGTCCATACTTTTTCACCCAGAGTCAATTTTTGAACCGGTACAGCACCCGACGCGGTTTTGATTAGTGTTCCTTCGCCGAAACAAGGAATGAAGTTCGAATAGGGGGAAGAGCCCAGGTTCGAACCTCCGACTTTTTCGTAAGAGGTGCCATTCTGGAGAGGCGCCGAAGTCGCGTACCCCCAGACATCCGAGAACACACCACCCTGAGAAAACACATAAATCGTGATTTCAGGACCAACCAAGTTGCCGTCTTCGTCCAGGGCACGCACGTTGATGAGGGACTCCGCCTCAACTTGAGTGCCATTGGCGACGATTCCACCACCATCTGTGATAACGTGATTTGAGGGATCATCGTCGTTAAACACATTTACATCAAAAGTATCATCCAGAGTAACGGTGGTTCCGGTGCCGGAGGAGTACTCGTAAACAGTTCCGTTAGGAGTATCTGAGTTGTTGATAATTGGCCCGCCAATGATTGATCCATTGGAACTCTCCGTGACGATTAGGCTCGAACTATCCTGAGCAAAGAGACTGCGTAACACCATAAAAAATCACCGACCCTATACCACGGCTACTTCGAACCCTTTTGGCAAGTGAAATGCATCGTATTTTGATTGCATTCCGACCTAACCCATCGAGTTGGGACAGTTGCGGGTCTTGTTCTTCTTTTCAAGATGTACGTAGTCCGTTGCGTTCAACTTTGAGTGTTCGAACAGCTCACATTCACCTACACGAGCGCTTCGGATTTAACCACTCATTAACCATCCTTTGAGCAAGGTCATACGACAGATTCATGGAGTGGACCTAGCTATGAAGGCTCAGATTCTCGACCAGCTCAAAAAGGTCATTGCCAGGGACAAAAAACGGTTCGGCAAACTGGTCAAACACGATGGGCAGAGCGGGTTTTCAGAAGATGCGATAAAAGGCCTGGAGGATCTGGAAGCGCGAATACCGCCACCTGATGCAATCATTGAGCCAGCGCATCCACCATCTTACGTGAACCGCTCCCGGCTTTCGCCGGAAAACGCTGCCGGTGGTGGTTTGGTCAAAGGCGACGACGGAGCCAAACGACCGCACTACTGGGGCCATCGTGAGCGTCTGAGAACGCGCTTCCTCGCAGGTGGCCACGAGCCGATGCCGGAATACGAATTGTTGGAGCTGTTGTTGTTCAACGCCATCCAACGGATTGACGTAAAGCCTTTGGCAAAACGCCTGCTGGCGGAATTCGGAGACCTAAACGGCGTTATTGCCGCATCCAAGCACCGTATCCTTCAGGTCGAAGGCGCAAACGATTGGGTCTACTACCATCTCCGAGTGGTTGAGGCCTTCGGGCACAGGATGGCTCAAGCTCAAGTCATGAAGCGGGATGTGGTGTCGTCATGGGATGACCTTGTGACTTATTGTCGTACCGCAATGGCCCACCGGGAAGTGGAACAGTTTCGCGTCATTTTCCTCGACAGAAAGAACGTACTGATTGCTGATGAAGAACAGGCCAGAGGCACAGTTGACCACGTACCAGTATATCCGCGAGAGATTGTGAAACGTTCCTTGGAACTGAATGCCAGTTCGCTGATCCTTGTTCACAATCACCCGTCAGGTGACCCGACACCCAGTAAGTCGGACATCCTCATGACAGAGCGCATTCAGGATGCCTGTGACACAATGGGTATTTTGATCCATGACCACGTCATTATTGGGAAGAAGGAAGAGTATTCCTTTGTCTCGAACGGGTTGCTAACTAGGCTTCAGCCGCATACGTGATTGGCTAACTTGTCTTGGAACACTTTCGACTGATGAAGCGCTTTGTTTGCCTGATTGCCTTTCTGACCGCCTGCAACTCTGACGGGATTGTGTCCTCCGACATCTACGTCCGAGATGCGGATACGATTGTCCTCAATGGAAAGAAGGGAATACCTGTACGATTTCAAGGCGTCGATGCACCCGAGACGGAAACACCAGAGGGTCTGGTTAGCAAGCAGTGGATGATAGACTACCTTCAGGGCAAAACCGTGCAATGCGAACTGACAGGCGAGATGAACGGGGACCGCCATATCGGGACGTGCTTCGTTGACGGTGAAAACCTGAGTGCCGCTGTCATAGCCGCAGGACATGCCTTGGACTGCCAGAAATTCAGTGGTGGAAGGTACAGCCACTTAGAGACCCCAGAGGCCAAATCACGGTTCAAACGGGCTGGGTATTGTAGATAGGTTTATCTCCAACCGAACGACCTCGAGTGGTCAAGCACAGTTTTCGTTCTAGATATGCAAAACCGTCATTTGACGGGTTTATTAGAAGGATTGTGTGGGCCATTAATTGTAGGTGAGTTTTAGGTGTGGAGAGATACTGGATTATTGATTTCAAGGCATATGCGTTCGATTCCGAAGACCAGGCGCGCGAGTTTCAAGAGAAGTTAATGGACGCTTTCTCCGCGATTTTGGAGGCCGAAGACTTTAGGGCCTCAAGCAGTGTGCGGGAAGAAATCGGCGTGATCGATTGAGCCAAAGATGCACCTCCTATTCCTCAAATGTAAAAAAGTGCGACCACATCAGCGAAACCTGATTCACGGTACCACCATTTTGATTTGGATTAGTCCGTCAGTTCCGGGGCTGGCGGGCTTTTTTCTTTGTTATTGTGGTAGGTCCCAATGACTTTCAGTGCTTTGTTGTAGTTTTCCCATGTGTCCGCATGAAGATGTTCGCTGATATTCCTGTGTGTGAAAACAAGAAACAGATAGTGGCCGTCTTCGCTCAGAAATTCATTGAGTAGCGCAAAAGCCATTATCACTGCATCAAACCTACGGTCAGTTGCTCCGAAAAGAATGGGCTCTAAATCACGTGATAGGTTCGCGGACTGCATTGATCTGAGGGCAGTATGGATTTCGCTGCAACCCAATTCCAAGTAGGCACGTTTTGGCTGCCCTAATAGTCGCGACAATGCAATCATCGTGCTTGCAGAATCTTTTTCAGCCAGGTTCGCCACTTTTTCAATTGCTTCTTCGGCTTCTCTAACCAGCGATGGTTTTGCGGCAAGTTTTTTTAACCTTTGGGTCTTTGTTTCAACTCGGTCGATAAGCTTGAATATCCGATCCTCTAAACCTCGCTTCTCCAACTCCTGCTTTGTCAGTTCATTTAGTGCTTGCTGGGCTACGAAGGTTTCTTGAGCTAGTTTTCTCTCAGCTTTGACTTCAGAGAGTTCTTTCCGCTGATACCGCATCGTCAACCACAGTCCGAGGTACGCAGCGCCGGTGAAAATTGAAGTGACAAATCCAAACGCATCTCCGAACTGCCCGCTTCCCCAACCCCAGTTGCCCGTCTCAGAAGCATAGAAGTTGGCCATCGTGAGGGTGCCTATCAACAAGAAAAGTCCACCCGCGCCAAGTATCGCGAATAGGGTTGTGAGGACTTGGTCGGCGAATTCACTTCTGTTGGATTTGTTTTCGTCTTTCTTTGGTTCTTCTGACATGGTGGCCGTCTCAAACAACATACAAAACAAATAGAAGTCTTAGTCTACTTCAGAGTATCTGACTTTTCACCCTCTCCAAACTGCACAATCCGCATGGCGTCTGAGTTAAGCGGTTCCAGCAGTTCGAACGCCTCGTCTGCGCTTCCATCCATCCACTGTTCATAGTCGTCCGGCTTGAGGATCACAGGCATCCTTTGCGGATGTATGGGCTTCACAATCTCATTCGCGGTAGTCGTGATGACGGTATAGGTCTCGGCTTCCTCTGGCCCTTCCTTGCCGTTGTATCGGGACGTCTGCCACATACCAGCAAAGGCAAAAGGTGGACGGTCCTCCGCACCCTTGAGTGCGAACCAATAGTACGTCGCTGGATTTCGTCCCTTTGCCTCACAGAACGAACTGGCAGGCACCAGACAGCGCCGATCCTCGAAGCTTCCTTTCCACAGCCCACTTGAGCGCACCTTGTCGTCTCTGGCGTTGTTCCACGCGCCGGGCTGGATGATTGCGCCTGTCTTCTTCGACTTCTTGGTGGTGCGAAAGCCCCAGCTCAGCGGTACCAGTTCCCGCGCGCCGTCCTCGTCTTTTCGGACAACTGGGGCCATATGCTTGGGGTAGATAGCGGGAAGGGGTTCAGAATTTCCCAGCCTGTTGCGCTCAGCCGCCACATCAAACAACTGGCGCATTGCGTCGGCAGGAATCGTGTTTGAATACAGATTGCACATGAACCCAAAGCTACGCGCCCATATTCGCTTGGACAAGCTTCTGATGTTCGCTAGATGTTCGCCATGTCCGAATGGCCTTACCGAATCCCGTTTGACCTACACAAAGAGCTTGAGTCCCGCGCTTTGACCGACTGGGAAGCAGCTTTGCGTGCTTGGGCGAAGACGCACCGACTGAGACTCAAGTTGCAGTGGTGGCCTTCGCTTGAGCACCAGATAAGCGAACTACACGCCAGACGTTACACTGCGGGTACGCAGGACCATTGGGCGGCAATACGAGAATGGTTATTGCGGAACGATGTCGATGCGCCGGAAGGCTTAATATCGTGGCCAGAGCAAGGGTCGTAAACTGCGAAAGGGACTGGCCGAGGGGGTCGATGCCAGTCCCTTTACAAAGAGCAAGTGGTAGTGTGTGTTCGTGAGTTTAGCTTGCCACATAACCCAAAATGCGGGTATCCGGGAAACCCCGTAATGATAGAAATAGCCGCGAAACAGTCTGTTTCCAGAGGCTGAACAGACAGTTTCCCGGAGATTCGTGGACACAAATTTGTCTCAATGCGATATTCTTACTGTGGGTGGCACGTCTGTATTTTAGCACGTATTGGTTTATGGCCTTAACAAGAGGGGGTCACGAGTGAGGGGTGCCACCCCGCATCAATCGTTAAATACTTGCGAAATACGGGATTTGTGCGTCCAGAGTCGCTTGGATATTCCACCAGAGGGTCTCAATTGCTTAATGTCACGACGCTAGAGGTAATTTGCGGCGCGCCTTGAGGGGGTTAAAGATTTCAATGAGGGGGTACGAGTTCGGCGCGCCGCACCCAACCTCGCCGTTGTCTGACGTCCATTGCTGCTGCTGAGCACGGTCCAAATCTAGGATCATCTAGTCAGGCGATATTCTGAGTCTGCGTCGCTCTGGTCTTCTGATTGCTATTGCCTGAGTGCCTCACACGCTTTTTCCATAGCCAGTATGGCATTCTCAACCACAATGGCGATTTCGGGATTGGCCTGCACCCAAGGGAGGTCGCCAACATTTGATTTGAAGCACTCCGTTAGGATATTTGCCGAACACAGGGCCTCGTCTGCTGTTTTTCCAATCATACGAATTCTCCTAAACAAGATTTGTCATCTCAGTTGGTTTCGTGACTCCACTTTTGATTGCGATTTTTTGCCAATGGTTTGCGAAATCCGGTCATTGTGCCGTGAATCTTAGACAAGCAAACCTAATTGCCGCGTTCCAGCAGTCGATCCATCGCGCGAGCTATACAGACCATTTTGTTGATTGTTTTGCGCGTTTTCTGCGCTTCTCGATTGCGCATGCCATGTATCGAGGCAGGGTTGTCCTCACCTGAGCCGTCGGAACGCGCGCTCCCTGCATCATGCAATCAGTCCAACCTTTTGCAGCCGGGGGTTACAGAGTTCCAGATTTTACCATGCAAACAAACCCCTAATTCTCTGTCCGACAGTTCGTTGTTTCGATAGGGTCTGGATGCAGTCACTTTAGGTTTAGGAGACATCGAATTGAGAAAAATCGCGCTGATTGCGTTCCTGTTGCCCGCTCCGCTGGTGGCAAATCCTTTAGCGACCGACGAACTCAATACGTTTCGTAAAAGTCAAGGTCTTCAAGAGGTAATCTATAGTCGGAAGTTGGAGAAAGCCGCCAAATCCCATGCCGATGACATGGTGAAGAAGGGTTTCTTTTCACACACCGGCTCCGATGGGTCAGACGTGGCGAAACGGGTACGAAGGGCGGGCTATGATTGGTGTTTCGTTGCTGAGAACATCGCCAAGGGACAGAACGGTTTGGACGCCGTGATGACGGCTTGGGCGCAATCTCCGGGACACCGTGCCAATATGCTGTCAAGAAAGGCCAAGGAGTTCGCGCTGTATGAGGCGGCTGATCGTACATGGGTGATGGTCTTGGCTGCGCCGTGCTAGAGGCTCCAGCAACTCTCGCTCTAGCTGGTCCGCAATATGACAGACTGAATGTCGGCGTCTGTCAGTTCTTTATTTCTGTACAATTTGAGCGCCAACTTCGAGCTACTTGAGGCCACGATGCACTGAAGGTCTTCATCGCTGAGTTCTTCCGCTCGGTAGTTGCCCAGCCCTTTTGCTTCGACATAAGCATGGTACGCGCGTTGGCAAAATTCGCCTTGGCTTTCGTTGTCGACCTTACGTAATTCACCGCCATGACCAGAAACTATAGCCCACTCACTTTCTTCGTCATCGAACTCCACAAAAATCGGTGGAAGGCTGGTGTTGCCGGGTGCATGTTTGGTTTCCAACTTCTTTAGCCGGTTTTTAATCGCCATTGCTTTCGCTCCTCACTTCTCGATCCGCGACCGCATAGGCTGCCACCAGCTCTTCCGCATTCATGTCCTCGGTGAGTTTTCCACCCGCTCTGATGGCATGGACGCGCCGCCTGAAATGAATTTCGGTCTCACCATCTTCGGGCTCTATAAGTTCGAATCCGAGGCCACGGATACTCGCCGGTCCAAGCGACTTTTCGATAATTCTAGTGGTTTCCTCTGTGCCCTCCTTAATGCCGTAAATCTGAAAGAAAGCGATTATTGGTGTTTCGACGTTCGGAGACCGGGCCTCTAGCTTACGCACTCTGCGTTCTCTGCTCATTGGGCATTCTCCAGAATAGCCGTGAATAGCTCTCCGACTGCTCCTTCGCTCCGGGCATATTCAGCGCACTTCTCGGCGACGTCATCACTCACACGACCATCTAGTGCCAAAGCTGCGATGGTCGCCGGTGAGGCGGATTTGATTGCTTCTGAAAGTGGTGTTTCCCTCAGCCTCTCAGCAACCTCGATAAGATGCTTAGAAAGATCCTCAGTTGCTCCAAACTGCGTTGAGCTTTTGAGTTTGAGCTTGCCTTCAATGGCCTTCAGCCTGTGTTCCAGCCTCATCTGACCGCCTCCAATGCTGCGATACGTTGCTCCAATTCGGTCGTCTCCAGCACCCGCCTGTACTGCTCTACGAGCCCCATGACGGTCGCACCTTCCAATGGGGTTATCTCACCGTCGGAAACCGCCTTCAGTACCGCCTGCGAGGCTTTTGAGGCCTCTCCGGCGGTACTGATAGGCGGAAGCTCAAAGTTGACTGGCGCGTCCTTTCTGGTGGGCGCTATCCGTTCCAGGCAGAGGCGCAAAGCTGTGCTGTCACCTGCTAAAGCCATCTCAACCGCCTTTTGAGTGATTTGCTCAGATTGTCCTTCAAGCAGTTCCTCTACTGCCCGTGTGACCCTGTGACGGGTTCCTCTGGGCTTGCCGGGGTTGCCGGTGGCAAATGTGCCGTCCGGGTTTCTTTCATCCGTATTGCTGCCGTTATTACGGTCATCATCACTGCTCATGCTGCAAAGCCTCCTCGTTCGCAAAGACGGTATCCGCTCAGTGTTCGTTCATTCCGGACATGCAATTCATCAGGTTCATCATGCCAGCCGGAAAACAGGTTCTCACCGAACCGCCACTTGATTTTGTGCTCGTGACAGACTGACCAATGCACCCTGCCAACATTCAGGTTCACGCCGGGCGATCCGCAAATCGGGCATGCTTCGAATTCGCTCTGAAAACCATTCATCTCAGTCTCGTCCATTGCTCGTTCCTCGTTGTGACCGTTGGTGCAGAAGGTGTCCGTTTCCCCCAGACCCCCTGGTAGATTAAGGATGTCATCACTATTGGGACGAGAGACCTGCCGAAATGGGGTGTTCTCGGCATAATTTTTGGGACGGGCCGTCATCATTTTTGTGCCGCCTCTGCTGTCCCCGGCACAAATTTTACGACGGTGCCGTCACGGTTTTGATGTCGGGGTTTTTCTTTTCCGTTGGTCCCTTTGGGATTGTGAGTCGGGGCTTTCACAACCGGGAAATCCGCGCCGTTAGACCACTGCTTGTAAAGCCTGCGACCACTGTTCCCATTCGCCGTTGGCAAAGAAATCTCCGTAAGCTCGAACTGCGGAGAAGACGCTACTCCACTATCGCCCAGTTTGGGGGGCTGGGTGACAGCGATAAAACCCTTGGCCTGTAATTCGCGAAAGGCATTCGAAGTTGTGTTGCGTGTCACACCAAGACACTCTGCGGCCTGCCGGACACTCATGCTAATCCTACCGTTGTTGTTGTTGTCCGGGCCTTTCCATTCCAGCTTGAGCCATGGGTACAGCGCCTGCGCGGTTGATGAGAGGGCCCGCCAAGCGGGCTCCTCCATCATGTTTCGCGCCATCTTGGTCCAATGTTCGCCGCGTTTCTCGTTTCGCTTGTCACGCCCCATCAGTCGCCCCCGTCCTGCGCCATCTCAGTCAGTGCGCGCCGAATGTCGGGGAGGAGGGCGGCGTTGAACGCCACCCCCTTTCGTGTCGGGTGCTTTTCTCCGTCCTTCGCTAGATACCAGACGCGGAGATTGACAACGTCGTGGCCCATGTACTCTCCACGGGATACGTGGATTTCCTCCTGAGCATTTTTCTGAACCACAACACTCATGACCGGCGCTCCCCAAAGTGGAGAGCGGCGATAAGACGAGCTGCGGCCTCAGAGAGACCATGCTTGCGACGAAGGACGGAGACTTGGAGGTCAGCGGTTCTCATGCTGCCACCTCGTTCGCCCGGATCAGCTCAACTTTGCTGACGAGAATGTAGATGCCATATTTCTGGCGTCCGGTGTCTGCATCGCCCCGATACATCTTGCATTCGATGTTTACGCCGTCATCGCGCCGCAGGGGCAACACCTGGTCAGACAGGCGGCAGTAGCTTGCAGCATAGAGAGGCGACCGCATCAGCCCCTCAAGGACTTGGCGCTTGTGTTTGGATGCGTAGACTTCGCGCGGCTCCTGACCCGGATCAGTGACACGATAGAGTGCCGGAGCCGTCAGATTGGGAAGGTCTGTCCAGCGATACACACGAAGTGCGTTGGCGGGGGGGATTTCCTGCTCTTGGGTTTTAAGTAGGGTAGTCATGTCCGCATTTCCTTTCAGGTTGAAAGGCAGCGGGTTTCGGACTATTCTTTCGATGCTAACCTAAAGAATTGACCTCTGCCCGTGCCTGTTGCGGGTGGGGGTTTTCTTTTAGGCGGCGCTCGGTTCGACGCGCTGCTCATTCAACCATTTGATGATATCTGCGCCGGAATAGAGAATGCGGCTACCAGACTTGATGTATGCCGGGCCTTTTCCCTCATGCCGCCACTGCGCAAGTGTTTGCTTTTTCGCGATGCGGCGGTCTTCCAATTCCTGCGGGGTGTGCAGTTGGTTCGGTTCGATATTCATTTTCCTGCTCCAATTGCTTGGGGTGTTGGATATCTTAAGACACCCCAATGAAGCCTGAAATATTGTTGTAAATCAATTATATAAGCGGTGGAAACTTCGGTGGAAACTAGTCGCCTTTTTCACCGGACTTTTCACCGACATTTTCACCGCGCTTGTTTGCATCCTCACACACAGCTTTCAGAACCTCGTCCATGTTCTGCTTGATTGTTGAGTGCCCAATCGGGTCTCCATTCGGCTTACGATGCCTGGACACAACGTAATGGGCGAGGCTGTCAGGATTGGTTCCCGGCGGGATATTGCCCTGAACCAACTCGGAATAAAGGTCCGCCTCAATCACGGAATAGTCTGCAGCCGGGGGCCTACCCTTTTTCCTTTTGGCGATTTTCCCGCCTTTAGTTCCAATGAATGCGAAATCTCCGCGCTGCTGCCCGTTGATTGACGATGCAGGCACCAACGATTTAAGTTCAAGCGCGTCAGAGGTCTTGACGCGCGCACTCAGGTATTCAGGGTCACCTTCTACAATGTTCCCTATCCAGCATGTGTTATAGTTGACGGCGCTCGGGCCTATTGCTTCGAACGGCACATGGTCTGTAATTTGGACAGGTATGTACTTGCTGGCACCCGATTGCTCCGCGCGTTCAAGGGCGGCGTCAACAGCCAACTGCCATGCCAACGAGTTCACACCCTGCAAGCTAAGGCTCTCGGATTTTATTGCTCCGAACGCCACGCCCCAAGCATCCGCGAGTCGCGCCTCGGACTTTGATTTGATTTCCTCAAAGAGTGGCAGCGCAGCCTTGGCCCTTTCGATCAGTTCAGGAAACAACTGCTGGGACCGTTCTTTTATTTCCTGCCTAATGAAAGGGTCCGATTCTATGTGTTGTAGCAATCTGGCCGTGTCTTCTGCGTAGTTGATGCTACCTCTACATGCCCGATATGCGTTCTCATACTCTACCGGATCATTTCCCAGTGATTGCACCTCTGAGGCGCTAAAGTGTAGGTAGGGCTTAGCGTATAGGTGGCAGACATCATTGTATTCTACCTGTGCGCCGACCTCGTCAAAAAAGCGATGGTCGGCGTATCCGGGTTCATTCACTTCAAATTGGTAGTGAATCTCTGGCACCCTGCCGAACGCAACCCACTCGACCAACTCAGACAGGAAACAGTATTCGGGTAGTTGGATTTCCTTGAAGTAACGCATTTCAGGCTTTGCCTCCCTGCATCGGGACAACGTTGCTGAGTTGGCTATTGGCTGGGATAGTCGCGGCAAGAACCTCAAGTGCCTCGCGCTTCTCGTCGCGATATGTCGCGCGGTCATAGATGGCCGTCACGCTGCTATCCGTATGGCCGAGAACGCGTTCTACAATGAACCGATTTGCTTTCCCGGCTTCATTGCCCGTGGTCATCAGAGTCGCCGCTGTACGTCTGATGTCGTGATATCGCCAATCTGAGGTTTCTGAATTCTTCTGCAGGACCGCCTTTAGTTTCGATCCGGGCCAGATGGGTTTTTCGCCGGTCGTGGTAAAGACATAATCGCCGCGCCGCTTAACACTGGCAATCAGTGTGGCCAGTGCCTTGGATAGCGGAACCTCATGTGCCATGGCGCTGGCGGTGCGTGTGGCTTTTACCTTTTCCTTTGGAATTATCCATATATCGCCATGAATTTCGTCATAACGCATTTGTGCGACGTTGCTGATCCGCTGAGCGCTGAGCATCAGCGCTTGAGTGAAGGGGCCGAACGGGTAGGGCATATCGCGCGCAGTCGTATAGAGTGCCGCCCATTCATCGGATGAAAGAACTCGGTCCCGAGATCCGGCTTTCGCACCCACTTTGAGCTTTTCCCAAGGGTTGCTTTTTATCATCTGTTCTTCGGCGCACCATGCAAGAAAGGGGCGCAGATAGCTGACTACCGCTCCGGCCCGGATCGGGGATGATTTCTTGCTGACGTAAGTCCGCAGGTCTTGGCCATGGTAAAAGGAAAGGTCGGTCGCCCGAATGTGTCCGATACGGTCTTTTGCCCAGACATCCCAAACAGATTGGATGTCGTGCCATGTTCGCAATTCATTTTCACGCGCAGTTTTGTAAGCGTCAAACAGGTCGGATACAGTTTTGACGCTGTTGTCGGTGCGCATGGTGTGGGCGCGCTCTTTGGCTTCCTCTGCCAGCTTGCGGGCCCGCTTGACGCTGATGTTGGGGAATGTGCCGACGCGCTCACGCTGCCGTCGTTTGCCGCGCTGTATGATTACTTCCCAAACCTTCTGCCCGCGCTTGCCAACGCGCAGAACCAACCCGCGCACAATTTCATCCCGAACCTCATAACCCTTGTCCTTGGGCTTGAGGTCTGCTGCTTTTCGCTCGTTCAGTCGAAGTTTCATTTTTTGTGCGTTCTTTGTGCGTTTTGTGCGTTTGACAGCGATATCTCTGAATATACCGGCATGCCTAAACTCTGCAATTCCATAAGGATAGATATATATGGATATCGCAGGATATTTAAAACCCACGAACTCCAAAACCGTAGGTCGCGGGTTCGAACCCTGCTGCCCCTGCCATCCAATCCTTTGCAAGTGTTTTGGTGTTCGCCACTCTGTACGATGCGTTGCTGGCGCAAAAACTATTGCTCCGTCGATTGATCGAAGGCACCGTTGCGATTCAGTTTGGAGAGGGCACTTTGCGGGATTGCGAACCCTGCTGACCCGAAAGATTGTATCGGGTGCTCTGGGCAACCAGAAAACTCGGCGCGCTGTCATGGATATGTTGCTGGAGCAGGACATCAAGTTTTTCAGGCATCTTGGTGATCATGCCATCGTCTACTTTCCGAATGACGCAATCGGTCGGTCCTTGTCAGAACACGGTGAGTTCGCGCGACAATCCGTCAGAGACCTACATGCTATTCTTGAAGAACGCGGAGTCTACAAAACGGGGATGACGATCCTTGAGGTGGGTGCCAATATCGGAACGCACACCATCTATTTCTTTCAGGACCTTCGATGCAGCACCGTCATCGCGATTGAGCCTGACCCAGACAATCTATCACTCCTGCACCAAAACATTATCCTGAACGGGTTGGCCGAAAACGTCACAACATTGGCTGTCGCCGCCTCGGATCACACTGGCACAGCCGAGTTTACCCGGGACCTGTTCAATCGGGGAGGCTCTCGCCTGGGGGCGAAACGGACGGCCGGCAAATCGAGAGAGAGTTTCTCGGTGGACATTGTTCGAATAGACGACCTGTTGAAACGCGAAACAGTGCCTGAAGAAGAAATCGGACTGGTCTGGATGGATGTGGAAGGTCATGAGTTGGCGGCACTGAAGGGGATGACGCGCCTGATCTCGAAATACAAACCCCCGATTTTCTTTGAATATACGCCGAACGGCCAAATGCGCGGACAGCAGGACCTTGGCGATCTGCTGTACGGAAACTACAAAGATGTTTACGTCCATTCAAATGGATTTCGGCCCCTCTCACGAGACGAGTTTGCGACCATAACAAAACAGGTTGATTTGCTGGTCATCTAGTTCGGGCGGCGCGATCGCGCATGACCAAACCACAGGCCAGTCGGACAGGGCTTTCCGACACCGAACCCGGCTTTCCTCTGCCGGATGAATGGCCTAATGTCCCCGCAGATCACCAACACCAAAAAGAGGGTACATGTCGCGCTTTGACGGATATTTTCTGCGGCAATTGCTGGTGCTGTTTGGCTTTTTCACACTTGTTCTGGTGGGGGTCTTCTGGATTACCCGTTCGGTCAGCTTGTTTGACCGGGTGATCAGCGGAGGCCAGTCAGCAATTGTGTTTTTGGAATTTACCGCGCTGACGCTTCCGACCTTGATCCGTACCGTGATGCCGATGGCGGTATTTGCCGCCGCCGTCTACGCCACGAACCGCCTGAGCCGCGAAAGCGAACTGACTGTGATGCTTGCAACGGGGACCAGCCCATGGCGTCTGGCGCGCGCCGTGGTGCTGTTCGGGCTTGTAACCGGAATGATGATGGCGGCCGTAAGTGTTTTTCTGCGCCCGGCGTCTGTGGAACAACTTGAGATTCGGCAGGCGGAGGTTGCAGGCGACGTGACAGCGCAATTGCTGAACGAAGGCGAATTCTTGCACCCCGCGTCCGGTGTGACTGTTTACATCGGGCAGATTGATCTGGACGGAACCTTGCATGAGGTCTTCGTCTCGGACCGGCGCGACCCGGCCAATTCGGTCAGCTACTCCAGTGCGACGGCCTATCTGGTGAACAACATCACCGGTATCCATCTGGTCATGTTGGATGGCGTTGCGCTGCGGCTGGATCAACAGGGGCGGACCCTGTCTTCGACCCTGTTCAAAGACGCATCTTACGACATTTCCGAACTGACCAGTACCAGCAGCATGACCAAACGCAGTCTCGAAGCGATTCCGACGATCGAGTTGATTCAAGATCGGGATGCGATCACTTCTACCGAAGGGTACACGATGGGCGAACTGGTCGAGGAATTGCACCAACGCTTCTCATGGATTGCGATTTGTATCGCCGTGGGTTTGGTCGGGTACGCGACCTTGATGCTGGGCAGTTTTTCGCGGTTTGGGCTGTGGCCCCAAATCCTGGTGGCATTCACCATACTGGTGCTGCTTGAAGGTGTTCGTGGCTTTGTCTCACCCGTTGTAGAAGCCGATCCTAGCCTGTGGATGGTGCTGTATGTCCCCGCAATACTGGGTATTTTGTTGTCCTGTCTGTTTCTGGCTATGGCTGGTCGTCCGGTTCTGCGCCGCAAGGCACACGACACCGCGATGGTGTCGGCCACATGAGGTCAGGCACGCAGGCTGTTCAGGCAGTCCAGAATGTCACCGAGACCCGAATTGTCGGGCCGGGCAACAAGATACAAGGGCAGCAGCAGGTCACCGGCCTTGGCGACTGGGGTCAGCGCGCCTGACGAAAGATGAACTTCAATCAGGTAGCCCGGGAAATACCCCCGTCCGCCTCTTTTCAAGATGTAGCGGAGCGCCATGATGCAGTTTCCAAGAAACACCGTTTGCCCCGCCGCCTGTTGCGCCGTCGCACGCACATGGTCCTGATAGGCGGCCCCCAGCTCGAGATTGACGAAAACGGGGGTGTCTGGGAACTGGCCTGTCGTTTCAACCAAAACTAGACGTTCTGGGGGCAGGGACTCAAAAACGATACGACGGTCCGTGGGTTTCTCATGGGTCAGAGCCGCATCCAGCACATGGGTTGCGACGGCATCGATCATGTCCAGATCATGATCGTAGTTCAGTGTCAGCAGAAGCTGTCCAAAGCGCCGTTCGAATTCCACGGCAAGATCAACCAGCAAAGGATCCCACACGCTGAGTTGCGCACCCAGCCTTAGCGCCGGACGGGTCTGGCTTTGCGTCGGCAAATCGGTTGAAGCAAACAACCATAGCGAGATCATTTGTTCGGCATAGGGTCGGAATTGGCGTCCGAAGTCGGTCAGGGTGGTGCCTCCCGCACCTCTGGAAAACAGGGGTTTCCCGGTCGTCTCCTCAATCAGGCGTATCCGCGCGCTGACAGCCGTTTGAGTGATGTTCAGCTTGCGCGCGGCGGCATGAAACCCGCCGGTTTCAGCCACGCACAGAAACGTTTCAAGTGCTTTGATCTGCATAGTGAAAGTATTTTTTGATCAACCCGATAAAATCAATTCATTTTTTAGGGTGGCCAGTTTTCAGTATCGTATTGGTGATCAGGACAGAGGACATGCCATGCTGGATAAAAGCCACAAGCCCACCTGGACCAGTTTCGAAGAGGCGACCAAAGCCGACTGGGACGCCGTACTTGAATATGAAGAGGCGTATAACGCGGCCTTGCCGGATCGTATCCTTGATGCCATCCGCTCGTTGGATGAAGACTGGACGCCCTATCCGGTCAATCGCTATCAGCACAGCCTTCAGGCCGCGACCCGTGCCTATGAGGACGGTGCCGATGAAGAGCTGGTTGTGGCCGCCCTGATCCATGACACCGGCGATATCCTGTCACCCTATAACCATGGTGAGCTGTCGGCGGCGATGATGAAGCCCTATGTCAGCGAGAAAACCCATTGGATCCTCAAGCACCACTGCGTGTTTCAGGGCTACTACTACAACCACCATCTGGGCGGGGACCGAAACGCCCGCGACAAGTACCGCGACAGTCCCTACTGGGAGGACTGCCGCTATTTCTGTCACGAATACGATCAGAAGGCGTTTGATCCGGATTACCCGACCAAACCGTTGGAGTTCTTTGAACCGTTGCTGCGCCGCGTCCTAGGCCGCGGTGAGGGGCATATGGAGCTGAACGAAACCGCCGAAGGCTAGCAAGCGGCCATCAGGCGATAGACGATCTGCGCGGCGGTGAAATCCCAGGCGGCATTGCCGTCCGGGGCCAGCTCCACCACATCGAACCCCACGCATTTGCGCCCTCGAAGGGCATTCTCAACCAGTTGCAGCGCCTGATAATAGCCCAGGCCGCCGGGCACCGGGGTGCCGGTGGCGGGCATCTGCGACGGGTCTAGCCCGTCGACGTCAAAGCTGACATAGACCAGTTCGGGGAAATCCTCGGGCAGGTCGACCGCGTGGATGCTGCCGGTCACTAGGTCTTCAGCGTCGACGTGGAACACGTTGTTCCTTACCCGGCTCTGCGCCTCTTCGGTGGAAAAGGCCCGAACGCCGAACTGGGCCAGTCGAATGCCTTCTTGGGCCAGCAGGTGCATGACCGAGGCATGGCTGTGCTTTTCGCCCTGATAGGCATCGCGCAGGTCCGCATGGGCGTCGATCTGGACGATCCCGATCGGTTGGTCCAACGCGCGCGCCACGCCCATCACCGCGCCGTAGCTGAGCGAATGTTCACCGCCCAGAGTGACCGGCACCTTGCCCGCGCGAATGGCGGCCTCGGTGCGCTGGGCCAGGCGTTCCATCACCTCGGGCAGCGGGCCATCACAGTCTAAGGGGGCTTCGGTGAAGATGCCCTTGACGCAAGGCTCGGCTTGGCCGGTGATGCGCTCCAGCTCATTGCTGGCCTCGATGATGGCTTCGGGGCCTTTCGCGGTGCCTGATCCATAAGAGACGGTGCGCTCCAACGGCACCGGGATCACGCGAAACCTTGCGTCTTCGGTTCGTTCCGATGCGGTCAGTTCACTGTCGAGGAAAACGCTCATGAGAGCCTCTCTTTAAAGTCGTCATAGGTGAATTGTTTGATGAGTTTCAGTGCGTCGGTTTCGCTGTTCCACAGGGCGATGGTGGGCAAGGGGACACCGTTGAACGTGTTGGTCTTGACCATCGAATAATGCGCCTGATCGAGGAAGGCAAAGCGCTGGCCGATCCGCAGCGGTTTATCCCACGTGTAATCGCCGATCACGTCACCCGCCAGACAGGAGGGGCCGCCCAGACGGTAGGTATGGCCTGCCTTAGCCTCGTCCATCAGGGCAGGGCGATAGGGGGCTTCGATCACGTCGGGCATGTGGCATGTGGCCGAGATATCGGTAATAGCAAGCGCCATGCCATTGGTCGGCAGGTCGAGGATTTCGCCCACCAGAATGCCCGCATCCAGAGCGACGGCCTCACCGGGTTCAATATAGATGTCGACGCCATGGGTTTCGCGGATTTCCCTGATGAAGGCGATCAGCCCCTCGCGATCATAGTCGTCGCGGGTGATATGGTGGCCACCGCCGAAGTTCAGCCATTTGAGCTGACCCAGGAACGGTTTTAGCTTTGGCGCGACCGCCTCCCATGTGCGTTGCAAGGGCTCGAACCCCTGTTCGCAGAGCGTGTGCATATGCAGGCCATCTACGCCATTCAGCGTTTCAGCCGTCAGCTGACTGACGGGGGTGCCGAGGCGTGAGCAGGGCGCGCAGGGGTCATATTTGGGGATTTCGCCTTCGGAATGTTCGGGATTTATGCGCAGGCCAACCTGTACTTTGGCGGCTTGGGCTTTGGCCAGAAACCGGTCCTTTTGCGCGGGCGAGTTGAAGATGATGTGGTCGGACAGTGACAGGATCTCGTCGATGTCAGCGTCTTTGTACCCGGCGCAGTAAGTGGCGACCTCACCGCCATATTCTTCACGACCCAGACGCGCCTCATAGATACCGCTGGCGCAGGTGCCGCCGAGGTGTTGGCGGACCAAAGGGGCCAGCGAGAACATCGAAAACGCTTTGAGCGCGCTGAGGACATGGGCACCGGACCTGCTGCCGACATCTGACAGGATCGCCAGATTGCGCGCGACGGCCGCTTCATCGATCACAAAGCACGGGGTCGGCACGCGACTGAGGTCGAAATTGCGGAACGCACCGGCATCGCCTGCTTGGGTGGTCATCATGTCGGACATATCAGGCGTCTCCGATTTTGGAGAGGGCGGGGGGCGCTGCCCCCCGGACCCCCCAAGGTATTTAGGGCCAGATGAAGCTTGGCGGATCAGAACTCGACCGGGCCATCCAGTTCGTGAACCTGCCAAGGCAGACCATGTTCGTTCAGCATGTCCATGAAATCATCCGGGTCGAGCTGTTCCATGTTCCACACGCCCGGCGCTGTCCAGTTGCCTTTGAGCACTTGCGCGGCACCGATCATGGCGGGGACACCGGTGGTGTAGCTGACGGCCTGGCTACCGACCTCGGCATAGCATTCCTCGTGGTCGCAGATGTTGTAGATGTAATAGGTCTTCTCGCCCGAGCCGTCCTTGGCCTGACCCGTGGCGATATCGCCGATACAGGCCTTGCCCTTGGTTTCCGCGCCCAGATCGCCGGGATCGGGCAGCAGGGTTTTCAGAAACTGGATCGGGATGATTTCCTTGCCGTCATGGATCACCGGATCAATGCGGGTCATGCCGACATTCTCCAGCACTTTGGCGTGGGTGATATAGGCGTCGCCGAAGGTCATCCAGAAGCGGGCGCGCTCGATCTCGGGGAAGTGGGTGCTGAGGCTTTCCAACTCCTCGTGATACATCAGGTACATGTTCTTTGGGCCGATGGCGGGGAAGTCGAACTCGACCTTGTGGGTCATCGCGGGGGAGTGTTTCCATTCGCCGCCTTCCCAGTGGCGGACCTCGGCCAGCACTTCGCGCAGGTTGATCTCGGGGTTGAAGTTGGTGGCAAACTCCTGATCGTTGCTGCCGCCATTGGCGTCCAGCACGTCGATCTGGCGGATCGTGTCCAGCTTGTGCTTTTTCAGCCACGTCGCAAAGACGCTGGTGACGCCCGGATCGAAGCCCGAGCCGAGGATGGCGGTCAGACCGGCCGCCTTGAACCGGTCCTGATAGGCCCATTGCCAGTGATATTCGAATTTGGCCTCATCCTCGGGCTCGTAATTCGCGGTGTCGATGTAATGGATACCGGCCTCAAGGCAGGCGTCCATCAGCACGAGGTCCTGATAGGGCAGCGCCAGGTTCACCAGGATTTCGGCGCCGGTGTCCTTGATCAGCTTGACCGTGTCGGCGACCTTGTAGGCGTCCAGTTCCGCCGTGGCGATCTCAACGCCCACGCGCTCTTTCACCGCCTTGGCGATGGCGTCGCATTTCGACTTGGTGCGGCTGGCCAGGGTGATCTCGGTGAAGATATCCGAGTTCATCGCCATCTTGTGCACCGCAGCGTGAGAGACGCCGCCCGCGCCGACAACCAGTGTTTTGCCACTCAAAGTTCCCATGGGGTCATCTCCTCTCGGGGGTTATTCGTAATAGGTGTAGCCGTTGATCGAGTCGCGATATGCGCTCATCAGGGTTTTGCGGTCTTTGGCCATCAACGTACCGGTCGAGATCGCCTCGTCCACCATTTTGCGGAAGGCGGCAACGCAGTCGGCGGGGTCGAACTCGACATAGGACAGGACCTGGCTGATCGTGTCGCCCTCTTGTTCGTGCAGCAGGTCGAAGCCGCCATCTGGGCGCAGGTCGATGGTGACCACGTTGGTGTCGCCGAACAGGTTGTGCAGATCGCCCAGCGTTTCCTGATAGGCGCCGACAAAGAAGACGCCCATGAAGTATTCGTCATCTTCAGGCAGGGAATGCACCGGCAGGCTGGGTGAGACGCCATCGGCCAGAATGAACCGGTCGATCTTGCCATCGCTATCGCAGGTTATGTCCGACAGAACGGCCCGGCGGTCAGGCGTTTCGTTCAAGCCCTGCAGCGGTACGATCGGGTGCAACTGGTCAATGGCCCAGACGTCGGGCAGCGATTGGAACAGTGAGAAATTGCAGTGGTAGATATCGGCCACTTTCTCCAACTGCTCGTCGACATCGGTGTCCAGCTCATCACTGGCAGCCAGTGCCTTGAGGCGGGCCATCAGGGACAGGTAGATGCGCTCGGCGCGGGCCATTTGGCGCAGGTCGACATAGCCGCGCCGGAACAGCGCGCGCAGCTCGTTGCGATAGAAGGTGGCATCGTTCCAGCATTCCTGCAGCCGGTCGCTGGACAGGTATCCGTGCACAGCGGCAAGGTCAGATACCAGATGATGGTCATCGGCCTCGACTTCCGGCCCATCCGGCGCATCGTAAAGCGTGCTTTCCAGCACGTTGAACACCAACATGGATGAGGTCGCGACAATTGCGCGCCCGCTTTCGGTGACCAATGTCGGGTGATCGACCTGAGCCTCATCCATCGCATAAGCCACGGTTTCAACCACATTGGCGCAGTATTCCTCGACCGTGTAGTTGATCGAGTTTTCGGCGGCCTTCTTTTCGCCGGTGTAATCCACGCCCATGCCGCCGCCCAGGTCCAGATGGGTCAGCGGTACGCCTTCGCGGGTCAGTTCGGTATAGTACCGGCAAGCCTCACCCACGGCGCGGCGCACATCGTTGACGTCCTGCACCTGGCTGCCCAGATGCGAGTGCTGCAGCTTGAGGCAGTGCAGCAAACCTGCCGCCTTCAGCTTGTCGACGGTGGCGACCAGCTGATCGGTGTTCATACCAAAAGCGGACCGGTCGCCCGAGCTTTCTTCCCATTTACCGCTGATCTGGTTGGTCAGTTTGACCCGCACACCGATCAGGGGTTCGATGCCCAGCTCATTATAGACCTCGATCACCGTGTCCGCCTCTTTCGGGCTTTCCAGCACGATCACCGTGTTGAACCCGATCTTGCGGGACAGGATGGCCAGCTGGATGAACTCGGCATCCTTGACGCCGTTGCAAACGATCAGCGCCTCATTGGCCAGACGATGCGCCAGTGCGACCACCAATTCGGGCTTCGAGCCCGCCTCAAGGCCATAGTTGTACTTCTTGCCGAACTCGACGATCCGGTCGACCACCTGAGCCTGCTGGTTGACCTTGATCGGAAAGACACCGCGATAGCTGCTTTTGTACCCAACCCGGGCAATCGCCTCGGCAAAGCTCTCGTTGATATGGGCAATCTCGTGTTCCAGATAAGAGCTGACGCGCAGGATCATTGGGGCCTTGATGCCCCGGTCATCCAGATCGCTGAGGATACCGGGCAGGCTGATTGCAGCCGCATCGTGTGCCATCGGATTGCGCAGACCGATCTCGCCCTGCTTTGTCACCTCAACGAGGCCTTTACCCCATTTCTCAACCCCGTAGACGGAATGCGGTGCGTCGGGCGTCTGTTTCAATCAGGTCAGTCCTTAACATGAGCGTGCCAGTTTCGCGCCCGCCAATACGGCAGCAGTTTGATTCGTCCAAGTGTAAACTATGCGACAGCGATTGCCGAACATTAGGCGGGATTGCAGATCGGGATCAGGTGGTTGTCCCACTTGCATGCTTGCCGGGCCAGAACCTGCGGATGCGACCCGGTCAGGGTGCCAAACGTCCCGGTTCCTGTCGTGAAGATCAGACCGTCACGACCCGCCCCAAGGCCGCACACATCATCCAGCGCGAAGGCATCGGTGAACCTTCCGCTGGTTGCTTCGAATCTGTGCAGCATGTTGCCACGTGGACACGTGATCGCGATTTGCGCACCATCAGCAGAAAAGGCGATGCTGCCGGCATAGCCTTGCACCGTGTTTTGATACTTGTCCGGAGCTTTCAGCAAGCGGAGCGTTTCACCCCGACGATGTAAACCCAGCAATGGCGGATGTTTGGTCTGGTCGCCCTGCCATTGCATTGCGAACCCCACCAGGCCATCCCCATGCACGGCCAGATGGCGGATTGAGTTCTTGTGCAAAGCGCCCGGCAGATCCACCTGGTCCAGAACCGAGCCGAATAGATCCAGATAGCTGAGGTTCGGACGCATGACCGGCAGGTTCAGTTTGGTGCGCCCGGCCTCGGGGTGGGTTTCAATCCCGCCATTTGCAACGACCAGCGTCTGCCCGTCCGGCATCAGGTGCATGTCGTGGGGTCCGATACCGCCTGACGAGAATTCCCCCAATCGCTCAAAGCTTTTGGCATCCCAAACGCTGATCCGGCCTTCTCCGGCCTCATAGTCATTCTCGGTCGCGAAGAACCGTGCGCCATCTGCCGAGAACGTACCGTGCCCGTAGAAATGGCGACCTTCCGGTGCGCGCAATCGTGCCAGTTCCGAACCGGTTGCGCAGTCGATGACCAGCGCAAATGTGCCAGGGCGGCGCGCAAAGGCTACGGCCTGAGCTTTGAACGGATGTGCCGCAGCGGCGTGACCTCGGGCGGGCAGGGGCAGGGCGAACAGAATCTCGCCTGCCTCATCCAGACCGGCAAGACGAAACGAGCCATCCGGAAACAGACCCGCCGCCAAAAATGCGGGCGCTCCAACCGCGGCCCAACTCCGAACCGGTGCAATGCTCGTGGCGGCGAGCCCAGCGAGGAACCGACGGCGGCTGGTCATGTCTCAGTCTCCATCCAATGAGTTGAAACCAGCGCTGATCCCCAGTGTCGGGCCAAGCTTGGTTGCGGCGATGGTGCGGATGTCGTTGATCGCCTGTTGCAGTGCTTCCACCCGGAAGCGGCCCTGAGGTTCGGCGACACTGGCAAGGACCGGGTCGTCTATCGATTGGGCGCTATTGATGGCGCGCTCAAAGGCGACATCCAGATCAGCCGCGATGTCCAGGTGGTCCGCTGAAAGCCGTGCGGCGAGGTCGCGCAGGGCGATCAGCGACAGTTCGACGTGGCGCATGGACCGTTCGGACCGACGCGCTTCGGCCCGGTTGGGACGTGGACGATCGAACGTGCCTAGTGGCCGTCCCAAACGGGTCTCGGCAGTGAACTGCAATCCGGTGGACAGGGCCTTGAACAGCTCTTGCATCGCTTCGTCCTGAGACCGATAGGGGCTGCCTGCACCCGGCTGGGTGAGGTTCGGCGCAAATATCTGCCAATCGGTGGCCATACCGTCGGCATTTGCATCAATATCAGCGGCGATGACCCGGATCAGAGAGCAGCGAGACTCGGCACTGCCCATTTCGGCAAAGTCAGCGTCAAAAAGCATCTGCTCCAGCGCAAAAAACCCACGCCCGGCAACCGAGGTTTCAGCATAGGCCGCGGGGTTATTCACTGCGGGGTCCTGGGCTGCGATATGCTGTGACAGGGCTTTTGGAGTGAACCCTTTCGTATCAGGCCAGAAGGCAATCGCAAAAGCACGGTCATCTGTTTCTGTTGGGCCGAACCGAAGGTGACTTGCTGAAATCCACGCGTCGAAGGCGGCGGCGTATGCGGTGCGCAGGTTTTCGGACCGGGGTGCGCAATCCGAGCTGGCCGTCGCAGCCAGCACATCCGTCGCGGCAGCCAGTTCAATGAAACGAGGCTGGATGTGGGTTGCAACCACGTCCGCAAGAATTGCCGTGCGGTCCTGCGCGGATGCGGCAAGCGGAACCAAAAGGGCCGTGACAATGAAAAGGGTGCGCATGGGTTAAAGACTCTCTAAGAACCGGATCAGGGCATCGCGGTCGGCTTTTGGCATCGAGACGACCGTGTCGCGGGCGGCTTGTGCCTCGCCGCCATGCCAGAAAACCGCCTCTAGCAGGCTGCGCGCCCGCCCGTCATGCAGGAACTGGGTGTGGCCCGAGACACGTTCTGTCAGACCGATGCCCCAGAGCGGTGGGGTGCGCCATTCCCGGCCCGTCGCGCGGGCCTCGGGGCGGTTGTCGGCCAGACCCTCGCCCATATCGTGCAGCAAAAGGTCGGTATAGGGCCAGATCAGCTGAAAACTATGTTCGGGCCGGTCGTCCATCCGATGGGTGACATGGGCAGGCGTGTGGCACGAGGCGCATCCGGTGGTGTGAAAAACCTCTTTCCCGCGCAGCACCTGCGGGTCGTCCACGTCTCGACGTCCGGGAACGCCCAGATTGCGGCTATAGAAGGCGACAAGGTCCATACCGACCTGATCGATTTCGAACCCCCGCGCATCATCATCGCCATGAGGGGCCTGCACGCAAGTCTTCTGAGCTTCGGTGCAATCGCCGTGCGGCGCAGGAAAGAGCGGATTTGAGATGCCGATATCCCCAACAAAGGCCGAGGCCGACTGTTCCATGACCGTGGGCATCCCGGCCTTGTGTCCAAAACGGCCGATCATTGGCGCACCATATTCCGTGGACCAGACAATGTTCGGACGGCCCGAGATTCCGTCACCATCTGCATCATCGGCGTCGGCCCTTGCCAGCAGATCCTCGACCGGGATCGCTTCGAGCAGGCCAAGACCAATCATCTGCGGTGCGATCCGCGGGCTGAGCATGGCGTCGGGGTGCAGCGGGCCATATCCCAGATCGGCTGCAATGTAGGTGGGGCGCCTTAGCGAAGCGGTCTCGCCATCTGACAGCAGGACCTTGATCTCTTTGTAGGTGATGTCCAGCCGGTACTCTGCCGGGTGCCCCGCCAGTGCAAAGTCCTGCATCTGGACGCCGTAATTGGGCTCGGGCAGTGTCGCGATGTAGTCCTCGATCTCGGCCTGCGCATCTTCGGGGGCACCGGGGATAGACACGCGCAGAAACAACGAAATTGCGGTGTCGTCCGGCCCATTCGGAGTATGCCCGCGCCCGTCCTTGATGTGGCAACGCTGGCAGGACCGGGCGTTGTAGAGTGGCCCAAGCCCATCCGACGCCAATGTCGACGACGGCGACGACACCCATATTTTCTTGAACAACCCGTTGCCGACCTTGAAATCCAGCTCCTGTTCAAAGCTTAAATTGCCCGACGGTTGCGAAAACGCATCCGCGTCGTTGCGTACTCGCACGGTTGCGGCCCCTGCAGACAGGTCTTCGAATTTCTGGGGTACGCTGAAATCCTGCGGCCGGGCCGTTACGACCGCAATGCGGGCGCGTTCGTCTTCCGTGCGAGGTTCAAAGTGGAGATGAAGGTCCTGCAGCTCGGCTGACAGGGAAGGGGTGGCCGCACAGGCGGCCACCAGCAAGGCGAGAAAGCTATTCCTCGGCGTCCATTTTCGCGGCATTGAGTTGCGCATAATTGGCTTCGCCAATCCTTTCGTACAGATCGAGCTGCGTTTCGAGAAAGTCGATATGGCCTTCTTCATCGCTGATCAATTCCTCAAAAAGCGACATGGAGACGTAGTCGCCAGCTTCTCGGCAATACTCCCGAGCTTCGACATACAGGTTCCGCGCGTCATGTTCGGCGGCCAGGTCACATTCCAGCGTTTCCCTGGGGTTTTGACCGATCCGCAGCGGGTCGAGCTTTTGCAGGTTGGGATGGCCTTCCAGAAAGATGATCCGTTCGATCAGCTTGTCCGCGTGGCCCATCTCTTCGATGCTTTCCTCGCGGCTTTTCTTGGCCATGTGGACAAGGCCCCAGTCTTCCTGCAGCCGGTAGTGCAGCCAGTACTGACTGACGGCTGTCAGTTCATGCCGCAGTGATTTGTTCAGATATTCGATGACCTTGGGATCGCCCTTCATCTGCTTTCTCCTGTGATGGTCCGGTGCGCAATGCACGCAGCTGCATGGGGACTTCCAGATTATCGTTTGAGCGCATGGTGTCTAGGAAAAGCGGCATACAGCCACCACAATCGGCAGACTTTCCAAGGGCATGATAGATTTTTCCGGGGGTGATGATGGTTTGCGAGTCCGCCGACCGCATCCAGTCAATTGCGGCGCGGATGTCGTTGTCGGTGATATTGGTGCAGTGGCAGACGATCATGGCTTGTTCAACCGGTTTTCTCTTTTCCTACTTAAATAGTAGGGTATTGGATTCGCGTCTAGTTGCGGAATGGTCGCATGTGTGACCCAAGTGGGTCAGAGACGCGGTGATGTCCGCGCCTCTGACCGATATCAAAGCCTATTGAAAGACCGCATTCGGATTGTCCAGGCTGTCGGACCCTTCGAAGGCGATACCGTCAAGCTTCAGTGCGGTCACGATGCGTTCGATCGATTTCGTCTGATCAATCAGGCCGTTGACGCCGCCCATGATCAAGGCCTCGCCTCCGGCATTCCCGCGTTCCAGCATCTGGTCATAGGCAAACCCGGCTTCGGCGGTCGACTTGATCCGGCCCAATGCCTGCATCGTCGTCGACAGCTTCGCTTTCATTTCGGTATCCAGCGCTGGATCGGTCGCAATCACCAGATCCGACAGAGACGCGCCCGAGACTGGCGTACCGTCGATGCGCACGTATTCACCAAGATAGACATTCTGGATTCCCAGGCCATCATAGTAGTGGCTGTTATGTGTGTTGTCGGCAAAGCAATCATGCTCTTCCTCGGGGTCATTTAGCATAAGCCCAAGACGCATCCGCTCGCCAGCTTGTTCGCCGTAGGACAATGAGCCCATGCCGGTCAGGATCGCGCTGATACCCGCGGCTTCATTTTCGGTCAGCGCCGTGCGCGCGTCGCCGCCTTTGGCCCATTGTGCGGCCATCCATTCCAGATCGCTGACCAGCAGATCGGTCGCGGCGCTCAGGTACTGTCCCCGACGGTCACAATTGCCGTTGGTGCAACCGTCACCTTTTGCGAAATCCGTGGCCGGACGGTTGCCTGCACCCGGGCCATGGCCGTTCAGGTCCTGACCCCACAAAAGGAATTCGATGGCGTGATAGCCAGTGGCTACGTTGGCCTCGATCCCGTCAGCTTCGTGCAGAGTTTCGGCTAGAAGCGCGGGCGTGATTTGGGAGGCGTCAATTGCGTTGCCGGACAGTTCGAACTGCGGGTTGGCGATGACGTTGAGCACCGCAAATTCATTCTCATCGGTCGCGCCGCCGTAAGAGGCGTCTACATAGTCGATCAGGCCTTCGTCCAACGGCCACGCATTCACCTTACCTTCCCAGTCATCCACAATGGCATTGCCAAAGCGAAATACTTCGGTCTGCTGATACGGCACACGGGCGGCAATCCAGGCGTCCCGGGCAGTGTTGAGGGTGGCATCCGTCGGATCAGCGATCAAAGCGTCCACAGCGGCTTGCAGGGCTTTGGCGGCAATCAGGCTGTCGTCATATTTGGCTTCGGCGATGTTGGCATAGGTGTTCAGCACATCGGCTTTCGCCGGGGCGTCACCGGCCGAAGCTGTGGCGGCGACACACAGGGTAAGAGCGCTGGAAGCGGCAAACAGTTTCGTCATCAGGATCAGGTCTTTCTTGTCTCAATACACGCTCTGGCACGCCCCTTGGGTGGCACAAGCGAGTCTATAACTGAGTGAAATAGTCAGTATTGTCAACCTGAGTTTTATTGTCGGGAATTGCATGGATTTTTGCGCATTCCCCATATCTGGCGGGTTAACGACGCGCAGCCGTGATTGCACCATGTTCGCCTAAAATTAGAATGACCGGTGTGATTCCGGTCTTGTGGTACGATTATAGTGAAGTGTATTTTTGGGTTTATCGTTTTTTCTGCGACGGCTGCCCCGATATGGGCGGATGACTTGAACACCCCGCAGGCTTTTCAGGCGGGCACCTTTGAAATTACTTTTTCACACGCGGAATTCAGACTGTCGCTGTCGGTTCCCAGTGCGGAAATCTTGGGATTTGATCGCCGCCCTGTTACTGACGCGGATCGGGCCTCGGTTGCGATGGCCATGTCCACACTCTCACAACCCTTGATACTTTTTCTTGTTCCTCAACAAGCCGGGTGTTCGCTTGCGTCCGCCAGCGTGACGCTCACGGGACGGGCATTGGGGCAAGCCGCTGAGGGCAGATCAAACTCAGAGTTTCAGGCTGAATACACCATTCAGTGCAGTGATATGGCGGCTTTGCACATGATTGAATTTGCATTTTTTGACCACTTTGAACGGGCGGAGGCACTGAGAATCCATACCCCTGAAAAGCCCAGTTTGAACATCACAAGAACACAGCGCATTCTGGATGTTGCGGTTTTGAATGGGCGCGGTTGAACACACGCTGGAACTGGCGTTGTCTTGTCTTTTGGATCGTGAGGGTTTCCCAATGCTGAGTTTCCTGACGTGGAAACGGAATGAGAAATGGGTTTTCAATCAAGACATGCCGAGATGTTCATTAAAAGCAAGGTAAATGGATATTTAACCTGTGGTTATAAAGGTTTGCTCCGATCCCGGTGCCTATTTGCACGCCATTTGTTGAGGCATGCCACGCTGAACTTCGGCCAAATCATACAAATTAATGAATAAGGCGGCACAAAACCCACATCTGACATGATCTGGCAATAGTTGTGCCAATATTACCGGGCAAAAGCGATTAATCCTGTCGAACTGTTGACCAGTCTGATTTTAACGAGGGGGTACTCGAGAGGGCCAGGGGATGAGTGCGGATGTGTTCGGTTGCGATCGCGTCAGGCAACTCTCCCCGTTTTGGGGGCAGATACCGGGTCAGTCGATTTTGTTGCGTTGCGCATTGGGTGTGACGCCAAAGCTCAGGCGATACACGCGCGAAAAATGCCCGGGGTTTTCAAAGCCGCAGGCCATGGCGATTTCAGTGACGGATGCTTCGGTTTGAAGAAGCAGTTTCTGCGCCCGCTCCAATCGCATTTCCATAAAGTACTTCTTGGGCGAGGTATTCAGGTACTTTCCGAACAGTCGTTCAAGCTGTCGGGTGGAAATACCCAATTCCTCGGCAATCTCGGAGGGCGCCACTGGGGTTTCGATACTGTCCTGCATGACCTGAATGGCCTTGGCCAGATGCGCGTTTCGCATGCCATTGCGCGATTGTAGCGAAACCCGTTGCTTGGCGGTTGCATTGCGCACGGCGTTGTAGACCATTTGATCTGCCACATCGATAGCCAGTTCCTCACCATGATCTTTTTCGATCAGGTGCAGCATAAGGTCGGCAGTCGCGGTTCCTCCGGATGCCGTTATGTGTTTTTCGTCGGCGACAAACACGCTGCGCACCAGATTGACGTCCGGAAATGCCTCCATGAAAGCGTCGTGGTATTCCCAATGGATAGCCGCCTGCATGCCGTCCAGAAATCCGGCCTCGGCCAGCAGCCATGCGCCCGAGCACAGTGCCCCAATCGACGTTCCCCGCGCACGCTCGCGCCGAAGAAGGGCGAGAAGGGGGCGTGAGACGTGATCGCGCATGTGAATGCCAGACAACACAAAAAGCTGGTCACATTTGGCAAGCGCATCGAACCCGGAATGCACCAGCGTCACCGATCCGTTGGAGCATATTGCCTGGGCACCGTGCTCGGACGCAAATGACCAACTGTACAGGTCTTCACCACTGACCAGATTGGCAATCCGCAAAGGCTCGACCGCGCAGGAAAAGGCGAGATGCGAGAACTCCTCGATCAGGATGAACGTGATGTGGCGCGGGTTCGGCATAGGCAATTTGGCACCTTGGGCTGGCGGGTATTTTGAGACTACGTTCAGGGGGGCAATGCTGCACGAATTTTTATTGTATACAAGTTGTATTTTAATTGAATACACAGATGAATAGGGATGGCGTCGATTCGATAGGGCGCGGGGTGGAAAGGAAACGCAGATGAAGGATGAGGCACGCTCGCCCAAGAGCGAACTGACAGAGCATCTGAAGAATTCGATCCTGACCTTGCAATTGCGTCCGGGGGTCGATCTTGATGAGGCTCATCTGTCAGAGGCTTTCGGCCTGTCTCGCACGCCGTTGCGCGAAGTGTTCCGGCAATTGGCGGGCGAGGGGTATCTGGACCTGCGTGCCAATCGCAGTGCGCGCGTATCCGAGATGTCATACACCACGCTCAGAGATTTCTTCCTGGCCGCCCCAATGATTTATGGCGCGATCCTGCGTCTTGCGGCGATGAATGCAGAGCAGACTCAGATTGCCGAACTGAAGGACGCACAGCAGGCGTTTAAGGCCGCGTTGCGCGCAGACTCGGCCAAGGATCGTGCAATGGCCAATAATCGGTTCCACGATGTGACGGGCCAGATGTCGGGCAACGTCTATTTATTGCCGTCGTTCAATCGTCTGCTGATCGATCACGCGCGGATCGGGATGACGTTCTATCGTCCGCACACCGCCGAAATGACCGGAAACCTGACCGAGGCAAGCCGTCAACATGACGCCATCATCGCCGCCATCGAGGCGGGCGATGAGGCGGCTGCTGCGCAGCTGGCCGAGGAGCACTGGAACCTGTCACGCGACCAAATCGAGCTGTTTGTAATGCCTGACGCGCTGGATGTCCCGATGGGAATCCTGCCCCCTTCGAACCCTGCATGAGGACGGAATGAACCCGATATTCAGATTTGAGGGGATCTATACCCCTGTGGTCACGCCCTATCGCGAGGATGGCAGCGTGAATTGGGACGCCTTGTCCGACGTGGTCGAATATCTCATAGAAAATGGTGTGCAGGGTCTTATCTCGGGTGGATCGACGGGTGAGAACTATGCCCAAACCGTCGATGAACGGCTGGAACTGGCCAAGTTCACGCATCAGCAGTTGAAGAACCGTTTGCCTCTGGTCGTAGGGACCGGGGCAATGCTGACGTCAGATTCGGTTACGCTAGCCTCGGGCGCGCGCGAGATCGGCGCAGATGCGATCCTGCTGGCCAGCCCGCCTTATTCGGTGCCAACGGACCGTGAAAACGCCCTGAACGCGCTGGCCATCGACAAGGCTGCGGATCTGCCGGTGATGCTGTACAACTATCCGCACCGTACGGGCACCATGATGGGCGAGGACTTCCTGGATCGCGTGGGCCGCAGCCGCAACTTTTGCGGCATCAAGGAAAGCTCGAGCGATATCAACCGGGTCCATTTGCTGGCGCGGGACTATCCGCATATCCAATTGGGTTGCGGTATGGACGATCAGGCGCTTGAGTTCTTTGCCTGGGGCGCACCGTTCTGGGTGTGTGGCGGGTCGAACTTTCTGCCTTCGGAACACGTGGCGCTGTATCAGGCCTGCGCCATCGAGGGCAATTTTGCCAAGGGCCGCCGGATCATGTCTGCCTTGATGCCGCTGATGCGGGTTCTGGAACAGGGCGGCAAGTTCATACAGACCATCAAGCATGGCGTAACCATGAACGGGATCGAAGCAGGCGCGATGCGACCGCCGCTGAAGGGACTGAACAAGGACGACAAACGCGCGCTGGAACAGGTAACGCGCGTGTTGAAGACCACAATCGCTGACATCGTGGCTGAAGGGTAGGAAACATGGATCTTCTGACACAGGACGAATACAAATCCATCGCCGCAGGCCTGACCCTGCCGACCGGCGCCTTCATCGACGGCGCGTTCCGCCCGGCGATCTCGGGCGACACCTTTGAGACGGTGAACCCGGCTACAGGCCATAAGCTGGCCGACATCGCATCCTGCGGTGCGGCTGATGTGGACTTTGCGGTCGAAAAGGCGCGTGAGGCGTTTGACGACGGCCGTTGGTCCAAACTGCACCCGTCCGAGCGCAAGGACGTGCTGATCCGGCTTTGCAAACTGATGACCCGCAACACCCGCGACCTGGCGGTGATGGAGAGTATCGACAGCGGCAAGACCATTTATGACTGTGAAACCGTCGACCTGCCCGAAACCATCCATTGTCTGAAGTGGCACGCCGAAGCGATCGACAAGATCTATGATCAGGTCTCGCCCGCCAGCGACGATCATATCGCGATGGTTCTGCGCGAACCGATTGGTGTTGTGGGGCTGGTGCTGCCCTGGAATTTTCCACTGCTGATGCTGGCGTGGAAAATCGGACCGGCTCTGGCGGCTGGCTGTTCGGTGGTGGTGAAACCGGCAGCCGAGACCACGCTGACCGCGCTGCGTCTTGCTGAACTGGCAATGGAGGCGGGCCTGCCTCGGGGTGTTCTGAACATTGTTCCGGGTGGCGGCGCCGAGGTCGGCGAACCTATCGGGCGGCATATGGACGTCGACACGGTGTCCTTTACCGGCTCGACCGTAACGGGCAAGCGGTTCCTGACCTATTCCGCCGAAAGCAACGCCAAAGAGGTGGTGTTGGAGATGGGCGGCAAGAACCCGGCCATCGTGATGGATGACGCCGAAAACCTCGACCGCGTGGCGGCTCATGTGGTCAACGGTGCGTTCTGGAACATGGGCGAGAACTGCTCGGCCTCGTCGCGGCTGATCGTACACAAGGACGTCAAGGCTGAACTGCTGGTGCGCATCGGGCATCACGCCAAGCAGTGGAATATCGGTGATCCGCTGGACCCGGAAACCCGCATGGGGGCTTTGGTCAGTGAAGGTCACTACGACAAGGTCTGCGGCTATCTGGATCAGGCTCAAAACGTGGTGATCGGTGGCAAGGCGGACAAGGGCTTTGTCGAGGCTACCGTGGTCGAAGTGCCCAGCAATGACGCCACACTGGCACGGGAAGAGATCTTTGGTCCAGTTCTGTCGGTGATCGAAGTTTCGGGTTTTGACGAGGCCATCAAGATCGCCAATGACACTGAGTATGGCCTCTGCGCGTCGATCTTCACGGCCAACGCCAAACGTGCCATTCGCGGCGCGCGCGCCATTCGGGCAGGGACGGTGACGGTCAACAGCTTTGGTGAAGGAGATATCACCACGCCATTTGGGGGCTACAAGCAATCCGGTTTTGGCGGTCGCGACAACTCGGTTCACGCGCATGACCAGTACACCCAGTTGAAAACCATTTGGATCGATCTGGCAGACGACGCGGACGAGGCTGTCGATTGAGGGCCTACACCGCCGACACTCTGCCCACCCACCGCGGACCCGCAGCCTGGAGCGCAATTCTTGGCCCTTTCCCGCCCGCACCGAAGCAGGAGGGGAACCAGACGGCTGATGTCGTGGTTGTTGGCGCCGGGTTTGCTGGTTTGTCGGCGGCACGAAGGTTGACCCAATTGCAACCCAAGGCTCGCATCATCCTGTTGGAGGCCGGTCGCGTGGCCGAGGGCGCGGCAGGGCGCAATTCCGGCTTCATGATTGATCTGCCCCATGATTTGGCGTCAGACGACTACGCCGGTGGCGAGGATGACAGGGCAATGATCTCTCTGAACCGGCAGGCCATCACCTTTGCGCGCTCGGCCGTCGAGCAATATCAGATCGCCCCGAGTTTTTTTGATATGGCGGGCAAGGTTAATGGCGCGGCCAGTGCAGCGGGCCATGCGCACAACCTCAGCTATGCCAAACATTTGGAGACGCTGGGTGAAAACAGCGAGACGTTGGACCCGCGGCAGATGTACGACCTGACAGGATCGCGGCACTATCGGTCCGGCCTGTATACGCCCGGTACGGTTATGCTGCAGCCGGCAGGGTATATTCGCGGACTGGCCGCTGGAGTGGTTGAAAACGGAGTGGAACTTTTTGAAAACTCTGCCGTGACCGGGATTGAAAAACACGGTGGTGACTGGCTGGTGCGTACCGCAGCTGGGATGGTTAGCACCGGTAGCGTTATTCTGACTGTCAACGGCCATCTCGAAAGTTTTGGCATCGCGCGCGACCGCCTGATGCAACTGTTTCTGTTTGCCGCCATGACGCCGGAACTGGACGCTGACACATTGGGACGTTTGGGAGGACAGCCGCGTTGGGGCGTGACCCCATCTGACCCGATGGGATCGACGATGCGGCGGATAGACACCGGTCAGGGCGGCAACCGCATCATCACGCGCACCTGTGCGGCGCTACGCCCGGGTATGGCGGCGACGGCGCGGGATCTGGCGCGGGCCGCGAAAGTCATGCAGCGCAAATTCGATCAGCGGTTCCCGCAAGTGGCGGGCTTGCAGATGGAGTACCAATGGGCCGGTCATCTGTGTCTGAGCCTGAACGGTGTCTCGGTCGCGCGCGAGATTGAGCCCGGCCTGTACTCCGGCTGCGTGCAGAACGGTCTGGGCACGGCGCGCGGAACGCTGACCGGCATTGCAGCCGCCGAACGAGCCTGCGGCCACAGTTCGGAAATTACGCGGCATTTCGAAGCTGAAGAGGCCCCAAAGCGTCTGCCTCCGCAACCATTCCGCGAGATCGGTGCAAATGCCGTATTGCGCTGGAAAGAGTGGCGGGCGCGGGCCGAGTGATCACGGCAGGCTGAGTTTCGCCATCCGCCCGCCATCAACGGTATATATCTGTCCGGTGACAAAGCTGGCATCATCGGACGCCAGAAACGCAACCAAAGCGGCTACATCTTCCGGTGTGCCAGTGCGGGCGACGGGATGTATACGACCGATATCGCGTCGGAACCTCTCTGGATCGGGCATGGACGCGATGAAATCCTCGTTTAGATCGGTGTCGATCCATCCCGGCGCGACAGCGTTGCAGCGAATACCTTCGGCCCCGTGGTCCACGGCAACGGCGCGGGTCAACCCGTGCAGCCCAGCCTTCGAGGCCCCATAAGCCGCATGTCCGGGATTGCTGCCAAGCCCTTCGATTGAGCCGGTATTCACGATGCTCCCCCGGCTCTGACGCAGATGCGGAAGGGCGGCCTTGATCAGAAGGAACGGCGCGGTGAGGTTGACGGTCAGCGTGCGGTGCCAGTCATTAAGGCTCATGTCGTCAATCGTGGCCTCTTGCATCATACCTGCGTTATTGACCAGCACGTCCAACCGCCCGGTTTGGTCGATCAGCGTTTGGATCACCTGCGCGGGGATGTCTAGGTCGGTGAAGTCTGCCGAGATGCAGTCAAAATCAGGATCCGCGCCGCGTTGCGCCGTAAAAACCCGCGCGCCTTCCTGCTGCAGCCGAAGGGCAATGGCCCGACCGATCCCGCTGCGTCCGCCAGTGACCAAAGCGACCTTGTCCTGAAATCGGGTCATGAAACGGGCTTCCCTCCGTTAACCTCGACCAGCGTTCCACAGACATAGCGCGCCGCGTCCGAGACCAGGAACAAGACGACATCAGCAATATCTTCGGGCTCGGCAATCCGGCCCAGTGGTACTGTCTGGCCCAGCTCGGCAACCGCCGTATCAGGGTCGAACCCTCGCCTGGCAAAGCCCGAGCGCAGCATTGGTGTATTCACCTCGTTCGGGCAGACGGCGTTGATACGGATACCTTGGGGTGCGTGATCCATGCCCATACATTGCGTGAGCGAGGCAATGGCCGCTTTTGTCATGCAATACACGGCATGGTTTGGCCCCGGTCGCAATCCCCAGCACGACGCCGTGTTGACGATTGCGCCCCCACCTGTACGCGCCAGTATCGGGATGGCGGCACGGCATATGCGAAACGGGGCTTCGACATTGACACCCAAGGATAAGGACCAGTCGTCGTCTGTTGTTTCAATGACAGAACCGCGCGTGATGACACCAGCATTGTTGATCACAATGTCCAGTCTGCCCAAACGTTCTGCAGCCTGCTGTGGCAATGCATCACAATACGCGGCATCGAGAAGATCGCCGGGCAGATGCGCCTCGGCTTCTATCCCCTCAACCCCGCGATCTGCTGCGGCAACGCGTGCCCCTGCGGCGCGCAAGCGCAAGACGATCGCCGCGCCGATGCCCCCAGCGGCACCTGTCACCAGCGCTGTCTTACCTTTCAGGTCCATATCGTCCTTCGCTTTTCAAGAAAGACCTGCCTTTGATAGGCGCCTTAGTAACTCTGGTTCAGCTCGTCAGCTGCCGGAATTTCCCGTTCTCGGCGGGCGATATAGTCGAGTAGTTCTTCATTCTTGGCCTCGTCCAGCTTTGGCTCCTGATATTCGGACAGCAGCTTGCGCGCATGTTTGAGTGCGCGTTCGGTGATCTCGACCTCACCCTCGGCCACCCATTGCTCGATCGAGTTGTTGTCAAACATCTCGGGCATGAAGAATGCGGTCTGGAAGTTGTCCTGCGTATGCGGATGGCCCAGATAGTGCCCGCCGGGTCCGACATCCGGGACCGCTGCCAGTGCCTGATCGAAATCGCCCCACTTTGGCCCCTCGGCCATCCGGTAGGCCATGGCGCATTGTTCTGCATCGACGATGAACTTGGCCACGGAACAGTGCATCCCGGCCTCATTCCAACCGGCGCTGTGCCAGATGTAGTGCGCACCCGAATGGATCACCGCGCTGAGAGTGGTGGCAGATTCATACCCGGCCTGCGCGTCAAAGGTCTTGGCGCCGCCCAGCGTGTTCGATGTGCGCCACGGCACCCCGTAGTACCGCGCCATCTGTCCGATCATGAAATTCATCAGGCTGATCTCGGGCGTGCCTGCCATCGGCGCCCCGGATTTCATCGACACGGTCGACAGATAGTGACCGTAGATCGCAGGCGCGCCCTTGCGGATCACCTGCGTATAGGCCAGCGCGCTCAGCGCTTCGGCATTCAGCTGCGCGACCGTGGCCGGAACCGACGCTGGCGTGTTGGCCCCGCCAAGCACGAAGGGAGAGCACAGGACGGGCTGATTGCGGCGGCAGAAGGCCCGCATCGCCCCCAGCATGGTTTCATCCCAGACCAGCGGCGAGTTGCCGTTGCAATTGCCGGTGGTGACGGGGTGATCCTCAAGGAAATCCTCGCCAAACAGAATGGCACACATCTCCATCACGTCTTCGGCGTTCTTGGGTGACGTGGTCATGCCCATGAACATTTTGTCCGAATGTTTCATCGATGAATAGGTGATCCGCAGATGGCGCTGGCTGATTGGATGATCATAAGGCTCCACAATGTGATGCGCACTGGAATGCAGCGCAGGCATCATGTGGCTGAGCTTGTGGAACATCGCCAAATCATCCAGCATCGGGTTCCGCCGCACATCGTCCAGATCGCGCAGGAAGGGCGCACCGGTCATCGGTACAAAGACCGAATGCTTGCCGCCCAGTTGCACGTTCTTGCGCGGGTCGCGGGCATGATAGGTGAAGTCCGAGGGGATGGTGGCAATCAGTTCGCGCACAAGTCCGCGATCCAGATAGACCAATTCGCCTTCGACCTTGGCCCCGGCCTTTTTCCAGTCTTCCAATGCAATCGGGTCGCGGAACTGCACGCCGACGGTCTCGAGGATATGCATCGAGGCTGCGTCGATCCGTTCCACCAGACTGCCATCCATCACCTCGCACACGGGGATGTTCCGGGTCAGGCCGGGCAACATTTCGAAGTTCGGGGCACTACGCGCGGCGCGGCGGGCCGACCGGCCGCCGGCGCGGGTTTGGGTTCGGATATTCACGGGCAATCCTCCAATCTGAGATCAAATTTGCAGGATTCGCTGGTGGCGCACCTCTCTGATTGCGATATGTGCTTGCAGGAAGCGACACGAAAAACGCCGCCCCGAGGGGCGGCGTCCTGTGTTTTCAGGAATGAAGGCTCAGCCTATTCAGCGGCCTGTGCGCTGGATGCCGCGTGCTTGTCGCGCTGACCGTCGCGGAACAGAGCCTTGGCCAGTGACACACACATCAGCCCCATGACCATGGTGAAGGGCAGGGCTCCGATGATCATTGCATTGCGAAGGGCATCCATCGGATTGTTATCGCCCGCGGCCAGAATCAGCGCGCCGATCACAGCCGTCAGGATCACACCCCAGATAATGCGGTGCTTGATGCCTGTTTCCTGGCTGCCACCCGACATGATGGTGTTCATAACCAGAATACCCGAGTCCGCCGAGGTCACGAGGAAAGTCATGATCAGGATCACGCACATGATGTTCAGCATGGACAGTAGGCCACCATCGATCATGTAGGACAGAGTGACGAACAGTTTGTTGGTGTTCGACGCCCCGATGATCGCGCCTTCTGCGGCGCCCGCCAGTTCAAGATCAATCGCAGTGCCGCCCAGTACCGTCATCCAGGCAAAGCACACCAGAGCCGGTGCAAAGACGCAGCCCAGAATGAACTCACGCACGGAACGGCCCTTGGAGATGCGCGCCAGGAACAAGCCGACAAAAGGCGAGAAGGCGATCCACCAGGCCCAGTAGAACGTGGTCCACCCGGCCTGCCAGCCGAATTGACGACCCTGCTCGCCTGCCGCGTAGACGGCGGCCAGAGTTTCCTCGTCCAGTTCTGCAGCCGCGCCTTCCAGACCGCTCTTGAAGCCGTCAAAGCTGCCCCATGCGTTGGTTGCGCCGCCCACAAGGTCATTGGCGTGCGCCTGCGCTGCCTCGGGCAGAGCTGCCGCGAAGGCCTCGGTTGACAGCGGGCCATAGGCGCTGAAGCTGAGCGACAGGAAGTGCAGGATATAGTCGACCATCGCCGAGCCGTAGGTGGTCATGGCAAAGACGAACGAACCGAACACAACAAAGGTGCCGAGCAGGATGATCGACAGAACCAGGTTCAGGTTCGACAGATATTTGACTCCGCGACCCACACCAGACACAGCCGAAATGATCGACAGGCCCATGATCACAACCAGACCCGAGATCAGGCCGACCTTGGACGGGGTTGGAACTTCGCCACCCAGATCCATGACCCACTGCATGCCGGTGATGGCATAGAGACCGTCAATGAACTGGCTGACTCCGTACCCGATGGTGACTGACACACCAAGAATTGTCGCCACAACGCCCAGAACATCCACCACGTGACCCAGGAACCCGTTCATCAGCCGACCAAACAGTGGCGTCAGCGCCGAGCGGATCGTAAGCGGCATGTTGCGGGTATACGCGTAGTAGGCCAGTGACAGGCCGGTCACCACGTAGATGGCCCAGGCATGGAAACCGTAGTGCAGATAGGTAAACCTGTACGCCGATTGCAGTGCTTCGGGGCTGTTTCCCTCGACTGCGCCCGAAACGACAATAGGGTTTGACCCCCACAAGCCCAACGGCTCGGCCGTGGCAAAGACCATAAGGCCGACCCCCAGGCCAGCACCAAACATCATCGAGAACCACGAGAAATTGGAAAACTCGGGTTTTTCGCCGGGTGTTCCCATGATCCGCTTGCCAGTGCTGGGGATCAGGGCGACAATTGCTAGAAAGAAGAAGAACACACCGACAATAATCACGTAGAAGCTGTTGAAAATCTCCAGCAACTGGCCGTTCCAGCTGCCCAGAGTGCTGTTTGCGTTGGCGGGAAAAACCAGCGCCCATAGCACAAGGCCGACCATTATACCTTTGCTGATCAGTGCGATTGGCACGCTGTAATTCTCATAGAAACCGGCATCCGCCGTTTCTATCTCTAGCTCCGTAAAGGGTTCAGGTACCGACATATCTCTCCTCCGTGTTGTCGATGCGAGGGGTGGAAGGCCTTTATCGCTGCGGCGCTTCTTTCTTGTTTTTCATTGTATTTGAGGCTGGGCGCAGCGGGTGCCATCCGGTCCAATTGCGCGTCTTGCCGGGCCTCCACTTTTCCTTTGCAGTTTCCGGGTCGCCGAAGGATCAGCAAAGCCTTGGAACGCGTGTAAATTGGTTCGTCACCCTAGCGGGACTCACGTTTGCTGATCCGGCCATTACCGACCTTTTGCGCCGGTTTGACGACCCGATCTGTAAAGTTGAGCGTCAAATGCACCTTCTTTGAAACGGTCTGTCATTTTCAACCATAATAAAATTGGCGCTGGGGCGAGGTCAGCTCAACCAAGGTGCCGCTACCGGTCCCATGACCCAACGAGACCCTGTTCAGACAGTGCCATGCACCTATAGTCTTTCAGGCAACCATTTGGTCGTTTTGGGAGGGGCGGGCGCATGGATCACGACGTGGACATGTTGATTGTCGGGTCCGGGTTTTCCGGGCTGACGATGGCACTGGACGCCCGCAAACGTGGCATTGCCGACATCGCTATTTTGGAGAAAGCCGGAGACATCGGAGGCACGTGGCGCGAAAACACTTACCCCGGTGTGGCGTGTGATATTCCATCTCACTTGTACTCTATGGCGACGCATCTGAATCCGAACTGGAGCCGCGCCTATGCCGGCGGTGCCGAAATACAGGCCTATCTACAGGCGGTCGCACAGGACGAGGGATTGTACGACCTGTGCCATTTTCACCAAGAGTTAAAATCCGCCAAGTGGGACGGAAAACGCTGGCGTGTCGAGACAAAACAAGGACAGATTTGGTCGGCGCAGTTTCTGGTTTCGGCCATCGGTGCGCTGCATCATCCCAGTATTCCCGACATTCCAGGCGCGGACAGCTTTCCCGGGCCCTGTTTTCACTCGGCGCTGTGGGATCACGATGTACCTGTCACCGGCAAGCGGATCGCGGTGGTAGGAACCGGCGCATCATCAGTTCAATTTGTTCCGGAAATCGCAAAAACGGCGCGCCAAGTAACAGTTTTCCAGCGCAGCGCCCCTTATGTTCTACCCCGGCCCGATGGCCCAATTGCACCCTGGGTACGGCGGCTCTATGCGCGTATCCCGTTGCTGCCCTGGCTGCGCCGCAAATTGATTTTTGCGGTCTTCGAATATCGCCACCGCGTCTTTCGTGGGGAACCGGGCATGGTGCGCTTCGCCATGAAAATGTGGCGCAAATCGTTGGAAGGCTCCATTTCTGATCCCGTTGAAATCGAGAAACTGACGCCGACATACCGGATCGGGTGCAAAAGAATTCTGAGTTCGAACGACTGGTACCCGGCCTTGGCGCGCGACACGGTCGATGTTGTTCCGCAGGGCGTTACGTCGATCCAAGGAGACCGGATCATTGCCGCAGATGGCAGCGAAACGCAGGCCGATATTCTGATCTGGGGCACCGGTTTTCACGTCACCAATGTTGTCGAGCGCTTGGATATCACCGGGGCCGACGGCCAAACGCTACGCGCGGCTTGGGCTGACGGCATGCAGGCAAATCTTGGGACTGCCATCGCGGGCTTCCCGAACTTTTTCATGCTGCTTGGTCCGCACACGGGGCTGGGCCACAACTCTGTTGTTCTGATGATCGAAGCGCAGGTTAACCATATCGGCAGGGTGCTCAGCACCATGCGGAACAATGGATTGGATGCGATCACTCCGAATTCGGCGAAACAGGCTGCGTTTGAAAAGGAAATGAAAGATCGCCACTCCGAAAGCGTGTGGCAGGTTGGTGGATGTACTTCGTGGTATCAGGACGCCGAGGGGCGAAACACCACACTGTGGCCGGGAACTGTGGCAGAATTCCAAAAACGCATGGCGCGGTCAGGCCTCGAACAATACGAACCTGTCTTGACTACAAGTGGTGGTACCTAACATGACGACGATCCTCATTCTGATTGTGGCCATTGCAGCATTTTTGCTGGGCATGAATCTTTGGACCCGGGCCCTGACCCGCAAGGGCCATGAAACCGTTCCACAGCTTGGCCAGATCGTTCCGGTGCGCGGTGGCAGTATTCACTATGTCGAAAAGGGCGACCCCAAGGCCCAGACGATCGTGATGGTCCACGGTCTGGCGGGCCAATTGCAGCATTTCACCTATGCGGTGATGGACAAGCTGGCCGATGACTACCACGTCATCGCCGTTGATCGTCCAGGGTGCGGATACTCAACCCGAGACACTGCTGATCTGGCGCATTTGCCGGAACAGGCGCGGATGATAGACGAATTCCTGGCAGCAAAGGACGTGTCCAAGGCGATCCTGGTCGGGCACTCATTGGGCGGTGCAGTGTCCCTGGCGATGGCGCTGGATTGTCCCGACCGGGTGCGCGGGCTGGCAATGCTTGCTCCGCTGACACAGAAACTGCCCGAGACGCCGGCAGTGTTCAAACCACTCGAAATCCGTGCGGACTGGTTGCGCAAACTGATCGGCAATACTCTGGCGGTCCCTTTGGCGTCCAAATCCGCCCCCCACGCGCTAGGGGCCGTGTTCGACCCGGAAACACCACCTGCCGATTTTCTGGACCGGGCAGGTGGGGCACTGGGTCTGCGCCCGTCGGCCTTCGTCACCGCGTCGCAGGACGTTGTTGGGGTCGAGCAGAGCATCGAGGCCCAAAGCGCGCGCTACAAAGAATTGCAGGTCCCGCGCGCAATTCTTTTCGGGTCGGAAGACGCTATTTTGTCACCTTCGCTTCATGGAGTTTCGATGGAGGAGCATGGTGTGACATACGAGACGATTGAGGGGGCCGGGCACATGATACTGATCACCGAACCGGATCGTTGCGCTCTGTTTATCCGCAGCATTGCGGGTTCTGCCATCTGATCCGCCCAGAGCTGCTGTGGCGCTACCTGAATACAAACGCCTGCCGATGGAATACCCGGCAGGCGCTACTTGTATCTCCTTGCGTCGACCTGATTTGGTTCAGAAGCAAGGGTTCAGTCAGAAAGCTTTGCTTTCTTATTCTTCGTCGGCTGCCTCTTCTGCAGCAACGCGGGCTTTGTCAGCCGCGCCTTTGGCATCCAGATCGCGATCCACGAATTCGATGATCGCCATCGGGGCCATGTCGCCATAGCGGAAGCCTGCTTTCAGGATGCGGACATACCCGCCCTGACGCTCGGCATAGCGAGGGCCCAGAACGTCGAACAGCTTTGCGACGTCTTTGTCTTCTTTCAGCTGCGATGCGGCCTGACGACGCGCGTGCAGGTCGCCGCGCTTGCCCAGAGTGATCAGTTTTTCAACGATCGGGCGCAGTTCTTTTGCCTTGGGCAGAGTTGTCTTGATCTGCTCATGTTCGATGAGCGAGCCAGCCATGTTCGCAAACAGAGCCTTACGGTGCTCATGAGTACGGTTCAGGCGGCGGTAACCACGTGCGTGACGCATTTTCTAGTTCCTTCTTTCGCGTTTTGCTTTGTCTGGCCGGCGATGCGTGTCACCGGCTCTCCTTGGGGCGGAAGTGCCCATACAGTCCCCGGATAGTCCCAATTTGGGCCGGGCATTTGGGAAGACGCGCTTAGAACGCGTCTTCGAATTTCTTCGCCAGATCTTCGATGTTGTCGGGCGGCCAGTCCTCGACATCCATGCCGAGGTGCAGACCCATGCCGGACAGCACTTCTTTGATCTCGTTCAGCGACTTGCGGCCGAAGTTCGGAGTGCGCAGCATCTCGGCTTCGGTCTTCTGGATCAGATCGCCGATGTAAACGATGTTGTCGTTCTTCAGGCAGTTTGCCGAACGGACCGACAGTTCCAGCTCGTCTACTTTCTTCAGCAGCAGCGGGTTGAACTCCAGACCGTCATCCTCGTCCTGGCGGCCAGCCGATTCCGGCTCGTCGAAGTTGACGAAGATCGACAGCTGATCCTGCAGGATACGAGCGGCATAGGCCAGCGCGTCTTCAGGCGTGATCGAACCATCGGTTTCGATCTTCAGGGTCAGCTTGTCATAGTCCAGAACCTGACCTTCACGGGTCGGCTGAACGTCATAGGCAACCTTTTTGACCGGCGAATAGATCGCGTCGATCGGGATCAGGCCGATGGGTGCATCTTCCGGCTTGTTTTTCTCAGCCGAGACGTAGCCCTTGCCAGTGTTGACGGTCAGTTCCATGAACAGGTCGGCGCCATCATCCAGATGGCAGATGACGTGATCGCGGTTCAGAACCTCGATGCCAGCGCTTTCGCTGATGTCGCCCGCGGTGACAACTGCGGGGCCTTTGGCATTGATCGACAGACGCTTGGGCCCTTCGACTTCCATGCGCAGCGACACGCCTTTGAGGTTCAGGATGATGTCGGTGACGTCTTCACGCACACCCGCAACCGAGGAGAACTCGTGCAGGACGTTGTCGATCTGAACGCTGGTGATGGCCGCACCTTGCAAGCTGCTCATCAGAACGCGGCGCAGCGCGTTGCCCAGGGTCAGACCAAAGCCACGTTCCAGCGGCTCGGCGACCAGGGTTGCCTGACGTGCGGGATCGTTGCCCGGCTTGCCGTCAAGCTGGGTCGGCTTGATCAATTCTGCCCAATTCTTGTGGATCATGTAATCCCTCCATTCCTGTCCGCGCCCCATGACCAACAAGGTGCAGACGCCCGAGGTTCAAAATGACGTGCTGGGGCCGTGCGAAAACGCGGGCCCCAGCCTAATTCAAAATCGCTTAGACGCGGCGGCGCTTCGGCGGGCGGCAGCCGTTGTGAGCAATCGGGGTCACGTCGCGGATCGACGTGATGTTGAAGCCCACTGCAGCCAGCGCACGCAGAGCCGATTCACGACCCGAACCGGGGCCCTGAACTTCGACTTCGAGCGTCTTGACGCCATGTTCCTGCGCCTTTTTGCCTGCATCTTCTGCAGCCATCTGAGCGGCGTAGGGGGTCGATTTCCGCGATCCCTTAAAGCCCATGGTACCGGCAGACGACCACGAGATGGCGTTGCCCTGTACGTCCGAGATCAGGATCTTGGTGTTGTTGAAGGTCGAGTTCACATGGGCAACGCCCGATGCGATGTTCTTGCGCTCTTTGCGCTTAACGCGAGTCTTGTCACGTGCCATCGGTCAGACCCTCCCTTATTTCTTCTTACCAGCGATGGCCTTTGCGGGGCCTTTGCGGGTACGAGCGTTGGTGTGGGTGCGCTGACCGCGAACCGGCAGGTTGCGGCGGTGACGCAGACCGCGATAGCAGCCCAGGTCCATCAGGCGCTTGACGTTCATCTGAACTTCACGACGCAGGTCACCTTCGACGGTGAAGTTTGCGTCGATGTGCTCGCGGATGGCCAGAACTTCGGCGTCGGACAGTTCGTTGACGCGACGATGCGCTTCAATGCCCACGGCTTCGCAGATCGCTTTGGCCGAGGTGTTTCCGATACCGGTGATATATGTGAGGGCGATAGGTACCCGCTTTGCAGTCGGGATGTTTACGCCGGCAATACGTGCCACGTGTCACTTTCCTTTTTGTTGCGGTTCCGTAGCTCCGGAACCTTTTTTCACAACACTTGACCGTGGCAGTGACGCCAGAGGGTCCAGTATTATTCGAGGTGGTCGGGGCATTTGGGACGAATCCCGCATGCGGTCTTGATTCCCTTTAGGGATGGGGGTCGATATGGGCTTTTGGCGGTGCCGTCAAGCCCTTATCAGTCAGGCCAGCAAACCTTCTCTCTGACATGCTCATCAAAGATGAAGTGTTTGCTGCTTTCGTCGGAGCAAAAGTCGACGTGCGTGTTTGGCGAACCTAAGGTTCCTACCCAAAATCCACCGACTACAGCACCGACTAAAAAACCAACCAGACATCCGCCAGCGAACCCGAAAAACTTCCACATCGCTGGTATCCTGAGTTTTTGTGCGATCAATTCTTAGCCTAGAACCGCCTCGATCGACGCCGTGACTTCCTTGATATCCGCCAGCCCATTCACCGGTCGCAGATCGCCCTTGGCGTAGTAGTAGCCGATCAGCGGGGAGGTCTTTTTATAGTATTCCATCAACCGCGTGCGCAGGCTGTCTTCGTTATCGTCGGCACGACGAACGAAGTCGTTTTCCTTGCCGCAATTGGTGCATTTGCCATCTGCCGGGATCGGCTTGGTGATGTCGTTGTAGACCTCACCACACCCGCCGCAGGTTGACCGCGCCGTGATCCGGCCCACCAGCGCGTCATCGTCCACACGCATCTCGATCACCGTATGCAGCGACTGGCCCAGCTTGGTCAGCAGAGCCGACAGCGCATCGGCCTGTGCCAGCGTGCGGGGGAAGCCATCAAAGATGAAACCGGCACCTTTTTCGGTGGTCAGTTTCTCTTCGATCAGGCCGATCACGATCTCGTCGGTGACCAGCTTGCCCGCGTCCATGATCGCAGCAACCTTCTGGCCCATTTCCGTGCCCGAGGTCTTGGCCTCGCGCAGCATGTCTCCGGTGCTGAGTTGCACCATACCGCGGGTTTCAACCAGGTGACGCGCCTGCGTTCCCTTGCCTGCCCCCGGGGGGCCGAGAAGAATGATGTTCATCGGCGAGCAGCTCCCTTTCTGCCGCGTTTCTTGCTTTTGCCGCGCAGTTGGGACTTTTCAATCAGCCCTTCATATTGGTGCGCCAGCAGATGGCTCTGAACCTGTTGGATCGTATCCATGGTCACAGAGACGATAATCAGAACCGAGGTGCCGCCGAAATAGAACGGAATGGCGTATTGGTTTCGCAAAATCTCGGGCAGCAGACAGACAGCTGCCAGATAGCCCGACCCCAGTACCAGAACGCGGTTGACCACGTATTCCAGATACTCGGCGGTTTTCTTGCCGGGGCGAATGCCGGGCACAAAGCCGTTCTGTTTTTTCAGGTTGTCTGCCACATCGTCCGGCTTGAAGGCCACGTTGAACGTGTAGAAGTAGGCAAAGAACACGATCATCGACGCGAAGAACAGCAGATAGAGTGGCTGTCCGGGACCAAAGTTTGCCAGCAGCCACGACATGACAGGGCCATTGGCCGCGCCCGACGAGAAGGTCGAGATTGTCACTGGCAACAGCAACAGCGAGCTGGCGAAGATGGCGGGGATTACGCCCGACGGGTTGACCTTGACCGGCAGGTGGCTGGAGCCGCCCTCATACACTTTCATACCGGCCTGACGGCGCGGGTATTGGATGTGAATCTTGCGCAAGGCGCGCTCCATGAACACCACAAAGGTAATCACGGCAATCACCATCACGATTACGCCCACGATTACGGCCGGGCTGATCGCACCGGAACGACCGGATGCGAAGAACTGCGCCAGTGCAGCCGGAACCTCGGCAATGATGCCCACGAAGATAATCAAAGAGATACCGTTACCGATGCCGCGCGCGGTGATCTGCTCGCCCAACCACATCAGGAACATGGTGCCGCCCACAAGCGTGATCATGGTCGACATGCGGAAGAACATGCCCGGATCGGTCGCCAGATCGCCCGATTCCAGCGAAACGGCAAGGCCATAGGCCTGAACGGTGGCCAGTGCCACGGTGCCGAAACGGGTATACTGGTTGATCTTCTTGCGTCCCTGTTCGCCCTCTTTCTTGAGTTGCTCAAGCGCGGGAACCATCGACGTCAGCAGCTGCACGATGATCGAGGCCGAAATGTAAGGCATGATGCCAAGGGCAAAGATACCCATCCGCCCCAGCGCCCCGCCGGTGAACATCGAAACCATGCCGCCGATGCCTTGCCCCGCCTGTTCCATGAACTCTCGCAGGGCTTGCCCGTCAATCCCCGGCACCGGAATGAAGGTGCCCAGGCGATAGACGATCAACAAACCCAGCGTAAACAGGATGCGGTTGCGCAGATCGGTGGCCTTGCCCAAAGCAGCCCAGCTTGTATTGGCTGCCATTTGTTCTGCTGCTGATACCATATATCGGTCTCTCTTATGCAAACGCCGCCCGGAACCGTTTTCCGGCTCGGACGGCGTCTAGGAAAACTGTGAGGTCTATGTAAGCGGGTCTGCGCCCGCTCACAAGCGCTTACTCTGCCGCAGCAGCTTTTGTGACCTTAAGTGAGCCGCCCGCTTTTTCGACCGCTTCAACTGCGGCTTTCGAGGCGCCCGTCACTTCCAGGTTCACTTTGGCGCTGATTTCGCCTTTGGCCAGAACGCGGATACCGTCCAGCTTACGGCGCACCAGGCCCGAGGCAACCAGCGCGTCTTCGGTGATCGCGGCTTTGGCGTCCAGCTTGCCGGCGTCGACGAATTTCTGGATCAGGCCCAGATTGATAACGGCAAATGCCTTGCGGTTCGGCTTGTTGAAGCCACGCTTGGGCAGGCGCTGATACAGCGGCATCTGGCCGCCTTCGTAGCCATTGATGGCCACACCCGAACGGGATTTCTGGCCTTTGATACCGCGGCCACCCATTTTACCTTTGCCGGAACCGGGACCACGACCCACGCGCGTGCGTTTTGGTGTGGCGCCGGGATTGTCGCGCAATTCGTTCAGTTTCATATCGCTTCTCCTAAGCCGGATGTGACCCCGAAGCGTGATGGGCCAACCACGGCGTTTCTTGGTTTTGATTCTTGTGGCCCGAAAGCCACCGGAGCGCCTTACAGCTTTGTGCTCGGTCTTGCAAGCACTGCCGTGCCGCAATGGGTCGAGACTTTTTGCTTGCTGACTATCAGTATGACTTGGTCATGTGCGCAGACCTGTCCGACCCATACGGGCAAATGTGTTTACATGCGCGATTCGCCGTCGGGCAGGGTTTCTTTACCGCGAGCACAGCAATCTGCATGGTCAATTTCGTGGGCTTGACCAGCGCAGAATCAGGTTTGCAGCGATGGGTGCGCCGATGATCACCAGAACGATCCGCGTCAGGTGGTGAGTGATTACAAAGCCCAAATCGGCGCCTGAAACGATGGCCAGGACCGTCATTTCAGCCTGCCCGCCAGGGGCGAACGCAAGGAAAGCCTCAATCGGCTGACCAAATCCCAACGTGGTGACAAGAGCGGTGAAGGCGGCTGCCAGCAGGGCAAGCACGATGACATAGGCGAAGCCCGCCGACACGATGCGGCGCAGTTCTATCCATGTGACGCCCACGAATTTCACGCCGATCCCGCAGCCAATGAAGAACTGCGCGGCCAATATGGCTTCGCCCGGAGGCCGGGTGTGAATGAAATCACCAAGTGACAGGGCCGCCGTCAGAATCATCGGGCCGAGGATGGATGCACCGAACAGGCCGATCCGCTCGCCGCCTTTCCAACCGATAAGGGCCGCCAGTACCATTAGGACCAGTTCATGGACGGGCAGATCGCGCGCGGGCTCTCCGATCGGGTTGGTCAGCTGTGCGTCATAGAAAACAGTCAGAAACAGTGGGGCCAGCGTTACAATGATCAGAACGCGTGTGCCGTGTATCAAAGACAAGGTACGCGGGTTGGCACCAGCCTCGGTGCCGAATATGATCATATCCTGCAACCCGCCGGGCATGGCCGCATAGAACGCGGTGGTGGTGTCAAAGCCCCAAAACTTGCGAAAGAAAGGGACGCCGACCAGCGCGATGAGCAGAATGAAAAGCGGGACCAGCGCGATCGATGCTGCCATCTTTGGCAATTCACCAAACAGGGCCGGTGTGATCGACGCGCCCACAGCCACCCCCAATATGGTGCGCGCCGCAACCGAGACTTGCCCGAACCCTTCCAATGGTGCGTGTGCCAGCGCTGCGATCAGACAGGCTGTCATGGGTCCGAACAGAAAAGGGAGGGGCAGATCCAATGCCCAGAATGCCCCGGTGCCCGCCAGTGCCAGAGCAGTCGTCATAGCACGTTTCATCAGAAGAGAAGGCGGGTTGGTCTGCGTGAACAAGGTGCGGTTCCAGCGTCGTTGACTCGATTAGTATCCAAATGTATACAGTTGTACGCAATAAGACAAGTGAGGCCATGATGACCAGTCAGGACGACCCCGTGCAACCCGGCCCACAGGGCACGTCCGCGTATCAGCGCCTGTTGGATGAAATTCGCGATGGTATGCTGTTGCCTGGCGAACGCCTGCGCGAGATCGAGTTGTCTGAACGCTTAGGTGTCAGTCGCACCCCGGTGCGCGAGGCGATCCGGCAGCTTGAGGCCGATGGGCTTGTCACCCATGTTCCCAGGCAGGGCGCGACAGTGCGTAGCCTGGACTATGCCGAGGTCATGGAACTCTACGAGATGCGCGCCGTGCTCGAAGGTACGGCTGCACGGCTTGCGGCGCGGGCTGCGTCGGATGTCGAACTGGATGAGTTGGACGTGCTGAATGACCGCCTGGCCGAGGCAGGTACGGCCCCCGATGCCGTCCGGATCAACCGGATTTTTCACGCCACATTGTTGGATGCAGCCAAAAACCGGTTTCTGACAAAGTCCATACAAACTTTGCAAAAGGCGCTGTTGATCCTTGGACCGTCGCAGATGCTGGACGCCGAGCGGGCCGAAGCGGCGGTGGCCGAACACCGATGCATCATGGTCGCCTTGAAGGCCCGCGAAGGTGCTGCTGCCGAGACCGAAATGCGGGCGCATATTCAGGCCGCACAGCGGATGCGTATCCGCGCGTTGCAGGAGCGTGACCGCACAAACGACGAAGATCAGTAGCTAGTCGCCCCCAAAGGGCAGCTTGCGACATCGCGGTATTTGGCGCCGCCATGATCGCCGCCGAGGCTTTGGCGTGGTGTCGTTTTGCTAGGTGGGAATCAATCTATTTGGTCGCCCGCAGCGTCAAAGTCCGGCAATTTGGAAAGCGCGGATTTCAGCGCGTCACCCCATCCTTCGGAAATCGTTCGGAAATAGGGGTCGTCAGCTTCAAACCTTGACCGCCGACCCGGCTTGAGGCTGTCCTCGTCGTACAAAAGCAGGTCGAGCGGTGCGCCGACAGAGAGATTGGCCTTGATCGTCGAGTCAAAACTGACAATCAAAAGCTTTACTGCCTCGGGAAAGTCTATTTCCGGATCATACGCCCGCACCAGTATCGGACGACCGTATTTGGTTTCTCCGATCTGAAAGAAAGGGGTGTCGTCTCCGGCTTCGATGAAGTTGCCTTCTGGGTAGATCAGGAACAGGCGCGACGGTCCGCCATTGATCTGACCACCCAGGATAAGCGTGGCATGAAATGAGCTATCGGCCTGCTGACCGGACCGCGAGTGCTGTTCGATCACGTCATTCAGGGTTTCGGCCACCAATTGTGCGACTTGAAACATGGTAGGTGCCTCAAGGATCGAAGGTGAACGATCTTCGGGGGCTTTTGTGCGCTCTTCCAGTAGGCTTATCGTGGCCTGTGTGGTTGCAAGATTGCCAGCCGTCAGCAAGGTGATCGATCGATCACCGTCCACTGTCCAATTGAACATTTTGTTAAAGGTCGAGACGTTGTCTACGCCAGCATTTGTGCGCGTATCAGCCATAAACACCAGACCGCGGTTCAGCCGCATGCCCACAGCATAGGTCATTCTTGTCTCCGTTACTGCTGTGCGATCTGCAACTGCACCGTCAATTGCTCGCCCGCTGTCCCAATTCTGCTTCCTATTACCGGGGCAGCTTGCGCATAGTCCAGACCGGTTGCAACGCGGACATAGCGATTGTCAGGCGCAATTCCGTTCGAGACGTCAAACCCAACCCATCCGAGGCCGTCCAAATGTACCTCGGCCCAGGCATGTGTCGCATCCTGCAATTCGGTTTCGTTCATCATCAGATAGCCCGAGACATAGCGTGCGGGCAGGCCGATCTGGCGGGCGCAGGTAATGAAGATGTGGGCGTGATCCTGACAGACTCCGCGACCTGCTTCGATGGCTTCTTCTGCACTCCAGTCGGGGTGCGAACTTCCGATTTCGTAGTCAACGTGCTTTCGAATTGCCTCGGACAGGGCGTGCATCTGTTCAAGGGGTTCGCCCTGTGGCAGCGATCTGATCAACTCTGAAACGCCTTTTCCCGGTTTCGTCTGGCGTGTGCCGCGTTTGAACAGCCATAACGGCGTGGATCCTTCATGACGCCCCAGGACGCCATGCGAGTCCTCTACTTCAACAACGCCTTCTGAAATCAATGAGACACATTGGGTATTCGCATCGAAGCTGATCAGTTCCACAGTGTTGCGGTGATAGTCTTCAAAACTGAGTTCCTTGCGCCCTCCGGTGACTTCGGTGTTCCAGCTGACAATGTTCTGATTGCGAAATGACTTCGGCGTCTTGCGCAGTTGCTGTAGCCCAAAGGGAACCGGTGCGTCGAAATCGTATCGTGTCTCGTGTCGAATATGCAGTTTCATTGGTCTACTCATAAAACCGGTAGTCAATTTCGATCTGCCGGCTCAAGCGACCGAGGTCGCTGAGGAACTCTTCAATATACTCGTGCAGGCCAAAATCAAAAATGTCGGATATCTGCCGGTCCAGGTATTTTTCGAAAAGCGCATTGGACGCCTCACATGAAGGCCCGGCAAAGCCATAGTCTTTCTTCAGATAGGACAGGTTCTCCTGAATCTTTCGACAGCAAAAGTGCAGGCTTCGCGGCATGCGCTGGTCAAGGATCAGGAACTGTGCAATATCTGAGGGGCGTGTCTGCTGGCCATGTGTCATCCGATACCCGCCACCTGCGCCGACCGAACGCAGTATGCTCTCCCACTGGATGTTGTCCAGTGAAGAGCCGACCGAGAATGCGGTGGGCAAAAGGACGTAATACTTGACGTCCAAAATCCGCCCGGTGTTGTCGGCCCGCTCGACAAAGGTACCAATGCGGGTGAAATCAAAAATATCATTGCGCAGCATGGTTCCAAGGGTCGCGCCACGAACCAATGCGGCCTGATGCCGAATGAGTTCCAGCATCGCAGGCAGGTCCCGTTCGTTGACCCGGCGTTTCATCGCCTCGTCAATCTGCATCCAGGTCGAGTTTACTGCGCCCCAGACATCGTGCGTCAGGGCTGTTCTGACAAGACGGGCGTTGTCACGGGCCTGTTTGATAACCGATTTGATCGAAGACGGATTGTCGGCGTCGCGCAGCACCCAGTCTACCGCATTGTCTTTCGATATCTCGTCGTGTTTGTCGAGGTATCCATCAAGCACACCCGCCGTCTTTAGCACGGACCCCCATTCCTCGGCCGAGTTCTTGGTTCGGGTCAAAGCCATCCGTTGCCCGGTTTCCAGCAGTCTTGCGGTGTTTTCCGCCCTTTCCAGGTAACGGGACATCCAGAACAACCCACCGGCAGTTTTTCCCAGCATGGTCAGTCCTCCAGAACCCAGGTGTCTTTGGTTCCGCCGCCCTGGCTTGAGTTCACGACAAGCGACCCTTTCTTGAGTGCAACCCGGCTCAATCCACCGGGCGTAATCCTGACGCCTTCGGGAGAAACCAGAACAAACGGGCGCAAGTCGACATGTCTGGGCGCCAATCCGGACCGGGCAAAAATCGGAACCGTGGACAGGGCCAATGTCGGTTGGGCGATATAGTTCGCTGGGCGCGATTTCAGTTTGGTCCGGAAGGCTGCGATTTCCTTTTTGCTTGCGGTGGGCCCGATCAACATCCCGTACCCACCCGATCCGTGCACTTCTTTCACCACCAGATCGGTCAGGTTGTCGAGCACATAGGACAGAGACTCGGGATCGCTGCATCGCCAGGTCGGCACGTTTTGAAGCAGGGGTTTCTCGCCGGTATAGAACTCGACGATTTCCGGCATGTAGGAATAGATGGCCTTGTCGTCGGCAATCCCGGTGCCCGGCGCATTGGCGATCGTGATGCCGCCCGCGCGATAGACGTCCAGAATACCCGGGACCCCTAACGCGCTATCGGGGTTGAAGTTCAGCGGGTCAAGAAAGTCATCGTCAACACGCCGATACAGGACATCAATGGGTCGATAGCCCCGGGTGGTGCGCATACAAACGCGCCCATCGACCACGCGCAGGTCATGCCCTTCCACAAGTTCCACCGCCATCTGATCCGCAAGAAACGCATGTTCATAGTAGGCCGAGTTAAAAATGCCCGGCGTCAACACTGCAACTGTGGGCTCGCCTTCGGCGCAATTCGGCGCACACGCAGCCAATGACTGCCTTAAATTGCGCGGATAATCCGAGACATTGCGCACATTGGTCGCGCTGAAAAGCTCGGGAAACATCTTCAGCATAGTTTCCCGGTTCTCGAGCATGTAGCTGACGCCGGATGGGGTGCGTGCATTGTCTTCTAGCACGAAAAACTCATCTGGCCCGGTACGCACCAAATCGATACCGACTATATGCGTATAAACCTGCCCGGGCGGCGAAACGCCCAGCATCTGAGGCAAGAAGGCTTCGTTTCCGGCTATCATTTCGGCGGGAACACGTCCGGCCCGAACAATTTCCTGACGGTGATAGATATCGTGGAGAAACGCGTTGATCGCACGCACCCGCTGTTCGATGCCGCGTTCCAGGCGTTGCCATTCGCGCCCGGAAATCACCCGTGGTACGATGTCAAACGGTATCAAACGCTCTTCGGCCTCGGCTTTTCCGTAGACATTAAAGGTGATGCCGGTCAGCCTGAAGACTTCCTCGGCTTCTCGTTGTTTGGCTCTAAGTCTGGAAACATCTTCCGAATTAAACCAACGACCGATTTGTTCGTAGGGATCCCTAAGTGATCCATCGCCGTTGAACATCTCATCAAAGTACTCACTCATGTCCTGAGTTTGCCCAACAACTGAAAGTTTTCAAGAGAAACGCTGGCGGTTGCCCTTCAAAGCCACACAAGATGTCTATTTTTCGAGCCAAAAGACATTGTTTCGTGTGGGCCTTATCAAAAAGCGCTGCCCCCAAACTGCAGACAGGCCAACCCAGATTGCCCATCATTTTGCAGATCTGTGGTTGAAACGTATCCAGATCATCACACTCTGGTACAGCCTTGCTTTCATACCCCCAAGATGACCGGGCATCCTTGTGCCCATTGATTTTTTGGCGCGCGTAAAGAAAATGTAAAAATTTTGACGCGCACAGAGCACTAGTTGACGACGCGAAATTGACTATGGGTCTAGGCCCAGGCCATTCCTACTGGCACAAAGCAGGAAGATGCGGCCAACCAGTTCGTTGCGATCGTGGAGTTTTCTGGCATTCCCACACTGGTGAGCCAGGATTTCTCGACGGTTTACGCGGGTCAGCAGACAGTCAACGAAATGGGCGATCTTGCGAAACTGCGTTGTTGGTTTGGCCCGTATGTCCGACCCAGATCTGGCCAACTGGATTGACCGGATCGGCGTGTTTCCGAATTCGACGGTGGATTGCATCGCGCCTGCAACGATGGACCAAGTGGTATCGCAGTGCCGGCGCTTGGTTTCGGCGACCAAGCGCCAGTCTCATACGAGAATTTGCGCCAATGGGTGATCGAGGATGACTTCTGTGCCGGACGGCCACCCTTGGAACAGGTCGGGGTAGCGCTGACCCACGATGTTCACAGCTACGAGACCATGAAACTTCGTTTTTTGAACGAAGGCCACCAACTTATTGCAAATGGCGGATAAATCCTGAGTGCGCCGACCGTTTTAAACTGTATGCAAGACCCGGGCATCGTGGTGTTTTTTAACAAAGTCCAGGCTGAAGAAATTCTGTCTTATATCGACGCGGTTCCCGGAACCACAGCGAACGAACACCTTGGGTTGGAACACAGCCATTCATGACACCATCCGCAGCGTCGTTTTTGACGGCTCTGCACGACATCCGGGGTTCTTATTGCTATCGCTGCGTGATGCTCTGGCGTCCGGCTCTTCCGCAATCGGGCCGGCGCTGGCAGAGGCATTCTGATGCCGAATATGCGCGGGTAGTCGTGAGAACGGCTCAGAAATCGCCCCTGATGACCCGCAATAGGAGGGTTTGCAAAAAACCGCATCGGCATTGGCATTCTGCATGACCCCTCATTTAAAATGGTATTCGACCAGAGCGGGTTGGGTGCCTCCTTTGGAACTGCAAACCAAGCAACGGAACTGGTTTCTGAGAAAGCAAGACCAAGGGTGGCCTCCGGCAATGTGTGGCAATGGCGGGCCTAGTGAAACTGGGTTTCCTCGACTGACATCGCAACGGTTGTTCCCTTTTTCCCCCGGACGGCGTCGGGAACATCGGCCAAGGCGCATATAACGGCGCGTCCTCCAGTTGATCGCACAAACTCTTGCGCGGCCTTTACCTTTGGACCCATCGACCCCGCTGGGAAGTCGTAGTGGTCCAAAGCGTCCGGCGTTATCGCGCGAATGCCTTTTTGGTCCGGTGTTCCCCAATTCAGAAACACAGCATCAGCGTCAGTTGCTATCACGAACACGTCTGCACCAAGATTTTGGGCCAATAGGCAGGATGCGAAGTCCTTGTCGATAACGGCCTCGACGCCGATCAGTTTTCGCTCTGCACCTTCTTTGTACATCGTTGGAATACCGCCCCCGCCAGCGGCAATGACGGTTGCGCCTTTTTCCAGAATCCAACGGATCGGCTCGACCTGAAAAATGCGCTTTGGTTGGGGCGAGGGTACCACGCGACGCCAATAGTTTCCGTCCGGCTTGACCGTCCAACCCTTTTCGTCGGCCTCTTTCTGTGCGTCAGCTTCAGAATAGACCTGACCTATGAACTTGGTTGGGTTGTCGAAGGCCGGGTCATCAGGATCGACTTCGGTCATGGTCAGGAGCGTCGCTATATGGTGTTCAAATGGCAGGATATTGCCAAGCTCCTGTTCGATCATGTAACCGATCATACCCATCGTTTCACCGACAAGTACGTCCAGCGGATACTCCTCGACATCGGTGTAGGTGATCTCTTGCAGGGCCAGCATTCCGACCTGCGGACCATTGCCGTGGGTGATGACGGTTTCGTGCGCTTCACAGAGCGGGGCAAGGGCTTCGGCGGCAATCCGGGCGTTCTTGCGCTGATTGTCCGCCGTCATTTCCTCACCCCGTTTGAGAAGCGCGTTGCCGCCCAATGCGATGACAACACGTCCCATGGATCAGGCCCCCAACGTTGCGACGAGGATCGCCTTAATGGTGTGCATCCGGTTTTCGGCCTGCTCGAACGCGATGTTCATATCGCTTTCAAACACGTCTTCCGTCACTTCCATTTCGGTGATGCCGAACTGCTCATGGATGTCCTGACCGACCTTGGTTTCCAAATTGTGAAAGGCCGGCAGGCAATGCATGAACTTGACGCCCGGGTTCCCGGTTTTCTTCATCAGATCCATGTTGACCTGATAGGGGCTGAGCAACTTGATACGCTCGGCCCAGACCTCTTTGGGCTCACCCATCGAGACCCAGACGTCCGTATGGATAAAGTCAGCGCCTTCCACGGCAGACGTATCATCGGTGATGGTCACGCGCGCGCCGGACTTTTCGGCCCTCTCCATTGCCAGTTCCCTGACATCATCATGCGGCTGGGTTTCTTTGGGTGAGATCATACGTACGTCGCAGCCCATGATCGCGCCTAGCATCAGTAGCGAATTGCCCATGTTCGACCGGCAATCGCCCGAGTAGGCATAGATGATGTCCTTGCGCGGTTTGTCAGCGTGCTCGATCATGGTTTGCATGTCGGCAAGCATCTGGGTTGGATGCCAATCGTCCGTCAGGCCGTTGTAAACCGGCACACCCGCATATTCCGACAACGTCTCGACCATGTCCTGACCTGCGCCGCGAAATTCAATGCCGTCGAACATGCGGCCCAATACACGCGCCGTGTCTTTCATCGACTCCTTGTGTCCGATCTGCGAGCCCGAGGGATCGAGATAGGTGATGTTCGCCCCTTGATCGTAGGCCGCCACTTCAAAGGCGCACCGGGTCCGCGTCGACGTTTTTTCGAAGATCAAGCAGATGTTCTTGCCCGTTAGCGATTGCTTCTCGGCGCGGGCGTATTTCGCGCGTTTGAGGTCGCGGGCCAGATCCAGCAGATACAGCATTTCACGTTGGCTGAAATCGGCGATTTTCAGATAGCTGCGGCCTTTCAGATTGAATGCCATTTTTGTCTCTCCCTAACAAAAAGCTGCAAGCGCAGGGGGCTGCGCTGGTGATGAATTCAATACGCGGGGTCGCGATCGATCGGGCAGGTCATGCAGTGACCACCCCCACGCCCGCGCCCAAGTTCCTGACCGGATATCTCGATCACTTCGACCCCAGCCGCCCGCATCTTTCCGTTGGTAAACGTATTGCGCGCATAGCCGACAACAACACCCGGCGAGAGGGCCACGACGTTGTTGCCGTCATCCCATTGTTCGCGCTCGGCCTGGAATTCGTTGCCGCCCGTCGAGATCACTTCGAGCGAATTCAGCCCCAGGGCTTCTTTGTAAACGTCGAACAGGTGTCCTTTTTCCACGTGGATATCCAGATCGCCTCGGTCACCGGGGCGGATCGAGACGCAGGTGATCTGATCGGCGACTTCCGAGAATGCGGTGACCTTGTCGTGGTCGAGACAGGTAAAGACCGTATCCAGATGCATGGCCGCGCGGCTTTTGGGCATCGCACAGGCGACGACACGCTCAGCGCCACCCATTCTGAACAGGGCTTCTGAGACCTGAGCGACAGCCTGCCGGGTTGTGCGTTCGCCCATTCCAATGAAGACAGTTCCGTTGCCCACCGGCTGAACGTCACCGCCTTCGACCGAGGCCAAGCCGAAATCGTCGTCACTGTCGCCCCACCAGAACTCGAATTCGGCATCCTTGAACATCTTGTGGTGACGATAGACCGTTCGCATGATCAGGGTTTCCGGTTTGCGCGCAGGCCAATACATCGGGTTCGTCGTCACGCCGTTGAATATCCAGCACGAGGGGTCACGCTGGAACTGCGCATTCGGAATGGCCGGAAGAATGAAATCGCCCAGTGACACCAGATCGCCGAACTGCTCGTCGATCATGCCTTTGGGAAGATCCGCAAAGATGATCCCGCCCAGCATATGCCGCGCAAGCAGCTTTGCGTCCATCTCGTTCAGCCAGGCACGCATTTCCACGGAAAACCCCAGCCCGACCATGTTGGGCGTGATCAGGCGATCAAGAAGGAAAGCGCGCGCCGCCGGGTCCGATCTTATCGCTTCGGCCAACAGATCCTGAATGTCGTAAACCTCGACCCCGCGTTCCCGCATGAGCGAACAGAACTCGGCGTGATCCTTGCGGGCCTGTTCGACCCAGATGACATCATCGAACAGAAGTTCTTCGCAATTTCGCGGTGTCAGACGATCATGCGCCAGAGAAGGGCGCGAAACGATCACCTTGTTGAGCTTTCCGATCTCGGAATGAACGCCGAGCTTCATTGCATCTCTCCTTTCGAGGTATCCGTTTTCTGAGTGTTTTCAACGTCATTGGACTGGCTCCAGCGGACCCAGACATGGATTGGCACGCCTGCCAGCAGAAGGACCGAGCCAACCAGCACGGTTTCTGCACCCGAGCCGATGAAGGCCCAGGCCGAGTAGATGAACCCAAATGTGCCAAGGATGGCGACTTTGGCCAGTTCCGGCCCATGCAGGGCCTGCCCACCTTTCAGCCGGATCATGATCTCGGCCACCGAACAGATGGCGTAGGGCAGGAGGCTGGCAACAACAGCGAGAAGGATCACAAAGTTGAATGCAGCAACCAGACCCTGAGCATAGTTCATGATGATCAGCACCGAGGCCAGTGCATTCGACAGGATTAGTGCATTTGCAGGCGTATCGTATTTCGATTTCCGCCCGAGCGCGGCTGGAAAAACGCGGTCCAAAGCCGCCCCATAGGGCACCTGACCGCTAAGCAAAGTAAAACCATTGAGGGTGCCGAATGTCGAAATCACCGCCCCAATGGCGACAAGGGTCCCGCCTACGGGGCCGAACATGACCTCGCCGACGGCGGCGAGTGGGGCGGCGGACACGGCGAGCATCGCGGGGGGGATGACGCCCATCGCAACGGCTGTCACCGAGATATAGACGCTGGCCGCGATAATCACACCGATCACGGTAGCCCGCGGTATGGTCTTTTCCGGCTCGATGACGTCGCCCGATGGAACGGTTGCAGATTCAAGTCCGAGGTAAGCCCAAAGCGTCAGGGCCGCTGCGGCTGAAATCGCAGTGAACGCCGTGGTGCCGCTTTGGTTGATCGGAATATAGTTCTTGGTGTCGACCCAAAAGATACCCAGCGTGCCAATCAGGATGAGCGGAGCGAGTTTGAGAACGGTTGTGACAATCTGAACCAGACCAGCCCCTTCGACACCGCGAATGTTGACCAGAGTCAGAATCCATATCGCAAGCAAAGCAGTCGAAAGACCGTACATGGGAACGTCAACAATGATCGGAAACAGGAACCCCAGATACCCAACCAAAGCGACCGCGACCGCTGCGTTCCCGGTCCAGAGCGCGATCCAATACCCCCAGGCTATGATGAACCCGGCAAAATCACCGAACGCCTCTTGTGAGTAGGCGTAGGGCCCCCCGGGTTTTGAGACGATCCGCGACAGGCGTCCAAAAATGATCGCCAGCATAATCGCACCGGCCGATGTCAGCACCCAACCGCCAATTGCAATTGGTCCAAGAGGCGCAAGAGAAGCGGGCAGCAGGAACACCCCGGAGCCGATCATGTTTCCGACAACAAGCGCAATACATGCAGGCAGCCCCAGTGCGGCTGATGTTCGCATCGTCGCGGATGAGGAACGATCAGACATGTCGCAGGCTCAATCGGTCGAGGGGCCCGAAGTCTCTGCTGTAGGTGCGTCGATACCGGGGTCCACCATTGCTCCGACCGTAAGGGCCGCACATATAATAACGGCAAGTATAAGCAGAAGCGGGAACACAAAGCGCAGCCAACGATCATAGGACACGCGGCCTATCGCCAGCCCGCCCATGACCACCGCAAAGGTCGGGTTGAACAGGTTCACCCAGCCGTTTGCAGACTGGTATGCCGTCACCACCAGATCCCGTCCAACGCCGGCGAAATCAGCAAGTGGCGCCATGATCGGCATGGAAAGTGTCGCCAACCCCGACGAGGACGGTACCAGAAAGGACATCAGAATCTGAATGCCGAACATAGCGTTGATAAAGGCAAACTCACTCAGGCCGGACACAAATCCTTCGGCACTGGCCAAAATCGTGTCGGTGATCTTGCCCGCGTCCATGATGACAACCACGCCACGCGCAACGCCAATGATCAGCGCCACACCCAGCAGATCGCGGGCGCCATCGACGAAGGTTTCAACAAAGGTTGCTTCGTCCATCCGGGACCCTTCGTCCATTTTCCCCACCCACCAGACGATGATCGACATGACAAGGAACAGACCGGACATCTCGGCCATCCACCACCCTGCCGCAACCACCCCGTAGATCATGATTGCAAATGTCAGGCTAAACAGAACCAAGATCATCGAACGGGTTCGGGTCAATTCAGGGAACGCGTCATCACCTGCTGAGCCTTTAAGGAAATGCGCCCTGTTCTCGTCTGCTTGATCCGCAACCACTGATGCGGACGGATCGGCTTTGACCCGGGTTGCATACCGCATGACGAAGGCGATACCGGCGGCCAGGCAGAGCGCGAGAATAACGAACCTCAGAACGATCCCGTTGGTGAAGGGAATCCCTGCGCCCTGCGATGCCACGACGGTTGCAAAGGCGTTGAAAGTCGAGCCCAGCGTCCCAATACCCGCGCCCAGCATGATCACGGCAACACCGGTCAGCGAGTCGTAGCCAGCACGTATGAAGACCGGAATAATCAGCGCATAAAACGCCAGGGATTCTTCGGCCATGCCATAACTCGTCCCTCCAAAGGCGAAGGCGGTCATCAAGATCGGAATCATCAGAATTTCGCGCCCGGCAAGCCTGTGCAACAACCACCCGATGCCGGCGTCTATGGTGCCTGTCTTGGTGACAACCATCAGAAAACCACCAATGATCAGTACGAAGACAGCGACATCAATGGCGGCACTTGATGAACTTCCCAGCAATCCGGGATCATACATTCCGGCAATCGGGGCGAGTATTACCGCTGTCAGGCCCTGTGGATTTGGTTCGACTTCATGATAGGTGCCAGGAACAGGCGCTTCACTGCCCAAAGCTTCGTTCATCTGGCGATCATATTCACCGGCCGGGATGACCCAGGTCAGGGCCGCGACCACGGCGATTAGAATGAATAGGATTGTGAAAGCGGAGGGAAACTTGAACTTGGACATCTGAGCTCGCATTTTGGGGGTGTTGAGTAGCAAACAGGCCAAACACTTAGGTTTTTTAGTCTCACTTTAATACTTCGATGACACCTTGTCACTCTCGATCGGCAGAGTCGAGGTTGATTTTGGACCGCAATACAAACCACGTTCGGGCCACACAAAACGACCACCATCCTCGGCCTTCAACGCAGCCGCATATTTCCCAAACGGAACGTTTCACACTGGTCTTTTGATCGCCCGCATTAGGTTCAGATTCGACCTATTTCCAAGCCATCCTGCGCTGGACCACGTTGCCATCAATCGCACGGTGCGCTGGTTTGGCATTGAAACGAAAAACCTGCTGAGCCTTGTAGAGCGACGTATTGCACGCAAGCACTTGCGGCAAAGGATCTGGGGTACCTCAAATACATGCACATTCGCGGTCGCTGTGCTGGGTAGAGCGCGTTGAAGATGGGGTTGTTTTCGCTTTTGGTCAGTCTTGCTCGGCCGCTCTGTGGCTGTTTTCCTGACGCGCCGACACGCCTTTGGCGGGGCTGGGCTACTCTGCCGCAGGGCGGGCTGTCGCAGGGTGTCTTCAAGGATCGCTATCCCACTCTATCTGTCGATTAAACGAACCAATGACAGGTGTGAGATGGACACGCTACTGCTGTCCCGTATTCAGTTTGGGGCAAATATTTCCTTTCATATTCTCTTCCCGACGATCACCATCGCCTTGGGTTGGGTGCTGTTGTTTTTCAAGCTGCGTTTCAACGCAACGCGGGATGAAAAATGGATGGGAGCCTACCGCTTTTGGGTGAAGGTCTTTGCTCTGTCCTTTGCGATGGGGGTTGTGTCCGGGATCACAATGTCCTTCCAGTTCGGCACCAACTGGCCGGGCTTTATGGAAAGCGTTGGCAACATCGCCGGGCCATTGTTGGCCTATGAGATTCTGACGGCATTTTTCCTTGAGGCCGTCTTTCTGGGCATCATGTTGTTCGGCTTTTCAAAGGTGCCCAACTGGCTGCACACGACAGCAACCTTCCTTGTTGCTTTTGGCACCACCATGTCGGCCTTCTGGATCCTGGTGCTGAACAGCTGGATGCACACGCCCGCCGGGTTCGAAATGCGCGATGGCGTAGCCTTTGCCACAGATTGGTGGGCGATCATCTTCAACCCCTCAATGCCTTACCGGCTGGCGCACATGCTGTTGGCCAGCGGTTTGACAGTGGCTTTTCTGATCCTCGGGCTCTCTGCCTTCCGGTGGTTGGTCGGCGACCGCGGACAGGATGTGCGTGCAACTTTCAAGACAGCCGCTTGGCTGGGGGCGCTGCTGATCCCGGTCCAGATCTATATGGGCGACCTGCATGGCCTGAACACACTGGAACATCAGCCGCAGAAAATTGCAGCGATGGAAGGCAATTGGGAAACCGGCCCCAATGTTCCGTTGGTTCTGTTTGCGATCCCGGACGAGGCTGTTCGGGAAAACCTGTACGAGATCAGCATCCCCAACCTCGCGTCGGTTGTTCTGACGCACAAGGCCGATGGGGTTGTGCCTGGGTTGAACGACTTTGTCGCCGAGGATGGCACAGTTCTGCACCCCCCGGTTTTGCCCGTTTTTTGGTCTTTCCGCATCATGGTGGGAACAGGTGTGGCGATGTTGCTGTTCAGCTGGTCGACCGTGTGGTTCATGCGGCGCGAAAGGGGGCCGGGCGGCGTGCCGAAACTGATGCAATTGGCCCTGGTGCCAATGGCTTTTTCCGGCTGGGTGGCCACGCTTGCCGGTTGGTACACAACTGAAATCGGACGTCAGCCCTGGCTGGTGCAGGGTGTACTGACCACCGAGCAGGCTGTTGCAGACGTCCCGGCACCGATGGTGGGTACGACGCTTGCCGCATATCTGTTGATCTACGCGGTGTTGATGGCCGCCTATATCGGTGTGTTATTTTACTTGGCCCGCAAAGCGGCACGGAGTGACATACCGGCCCGGTCAGATGCAAAAAACCCGCAGGCCGTGCCAGCGGAGTAAATGAAGATGCACTTTTTTGGAGATCCGGCACAGTGGCTGCCGCTGACTTTTGCAACGCTGATGGGGCTGTCGATCCTTGTCTATGTTGTTCTGGATGGGTTCGACCTGGGGGTAGGCGTCCTGTTTCCGTTCGCCGATGACGCCGAGAAAGACCGAATGGTTGCATCCATCGGACCGTTCTGGGACGCGAATGAAACATGGCTGGTTCTGGCCATCGGTATCTTGCTGGTGGCCTTTCCGACCGCTCATGGGGTGATCCTGACCTCGCTCTATCTTCCCGTTGCGATCATGCTGATCGGTCTGATCCTGCGGGGTGTTGCGTTCGAATTCAGGGTCAAGGCACCAGCCCACCTCAAACACCTCTGGAACAAGGCGTTTTTCGCGGGGTCGATGATGACAGCGTTGGCACAAGGTTTCATGCTGGGTAAATACATCATGGGGCTGGACGGTGGCTTTGGCACATGGGTCTTCGCCATGATCACGGCGGTTTTTCTGGCTGTGGGGTATTCCTTTATCGGGGCCTGCTGGATCATTCTCAAAACAGATGGAACGCTACAGGAAAAGGCTGTCCGCTGGGCCAAAGGCGGGATTTGGGGCCTGATCATCGGCATTGGAGCGGTGTCGCTGGCCACACCTCTGGTCAGTCCGCGCATTTTCGATAAATGGTTTGCCTTCCCCGAATTCCTGCTGCTGCTGCCTCTACCGCTGATGTCGGGTATCCTGATCGCACTGCTGTGGTATGCCCTGCGGCATTTGCCAACACGAAATGATCGCTGGGCGTGGTTTCCGTTTGCGGCCTCGATTGTGCTGTTCGCATTGGCATTTTTTGGAATGGCCTACAGTTTCTACCCCTACGTCGTGCCCGAGAAGCTGACGATTTACGAGGCGGCAAGCGCGCCGGAAAGCCTGTTTATCATCTTGATCGGATCGGTTTTTGTTTTGCCGGTCATTGCGGGGTACACGGTGCTGTCCTACGTGATCTTCCGCGGCAAAGCGACGGAACTGCGCTATGACTAGATCAGATGCTATACACGTCCGATCACACAGTCTTAGGCGCTGAAACTACGCCGACGGCATCGATCTACGCCATCCAACCCCGATGTCATGGCGAAGCGATTGTGGGAAAGGGATCATTCGGTTGGTATCTTCGTCCCACAATCGCCAGCGCAGGCATTCCATCGCCTCCCTGACGCCAATCGCAGCGCTGTTCCAGTCCTGCGCTATGGCGTCATTGCAAGCTTTCAGGTGGTAGCAGGGGATTTTGGCGTTGTAGTGATGCAGATCGTGGAACCCGAAATTCAAAAGCACAAAGTCCACAACGGGTCCAAGCCGGAGTGAGCTTGCGCCCTGCAAGGCCGCCGCTTGTGCCGTCTTGCTGTCGGTCTCGCGCCAGTAGGTCTCTTCAAAATTATGTCCGACATACACAACGAAAATTCCAAAACTGCCGGCACCAAGACTGCCCAACAGGATGGCATAAAAGGCCCACCATCCCAAAACCACGACCACCAGAGACCAGAAGACAAACATGGCGATATTCTGAACCACCACGTCCCGAATACTGACTTTCAGTGTATTTCTGGGCCAGCGATACTGAATGAAATAGATCAGGAAAGGTCCCACAAGAAACAGTGTGATCGGGTGTCTGTAGATACGGTAGAAAAGCTTTTTTGACACTGGCGCGGCTTCGTATTCGCGCCGGGTCATAACGAACACTTCATGGGCGTCGCGGTGTTTCAAATCACCCAGATGCGCGTGATGCAGATTGTGGTTATACCTCAGAACACTATGCGCAATTCCAGAGAAAAGCGACAGGCTGGTGCCAAGCAGATCGTTCAGTCTGCGATTGGAAAAGTAGCTATAGTGCCCGCAGTCGTGCTGGATCGAATAGAGCCTCAGTATGCCAGCCCCAAACAGAACCGATCCAACAAAAAGCGAAATCCATGATCCTGGAAACGTGGCTGGAACGTACAGGCCAAACGCTACGACTATTACACTGATTGCTAAGGCTTTGCAGGCTGTCCAATCGTCTGCTTTTACATATTCGCGCGGAACTTTGATCGAGTTCATTCTTAATCACTGACTAAAATCAAGCTGTATGACAGAACAATGCCATTAACAGCCACAATTTAACAGGGTCGATCATCCAAACTTGCGCCCGTCGGTCTTTCGGGTCAATTCCAGGAACATGTAAGGTTGGATGTTCTCGCAAGGCCCAAGGCGAAACGCTTTGGTGACACCAAGGGCTTTCGTGGCGGGTCCGACCCCGCTGAACACGCCGAGATATTTCTTGAACACAGGGTCGGTACTGAACCGGTCGATCATGCGGTCAGTGACTTCGTGCCGGACACGCAAGCTGAGCGGTAGGCCTTTCAGGTGCCGTTTGATCTGAGACAGACGTACAAAGTTCAGACTGTTCCAAAGCCCGTGAACCCCATAGGTGGTCTCAACCCAGTTTATGCGGCGCCTGAAGATGCGCCCGGTTGTCACCTTGGAGCCGACGACCGGAATGTTGAAATGCGGCTCGTACGGGAAGCCATAATTGGGGCACAGGACCAGGCAGCGCCCCTGCGGAGCCAGGAACCGGGGCAACGTATCCAGAAAATGACGCCAATTCGGCAAGTGTTCCAGCACGTTGACCATATAGACGAGGTCATAGGGCCGAGCGGGCTCGAAGGTTTCATATGAACTGCGCTGTATCTCACCACCCAATTCTGCTGCATGGTTCAGCACATCCTCCATCGGCGCAAAGCCTTCGGCAAAGGGTTCGATCGCATCCAGTGTGATGCCGGGGTTGCTTTGGCGCAACAGCGTCAGCAAAATCCCGGCCCCGCAGCCAATCTCAAGCGCCCGCGATCCTGCGGTCAGGGTCGCTACTTCAGGGTCAATGTTTTGAAAATGGAACCGGGCCGCGCTCAGCCAGATGTCTTTTAAGGGAAACTCGAACCTCGCAAAATCATCCAGAACCTTATCAATCAAAAAAGGTCTTTCTCGACAACTCAACGAATGCATACTGATCCCGACATAGTAGGTTACGGGAATTGATATAATAATGTGTTGGAGTGGGCCAGCGTCTTATACGATCGCAGCGGTGGGGGTTGCGGCCACGGTCAAGGCGATACGGCAGGGAGACAGCGCTTTGCTCTGGTCGCCGCTATTGTATTTTACCGCGATCGAAGCGCTTCAGGGGTATTCCTATTCCGTTGAAGGTCAATGCGCATTACCCGAGAACCAAGTTGCGGCCCTGCTCGCCTATGTGCACATTGCGTTCCAGCCTTTGTTTACCGGCATCCTCGCATTGTATTTCATCCCAAGCGATGTGCGACGGGCTATTGCACCGGTCGTTCTGGGGATCGGCGCACTGACGGCGGCCTATCTTTTGCTGCAAATCTACCCGTTCGACTGGGCCGGTCCCTGCAGGCCAGGGCGTCTTTTGTGCAGTGATCACCTGTGCGTCAAAAAGGAAAGCTGGCATATCGGCTGGCACTTGCCGCTGAACGATCTGGGCGAACGGCTTCCGGCCACGATTTTTGGTCAGCAGTATAACCTCAACTTCCCGGTCTATTTCACGGTCATGTTCCTGCTGCCAGCCGTTGTCGGTGCGTGGAAGGTCGCGGGATTTCAACTGTTGATCGGCCCAACACTGGCCTGGGCGACAACAGATAGCCCAACGGAAATGCCGGCGATCTGGTGCCTGTTCTCTCTGGGGATCGTGATGGTGATCGTCTTTACGCCACTAAGGAATGGCCTGCGTGTAACTGCGTGGCCTCTATGGGACGTGCTGCGCAGGGTGAACGGTACTAGCAAAAGAATACTCTGAAACACCGAACAACCCGTTCACCCGCGCATCACTTTTTTCGCCTCTCATAAGGCCTGCGATCTGAATTCCCGTATGTGGTACACGCTGAAAATCCAAACCCCCCTCAAGCTTTTTCGAAACGAAAAATCTGCACTGACACGACGCCTAGGCCATGTCGCTATCCATCAATTGGTACAAAATCCATTCTTCGGACAGACCCTTGAGTTTCTTGGGGCCGACCTTCTTGAATTCCAGTCCCGACCCAAGAACCAGATCGCGCACTGTGCTTGACACCCAAACATGCCCGCCCGGTGCGAGGCTAAGCACACGCGCCGCAATGGCAATGGCGATCCCTGTCACATCGTTTACGGTCCGCAGGCATTCACCCGAATGTAGCCCGGCACGAATCTTGAGACCGGATTTCTCAGCCTCGGCCTGAAACTCCCTGGCGCATGCGATGGCCGCACTGGGCCGTGGGAAAGCGGCAAGCATCCCGTCGCCCATCAGCTTGATGAGCGACCCCTCGTGGCGAGCAACTGTCTGGATCGCGGCTGCATCGAGATTGTCCATGATGTCTCGCCATTTCGCGTCCCCCAGACTGGCGATAATCTCGGTCGAATTCACGACATCCGTCATCATGATCGTGATCAGAAGACTGTCGTTTTCTCCATCGGTCGGAGACATCGAAATGTTTTCTTCAAAGGTCAGATCGATCAGGTTGGTCTGATCCGGCTGCATCATGTTGGGTCGCACCGGGAACTTTTTAACAACCGTGGGCTCATCGCTGCAAATGTCTATGACACCCAGAGTGCCATGGTTTTCCCACGGGGACAGAGGTTCGGGAAGGTCAGGATCGTCGACGGGTTCGATTATTGCGAAAGATGTATTCAACATGACTGCACCAGCAACTAGGGTCTGTGGAGGCAGGTTAATTTCATATTGTCACCAAACAGCGACCTAGATGTTAATGAGATGTTAACAGCTGATGGCTTTGCGCACGCTAGGCTTGTGCCTTTGGGTATACATACTCCAGAAAAGAAGGCAGGGACGCTGTGATTGGCGAAACCTGGATGCGTGGCGCAACGTGTCCAAAACTGATGGGAACTGACTTTTGAAGAAGCTGAACGTATTGTTGGTGGAAGATGACCCGTCGCTGCTGGCTTTGACGTCAGCATTGCTCAGGCCTCACTACGGTGTCCTGCAGGCATCCAACGTCGCGGACGCGCGCGCGATTCTGGCTTCTAAAACGGTTGATATCGCCTTGCTTGACCTTGGGTTGCCGGATGAGGATGGATTGGTTCTTGCGCGTTCGATGCGGGCAAAATCAGCGCATCCTCCCATCATTTTCATCTCATCCAGAAGCAGCGCCAGTGACAAGATCAGCGGTCTCGATATTGGCGGTGACGATTACTTGACCAAACCCTTTGATCCCGATGAACTTTTGTCACGGATCAACGCCGTTCTCAGGCGCACCGGTTCCCATGCCCAGATGCCAAGCCAGGACGCAAGGGTGCATTTGGGCGATGTCGAGATAGATCTGGACAGTCGTCAGGTCTGGAACAAGCGTCTTGAGACCATTCCGTTCACCCGCGCCGAGTTTGATGTGTTGATGGCAATCGTCAATGCCAACGGGCGGGTCCTGTCGCGTGCGGTCCTGTTGGACGCAGTTGCTCTGTCCCCGGATCATGACGCAGGAGAACGCACCATCGATGCTCTTGTCGCGAAAATTCGCAAAAAACTGTCTGGTGGAAGCGAGGGTCCCAAAATCATCGTTACCGTCCATAGTGTTGGGTATAGGCTAGGAGTTGCGCGCAGTTGAAACCACGCGCCTTCATATATGACGAACCGATCAATGCGGTGACTCAGAACTTTCTTGATCGGAATTTCGAGGCCCAATACCGCGACTGGTATTTCGAATCCACACGCGGTCAATTCCGCACGGCCTTGCTGTTCGGCGCATCATTTTACGTCGCTTTTGCGTTCCTTGAAGTCTTTGTTCTGAATGCACGCAGCTTTTCGGGACAAGATCTGGCGGTCTGGGGCGCGCGACTGTTTATAATCTCGTTTATCTTCGCGCTATTCTTCTTTTCCCACAAACTTCCGGCGAGAACGTTGCCCGTCATCATTTCGACGGGTTGGTCCCTGATGTATCTGGTCATCTGGGCTGCGTTTGCCTTTTCGGGTGACCATGAATCCAAGGATTTCCTGTATCGCTTTGCGTTGATAAGCCTTGCAGGCACGGTTTTTCTGCCTTTTGTGTTCTCGCATTCGGCAGCGCTGCAGCTTCTGCTGTTTGTCCCGGTCTCGTATTATCTGGTCTTTAACGATGCGGGCATAAGCAGTGGTGTCGATACCTGGATTGGCCCGTCATTTGTTCTGTGTTCCGTGGTTCTGATGGGCCTGTACGCAAAGTTCTTTTCGGAAAGGACGCTCAGGGTCAACTTTGTTCAGAGTGTGTATCTGGAAAGAGCACGAAACGACGCCGAAAAAGCGAACGAAGCAAAATCTCAGTTTCTGGCCACGGCCAGCCATGAACTGCGTACACCGCTGAACGGCATTGTCGGAAACATCCGCTTGATCAAACTGATGCCGCAAGACCGCGACACGCTGGATCAGAGACTGGATGAAATAGAACGTTCAAGTCTGGCGATGCGGAACCTCATCGACGACGTTCTCAACATCGCCCGACTGGAAGAGAAAGCCGAAGACCACGAATTTCAAACCTTCAACTTGTCTGAAATCCTTCAGGACCTCGAAGCCGTTTTGCGCCCCTTGGCGCGGTCGAAGAACATACAGCTGATTATCCCTCAGTTTGATGATGGCGTTTACCTGAGTGGCAATAGCGGTCACCTCAGGCATATCCTGCTGAACCTTCTTGGAAATGCGGTGAAATTCACCCATGAGGGGTCCGTGACCCTGTCATTCGAGCAATCAAAACAGTCTGTTGCGTTTACCGTAAGCGACACCGGGATTGGTGTGCCCGAAGATCAGGTCGCCGACATATTCGAGCCCTTCACGCAGGCATCGAATATTGATTCCCGCAAAACCGGCGGGACCGGTTTGGGCCTTTCGATCGTGCGCGGGCTTGCGTCTTCGCTCAAAGGGCATGTTTCCGTGAAAAGCAGTTTGGGCGAGGGAACGGTTTTCAGGGTCGAAGTGCCGTTTCAAGCCGCACCGGCACCGTCCCGCCAATCTGAAGCAGCCGGGCTGTCTGTCACGGTGGGACAGCCGCAGAACGTTCTTATCATCGAAGATGATCCGACCAGCATGGAAATCCTCAAAAGCCTGTTGGAGCGCGACGGTCACAAGGTCACAGCGGCCGCCAATGGCAATGACGCAAAAAAGCTGTTCCGCCCCGAGGATGTCGACTGCATTTTGACTGACATTCGACTTCCTGACACAACGGGCGTTCAGTTGGCCCGGGACCTCAGGGACATTGCACAGGCCAAGCGGCCCGAAAAAGCAATCGCGACGATCGCTGTGACTGCGAATGTCATGCCAGAAGATTTGGATGAGTATACGTCTGCGGGGTTTGACGCGGTTGTTTCCAAACCGTTGGATGAACGTGTCCTGTATGGCGCGATGCGGGCGACAATCGGAAAACGAACATCCGGAAAACCCTTTGTGTCAAAAAGTTCGGAAGATACCAAAGCGCGCCTGAGACAATTCCTGAGCAACGAAGAACTGGATCAGGTTTTTCTGACCTTCAGGGATTCGCTGGAAGACTGCTATGTCGAGCTTAAGAAAGCCCAGAAAAAGGGCGACAGGGACCGCATAGAGTTTCTGGTTCACCGGGTTTATGGAAGTGTTTCAAGCTTTGGCGAAACCGAGCTTGCCAGCATGGCCAAATCCGTCGAAACACTGCTGCATAGCGGCGCAGAGAACTACACCCGCGAGGTGGAAGACCTTATTCGGTCCTGTGGCACTGTTGTAAAAAGCCTTAAACAGCGCACAGCTTAGGAACCGGGCAGGGATGTTCGGCGTGTGTCGGATGCGCGTTCGATCATCTGGGCCGAGGCCGGGTCGCCCCCGCGCAAACTGTCCGCGGTTTCGAAGGCGGTGATGGCGTCAGAGAACCGCTCAGCGCGAAAATGGGCCAGACCTGTTTCATAGGCTTCGATCCAGGCCCGCGACTCTTTGAAGTGTTCTGCCATCGCAATCAACTCGAACACCACCAATTCTTCCGAGCGGCCGATGATTTCAAGCGTGTCCAACTCGCGTACAACAACGGCATCACCAGCTTCGCGCCGGGTTTCAGGACCAATCAGGATCGAACTGCCGTAGAGTTTGTTTGCCCCCTCCAGGCGGCTTGCGACGTTTACGACATCCCCGATTGCGGTGTAGTTCAAGCGTTGCTCGGACCCGATATTGCCAACCAGTGCGTCGCCACTGTTCAAACCAATGCGGACATGCAGGGTCTCATCGGAGGTGTTTTGCAGGCTGGTCGTCTCGACAACCTCAAGCAGTTCCAGGGCCGCGCGGCAGGCGTATTCAGCGTGGTTGGGGTTTTGCCTTGGGGCCCCCCAGAACGCCATGACTGCGTCACCGATGAATTTGTCGATTGTACCGTCGTGTCGCTCGATCGTCGAAGACGCGGCGCTGAAAAAGGGTGCCATCAACTCCACGATCTTGGGCCCATGCTTTTCAGCCAGGCCGGTAAAACCTGAAACATCGCAAAACAGGACCGAAATCTGCTTTGTCTCACCGCCGGGTTGGGTCTTGATCCCCGCGGCGACCAGCATTTTCACTAGATCGGTTGGTACATATTTCCGGAAGGCTGACAAACCTGCCGCCATGCTCGCCGTCGCGGCGGACAGGTTTTCAAGTTCTTTAAGGCGGGAAGGGCGGCGCGACACCTGCTCGACATCAAAGCGTTCAATGCGGCTGAGGTCTTCGGCAACGCGCGACAGAGGGTTGGCAACCACACGGCGGACCAGCCAGATCGCGGCGACAGTCGCCAAGCCAACTACGCCAAGCAGAATATAGACAAGATTGACCAGCGTCCGGTCGATACCTGACAGAAACGCGGACTCGGGAATGACCGTGGCAACGCGCCATCCATAAAACCCCAATGGCGTCAGAGCCACCGCATAGGGAACATCGTCGTAGACCAACCGTTTGGTTAATGTCCCGGGAACGATTGTCTCGGCATCAGCCAGAAGTCTTTCGCCCGAGATTTTGGCGACTTCGTAGAGATCGCCTTCGCCCATGCGTGCGGGCGTGATCTCATCCGCGTTTGGGTCAGGCACGGCAATAACCTTGCCATCCGCGCTCAGGATAAAGGCGGCTCCGAACTCACCCGGCCTCAACGAGCCCAGAAAACGCGACAGACGATCAGTGTCGATTGCCACCGTCAGCACGCCCTGTCTTTGACGACGCACGTCGATTGGTCCGGCGAAGGCGTAAACCGTCTTGTCGCTGCCGGGCAGATCGCGGACCTCGATCCAGTCAGGCGTGTCGCGACCGATGAAGTTGCCATACCAGGGGTGAGTGCGTGGGTCGTAATCCGTTTCGCTAAACGTGCGCTCTTCGAACTGGATGTCACCGGGAATAAAGATGTAGCGGTCGTTGCGCAGCATCCTGTCCCGAATGTTTTCGTCGATCTCGATCATTTCCAAGCCGCTGTCGCCCAATCGATGGGCGGCGAAAAAGTTTCCGTCAGGCCAGCCGAATGTGATCCATGAAATGTTGGGCTGCGCCTGCAACTGGGACAAAAAGACAAATTCTCGTTTGTCGGCTTGGCGGGTCTGAATGACGTTCTGAATGAAGATCGTTCTGACAGCGGCCCAGGCCGCCTCGGCGGATCTCAGGGTCAGCCCGACTTCGATCCGAACCGTGTTGGCGATCTGACTGTTGATTTCGGCAGCCAGCATCCGGCTGTTTTCCCGCGCTGTTGTCCACCACAGGGAATGTACAATAAAGGTCGACACGCCAATCGAAAGGGCGATGAGCATTGAAACAGCGATCCCGACAGTGACACGCATTTTAGCTCCAAACCGGCCTGTGGCGACTGACGCGTACGTTGGGTCAGCCAAATGTTCAGGCCGAGTTTAGGAGGTGCAACTTGCAGTTGCCAGTTGGTTTCAACCTGCGCTCTATCTTGTGTACTCGGTGTCAACGCGGCTTGAGCCTTAGACTTGAGGTTCAATCAGTAACGGCACCTAGCGGCACCGCTAACTTCGCCAAACCCTTGAAGTTTGCCGACCGGAAAGGTTGCGCAGGGTGCCGTTGATCGAACACTTTTGAAGTGTGCGGCGATTTTGAAGGCCAATTCGGTCTAGATCCCCGAACATCTGGGCTATTGACCCCGGTTTTAGACAGATTTATCCATATTGGTACTTTTCGTCTAATTGCTCGTCACCCAAAGGACACCCACGATCCATGCAGAGTTTTCAGCCCTTTCACGTTGAACAGTTCCTTTCGGAGTTAGAGCACGGGGTTGTCTACAACTTTTCGGAAAGCGGTGTTCATCCGATGTCGCTGCAAGGTCTTGTCGATCTGGCAGAAATCGATGTCGGACAGCTGATGGCCACGATGATCGACTACCCTCAGGTCAACGGCAAACACTCCCTCAGGGAAACCATCGCCGGGTTCTATCCGGGCGTTTCGGCTGAGGGTGTCATGATTACAGTAGGTGCCACCGAGGCGAACACACTGGTGGTCAATACACTGCTAAGACCGGGCGACAATATAGTGTGTTTCCGCCCGACCTACGAACAGATCTCGGGCAATGCGACCAACCGAGGAAATGAGGTGCGCTGGGTCGATCTTGTCGAGGCCGAGGGCTGGGCCATAGAGGCCGATGCGCTGGACCGCGCGGTCGATGACAACACCCGGATCATTCATGTGGTCAATCCCAACAACCCAACGGGTCGTGTCCTAAGCGATGCAGATCGCGCCCGGATCGTCGCTGCGGCGGACCGTGTTGGTGCCTGGATCGTGGCTGATGAGGTTTATGCCGGAACCGAGCGGGAAGGGGATAGCGAAACGCCCTCCTTCTGGGGTAGTACCGACCGAGTGCTTATCGTCAATTCCATGTCCAAGGCCTATGGGCTTCCGGGGTTGCGGCTGGGTTGGCTGGTCGGGCCTGCGAACTTCATCGAACACGCCTGGCGGCGGCATGAATACGCCTCGATCGCAGCGTCGATGCTGTCGATGGAACTGGCCGACAAGGCGTTGGCGGAACCGGCCCGATCCAAACTGAAAGCGCGTGCGCGCCGCTTGATCCGAACCGGTTTTGACCTGCTCAGCCAAGAGTTGGGACGCCACCAAGGGGTGTTTGATGTGGTGCCACCCCAGGCCTCGGCCATGTCCTTTGTCCGGTTCAATCTGCCGATTTCGTCCGAAGCGTTCAGCATGCGCCTGCTGCAGGAAAAAGATCTGCTGGTCATCCCCGGTGCACGTTTCGGGGTCGAGGGGCATTTCCGCTTTAGCTCAGCCCTTCCCGAAGATCATTTGCGCGCAGGGCTCGCCCGGTTGAACGACCTGACCGGGGACATCCTGAACGAGGGTTGAGCGATGGTTGACCGCACCGAACTTCTGGCCAATGCGCGCGTGATGGCCGATGCGCTGCCATTGCTGTTTGGCGATCGGATTGAGGTTGTTGTGCATGATCTGTCATCTGAAACCATTGCCCATATCGCCAATCCTTTTTCACAGCGCCAGCCCGGCGATCCGTCCAATATGCACGAGATCGATTTTCGCAGCGAAGACAAGGTGATCGGGCCATATGAAAAGGTGAATTGGGATGGCAGTGTCTTCCGTTCCATCAGCGTGGCGTTCAAGGATCGGACAGGGCGGGCGCAGGTCCTGATATGTATCAATCATGACCAGACCGATCTGCATGACTTGCAGCGCCTGGTCGGATCGCTCTTGCCCGCCCAGCCTGCCGTGGCGCAGCCTGAGGCGCTGTTCCGCAATGATTGGCACGAACGGCTGAATGTGTTTGTCAGGGACTGGTGTGCAGAACGGGGTGGGCGAGCCGATGCGCTAAAACGCGAGGACCGGCGAGATCTACTACGGGCGCTGGACCGGTCCGGGGCATTGTCCGAACGCAACGCAGCTGCCTATGTGGCACGTCTGCTGGGGGTAAGCCGGGCGACGGTCTACAATGATCTCAAGGCCCACACGGGCTGAGGCATGGCCAACAACGAGACTTTGCGGGCTTGCGGAAAATCACCAGACCGCATCCGCGCGGTCAGACCCCAACATACCGTTCCGAGATATCCGGCGTCAGGTCTGATATCGGGCCAGACCAGACCGTCCTGCCGCGTTCCAGAACAGCTGCCCGGTCCGACACGGTGGCCAGTTCTTTCAACGATTTGTCGATCAGCAGGATTGCAACGCTGGTCTCTTGTTTCAGCTGGCGCAGGGCTGCCCAGATTTCCTGACGGATGAGGGGGGCGAGCCCCTCGGTAGCCTCGTCCAGGATCAGCAGGCGCGGGTTGGTCATCAAGGCCCGGCCAATGGCAAGCATCTGCTGTTCCCCGCCGGACAACGAGGCCGCACGCTGTTGCGCGCGCTCGCCAAGTCGGGGAAACAACGCGGCCACAGTTTGCAGCGTCCAGTCGCCGGGGCGGGCGGCGGCAATCAAGTTCTCGCGTACGGTCAGATCGGCAAAGCAGCGTCGGCCTTCTGGAACAAGACCTACACCCTTGCGGGCAACTTGGTGGCTGGGTAGGTCATGCAGGCTTTGTCCGTCCATCGTCAGACTTCCCTGAGACGAGATCATCCGGCAGATCGCCTTGACCGTTGTCGATTTGCCCATGCCGTTTCGACCCAGCAAAGCCGTCACTTCGCCCTGCGCCATGGTCAGATCGACACCAAAAAGCGCCTGGCTGACACCATAGCTTGCCGTGAGGTTTTCGAGACGCAGCAAGGTCATGCAGTGTCCCCCAAATAGGCTTCGCGCACGGCGCGGCTGGTGCGTATCTCGTCTGCTGTGCCGGTGGCAATGATCTTTCCATAGACCAGAACGCTGATCCGGTCGGCCAGCGCAAAGACCGCATCCATGTCATGTTCCACAAGCAGGATCGGGGCCTCACTGCGCAATCCGTTCAGAAATTCCGTCAGTTGTTTTGATCCCTCTGCGCCAAGGCCGGCCATCGGTTCGTCCATTACAAACGCACGGGGATTCAGGGTCAGGGCGACGGCGACCTCCAATTGGCGACGTTGACCGTGGCTGAGATTTGCACAGCGCGTATTGCGCTGATCTTGCAGCCCGACGCGCTCCAGAGCACCTTCGGCCTGCTGGGTCAGAGCCTGCGTGCTCAGAGCACGTCGCCAGAACCGCCAAGCCATGCCCGTGGCGCCAATCGCACCCAGAACGGTGTTTGCCAGAACGGTATCTTCCATGCACAGATCGGAAATCTGGAACGTCCGTCCCAAACCCGCCTGAGCGCGGGCCTCTGCGGATTGGCCCGATATATCCTGACCGCACATCCAGACCGTCCCTGCATCCGATTTCAGATTGCCGCAGATCTGTTTGATCAGCGTTGATTTGCCCGCGCCGTTTGGCCCGATGATCGCGTGGATCTCACCCGCCTTCAGATCGATAGAGACATCACTGGTCGCGGTCAGGGCCCCAAAGCTTTTGCTCAGGTTGTGGGTCGACAGAACGGGTTCAGACACGGGCACCCTCCTTGCCGGTCAACAACCCGACAATACCACCGCGCCCGAACAGAACGATGCACAGCAGAATGATCCCCAGAAAAACGTGCCAGAAATCGGTGATTTCACCCAGAAAGTGTTCGAGTGCGACGAAGACGCAGGCTCCGACAACCGGCCCCATCAGGCGACCAACGCCGCCGATAATGATCAACACGATCAACTCGCCGGACAGCTGCCAGCTAAACATGGTGGGCGATACAAAGCGGTTGAGGTCGGCAAACAGGGCTCCGGCAAGGCCCGTGATCGCGCCCGACAGAACAAACGCCACAAGCTTGAGCCGTGTCGGGTCCAGCCCGACCGCCTCGACGCGTGTCGAGGTTTGCCGCGCCGCATTTAAAGCCAGACCAAATGGCGAGGCCTGCAGGCGCGCAAACACGAACAAAACAGCGCATAGAAGGGTAAAGCAGATGCCGAAGAACTGGATCGGCACCAACGTGTTCAGGCCGGGAAAGTCGTTTCGGACATAGATCGAAAGGCCGTCCTCACCGCCATACTGTGCCCATGAGATCGCAAAATAGAAGAACATCTGACCAAAGGCGAGGGTGATCATGATGAAATAGACGCCCGAGGTACGCAGCGACAGCAGACCGATGACAAAGGCGACAAGGGCCGAGATCATGATGGCGGCCAGCCAGATGACCGGCATCAGCTTGGTGCCGTCGGTCTGGAACAGTCCCAGTTCAAGGGCAGTATAGGTTTGCGCGTGGTAGGCGAGAATCCCCATCGCATAGCCGCCAAGGCCGAAGAACACGGCATGCCCGAAACTGACCATGCCACCGATGCCAAGAATGAGGTTCAGGCCCACAGCGGCCAGCGCCAGGATCACAGCCCGCGTTGCCAGAGTGATCGTGAACGGTTCATCCACCGCCAGCGCCCAAAGGGGCAGGGCCAGCAGCCCCAGCGGGACCAGGATGTTGATGAGGCGTTCGTCCAGCTTCATGCGCGGGCTCCGAACAGGCCGGTTGGCCGCCAGATCAGGATCAAGCCCATCAGGATATAGATTCCCATAGAGGCAATGGCTGAGCCGCTTTTCTGAGCGGCTCCGGTGTCCATGAAGAGCTTGAACAGCTCGGGCAGCAGCACACCGCCCAACGTGTCGGTCAGACCCACCAGCAACGCACCGACGAAGGCACCGCGGATAGACCCGATGCCGCCGATCACGATGACGACGAAGGCGAGGATCAGCACCGGCTCTCCCATGCCGACTTGTACGGACTGGATCGCGCCGACCAATGCGCCAGCAAACCCGGCCAGGGCTGCACCCAAGGCAAACACCAATGTATAGAGCTTCGAGATATCGACGCCGAGGGCTGCGATCATCTCGCGATCATTTTCGCCTGCTCTGATCTGAACTCCGATGCGGGTGCGTTCGATCAGCAGCCAAAGACCCGCAGCAACGCTCAATCCGATCAGGATGAGCGCCAGACGGTAGAGCGGATACTCAATCCCTCCGGGCAGAGTGACCGGGCCAGACAACGCGTCGGGGATGTCCAGAAACAGGGGGAACGAACCAAAGACCCATCGCGTGCCCTCGGAGAAAATCAGGATCAGGGCAAAGGTCGCCAACACCTGATCCAGATGCGGCGCATTATAGAGCCTTCGGATCACTACCATCTCGACAATCGCTCCGGCCAATGCGGCGGCGGCCAATGCGGCCACAAGACCCAACAGGAACGACCCTGTCGCACCTGCAACAGCGGCCGCTGCAAAGGCTCCAACCATGTACAGAGACCCATGGGCAAGATTGATCAGGCCCATAACGCCAAAGATCAGGGTCAGGCCAGCCGCCATCAGAAACAGCATGACGCCGAATTGCAGACCGTTCAGGATCTGCTCGAAAATCAGGATCGAGGACATGAAAACTCCGTCTGTCTGCCTGCCCTCGATTGGAAGGCAGGCAGAGGCAGATCACATTTGGCAGTCGCCGGCGTAGGCGTCTGAATGACCTTCCAGCGCGGTGCCGATGATCTTGTTGGTGAACACGTCACCTTCCTTGATCACCTCACGTGCATAGATCGTCTGAACCGGGTGGTGGTTGGGGCCAAAGGCGAATTCACCTCGGGTGCTGTCAAAATCAGCGGCCCGCAACGCTGCGCGGAAGGCATCGGCGTCAGAGGGATCAGCCTTGTTCAGCGCCGACAGCAGCAGGTTCGCCGTGTCAAACCCCTGGCTGGCATAGAGCGAGGGCAGACGCCCGTATTCCGCCTGAAAGCTTTCAACAAAACCTGCGTTGGTCGGGTTGTCGATGTCCTTGTTCCACTGCGACGTGTTCACGACCCCAAGTGCCGCATCGCCGACAGCCTGTAGGATGCCCTGATCAAAGCTGAAAGCTGGTCCAACGACGGGCAGATCAATGCCACTGTCTGCATATTGCTTGAGGAAGGAAATCCCCATGCCGCCAGGCAGGAAGAAAAACACGCTGTCTGCGTCGCTTGCCCGGATCTGGGCGATCTCTGCGGCATAATCCGTCTGACCCAGTTCGGTATAGATTTCACCAGCCAGATTGCCGTCGAAGAAGCGTTTGTATCCTGTCAGCGCGTCTGTTCCGGCCGGATAGTTGGGGGCGAGGATAAAGCTGTTCTTGTAGCCCGCACCGTTTGCATAAGCACCAGCCGCTTCGTGCAGATTGTCATTCTGCCATGCGACGTTGAAATAGTTTTGATGGCATCCCTTGCCCGCCAGCGGCGAGGGGCCCGCATTGGGCGACAAGTAGAACACGTTCTGATTCACGGCGGATGGCACAACGGCCATTGCCAGATTGGACCAGATAATGCCGGTCATGACATCCACCCGCTCGGACTGGATCATTTTGTCCGACAGTTGCACGGCAATGTCGGGTTTGCGCTGATCGTCTTCGATGACAACGTCGATATCGTCACGGCCCGACTGTGCAATAGCCAGCATGAACCCGTCGCGCACGTCAATCCCTAGCCCTGCACCGCCGCCGGACAGAGTGGTGATCATCCCAACCTTGACCTCGGCCAGCGCACCGGTGGCGCACAGCATCGAGGCCGCAGCGGCCAATGCAAACTTTTTCATGAGTTTCTCCCTGTTTGGTCTTTCATTCTTCATACAAAAAACGGGCGCTCTGCACACCCGTTCCTGGCACAAAATACGCACGCGCCTTTGATGGATTGTTGTTGACTGTAAGACCTAAGCCGCAGACCGGCGGCGGGAAGGCTTCAATTAAGCACACATTTGTCGCTTGGAAGTTCATGCGGGAATGACATTCAAGGATGCCACTGCCTACTTTGCAACGTATCGCAAGAGGGTAGAAAACGTCAACTTTTCCTACAGTCCGGATGCGTTGAAGAACGCTGCCAGGATCATAAACTGAAATACATGACGGGCTCTAACTGAGTTGGGAGTCAGGCAGTCGCGAACAAGCTGATGACTGGATATCGAATGAAACGTTGCGAATGTCCTTTCAACCGGCTCCCTCAAAACAAAAAGGCGCCCAAGGGCGCCTTGTTTTATTGGTCGGAGTGAGAGGATTCGAACCTCCGACCCCTGCCTCCCGAAGGATCAGGCCGGAGCCTAACCCCCTGTATTTATTATGATGCGTTATCATTTGACTGCTCCTTTGTTCACGTTTGTGATGGTCTATTTCCGGAAATGATCCGGATGTCAGATGGCATCCGCCGCCCCGCGCTGATGGTCTGGGTGGTGGTGCCCGTAGTTCTTTTCGAGCGTCTCGAGGGTCATCCCCAGAAAGCCGCAGGCGTCCCACTTTGGCGCACCCTTCTGCATGAGCCAGGTTGCGCAAGTGTGCCTCAGAGTGTGCGGCACGACTTTCCGGTCTCCCTGACCCTCGAGGCCAGCCGCTACAACGGCGGATCGAAACGCACGCTTGATATTCTGCAGGGACTTGCCGCGATGGGTGACAACGAATTCGTCTTCCGGAAATCGCCTCCGCCTGCGCAACAAGTGTTTCTTCAGGCGCGCGGGCAACCTTGAGCTCGGGCGCTCCTTCTTGGTCCGTCGACGCCCGACCGGGTTCCAGTAGATGATGTTGCTGTAGAAATCGATATCGGACCAACGCAAGGACAGGATCGCTTCTTTCCGCTGGCCCGTCAGTAAACCGATACGGAGAAACAGGGTCAGGTGTTCGGTTTTTGACTCCGTCGGCACACCATCTTCCAAAGGGGCATCGAAGCTTCGCGAGGCTTTTATCAGTTTTATCGCTTCATCGCACGTCAGGAACCGGATTCGGCCTTCGGGCTTCGGTGGAAGTCGAACGGCTATCCTGCGCGTGATCAGCTGATCTTCTTCGGCGCGCCTGATAGCGGTCGACAACAGGCTGAGTTCTCGTCTGAGCGTGCCGTCCTTGAGACCCTTTTCACCCCGGCCCTTTCGTCGCTTCTGGCAATACTCCTTGATGAGCGCATCATTGATGTCACCAACGGCATAGCCATCGAAAAATCGGATGATCGGCTTTGCCGCATTGGCCAAGCGCTCCGGATCGGTGACGTCATCAAGCCGTTTTGCCAGGTAGTGCGAAATTGCGTCGGCCACATAGAATTCGTAAGGCTCGACTGCTCGATCTGGCCTAAAGCGCCTTAGCTTCCACTCTGCGAAGTAGAGTTCAGCCTGGTCGCGATCCCCAGTGCCAGTCGAGTGCTCGCGGCTGCGTCCCCCCTCGGTCCAGTAGATGTACCAGTTGCCCTCGGACGGACGCTTGCGGTCGCGCTCGAGGCGCGGCGGGGATGGCTTTCTGGGCATGTTTTCACCGTGAAATTGTCGACGTACCGCTCCCACGCGCCGGAAGGGATTTTCGGATTTCTACGCCCAGGGGCCGTATAGATGTGGTCCAGCATGTCTTCGCGGATCAGGTAGCGAATATTGGACACGGGAATGCCAACGCGCTCGGCCAGTTCTTTCGGGGTTTCCAAGAGCTTTTCCACGCTTCACCTCCTCAAACTCTTTGCTCACAAATCGAGGCAGTTAATTTCATTTTGCGTTCAGAATGAAACAAACATACGCTGATCTTACGTGAATCGAGCGTGTTGCCACGATTTATGGTCATATGTGATTAATATAACCAGTATCGTGGTCAATACAACCATTAAGAAGGTTTTCTATGACAGTTCCCGGTTTGGGGCATCGCCTTGCGGCTGTGCGAAACATGGCAAGCCTCTCCCAAGAGGAGATGGCGCAGCGCCTAGGCGCCAGTCGGAGCGCATACCAGTACTATGAACGCAGCCAGCGGGATTTGACGGCTTCACTACTGTTGAAAGTCTACGAGGAATTCGACGTTGATCCGCTCTGGATGCTCGAAGGCGACTCGGAAGACGGCAAGAGCCGAAGGCACGAAGAGATCGCCGCCGCCTATCGTAAGATCGGCATCGCAGTCGAGCGCCGGATCAATGAACGCGGGCTGACCGTGACCCCTGAAAAGAAGTGGGATGCCATCGATTTTCTCTTCGATGAGTTCCTGAACACCGATGCCCTGACGATTGAAGGCGGGGAACCGGACACAACAAGGATCGACAGCGTATTGAGGCTTGTAAGCTGATGTTGAATGAAGAATTTCCCGATGAAGTGCTGAAACTACGCCCGCGAAAGCTGCGGCTTGGTCAGGATATAGAGCGCCTGCTCGAAGGCGTCTGCGGGGCTGAAGAAGTCCCCGATCGCGAAAGTCAGAAGAAACACCTGCGCCCGAAAGCGGATAGCATCAATGCGGTCCGCTGCGCAGCCTGCGGACAGGTTGAGTACATCACACGCGATTATTGCCGTTGCGGCCACTACCTCGCTGGCCAAGTCATGGACGAATTCCTAGCATGGGAGCGCGATTTGGTCGAGAATCATGCCCGGTTGGCTGCGGAAGCCGAGGAAAAGATGAAACCAGTCAAGTGGTCAGCCTTGGCTGCCATGCCATTCTTGATTTGGCCTCTTCTCCAAACTTTGCTCTACAGTGAGCAAATGCCATTGGCGACGGGGCTTTGGTTCTTCCCGGGCATGGTAATTCTTGGCCTGTGTGCCTTGATCGAAAAGGTTATTACCCGGAAGCGCGATACCAGCGCATATGCGGTCGAAACCGCCACCTTCGAACAATTTCTAACTGAGCGCATTCCCGTTTCGAACAACTAACTTCACATGAGCAAAGCCCCACAGATCGACGAGTTCGTCGCGCACTGGAAATACACCGGTGGGAGCGAACATGCCAGACTCGAAGAATTTTGGTCAGTGCTCACCGAGTCGTCACGCTATCATGTTCACGATTTGACGGGCACGAATGCAGTCTTCGGCGGTGATCTTTTTCCTTCTGACCACGGATTTTATCCTCAGACGCGTATCATTTAGCTGGTACGGGGACTTTATCAGAGCGCGGGCCATAATCGTACACCTGCCGTTCGCTTCAACAGGAGCGAACTGGTAAGATGCGGACAAAGACATCTCTCAAACAAAAAAACACCGCTAGACTAAGAAGCCAAAGTCGATGTCTTGCAAAGACGAAGAGCCACTTGGAAGATTAGCGATCCTGCGTCTGCCTTAGACCGCTATTTCTAGGTCGCCATGGATTTGCATTCCCTGGAACTTGTACTTCCACATTCGGTTGCAGCGCGTGATTGCCCTGTTAAGATCACAGAAAAGAAGAGATTTTTTCAGGTTGTTATTCAGCGCCCCTGATTTCAAAGTTTCGCCACAACAAATCGATAGCCGGACCGAAAGAGTAGTGAGAGAAAACGAATTGAGTAGCAGCTATCCAACTTGGATTCTGGAGCGGTCCTTTGGTGGCCTCGGCGCAGCGGTATCTCCGGAGTACCAAAGCACCGCAACGAGTTGGCCCGATGGTCCCTCTTCGCCTATGGCACGCGAGGCATGCGATGCATTGGTGCGTACCTGTAACGAAGCGGTGGGTGGCAATGGTCCCTCGTGCCTCGTTTTCTTGGTGGGAGGAGCCGGCAACGGTAAGTCGAAACTCGCCGCGGACATGGTCTCTGCCATACACGGCGAGAGACTTGGTGAAAAGACGCGCTTCGCGCAGAGAACCTACGAGTATGCCTTGGAGACTGGTGAGCGGCTCCGCATCATCAACGATGCCACCATCCCTCCCACTGATCGGCACCAATCTCCCCTCGTAAGGGATCTTGGTGACGTCCTGCGATCAGGTGATCACCTCTTGGCATGTGTCAACAGGGGCGTGTTGATCGGCGAAACGCGCAATCCTGAAGAGAATGGCGCGGACGAAGCCGAGCAAATGGCATCGGTAATCGCGGGCTGGTTGCTTTCTGGCGAAATACGCGACGCGGAAACCGGGAATTGGACAATTGCGCTTTTCGACGGTGACAAGTCATCAGCACATTACGTGTTCGGCGAGGTGCGAAAGAACGGAGAGCCTTCCGCGGTGGTCCACGTTGTCTACATGGACGGCGCGTCACTCTTAGAGCAGTGGACACCACCCGAGGATCAGTCCGGAGATTATCGAGCGCCTCTGCCGACGGGGTCTGTCGAGGTTACGCCGGTACTCTCGGACGACCGCCGTGCACGGCGTGTAGCCTTCCACGAGTGCGTGACTCAGGCCGCTACTAAACTAGGTCATATGCTTGACCGTGACGAACTTGATCCCGTGCAGGCAAACCTTGCCTCGCTGTCTTCTGACGACGTTGCAAGCGGCTGGTGCTCCTTGCTGCGGGGGGCCGCAGTAATTTCAGGGACCCATTTTACCTATCGCGAGCTTTGGGCACTCTTCGTCCAATCGGTTCTTGGTCCGGCGAGCCCCGACAACTTGGGGTCTCTTCGCGACTGGGTAGATGAACGCATTCACGAGGTACGCGACCGGTCAGGGGAGCCACGCTTGCAAGCGTTGCTTGCGCTCGGGAGCATTAGGACCCACATGCTCATGTTCGATGCGGGCAACGTTTCAAAGTACAGGGAGACGGGTGACCTTTTCCCATGGGCGGATACAGAGAACGATGCGCTGCGCGCGGTTCGACTTGCCGATCCGCTCAGGAGTTTCGGGCCCGCCGATGGTCGCCAAAGTACGGAACTCGCGGAAACGCTATCGGAGATCGAGGAGGGCAAACTCCCAGGGCAAAAAATTGCGGAGGAAAACTCGGCAGTTGCCAGCTACTGGAGCCCGCTCGACGCGGAGATCGAGCGTGTGATCCGCGACGAGATCGATCCAAGGAACGAGCAATCAAGCCTTGTGAAACGAAATTGGCTCTTGGGTTGGTACGGGCGTTACATGTTCCGTCTGGTTGGGGTTGCAAATGGATGGTCGGCCCACTGTTCCGTGGTTAACGAATGGCAAAAAGCTTGGATCGATGCTGACCGAAGCCAACGGCTTTCCCACGAATTGTCCGAAGCAATCCTAGACATCGTGGCGCCACCTTCGACCGAGCGGGGGGCAGAATCTTTCTTCACTTTCTTGCAAGCCCGTGTAGACGCAGGAGATAACGCGATAGAGCGAGCAATGATTGGCTTGCAAAGAAACCGGTTCGAGATCACCGCCAGGGCAGAGGGCGAAAGGGTCGAACTTCAAATCGAACAGGGGCGGTATGGCGAAGCTCCCCCCGCTGCAACTGCGCTACTAGATTTCCACCTGCTCCGTGAAGCAATGGCGCGCCAGAACGGCCATGGATTCACTGACTCGCTCATGTTGATCGAGCCGCGGATCGAGAGGATCAGGGCGAGCCTCGTGAGCTACCAGCTGTCACAAGACGAGAGCCGGCATCGCTTCAAGTTTAGCAACCGCGGCCAACCGGTCTTCACGAGATAGGAGGGCGAGTGTATGGCGAGCGACACTTCATTCTTTGGGCTTAATCGACCGGAGTATATTCCTTCAAGGGAGCTGTTCTTGTCGGAACTGGCTTGGTCACTCACAACGCAGGGATCGCCGCGCCGAATAGACAAAGATTTCGGCCCGGCAGGCATTGCCTTTAGCGATCGAGGCACTCGAAAGAACCCAGCGATCGAAACCACCCGCCCTCAAGAGGGCAGTGACCGATTCAATGCGTTCGCCACGAAGCTAAAGGATAACCTGCGACTGCATAGCGAAATCCAGGCGCGAGTGGTTGCCAACGTGCTGTTGCACGAACTAGAGGCACCCTCGTCTGCAAAGGCGACGCGCTCCGTCGTGACACCGCTCACTCTCGAAGCCGCCCTGCTGCAAGACCGGCGCGGGGCTACCGGTAAGAGCAATCCGGCCAATATCGCCCTTATCTTGGAGCAAATGTTTGCCCTGGGAGGAGGGAATTCCTCGGTGGCGGCACTGTGGGCACAGGCAGTACTGAAAGCCAGTCAGGCCGGGCTGCCGCGGTGGGCCAGCGAGGCTATCACCGAACTGGTCCCGGTGCCATTCCAAGACAGTGTCGATGACCTGGCCAATCGAATTGAGACCTATGAACCAAGGGACGTGCGACGCCCAGCTTGGCTTTCGTCCATGCCCGCCACGCCCTACCATTGGTTCTCGAGCGCCTGGACCAGCCTTTGTTCCGATGACTGGATCGATAGTATGCCACGTAGGCGTTGGACTGATTGGGCGGCCTGCCTAGCGCGAACGGGAATCGCAACGGGATACATGTTCGAGTTGCATCTCGCCAGACGGATGCTATCGGCCCTCGCGTCCAGCGATGATGCGAGGCAATCCGTGCGAGTGGCAGTGGAAGACGCCAAGCGTCTCTTCACTTGGGACGATCGACTCGATCGTGCTGCTGCCGACGTTGGACCAATTGTTAACAGACTCGCTGCCGCTGGTACCGAATGCCTGTCATTACTTGCCGATTTGGTCGAGCCGGGCGACTGGGAAGGCATCGAAGCACCTGCGGAATATGACGACGACCCAGATGGGTTGTCTAACTGGCTTGAAGAATCACGCGCAAGGCTCTCCGCTCGTGGCGTCGACATCGCGCCGATGGTATCGCAGGCGCTCGACGCGCCGAAAGCCGGGGGCGCGAACAATACCTGGGAGACGATCCGATATTCGCTGGTTGATCGCAGTCCATCTGGGGCAGGCGACCTGTATGCCATGTTGCGTAGTTCAGGGCGTTACACCTGGGTGGAGCCTGGTCAGGAGTGGCTCGTGACTATTGCCAGTCTTTGTTGTGCGCGTCCCAAATCGTTGTGCCGATTGAACGAAGTTCAAGACGCGCTTTCCTCGATCGGCGTGGAAGCCTCGCAGCAAACGATCGTCTCTCGCCTTGAGGGCTTCGGACTCGCGCGCAGCAGCCACGATGCTGACGATGCGCTCGAGATAGTAGCAGGGTTCTAAAGCATGTCCGAAAAATTACTAGCAACCGCGATCGGGAGCATCTGCGGTCGACAAAATGGCCTCTACAAGCTTGTTTTGCCGAGGTCTCTTGCAGTCGAGTTTAAGCAAGAGGTTGCGAGGTCCATTGAGGCGGTTGGAGCGGTCGCCGTCCGGATTGGAAACGACAAGGGCGAGTACTCCGCTGGTGAGGCCATCGCGTTTCGTACCCCCGAGGATAACGCGCAAGATAGTTCTATCGTCCTCGTTGCGTTTGACGGCCAATCGCGCGAACTAAAGTCGCTCGAGACTTTTCGGGATGCTTTGGCTGGAGGCATGCCAGGAGGTGTCGACGAGTCGACTTATGCTATCGTCGGCGTGGAAGCACTTGCGCGGGAGATTGCCGAACTTGCCGATCAGGCCGTTGGTCTGCCTGTAGACAAACCGCGGCTGCGAGATTCACTCATGGCCGTGATTCCGTTTCTTTCTCGTGCTTACCGGGAAGCCGGGAACGATGAGAAACGGTGGACGGATGCCTTCTGGTTGCACCTCGACATGCTCGTCGACCGTTTGTCAGGGGCACTCGAGATCATACCCTCTGGGTCGCCCGGGCACGCTCGAGACGCTGTTCTCGCGTCAGCTGGCTTGCCTCGGCCGGCCGGTGTAGGTTTCTACGCGGAAAGAAATAGCGCCAAAAAGTACGCCAAGATCATCTCCGAGAACTGGAACTCCCAAGAAACGATAGAACGCTCCCTCGTTGCAATCGATATGGTTGATAGTGGAGGCAGTGGTCAACACGCGCTGGCCGAGCTCGACTGGAAGAGTATCGCGACTTCCCGCGCACTGCGCGGGCATCCCCTGCTTTCGGTTGCTTTCCACGGTTCGGAAACAAGGGGCATGGAATCTTGGTTGCATGGATGGGCCAGTACCTCGGAGCGGGCGTTCTTTCAGGAACAGGATTCGCGGGAACCGAACTACGAACTCTCATCACTAGACGACGAAGGATGTGCGACGAACCTCGATGAGCTCGGCTGGCAAGGTGTTGATCACGTTTTGCCACCCTGCTCACCGGAGCTAGGGAGCGATGGGCATATAATGCTGGGCCGCGTGCGGCTTAGGTTGATGGTCGACGTGGGGGAAAGCGTGGAGGACTGTCCCGCACGATTCGAGGTAAGACCTGCAAGTGCCGCGAAAGTAGACCTACTGTCATGCAACACGCAGGAGGGTGTCATCGAGGTCACCTTCGAGTTGTCGCGACGCGCCGCGAATTCGGGAGGTAAGTGGCGAGAGAAACCGTTCACCCTTTCGGTTTCTCCGGTCCGTGTTGTTGCCGGCTCCAACTTCGTGACACCACTGAACCTAAAGATATGTGCTCCGCATCCGGCTAGGCCAACACTTATCGCTATCGAGGAACGGCGAGCCGCCGGGAAACCGCTGGCATCCTTCGCGGCAGACGGTCGTTACGCAATTGATGCAGATGCGAGGGCCGTCGTACAAGTCGACGAAGGCAATGAGGCCACCCCGCTGAAGTTGAGCGATGGGCAGAGCAATATCAAGTTGGCAGTCATTGGCGCCGCATCCGAGCCGATATTGGTGGGTGGGCGGACGCTCTCGCGCATGGCTGAGCAGGACAGGGATGCCTTTCCCGCGATCTACTCGACTTCCCCCTTGCCAGAAAACCCTGTGGTTGAGGTCGATGGTTACCAAGTAACCGTCGAGGTGCCGGAAGTTGAGCGAGGAAACGTAAATCCACTGGCCGCCGCCATTACCGGTGAACCGGTCATTCCCGCAGACGATGCTCTTCGCAACGAGCTCATGTCGGACCCCCGAGGCTGGCTGGAGCAATGGTACATGGAGCAATGCATTGTGGCGTCACCATCGAGTGAGCTCCGCTCTTGCTTCGGCGCTTGCGTGCTCGAGGCAAGCGGGCGTGGTGCACAGGCATTGACCTACTCCGACAGCATAAAAGCCTATTCAAACACGAGCGCGCCCGTGCACTTGGAGTTTCCCGCTGAACTGCTTCAGTCGAGTGGCGCGAAGGCGTTCTGGCAAGCGTTTGACGATCTAGACCTGGGTCAGTTCTGCGGAGCACAGGAGGTCAGTGCCTGGCCCAGTGCGCTTGACCTAAGGGACATGTCTCCGGAGAAAATGGCCGCTTACCTAGATGCATTCGCGAGAATGCTCGACGAAGCCGGCGAACCCCGCGTCCACTCCTGGATTGCATACCCATTCTCTGCCTTGCTCTTTAACCAACAGAGGGGTGAACCCGAAGGCGTGCTGATTTCGCCGCTTCACCCTTTGCGCATTGCGTGGTCCTGGAGCGTTCAAAAAGCTGGCGGGGACCTTGTCGCCAGTAAGACCTTCGGAAAGGTCGCATCGTCATTCCTGCGGTTCGTTGATGGTGAGCTTCTCCCCTTAACGGGACCAGCAACTCGTGGAAGCGAGCGTTGGGTCAGCGCGGGGCTTGCACCGGGTCCCAGGGAGGTTTTCGCCAGCTGGGTGCTCTTAGCTGGAACGGCCTTGAGGGAAAACCACTCGGGCAAGTCTATAAACTTGCTCGGCCTCGAGTTGCCATTCGGGGCCCCGTCGGGGCTCGACCAAGGCGGCGTTTCTTCGGCCCTGCGCGATTACATGCGGGTTTACCCGTCGTCGCCCCAGCTAAGAATAGGCTTAGCGGCGCCAAGTGGAGGAGAAAGATACGTCGAAACCGACGAAGCCATAATAGCGGCTTCTGGAGACTTAGTTGCGCGACGTGGTGACAAACTTCCCGGAGGCGTTCGCATCTTCGATGCAAGCAACAGAAAGGGGAACCTGCCGAGTGCCGTGAATGTCCTGCAGAAAATCCTGCCCGAGGCGTTGCAGACACGAAGGTTTTCCGGGCACGCCCCGTTCGAGTGGACGACGGATCCCGAGCATGGACCGTCATCGAATGTCGATCTTCAGTTCATCGAAGATACTGTGGTCCGCGTGCGCGCAGAAGAAATCATCGGTGAAGATGATCCCGTTGGGACTTCAGGGCCTTCGTTGCCGTTTAACCGCTTCCGCTCTTGGCGTGCCGACGAGATGTCCGACGACGTTTCGGGTTTTGCGCTTGGTTTGCAGGCAGAGAGTTTCGGCGAGCTTCCCTCATTTCGAGATGCGCTAGCCAAGGTAGAGACGCTGAAAGCTTCGGGTGCGGGCATCAAGCTCGCGTCCGCGCTTCGCCTTGGAGAAAACCTACTTGGTGATCATGCCCGCTGGACGATCACGGGTAACAGGCACCTAGACCCGTCCGTCTTGTCGCTTCAGCTTCGCCGCGCGACCGACGAATTGGCTCTTTGGGAATGGCGACCAGCCTTCCTGTCGCGCGAGAAGCAGAAGGCGTCGTCCGGGTCAATCGCATCGACGCATCCCTACACGGTCTTGGCGCGTCCTTCGAATGCCTTGTACGAAGAGGTGGCCAAGATATTGCGAGACTGCGGTATGGCGAGTACACCAAGCGATGTACGGAACGTCATAGCGAGCCTAGGTGTGCGAGGTGTAGGCCTATCCTCGTTGTTAACCATGGGGCACACGCAAAGCCTGGGAGCGATGGGCTTTTCCCTCGCGTTCAAGGCCCTCACTGAATGGGAAAGACGCGCTGGCGACGCGGAGATCCGCTGTGTTGTTCCCATGGATGCTGTTTTCCCCTTGATCGACATTCTCGGGGAAGGGGCGCGGGCCGTTGATGATCAAAGGCGTGCAGATCTGCTGCTTGTGACAAGTCGTTTGGCGGACGACGGTACCTGTTCGATTGAGCTTCATCCTGTCGAGGTAAAAATGAGGTCGGGCGACAAGGCTTCATTCCCGGCGCGGGGCTCCCAGCTACTGGCCGACCCGAAGGACCAGTTGGACTCGACCAAGCGTGTCTTGGAGAAGCTCGGTAATAACATGGCGGCTGAAGGAGGGAGACTTGCCCTAGTGAATGCTGCGTTGGGCACCCTGATCGAGGCAGCATTCTCGCTTCGCCCTGGGCGACAGCCGGGGCAGGTGCACTTGGAAACCGGAATCCTCAGCCGGGTTGCCGCCGGTAAAGCACGCATTTCTGCATCTGCAGGAACGCTGTTCTGGTTCCAAGTGGATGCGGTCGGCGCAGGTGGTGGCCTCTACGAGCAGCGCGCTGGAGGCGCTGGCGAAGCTGGCCAGTTCTTTGCAAATCCAAAGTGTTTCGATGATGCTGAACGCCTCTCCCAAGTCGGTAAGCGAGTCGCGGAAATCGTTGAGCAGGCAGTTGCCCTTGAGATCGTCAAGCCGTCCGACGAAGACATGGACACGGAGGACAGGCAGCTAGCCTTGGGTCTTGGTGATGGCGGAACACGCGTAGACGAGGAGACACCCGATAAGCCTATCGACGGGCGGGAGGATGACTCCCTGCCCTCCGACGATCAGCAAATTGCGGAAAAAAAAGATGCAGTCGTTGGACTCGAAGTTGTGGAGAATGAACAAGAAGAAGAGGAGTCATCTGGTGACGGGGTGGAGGAAGGTGAAGAGGCGCCCCTTGGTATCGACGTGCTCGTTGGGCACCGTCCACGCGGGACCGCGCTGGAGCCGGTGAGTTTCCGGCCCAGTGAAACCTCTCTCAACCAGCTGAACGTCGGGGTCGTGGGCGACCTCGGCACCGGCAAGACGCAGTTCCTCAAGTCGTTTGTATTCCAACTTTCGCGATCGGCGCCGTCGAACCGTGGGCATTCTCCCAAGGTGTTCATCTTTGACTACAAGCGCGACTACTCAGAGGGAGAGTTTCCCGAGGTGATGGGAGCCAAGATTCTGGACCCCTCGAAATCACCACTGCCAATCAACTTCTTTGCCCTTGGCGTTGACGCCGATGACCGCATGGCCGTGCAAATCGAACGTGTGCGACGTGCGAATTTCTTCTGCGACCTGCTGAGACGAATCTCCGGCATCGGACAAGTACAAAGAAACGATCTCTATTCCAGCGTCATGCAAGCGTACCAGTCCTGCGCACAGGGACACGCGCCCTCGATAAATGACGTCTTCGACGTCTACTCGGCGCTAGGTAAGAACGACAGCGTTGTCTCGGTTCTGACCTTGCTTCGTGACCTAATGATCTTCGAGACCAATCCCGAGAACACCACCACGTTCGTTGACCTATTTGACAGGAGTACGGTTCTGAATCTGTCCGGTTTGAGTGGTGCAGGACAGGACATCGTGGACATCGTGGCGACCATGTTCTTAGACAACCTTTACACCGACTACATGAAGACTTTACCCAAGGAACCTTTCTTGGAAGGCCCGGATGGCATCTCGCGACGCAAAGTCGATTCATTCGTGCTAATCGATGAAGCTCACCATGCGATGAACCGCGATTTCGATGTCCTAATGAAGCTTATGCTAGAGGGTCGAGAATTCGGGATGGGTGTCGTCTTGTCCTCGCAGTTCCTGTCTCATTTCGATGCGGGGAAAAATGACTGGGGCGAAGCATTGTCTACTTGGGTCGTCCACAACATACGAAACGCGAGCGCGAAGCAATTCGAGCGCATTGGATTCCGACATGGTGTTTCTCGAATGGTGCAGGAGGTCACGGGCCTTGAAACGCATTGGGCGTATTATCGATGCGTCAACGGCTACAACGAAGGTATCCTTATGAAAGGACAGCCTTTCTTCTCGTTGCCAAGGTAACTCGAAAAAACACTCGCTTTTGCGCCCTAGGCAACTGCCGTTGCTTTCTGATCGCGGGGCGCCACGTTGATATCCGCGTCGAGGATTTCGAGTAGCTGCGAGCCAAGCGCGTGCGCGAGCCTTGGAGGTACAGCGTTTCCGACCTGCGTGTATTGCGGGACCTCGAATTTCCTCCTATGCGCTCCAGTTGTCTCTTTGGAGCGGAATTCGAAAGCGTCAGGGAACGATTGGAAGCGAGCAAGTTCGCGAACCGTCGGAACACGGGGTGACGATGGATGCACGTAATCGTCGGGAAGGCTCAAAACAGTTGGCGCGGGCTTTTCCCACGCCAAGGCACGCTGGCTGTGTTTCTTGGTCGCCAGCTTCCCAATGAGCCGCACGAGCGCGCGTTGATTTCTCGCAACGACGGTACCGTCTCCACTTCGCACGGGGTATCGAACGTTGGAAATCGAGCGCAACAAGGATTTCCGAATCCAATAGCTTGATTTGTCCTCGCGGAGGGGGAGTGCGAGGACCCCCGGGTGCATTCCAGAATCCCGGAAGTACTGGTAGAGCCGAAAGCGGTTCTCGATGGGGTCGGAGTGCTGCCGGCGAACATGGTTGTTCAAGGCATTTGGCCGATCGCATCGACGTTCAATCCCGGCTATGAACCTTAAATCGGACTTCATCTCCATCGCGTACTGCGACGGAGCACCGTTGGTATCGTATCCATGTTCCACCAAGTCCGCGATCGCGTCAGCAACCGTCAAGTGCCGGGGTGCCAGCTCATCTTCGAAATGAGACCGCCGGGGTGCGAGGGCTGGACGCTGTCCGATCAACGAGACATCTGGGGAATCTAATGAAGAGTCCCAGATCTCTGGCGTGACAGAAATGTTAGCGTTCGTCGCCAGATCAGAGCGCAGCCCGACGAGGAAGACCCGCGGGCGGTGCTGCGGAACGCCGAAGTGAACTGCGTTGAGCAGCATGGGTTGTACTGCATAGCCGAGCCCTGTCTCAGCGAGCGCGATACGAAGCTCCTCGAAAGGTGACCTTGCACCATGCTTCCGGAAATTGTGCCTGAAGCCGGAAACGTTCTCGATGATCACGGCCTTCGGATTGGTCAACGCGACGAAGGATAGGAACTGCCAGGGCAGCCGATTTCTTATGTCGTTTGGATCGCGGCGTCCGGCGAGCGAGAAGCCTTGGCATGGCGGGCCGCCTGCAACGAGGTCGATGTCAGTCTCTCGAAGTCGGGATATTATCCGCTCCGATCCGAGCACGGCCTCCAGTTCACGCACGACTAGTCCGGCATCAGCCTGTTTTTCGACCGAGAGGTCTTCGTGGAATGCGCGCCATTGCCCGGGATCATCAAGTGGTTGAATGAGGTTGTGGTAGTAAGTCTCCGCAGCCATGGGAGACTTTTCTACAGCCAACTCAACCTTAAAGCCGGCTTGTTTAAGCCCGAGCGACAGCCCACCGCAGCCCGCGAACAAGTCAACACAAGTCATGGCGGAGTTCTTCGTCATGTTTGGTGCGGTGCTTCCTGCTCGATTGCTGTTTTGCACTTTTTGTGGGTGTCCATTCGACCATGGAAGGGAAGCCAAGGCAACACTTAACCCCGCTATCTGCACAACATCGAGTGAATGGGAGGCGCATTTGGGCGATGTGTTGCATGATCCGGCGCGCTCGGTTCTCAGTTCCAACGGGTGCGCTCCCGCATGGTTAAATGCTTTAAGGCAGGCTACGTCTACCAAATCATTCCACACGGGCGAGGGGCAAATGTCACCGGATCAACTGACCAGAGGCGAAAAATCCCGGATCACAAGAGCGCGTGGGAAGCTGTTGGCCTGGTTCAAGGTGCATGGGCGTGATTTCCCTTGGCGAAAGCCAAGTGCTTCCCAATATGAGCGCATTTGTGTTGAGGTCTTGCTCCAGCGGACTCGGGCGGAAACCGTGGCCGGGATGTATGTTGCGTTCTTTGAACGTTATCCCGATTGGCCGAGCTTGGCGTCAGCCACCAACGAGGAACTTGAGCAGGCGCTTAAACCAATTGGCCTTTGGCGCCGGCGGGCCAAGTCAATTGGTGCCCTTGCAACCTACGCAAGCACCTACCGTGGGGAGTTTCCCTCGTTGGAACGCGAATTGGCCGCGGTGCCGGCCGTTGGGCAATACGTGGCAAACGCCATTCAACTGTTCCAGCACGATAGGCGCAAGCCACTTGTCGACGTCAACATGGCAAGATTCCTGGAGAGGTACCTGCGACCGAGGCGCTTGGCGGACATTCGGCACGACCCATGGTTGCAGGCGGCTTGTCATTGGCTTGTCGACTGTGCCGACCCGATAAGCGTCAACTGGGCTGTACTAGATCACGCTGCAATCACGTGCCGTGCGCGCAAGCCTCTCTGTGGAACCTGTATCTTTCGCCGAACTTGCAGTTACTCCAAACGCTCGATCCGAGCCCCATGCTAAGGGCTGGCGCAGCGCAGCTCTCAATCCTAGTAATTGGCTCAACCTGTCGTCCTCTCGATAATCACGCCATACGCACAAAGGTCAGTTCTGATGCGCGGCCTCCTCGAGACCATTACTCGAAACCATGAATTAAAGGTCCGCCTCGGGCTCGCAACTGACCTTCTCTGCGCACACCATGAATGGCCGTTCCGGCGCTAGCGTACTATATCGCCCCCAGCCTTAAGCGACCCCACAAACTCAATCAATGGCTCAAAATCAAACCCATCAGCAGCCCGTAGTGCCGCGATGTAACGTGTGCGGTGGTCACCGTCCGCAGTCAGTGTCCCACTGCCTGACCAGTCGAGGAATATGTCCGGATCAATCGTGGTTAAGAAGGCATCCGCCATGATCCGAGCCCAGCGTCCGTTACCGTTGGCGAAGGGGTGAACCCATACCAGTTTGTGGTGGAAGCGTGCGGTGGCTTCCAGCGGCTCGTAGGTGCCGTTGTCGCACCAGTATCGGGCGTCGTCGAGGCAGGTGCGCATCTCGGTCGAGATGTGCCAGACCGGCACGCCGATATTCTTCTCGGTCAAGCGGTAGACGCCTGCCCAATCCCAGACTTGGCCGAACAATCGCTTGTGGACCTCTCGTGCTGCATCGTCGGTCAGGACGTCAAATGATTTGGGCCGCCGATCTAGCCAGGTAAGCCCTTCGATAATGTTTTCACCCTCCAGCTCATTCAGCTCGCCGCGCGTGGTGATGTGCTTGGCCTTAAGGCCAAGCAACTCGTCCGGTGTCAGTGGTGTTGTGCCGGTGGGTTCGTGCAGTTCCAAGGTCACTTCCAGAAATCCCTCGGCATCTCACGTGCGATTTCCTTCGCAAGCTCTTCAATCATCTCTTCCTGGCTGCGCAGGCCTTCGATCTGCTCTTCCAAGGCCATGTGCGCGCGGGTGCGTTGTATGATGCGTTTGGCCTTCTTGCGAGCCTGAGCCATGACGATCTCCTCGACCGCTCCTTTGCGCGGAATGATCGCGTAGACCAGTTTACCGCCCATCGCCTCAGCCATCTTGTCCAGCTGGTTAAGGGAGATTGTTCCAGCTTTTTCCTTCTGGATAGAGCTGTAAACGCTGTTCCTGGATACGCTTAGCCGTTCGGCTAGCGTTGGTGCGCTCATGCCAATGGCTTCCTGGAAGGTTGCGATCCAACCTCCAAGTGGCTTGGCGAAGGCCTGAGCCACTTGACTAGCCTGATTTATCTTGCCTTCGGCTTGCCGCTGTTTTGCGCTTGAAACGGACATCTGCCAACCTATAGTTTTGCATATTTGTGTATATTGTAATACCCTAGTATGTCACTATTACTCGATCTGCAATACTATAATATGACAAGTGATTTGATTTTGCCATGGCATAGTATTGCAGAGCTACCAAAAGTTTTCGTAACCGGAAACACTCAAACTCATTGATGTGCTGGGAAGGCCGAGCAGAAATCACTAAGTTTCCGCGAGGAGAAATTGCTGTCCAACGGCAATTTCTTTCGCATTGATACCCAGCTCCTTGATCGGATAACCTTTATCGCCCCACCAACGGATATTTCGCATGTAGCCATTTCCAGCAACGTCCACAAACAAGCAGCGGATGTTCTGGTAGTCGCCCCAGACACCCGCTACGGCAATAAGCGGAACCCCTTCTGGAAGGCAGGCCACCTTTTCAAAACCGCGATAGTCGATGCCGTATTCGCGGGCTTGATGATAGCTCATGGTGAAGTGGTCGTGTGCAAAACTCATTGGTTTCCCTTCCTCGCTAAAGTTCCAGACCATGGCTGTGGCCTCGTTCGATCTGCAATTCGTTCAGCTCTGCTTCAGCTTCTCTTCGGCGGCCTTCACTAAGCTCAAGCTCTCGTTCAACTTCGTGTCCAGCGCGTTGTAAGTGGCCTCTTCGTTCAGCAAGCCACGCAACGCCCCCATTGACGCGATCTGCGAGCGTATGAGCAACGTCGTGCAGGCCGCGATACCATCCAATTGGGCTTGCAGTCTCTTCGTTGAGCGTGCCTCTAATCCGCTCAATTCTTTGGCTGAGGTTTCGCAGGCCGTCACCAACCGCTCGACGCAGGCGAGCAAGTCGCGTTCCAAGGCTGTCAGGGGCGTTGTCATTCATCTCTCCTCGATCTTGATGCAAATGACCGGCGTCCCAGCCATCGTGCAGGTCTTCAGCTCGGTCTGGTCGGGGTTCACCGTCAGCCAGGTCTGTTCCCCTTGGTCGATCCGCGTCAGGCCCAGTTCCGCCAGCTCCGAACGTGTCAGCAGAACCATCCAAAACCAGCTCGCGGCCATCATCGAGGCGATCCCCGTCACGATCAGCCCTGAGATCACCCAAGGAGAGATCGTCAGCCAGCGCCTGATCTGCTCGGTCCGTGTCTCGAACAAGCTCCCGCTCTCGTTCAGGAAGTGGCGCGTATCGCTTTCGATGGTACGCCGCGCGCCGCTCACAATGGCTGTCAAATCGGTTCTGAAGCTCTCCAGCTGGGATGCCATCGAGGCGGCGTAGTCTTGGCGTATCGTGTCCAGCTCCGCATTCAATTTCTCGCTCAGCCGGGTCGGCTTGCCAGTCTTCATGGAAAATCTCTCCTTTCAAGCGCCAGCGTTCGCCGGTCTCGGGGTCTTGGGCGGTCAGGTAAGCTTTGCCCGCACGAGGTAGGTCGAAGCCCGCGTCGGTGAGCGCCTCGATCATGCTTGCACGATCCTCGATCAGACCCATGGAAATCTGATCGAGGATCCACGCATGCAGTTCGTCGCGGCCTTGGGCGCGGTTCGGAGCTTCGATGGTGTCACGCACTTCTTGGGCGCGCTCCAGTTCCATTGGATCGGCCCAGCCGTGGCGCTGGTTCATCAGGTCGCGCAGGCTGTCATAGGCGTCCTGGTAGCCCGGTGGCGCGATGTTCAGGCTGCGCCCGGTGGTCAGCTCCAGGCGCGGGGTGCAGAAGTGCAGCTCGACGCGGTCTTCGTGGCTGTGACGGACCCAGAGCATGTCATACTGCTCGCCGTCCAGCCCGGCGAAGGCTAGTTGCTCAAAGGCGTCCATTACCTCGGCCTGCCGCGCCTCGCTGGGTGCATCCTCGGCGGCAAAGCTGATCACGCCTGCGCGATAGGTCCACTGGTGACGGCTCGCATCGATCAGGGCCTCAGTGCGGCTGGGATCGCCACGCAGCACCTCGGGCAAGGGATCGCGCGTCACCGTCAGCGGCTGGCCGTCTGCATCGGGGATCAGGTCACGGTTGCCGTCATAGGCCAGCACGCGCTCAGCCACGAGGTAGCCGACCGGCCCGGCGCCCGCGCCCTTGCCGTTGGGAAAGAACTTGATCAGCACCGCCGCGCCTCGTCGAGGAGCTGGGCAAGCTGGCGTTCGATCACCAACAGGCGGTGCGCAACCACCAGGCTGTCGAGGTCGGTGCGACCCACCAGCATCGCCCGGTTCAGCCAACGCGCGATCTGGTTGAGGTTGCCGCCGATACGCCCCACGGCCAGCACCAGCGCCGGATCGACGCGCGGCACGGGCTTGCGACGGCGGGCCTCGGTCAGGCCAAGTGCCTCCCGCAGGAGCGTCGCGGCGGGCAGGCCAGCGGCCTCGGCTCTGGCGCGCAGCTCGGCCTTCTCGGTCGCCGTGCAACGGAAGACGAAGGTCTCTGTCAGCGGCTCCTTCGCGCGGGGCTTGCCCGCGCCGGTGGGGTTCGAAGGGGAGGCTTGCCGCCCCTCGCAAGGTCCCAAGTCATCCGCGCCAGCGTATGACATGGGTCGCCTTGCTGTTTGCTCAGACCGCATGGCGGTGCTCCGCGTTTTCTGACGTCTCGCGGATCAAATCTCTGAGCAATTGGAGCTGGTCCTGCCACTCAGCGCTGCCCAACGGGGCCGGTGTTCTCGCTGGAAGCCAGAATCCCAGGTGATGTTCATGCGGTGACAGGGGAAGGCTGCGTTCCAGCGTGGTCATACCTTCCCTGGCCAGCCTCTCGTTCCAGTCCCGGACAAAGCAGATGCCCCTCGGGACGAAGACCAGGTGCTGGCCATCCGGGGCTCGTTTTGAGCGTGTTCCGCCGGATTGCCCTTCATCGAGCAAATCCGGCGCGGACGCGCGCCCTCGTTCTATTCTAAGTTCTTGTTCTCTGTTCGGGGGGCGATCCTGTCCCCCTTTCCCGGACAGGTCTGTCCCGCTTTGTGGACAGGATTGTCCCCCTTTGGTGCGGCTAAGCGGGACAACCTTGTCCCCCTCGCGGCGGCGATCCGTGGCTCGTTTCAGAGCCGCGTCGGTCGGGCGATAACGGGACGCGTTCCCCTTGTTGGTCCCGCGCTCGATGGTCATGTAACCCGCCGCCTCGACCTTGTTCAGCGCTCGCTTGACCGACTTGGGGTGCTTGCCGATTGCCGCGCCGATGGTCTCGAAAGACGGGCGGCTCTCGCCGGTCTCATGATCGGCATGTGCCAGTGCCAGATAGAGCGCCACGCGCAGGGCGTTGTCGTCCAGTTCGTGGTCGGTGACCATCTCCAGCAGGTATTGCAGCTTGATCTTGCAGAAGGGCAGAAGCTCAGACATCGGCCCCTCCCGCGATTGCGATCACGCCCGCGATCTGGTATCCATTCTGTGCAAACTTTTCGATTTGGCCGTTGACGCGGGTGCCAGCCCAGTCAGCGGCCTTTCGATTTCTGAGGGGGCTGGACTCACCGAAACCCGCCTCAAAAGCCGCATAATCCGGATCAAATCCGGATCGAGCCTTAACAAGGGTCATGACAAAACCGACTAAGTATCTGGATTTATTGGTCGGAGTGAGAGGATTCGAACCTCCGACCCCTGCCTCCCGAAGACAGTGCTCTACCAGGCTGAGCTACACTCCGACCGTGGCGGCGGGTCTATACCCGAGGGTTGGGATGTGCAAGGGCAATTCTGGACGATGATCCTTGGATACCCGGGCACGCCCGTTCTATTCTTATGCTGGGGATTAAGGAAGTTTGTCGGTGCGATACAAGCGAATCTTGGTGCCTCCGTGATCGACAACCGGGCCTGTGGGCAGAAAGGGCAATTCAGTGGCACGGGCGAGGGCAGGGGCACTTGTGACTACCCCGACCTGCCAGCCGTGAAACCGGTTTATCAAGGTCTTCCCGAGGCTGCCATAGAGCGAGCGCAGGCGCTTCTCATCTCCGATGCGACCGCCGTAGGGCGGGTTCACGATGACCAAGCCTGCAGGTCCGGGGGGTGGTTTGATGTCGCTGACGGCACGATGATAAAAACGGGTGGTGTGCGCAACGCCTGCTTTGGCTGCGTTGGTTGATGCGGCCTCAACTGCGCCCGCATTGCGGTCCGAGCCGTAGAAATGCAGATTTCCCTCGGTTTTGCCAGATGTCGTGCGCATTGCTTGCCATGCGTCTTTGTCGAATACGGCCAGGTGTTCAAAAGCGAAGGATCGGGATCGTCCAGGCGCCAGGCCAAGCGCAATCTCGGCGGCTTCGATGACAAAGGTGCCCGAGCCGCACATCGGGTCCAGCACCGGTTCTGTCCCATCAAAGCCGCATTCGCGCAGGAACATCGCCGCCATGGTTTCACGCATTGGTGCCTTGGCAATAGCCGGTTTGTGGCCACGTTTGTGCAGCGGCTCGCCCGAGCTGTCGAGCGAGAGCGTACACATGTCCTTTTCGATACGCAGCAGCACTCGCAGTTCTGCATCGGAAGAAACCGGGGCGCCCAGGGTCTCGGAGATGGCGCGTTCTATCCTCTGACGCGCGGCACCGGCGTGGTAGATGCGGGATTTGCGGCTGGTGGCTTCGACCCTGACTGGGACATCTGGGCGTAAAAAGTCGGACCAAGGGAATTTTCGCGCGCGCTTGTCCAGTTGGGCAAGATGTACCGCGGGGAAGCTTCCGATGCGCACAAGCACCTTGTTTGCGCCGCGCAGACACAGATTGGCCCGCCAAACCTCGGACCACCCGCCCCTGCAACTGACCCCACCCGGTACAACGCGCGCATCCACGAATCTGTGCTGGATCGCTTCGGCGCAAAGGGGAGATTCGAGGCCGGGCGTAGCCACCAGAAAGATCTCGAGGTCTTGTTTCTTGTCCATATGGGCTGCTTACACCGGATGTCTGACAGGTGCGACCTGCTATATTCTGTCGCGGCTGTGCAAGAATGAAGAAAGTATAAAGATAAAGTGGCCAACTCAGGGTAAATTCGGACGTAACAGGTTTGCGTTTCTGGGCGTCGGCGCGTAAAGGGTCCGTGATCGGATATACGCCTGCGGATTCCGGCCGGTATATGGCGCGTTTGCGCATCTGCCAGTCTTTCATCCGCGCTATCGCATGCCGCCACAGGTAGGCTGGCGATGGCTGGCGCAGGAAAGAGGCTTGGAAGACCGTAGCGAGATGCAAACTTTCAAACTTAAAAAAGGGCTGGAACTGCCGGTTGAGGGCGCCCCGGATCAAACGATCCATCCAGGGCCAGAATTCTCACACGTGGCTGCGTTGGGCGGAGACTACCTTGGCCTGAAACCGCGGATGCTGGTACAGGGAGGCGATGCCGTTCAACGCGGTACGCCGCTGTTTTGTCACAAGGATGCGCCCGAGGCGATGATGGTTGCCCCATTGACGGGCAAGGTTGTCGCCATCAACCGGGGCGCGCGTCGCGTGTTGCAGAGCGTCGTGATCGAGGTTTCGGATTCCAATGACGCAGGCGTGGACTTTTCGGGTGTAGGTCATGCGGACAGCGCCGATGGCGTGACCGAGAAACTGTGTGCTGCGGGTCTTTGGACTGCGTTCCGCACTCGGCCCTATTCCAAGATGCCCGTTCCGGGGACAAAGCCAACAGCCATCTTCGTGACAGCGATGGATTCGGAGCCGCTTGCGGCCGATGCCGCCGTTGTCATTGCGGACGCGGGTGAGGCCTTCGCGGCTGGTCTGGCTGCGGTCTCCAAATTGACCGAAGGCAATACCTATCTGTGTCACAAGGATGGCGATTCCGTTCAAGGCGCGGATGTACAGGGGGTCGAGGTGGCATCTTTCTCTGGCCCGCACCCCGCTGGTCTGGCCGGAACGCATATTCACTTCCTCGAACCTCTGGCAGGGGATAGACAGGTCTGGACCATCGGGTATCAGGACGTAATCGCCATTGGCCGCCTGATGCAGACCGGGCATCTGGATCCCAATATCGTCATCGCGCTGAGCGGTCCGGGCGCGCGTCAGCCGCGTCTGATCCGGACGGTCATGGGCGCGTCTACCGACGAACTGACCCGCGACGAGATCGATGTGGATGGCACGCCCCGGATCATTTCGGGCTCGATCCTGTCTGGCACACAGGCCGAAGGCCCCACCGCCTTTCTGGGTCGGTTTGCGCGCCAGATTTGCGTCATTCGCGAAGATCATGACCAAATCCCAATGGGCTGGATTCGTCCGATGCCGTCGAAATACTCTGTCCAGCCCGTGCTGGGTTCGGCGCTGACAAGCAAACTGTTCAAGCTGACCAGCAACCTGAATGGTGGCCGTCGCGCAATGGTGCCAACCGGTGTGTTCGAGCGTCTGATGCCGCAAGATTACCTGCCAACGCAGTTGCTGCGCGCGCTTTTGGTGATGGATACGGACACCGCGCAGGCCTTGGGTGCTTTGGAGCTGGACGAAGAGGATCTGGGCCTTGTGGGTTTTGCCTGTCCGGCGAAATATGAATATGGGCTGGCGCTGCGCGACTGCCTTGCAAAGATTGAAAAGGAGGGCTGAGCCACATGGGTTTGCGCAGCTTCTTTGATCGGATCGAACCGAACTTTACCAAGGGCGGCAAGTACGAGAAGTATTTCCCCATCTACGAGATGGTCGAAAGCTTTATCTACACTCCGAAAACCGTGACCACTGTCGCACCGCATGCGCGGTCGTATATCGATATGAAGAGGATCATGACCTACGTCGTGATCGCGACGATCCCCTGTATTCTGTGGGGGATGTACAATACCGGATATCAGGCGAATTCAGCCATTGCGGTGCTGGGGCCTGACTCGGCAACCGGATGGCGGATTGCGATCCTGCAAATGTTCGGGATTTCTCTGGACCCAAGCAGCATCTTTGCAAACGTCATGCACGGGCTGATGTACTTCTTGCCGATCTATATCGTGACCCTGGTCGCGGGTGGTATTTTTGAGGTCATCTTTGCAACCGTGCGCGGGCACGAAGTAAACGAAGGCTTCCTTGTCACTTCAATGCTTTACACGCTGATCATGCCGGCAACGGCGCCCTTGTGGCAGGTCGCATTGGGCATCATCTTTGGTGTGGTGATCGGCAAGGAGGTCTTTGGCGGTACCGGCAAAAACTTCCTCAACCCTGCTCTGGTGGGCCGTGCGTTTTTGTACTTTGCCTATCCGGCCAGCATGTCGGGTGACACCGTCTGGACACCGGTCGACGGCTTTTCGGGCGCAACGGCATTGTCCGTTTCCGCCTCGCAGGGCTATCAGGCGCTGGCTGCCGACGGCATTAGCTGGTGGAACGCGTTCTTTGGCTCGATTCAAGGTAGCTTTGGTGAGACGTCCACGCTTGCGTGTATGATCGGTCTGGCCTTCCTGCTTGCAACGCGGATTGCGAACTATCGCCTGATTGTTGGCTGTCTGGCAGGCACAATCGGCTTCACGCTGCTGCTGAACCTGATCGGGTCGGACACGAACCCGATGTTCGCTATGCCGTGGTACTGGCATGTTGTGATCGGTGGTTATGCCTTTGGTCTGGCCTTCATGGTGACCGAGCCGGTTTCGGCCAGCCACACCAACATGGGCCGCTACATCTATGGCGCGCTCATCGGTGTCATGGTTGTGATGATCCGTGTCATCAACCCGGCATTCCCCGAAGGCATGATGCTGGCCATCCTGTTCGGCAACGTCTTTGCACCGCTGATCGATTATTTCGTCGTGCAAGCCAACATCAAACGGAGGACGCGTCGCCATGTCTGAAACGCAATCCCCTGAACCAAAAGGCGCGCTGGCCAAATTCCTGGCAGCTTCGCCGGATTCCGTTGGCAAGACGATTTTCGTCGCAGTGGCCGTTTGTCTGGTGGCTTCGATGGTGGTCTCCTCTGCAGCCGTTAGCCTGCGGCCGGTGCAAGAAGCAAACCAGCTGAAGGACAAACAGATCAACGTCCTGCAGGTCGCAGGGATTTACGAACCTGGCATTGACGTGACCGAAGCTTTCGCAGCGTTCGAGCCGCATGTGTTGGAACTGTCGACGGGCAATTTTGTCGATGACCGGTTTGACCCCACCACGTTCGACGATCAGGCCGCCGCCTCTGATCCCGATCTGAGTATAGCGCTGGATGACGATCCGGCGGGGATCGGGCGTCAGGCACAGTATCGCGTTGTTTATCTGCTCCGCGATGATGCGGGCGGGTTGGACAAGGCCATTCTGCCGCTGCACGGCTATGGTTTGTGGTCGACGATGTATGGATTCATCGCACTGGAAAACAATGGCAACGATATCTACGGCCTGCAGTTCTATCAGCATGGTGAAACCCCAGGTCTGGGGGCCGAAATCGACAACCCGCGCTGGCGCGCGTTGTGGAGCGGCAAAAGGCTGCGCGACGATTCCGGTGAAATTCAGATCACCGTTGCGAAATCGCAACCTGCCGCCGGGCCGGATTTCTATGTCGATGCGCTGGCCGGTGCCACGCTGACCTCGGTCGGTGTCGACAACCTCGTGCGGTTCTGGATGGGTGATGCCGGCTACGGGCCGTTTCTGGCCAAGATGCAAGCAGGAGAGATCTGATGTCACAGACTAAGAAAGAGATGCTGGTCGACCCGCTTGTCGACAACAATCCGATCACGCTGCAAGTGCTGGGCATTTGTTCCGCCCTTGCGGTGACGTCGTCGCTGCAGGTGTCGGCCGTGATGGCGCTGGCGGTGATCTTTGTGACGTCGTTCTCGTCTTTCTTCATTTCCTGTCTGCGCAACCAGATCCCCGGTTCGATCCGGATCATCGTGCAGATGGTCATCATCGCCTCGCTGGTGATCCTGGTGGACCAGATTCTCAAGGCCTATGCGTTTGAGATTTCAAAAACCCTGTCGGTCTTTGTGGGTCTGATTATCACCAACTGTATCGTGATGGGCCGGGCCGAGGCATTTGCAATGAAGAACCCGCCCGTCGCCTCTTTCATCGACGGGGCAGGCAACGGCATGGGCTATGGCCTGATCCTGCTGCTGGTCGGCTTCATTCGTGAGCTGTTTGGCGCCGGGTCGCTCTTCGGTGTCACCATTCTGGAGACCGTCAACAATGGTGGCTGGTACGTGCCCAACGGCATGCTGCTGTTGCCGCCTTCGGCGTTCTTCATCATCGGTCTGATCATCTGGGCCTTCCGCACATGGAAGCCGAACCAGGTGGAAGAGCGTGAATACAAAATTCAGCAGGTAGAGGCCCACTGATGGAAGGTCTGATCTCTCTGGCCGTAAAGGCCATCTTTGTCGAAAACCTTGCGCTCAGCTTTTTTCTGGGGATGTGTACTTTCATCGCCGTGTCCAAGAAGATCTCGACCGCGCTGGGTCTGGGGATTTCGGTCATGGTCGTGCAGGCCATCACCGTGCCTGCCAACAACCTGCTTTTGAACTATTTGCTCAAGCCCGGCGCGCTGGCCTGGGCCGGGTTCCCGGATGTGGACCTGACCTTCCTCGGCCTGATCTCGTATATCGGCGTGATCGCGGCAATGGTGCAAATCCTTGAGATGGTGCTCGATAAGTATTTCCCGCCGCTCTACAACGCGCTGGGGATCTTCCTGCCGCTGATCACGGTGAACTGCGCCATTCTGGGTGGCTCGCTGTTCATGGTGGAACGCGACTACAACTTTGCAGAGGCAACGACCTACGGCCTGTCCTCGGGTTTTGGCTGGGCGCTGGCGATCACTGCAATGGCAGGTGTTCGGGAGAAACTGAAATACTCGGACATTCCCGACGGTCTTCAGGGTCTGGGCATCACCTTCATCACCGCGGGACTGATGGCCATGGCCTTCATGTCCTTCTCGGGCGTGAAACTGTAAGGAGGGCGGAATGGAAACCTTTGGCTTAGGTGTAGCCCTTTTCACCGCTATCGTTCTGGGTCTGGTGGCCATCATCATGGCCGCGCGATCCAAGCTGGTTTCGACCGGGAACGTCAACATAACCATCAATGGCGAAAAGACCATTTCGGTTCCGGCGGGTGGCAAACTGTTGCAGACGCTCGCGGCAGAGAAACTGTTTGTTCCCTCGGCCTGCGGCGGTGGTGGCACCTGCGCGCAATGCCGTGTGCGCATTCACTCTGGCGGCGGGTCCATCCTGCCGACCGAGGAAAGCCACATTACCAAACGCGAAGCGTCATGCGGCGACCGTTTGTCCTGTCAGGTTGCGGTCAAGCAGGACATGGATATCGAAGTTCCCGAAGAGGTCTTTGGCGTCAAGAAATGGGAATGTACCGTCCGGTCGAACGAAAACGTTGCAACCTTCATCAAGGCGCTGACACTGGATTTGCCGGAAGGCGAGGATGTGAATTTCCGCGCTGGCGGCTATATCCAGATTGAGGCCCCCGCGCATCAGTTGAAATACACTGATTTCGACGTCGAGGACGAGTACCGTGAGGATTGGGACAAGTTCAATCTGTGGCAGTACGAATCTGTAGTCGCAGAACCGATCGAACGCGCCTATTCGATGGCCAACTACCCGGATGAAAAAGGCATGATCATGCTGAACGTCCGCGTGGCCTCGCCGCCTCCGGGGTCCGAGGGTATCCCGGCGGGTCAGATGTCGTCGTACATCTTCAACCTGAAACCGGGTGACAAGGTCACGATCTCGGGCCCGTTTGGCGAGTTTTTTGCCCGCGACACCCAAAAAGAGATGGTCTTCATCGGCGGTGGTGCGGGCATGGCCCCCATGCGCAGCCATATCTTCGATCAGCTCAAGCGGCTGGAAAACCGCGATCGCAAGATCAGCTTCTGGTACGGTGCGCGGTCGAAGAAAGAGATGTTCTTTGTCGAGGATTTCGACAAGCTTGCCGAAGAGTTCGACAATTTCGAATGGCATGTCGCGCTGTCAGATGCACAGCCCGAGGATGACTGGAAAGGCTATACCGGCTTTATTCACAACATTCTGTACGAGGAATACCTCAAGAACCACCCCGCGCCCGAAGACTGCGAGTTCTACATGTGTGGTCCTCCAATCATGAACCAGTCGGTCATCAACATGCTTTTGGACCTGGGCGTGGACCGCGAAGATATCATGCTCGACGATTTTGGCGGGTAAGAGACAAGAAAACCGGCGCAAACAGCGCCGGTTTTTTTTGACCCAAGCCCCGACCGGGAATGAAGCCTATTTCCCGTAGTAGTCGCGGTACCAGCTGACAAACTGAACGATACCGTCCTTGAATTCAGTTTGCGGGGTATAGCCGGTTAGGCGCTGCAGAAGGCTGTTATCGGCCCAGGTGGCGGGAACATCACCCAATTGCATCGGCATGTAGTTTCGAATGGCCTTTTGCCCAACCGCGTCTTCAATCGTTTCAATAAAGTCCATCAGGCGGACTTTTTCTCCATTGCCGATATTGACAATCCGGTAGGGGGCGACCGGGGACAGGCTGTCTCCATCTTCGATGTCATCTGCACTGGCAGGTCGAACCGGAGGCACATCGACAAGCAGTCTGATGCCGCGCACAAGGTCTTCAACATGTGTGAAGTCCCGGTACATATCGCCGTGGTTGTAAATGTCGATGGGGCGGCCATCCAGGATCGCAGCAACGAACTTGAAATACGCCAGATCGGGTCTGCCCCAGGTGCCATAGACGGTAAAAAACCGGAACATGGTCGTGGGCAGATCCCACAGATGGGCATAGGAATGCCCCATCGCCTCATTTGCTTTTTTGGTGGCGGAATAGATCGTGAGCTGATTGTCCGCCTTGTCGGTTTCGGTGAACGGCATATCCTCGCTGGCGCCGTAGATCGAAGAGGTCGAGGCCATCAACAGATGGTCTACCTTGTGTTCGCGTGCGACCTCCATGACGTTGAAAGTGCCCACAACGTTCGAGTCTATATAACTGCGGGGATGGTCGAGGCTATAGCGGACCCCGGCTTGCGCTGCCAAATGAACAATCACCTCGGGTTGGAACTGGTCGGCGACGTTGATCAACTGTTCGTGATCTTCCAGCAAGGCCTCGGTCGCCGAGAAACCGGGTGTTTGCATCAAGAGCTGGTGGCGGCGTTGTTTGAGTGTGACGTCGTAGTAGTCCGTCATGCCATCATAGCCATGAACCCGGAACCCTTCTGACAACAGCAGCCGTGCCAGGTGAAATCCAATGAAACCCGCCGTACCTGTAATCAAAACCCGCTTCATGTAACCCTCTGGTTCTGGCCAAGTGCCAAATGGACGTGCTCGGAGTGAACCGGACGTACACGAATTTCCTATCAAGGTTCTGCCCGGGTTGGTCAACCGTTGGTTCCAAAGCGGATTGTCGATTGTCCGCTGCTTCGGGTCAGAGTAGAGACTTCTATATGGCAAAGAGTTGGATCAAAGATCTTCTGGGACACAGCGGAATGCGCGGGGCCGATGAGACGGACCTTGCGCCAAAAGAGCGTTGTCTGGTCATCGGGGATGTGCATGGCCGTCTTGATCTTTTGCAGGCGCTCTTGCCCCGGCTGGATGACGGCAGCCCGTGGGTTTTTGTCGGCGACTACATTGATCGCGGCGACTACAGCGCGCAGGTGCTGCGGCAACTGATGCATCTCAGCGTCACGTCGAACGGGCGCGTCACCTGCCTGATGGGCAACCACGAAGAGATGCTACTGGAATTCCTCAAAGATCCTTTCACAATGGGTCCGATGTGGCTGAGAAATGGGGGCGCTCAGACGCTGGCTTCTTTTGGGATCACGGATTTGACGGCGGACAAGGGTGAGCTGTCTGATCGGCTTCGGCAGGCGATGGGGCAGAGCTTGCTGGACTGGCTGGCCGAACGGCCATTGATCTGGACCAGCGGGAACGTATCGGTTGTCCATGCCGCATTGGACCCAAAGAAGCCCATTACTCGTCAGGACCGGAAAACCTGTCTGTGGGGTCATCCCAAGTTTCGCCAGCAACCTCGACGTGATGGCCAATGGGTTGTCCATGGCCATACAATCGTCAATCAACCCCAGGCGCAGGACGGCGTGATTTCTGTTGACACGGGTGCCTTTGCAACCGGCCAGCTGAGTGCTGCAGACCTGTCCCCCGGTGGTCTTCGGTTTATCTCAACCAAGTAGTTGGTTTATCGGCCCGGACTGACCCGAGCCGACTGATTTGTCTCAGCCAACGATCATTTGCTTCATGCGCAGGGCTTCGTATTCCAACTCCTTCAGGCGGAAATGCACCACGTCGCCGATGGTGATCACACCGCATAGGTTGCCGTCACGCAGGACCGGCATGTGGCGGAACTTACCCTCGGTCATCGTTTTCAACACATCGTTGAGCGTGTCTTCCGGCGCGCAGGACTGCACGTCTTTCGTCATCAGATCTTCGACCGATTGGGGCAAAGTCTGGCCGGGCGTATCCGCCATCCGGCGCACGATATCCCGTTCGGACAAAATCCCCTGCAACGCGCCGTTTTGATCTGTCACCAGAACGGCCCCGATCCGTTTTTCCTTCAGAATATTTACAACGGAATGAACCGTCTCATTCGGACGCACAGAAAATACTGCGTCCCCTTTGCCCTCAAGCAGTTTGGCCACGGTCGTTTGCGACTGCGACAGGTTTGATCCTGTCGACTGGCTATAGGTGGTCTTGTCTTCCTTGTCGCCGCGCATCGGCGCTTGGTAAGAGCTTGGGGCCATGGGCAATCTCCTTCTTGGTTCTTGCAAAGTCTTTCCCTTTCACCTTAGCGCAGCTAAATGGCCTGTATAGGGTGCAAATGCCCGCATCCATGAAAACCCAGAGGCCAGTCCTGTGAGCGATCTGTACTTAACTCCACCTCTAGCCGCGCTGATTTTCTTTGCCGTGGTTGTGTGTGGTCACAATTTCCGCATGGTGTGGAAACAGCAGCCCGAAGGGTGGCAAAAACGGGCCTGGCTGTTCGGGTTGCCGGCGGGTATTGGTCTTTTGCTACTGGGTTTTTTGCCGCTGAAACTATGATGCCGGTTTGACTCTGGCTGGGGTGGCTGGCATATGCCGGGCACTGATTTTCCCGGAGACCGACCTATGCGTCTTTTGCCTGCTCTGGCCCTTGCGATCCTGCTGACCGGCTGCCTGTTTGAAAAGGAGCCCGACGTGGTGCGCCTGTCTGGTGACACGATGGGCACAACCTTCAACATCACCGCAATCGGCGAGGATTTGGATGAAGCCGCCTTGGCTGTGTCCGTTGAAGCGACCCTGACCGAGGTCAACGCAAAGATGTCGAACTGGGACCCGAATTCCGAGGTCTCGGTTTTTTCGGCGACACAAGGCACCGATCCAATGCCCGTTTCCGAAGAATTCGCGTTGATCATGTCTGCAGCCAACGACGTACACTCAAAGTCCGGTGGAACCTTTGATGTCACGCTCGGCCCGTTGATCGAACTTTGGGGCTTTGGACCGCGCAAACCTGAAGATCCTGTGCCGACTGACGCCGAGATTGAGGCCGCATTGGGTGGCGTTGGTCAGGCGCGGCTTTTGAAACTGGATCGCTCGGCGGGAACACTGGCGAAATCCGCACCCGGCGTCGGGATCAACTTGTCTGCCATTGCCAAGGGCTATGGAATCGATGCGCTGGCCGAGGCTTTGCAGGACGCGGGTATCGAGAACTATCTGGTCGAGATCGGCGGTGATCTGGTTGCCAAGGGTCAGAACGATCAGGGCGAGCCCTGGCGGATCGGTATCGAAAAGCCCGAACCTGGTTCCCAGACCATACAGTTGATCGTACCGCTGGAGGATCGCGGTATGGCCAGTTCGGGGGACTACAAGAATTTTTTCGAACAAGATGGCGTGCGCTATTCGCACATCCTTGACCCCACAACAGGCCGGCCGATTACGCACCGCACGACCTCGGTTACTGTGCTGGCCGAGAATGCGATGATGGCAGATGCCTGGGCGACCGCGATGTTGGCGCTGGGTCAGGAAAAGGGGCTGGAACTTGCCGAACAGCATAAACTTGCCGTGTATTTCATCTCGCGGGATGTGACAGGCGACGACGATGCCTATATTACTGTTCACAGCAGTGCGTTCAAAGATGCGCTCGGCTCAAACTGACGGGTAAATCTGAGATGAGCACCTTCATTCTTGCCTTTATTCTTCTGGCCCTGGTTATGGTCGGCATGTCGCTGGGCGTGATGTTGATGGGCAAGACCATCAAGGGCAGCTGTGGTGGTCTGAATGCGATCTCGGGCGCGGATAAATGCGTTGTCTGTCAAAAAGATGTCGATCCGAACAGCCCTTTGCGCGATCAACTGCAATGCAAGCGCGCCAAGAAGATGCTCGAACAGATGGACCGTCAGGCTTAGGCTGCGGTCATTTTGTACAGGTACTGCCTTTCTTGATCTGTCGATGAACTACGTGTTGCGGGCGCTGGTGCGCAATGTTGGCCTGAGGATGTGGTCCCTTCCCCTTGATATTGGGCAGTCTGGCTATCCCCATCCAAGCTGGCCCTTCGTATGCGTTGTCGTGTGTCGACCTAACCAAGCCCCCAGCATTGCCCGGTGTCTGTCCGTCGTGGTGAAATGATTAAATCTACAGCAAACGCCGCAAAGACGGTTCACCCTTGGACGGCCAGAAGATAGAACAGCACATAAGAGCAGTTACCGGAGACCAAGATGGCCGCGCCCAAACCTGTAGTCCTGTGCATTCTTGATGGGTGGGGATTGTCCGAAGATACCCGCGCCAACGCGCCGTTGCTTGCAAAAACACCCACGTTCGATGCGGTCATGAAAGGGCCTCATGCGACGCTGATTACCCATGGCCCGGATGTCGGCCTGCCTAGCGGGCAGATGGGCAATTCTGAGGTAGGGCATACCAATATTGGCGCGGGCCGTATTGTGGCCATGGATCTGGGCCAGATCGATCTTGCAATTGAAGATGGCAGCTTCTTCGAAAATGGAGCGCTGCAGGACTTCATCGCCAAGGTGAAAGCGTCGGGTGGTACGGCGCACCTGATGGGCGTGGCGTCTGACGGCGGGGTACACGGCCACGTGAACCACATAATTGCGGCAGCCAAGGCGATCACCGACGCGGGTGTCCCTGTGGTGCTGCACGCCGTGACTGATGGGCGCGACGTCGCCCCCAAATCTGCCCTTGGCTACATCTCCGAGCTTGAGGATCGCCTGCCCGCAGGTGCCCGTACAGTCTCGGTATGCGGGCGCTACTTTGCCATGGATCGGGACAACCGGTGGGAGCGCGTGTCAGCGGCGTACAGCGCCATGATTGACGGGCAGGGGCGTATGGCAAGCACGGCAGAACGGGCCGTTGATTTGGCCTACGACAAGTCGGAAACAGATGAATTCATCGCGCCAACCGTGCTGGACGGCTATGAGGGCGTCAAAGATGGCGATGGGTTCTTTTGTCTGAATTTCCGCGCTGACCGCGCACGGGAAATCCTGCGCGCCATTGGCGAGCCGGGCTTTGCCGAGTTCGAAACTGGCTCGCGTCCGGCGTTGTCGGCTTTGCTGGGGATGGTCGAGTATTCCGATGGCCACAACGCCTATATGACCACGGTGTTTCCCAAACGCGCCATCACGAACACTCTGGGCGAATGGGTGGCCAAGCAGGGGCTGCGTCAGTTCCGACTGGCCGAAACCGAAAAGTACCCCCACGTGACCTTCTTCCTGAACGGCGGCAAGGAGGTGCCAGAAGACGATGAAGATCGCTATATGCCCAAATCGCCGAAAGTTGCGACCTATGACTTGCAGCCCGAGATGTCATCAGCCGACGTGACCGCAAAATTCGTTGAAGCGATTGAGGCGGGCTATGATTTGATTGTCACCAACTATGCCAATCCGGATATGGTCGGGCATACAGGTGATCTGGACGCAGCGATCAAAGCCTGTGAAGCGGTGGATCAGGGTTTGGCACAGGTCGTTGCGGCATTGAACAAGGCAGGCGGAGCCATGATCGTAACTGCTGACCACGGCAATTGCGAAGTGATGGTCGATCCGGATACCGGCGGCCCGCACACCGCGCATACGCTGAACCCGGTGCCTGTGGCCTTGGTTGGTGGTCCTAAAGGGGCAACATTGCGCAACGGGCGTTTGTCGGATCTTGCGCCAACTTTGTTGGAATTGATGGAATTGCCCAAACCTCCTGAAATGACCGGGGAAAGCCTGTTGTCATGAAAGTTCTGACCGCAGTTTTTGCGCTGTGCCTTGCGGGGCAGGGGCTGGCCCAGACCAACCCGTCTCAGGCAGCGCTCGAAGCCGCAGACATGCTGGAACAAGCGTCGATTTCTCTTGCCGAGGCCGAAAGCGCGCGGGACAGGGTGCGTGCTTTGACCCAAACGATTCAGGCGTATGAGGCAGGGTTGTCGGCCATGCGTCACGGTTTGCGCATGGCCGCCACGCGCGAGGCGCAGCTATCCGCCGAACTGCGCGTGCGGGAAAAGGATGTGGCGCAGTTGCTGGGTGTGTTGCAGACCATCGAAACCACCGCGCCGCCAGTTCTGATGTTGCACCCCTCGGGTCCCTTGGGTGCCGCACGCACGGGCATGATGCTGTCCGAGGTTACACCGGGCCTGAATGCCAAGGCCGACGCATTGGCGCAGGACCTGCAAGAGGTCCAGACCTTGCGCCTGCTGCAGCAGGATGCGGCTGAGACCCTGACAGAGGGCCTGATCGGTGTGCAATCAGCCCGTACCCGTCTGAGCGAGGCCATTGCCGACCGTACGGATCTGCCTCAGCGTTTCGTCGAGGATCCGATCAAAACAGCGATCCTGATCTCATCGACCGAGACGCTGGATGGGTTCGCAAGCGGACTGTCTGAAATCTCGGAGGGGGAAATCGCGTCTACCGATGCCAGCATTCTCAGTGGCAAAGGGAATGTACCACTGCCGGTCCAGGGTGTCCTTTTACATCGTGCGGGCGAAACAGATGCGGCGGGCGTGACGCGTCCGGGGGTGGTGCTGGGTACGCGACCTCGCGCTTTGGTGACTTCGCCCACGGCGGCAACAATTCGCTATCGCGGCCCATTGCTGGACTTGGGAAACCTGATCATTCTGGAGCCGCAGCCCGGCCTGTTATTCGTCTTTTCCGGCCTGCAGGAAGTCTATGGCGATATCGGACGCGTGATTCCCGAAGGCACTCCGGTCGGGTTGATGCCGGGGGAAACACCTGAAATAGGCGCTATTTTGTCAACTAGTGGTGATGGCACTGGAACTGAACGGTCAGAAACGCTCTATATAGAGGTCAGAGAAGACAACAGCCCCGTGGACCCGGAATCGTGGTTTCGGACCAGCAAGGATGGATAAACGAGTATGAAGAAATTTGTAATGGCCGGTTTGGCCGGAACCCTGGCAGGCATAGTCGCAACCACTCAGATCGCAGGGCCGCTACTGGCGCAGGAGGCCGAAAACAAAGCGGACGTTTATCAGCAGCTGGACCTGTTTGGTGACATTTTCGAGCGTATTCGCGCGCAATATGTCGAAGAGGTCGAATCAGAAGAGCTGATCGAAGCGGCGATTGACGGCATGTTGACATCGCTTGACCCGCATTCCAGCTACCTGTCCCCGGACGATGCCGAGCAGATGCGCGTGCAAACACGGGGTGAGTTCGGCGGGCTGGGTATTGAGGTCACGCAAGAAGACGGCTTTGTCAAAGTGGTTTCTCCTATCGATGATACCCCAGCGGATGAAGCAGGGATTGAAGCGGGCGATTTCATCACCCATGTCGACGGCGAAAGCATCCTGGGTCTGACCCTGGACAAGGCAGTCGATCTGATGCGCGGACCAGTTGGCTCGGAAATCGTGATTACCGTCGTGCGTGAAGGCGAGCCCGATCCGTTCGACGTGACCATCATCCGTGACACGATCAAACTGACCGCCGTGCGCGCCCGAACCGAAGGCACAAGCGTTGTTCTTCGCGTCACAACCTTTAACGACCAGACCTTTCCAAACCTTGAGGCCGGGCTGGAGGAACAGATCGAAGATGCCGGTGGCATCGAAAAGGTCAACGGCGTCGTACTGGATCTGCGCAATAACCCCGGTGGCCTGCTGACACAGGCGATCAAGGTTTCGGACGCATTCCTGAACGAAGGTGAGATCGTGTCGACCCGTGGTCGCAACCCGGAAGACGGTGAGCGGTTCAACGCAACCCCTGGCGATCTTGCCGAGGGCAAGCCTATCGTCGTGCTGATCAACGGCGGCTCGGCTTCGGCTTCTGAAATTGTGGCCGGTGCGTTGCAGGATCACCGCCGGGCGATCGTTGTGGGCACCAAAAGTTTTGGCAAAGGTTCGGTTCAGACTGTGATGCCGCTGCGGGGCGACGGGGCGATGCGCTTGACGACGTCGCGCTATTACACCCCATCGGGCCGTTCTATCCAGGCTCTGGGCGTCAGCCCCGATATTATCGTTGAACAGCCTCGCCCGGCCCCTGCTTCTGAAGAGGAAGACTCGGATCGTCCAACCCGGTCTGAGGCGGACCTGCGCGGCAGTTTGAACAATGACAGTCTCAGCGAAGATGAAATCCGCCAGATTGAAGAAGACCGTGCCAAGGCAGAAGCCACTGCCGAACTGCGGGAGGAAGATTATCAGATGGCCTATGCGATAGATATCCTCAAAGGTCTATCGGCTTTCAATCCGGATGGACCATCTCAATAAGGCAAGCAGGGCCGCGCAGGTCGCGGCCTTTTCAGCTTTCGATCTTGTGCAACTTGCTTTCGTCCAGCATCAACGCAAGCACGATGCCAACGGATACGGAAATCGTGGAAAAGACAAACGCCATGCTCATGCCGCTGTCAAACGCGACCGCGATGGCGGATTTGACTGTCTCGACCTGATCCGGGTTCAGTTTGGCCAAGACAGCCTTGGCTGAATCGGTGCTGAGCGTTCCGCCGTTGATGGTGCGCTGCTCTGCATCCGTCAGGGATATGCCGCTTGTGGCCAGTTTGTCCCGCAGGCTGGCCAGAGATGCAACATACATGATGGCCGTCGCGACGGCGACAGATATGGCGCCGTAAACAAGATGTGTCATGAAACTGAGGCCGCCAACCAGTCCGGCGCGTTCGGGTTTGACTGCGCAGACCGCTGCAGTCCCGGACGGGCCGACTGTCAGCGTCGCCCCAAGACCGATCATCGCCATGCCGGGTAGAATCTGGAAATACCCCAGTCCGCTGGGCAGAATTACGATGCTGGCGGACCCAAGGGTCGCCACTACATAGCCCCAGAACAGCAGCCGTTTGGGCCCAAAGTCATTGTACAAAGTGCCCGAGACCACCGAGCCGACTGCCAGCAGAATTGTCAAAGGGGCCAGCCCCAGTGCCGATTGGAACGTCGACCAACCCAACACTTTTTGCATGTATTGCGGGAAATATAGCAGGGCGACAAAAGCGGCAGAGACGTTGAACATGTTCAAGCCGAGTGTGATGAGGAACTCACGGTTTTGCATCATCTGCGGCAACAGCAACGGCTCTTTCACGCGCTTCTCGATCCTTGGGAACAACAGGAACAGAACCGCGCTGACAAAGAACAGCAGCAATAGCGGGACCGAAGACCAGCCCCAATCCGCCCCCACATCCAGTCCGTAAAGCAGCAACAAAACGGCAAAGGACAGAATCCCCATACCGGCAAAGTCGATATGCTCGCCTTGTTTGTGCTGGGTCTCCCGCTCCATCAGCAGCAAGGCGGACGTCATCGAGATGCAGGAAAAGACCACATTGGCGAGGAAGAAATAGCGCCATTCGCCAAAACTCACCGCCAAGCCGCTGATCATGGGACCAAAGACGTTGCCAGAGGTAACGCCCGCCAGGATCAGGCCCATGACAAGGGCACGGTGCTCCTGTTTCGAAACCTTGGTTGCCCCGAAGGCCAGTGTGCAGGGCCAGACGCAACCGGCTCCGATCCCTTGCAACGCCCGTGCTCCGACCAGAAAGTCGAGACTGGGGGCGAAAAAGCACATCACCGAGGCAAACAGAAAGATCGTCAGGCCGATGATCATGATCCTGCGATGACCGTACATGTCGCCAAGCCGCCCGCCTGCGACCATCGTCATGGCAAAGAACAACGCGTAGATATTCAGAACCCACTGGGTACTGGTGATATCGGCGTCAAAGCTGTTTTCGATGGCCGGAACCAGCATCAATGCCCCGGTAAAGTCGATCCCAATGCCAAATCCCGTGATCATCAGGGCGATGACTTTGACGATGCTATTTCGGTCCATGGTGGCATCCGGGCTGTTGCGAATGCCTCATTGATGCATGGAAACGGCCAAAAAGACAGAAAAACCCGGGTGCGAACTCTAGGCGTCGTCCCGACACATCCGTCGAAATGCGCGTTTCAGCACATCCAGCTCCCCCCGCAGCAACTCGATCTCGGTGCGCAGGTCATCGGCAGCCGGAGTGCCCGCGATGATGGTGAAATCGCCCAATTTCCGATGCTCCGCCCGTTCGGTGATGACAAAGCTGTGTACGCCATCCGACAGGGCCGAGACAGGAACGGAGACGGTCAATGTCCAGCCGTCTTCCTCTGCGGTCAGAGTCACATCCTCAAGTGTTTCACCCCGATAAAGCACCTGAATATCCGGTCTGGTATCCATGCGGAGATGCCCGTGCCAGAGGCCATTTTCAAACCGGGTTTGCGTTAGTGTCGCTTCAGTCATGTTCTGGGTATCTCACAAATCTGCACGGTGACGACGGCAGAATGTCAGGTCGCGCAATGTAATGCTGTTCATGCCGGGATGTTCAACGATCAGGTCCAGCCACAGTCTTTCGATCCGCTTTTCGTTCAACGGCAGATGGGCCAGATCAAAATCCACGCTTTGAGAGGAGTGTGACAAATCCAACTTCCGCACCACCTGTTCGGTATTGGGTCCGCTTCTGATGTTTAGGCGGGCAAACACGCCTGTGGTCTGCTCGCTGTCGATCAGTGTGTCCAGCCGGATCAGATGCTGGAGCGTCAGGTCCTGCGCCACGTCCATCGGCAATGCGATCGAAAGGGACAGGAAGGTGCCGTCAAAGCCAAAAACTTCAACCGACAAGCTGAAAGGCGCAAGATCACTATGGCGTCGGTTCCGGTTTTGCCGCACGGCAATCTCGGCCTGCGGGCAATCATGAAACAACGTCACCTGATCATCGATTGTCGCTTTGCGCTGGGGTGAGGCGAGACCGGGTGTGCCCAGCGGCCACCGCCAGAGGTCGGGACGCCAGCTCCAATCTGTTCCGACCGGTTTGGGAAATTGCGCCGATCCGATCTGCGGATCGCTGAGACGCATGTCCGCAGTATGGATCAAATGTGTCAGATGCACGCGCAACGCCCGAGCGCGATCACGCTGCCGGCGCAGCTGTGCCTTGGGGGCTTCGGTGGCCGATTGCGCGGCCTTGCGCCAGCGTGCCAGAACCGTGCGGTGAAAATAGCGATCCAGAATCCTGCCCATGGTCCCATCGTCCAAAGTTGCACCTCTTTAGTCAAAGAAGGGACGAGGGACAAACCCGGATTTCAAATCAACCCCGTATCAGGGCCCGGAATCGGATCAACAATACTCCAAGCGTTCTTGCAAAGCCCTTGGTCAGTGCTTACCGTCAGCCTCCTGAAAAAGTGGGTCGCCAGCAACCACGCCACGCATCAGTTTTTCTTTCGACAAGGCCCGGTCATGGAACCCACCCTGTTCTCGTTCATTTGGAAATACTCCAAAAAACAGCAGCTTGTGCTGTTGGCTTTGACCGTCCTGTCTTTTCCGTTTCTTTATGCTTCGCTTGAATTGCCCAAGCAGATTATCAACGATGCTATTGGTGCGCCGTCGAATACGGTGACGATTTGGGGTGTATCGGTCACGCAGATTCAATACCTGCTGATCCTGTGTTGCGCGTTCCTGGCCACGGTACTTGCAAGCGGTCTGATGAAGATGCGGATCAACACGATGAAAGGCGTTCTGGCCGAGCGGATGTTGCGACGTCTGCGCTATACGCTCATCAATCGTTCGATGCGGTTTCCAAGGTCCTATTTCGCGACCACCAGTCAGGGTGAACTGGTGTCGATGATCACCTCCGAGGCCGAGCCGATGGGGGGTCTGATGGGGGACGCCATCGCGCAGCCGGTTTTCCAGTTTGGCCAGATGATGACCATCGTCACGTTTCTATTTATGCAAAGCGTCTGGTTTGGCCTGGCCAGTATTGCGCTGATCCCCTTGCAGGCCTGGCTGATCCCTAAGCTGCAACGCCAGATCAACCTGCTGAACAAGGATCGTATTCAAGAAGTCCGCCACCTGAGCTCCGAGATCGGTGAAAGTGCGGCCGGCATCAGCGATTTGCGCACCAATGGCGGCTGGCGCTATCGGTTGGCCCAGTTCAGCTATCGGCTGGGCACTCTGTTCGAGATCCGCTCCAAGATCTACAACAAAAAGTTCTTCATGAAGTTTCTCAACAATCTGATCACTCAGATGACGCCGTTTTTCTTTTATTCGGTGGGCGGTTATCTGGCGATCAAGGGTGAGGTGACTGTGGGTGCGTTGGTCGCTGCGCTGGCGGCATACAAGGACCTGAGCGGCCCGTGGAAGGACCTGCTGACCTACTATAATCAGGTGCAGGACATGTCGCTGCGCTGGGAAATCGTGACCGAGCGGTTTGCACCCTCCAACATGATCCCAGAGACTCTGTTCGATGGCCGCCCCGAGTCGATTCCACGTTTGACCGGCGACATCGAACTGCGCAATGTCACGGTGCGCGATGATGATGGCAAAACCATTCTGGAAGACATCGACCTGAAAATTCCTGCGGGTGCACGGGTGGCGATCCAATCGAGCAATGCGGCAGAACGGAGTGCCCTGGCGCAGGTTCTGACACGAGAAATGGTTCCTGTTCAGGGTGATGTGATCTTGGCCGGGCATAAGCTGAACGAACTGCACCAGGCGGTCATAGCGGCGCGGATCGGCTATGCGTATTCGCGGCCCTATCTGTTCGATGGCACCTTGGGCGACAATCTTTTGATGCCGTTGCGCCCACATCCGCAGCGCAAGGTCGATCCGATCAAAGCCCCGACGCGGCGTCAGATCGAATCCGCGCGCTCAGGCAATCCTGTGGATTCAATCGAGGATGAATGGATCGATCCAGGGCTGGCGGGGTTGGATGGCGTGGACGACATCCGGGACTGGTGGTTCCAATTGGTCGAGGCGATGGGCACGGATGAATTGATGTTGCGCCGCACGTTGCGGACCCAGTTCGACCCGAAACTGCACCCTGTTCTGGCCGAAGAGGTTGTGAAACTGCGAGAGACCGTGGCCGAACGTCTTCGCGAAAAAGGGCTGGATCGATATGTCTACCGGTTCGATCCGGACCGATTCAACCCGGCCGTACCCCTGGGGGGCAATCTGCTGTTTGCCACGCCCGCGCGGGACATTACACCGGACTCACTGGCCGACGACGGGCGCTTTCGCAACATGCTCAGTTCCCATGATCTGGCGGACGAGGCCATGAATATGGCCAAGGCGGTGATCGAGACGTTGGATCAGGCTTTTGGCCGTGATGGCACGGATCACCCTCTGTTCCTGCGTCTGGGTATGTCCAAGGGCATGTATCACCGGTTGCTGGACATCCGGGATCGTCTCAAGGCCAAGGGCGATGCTGCAATTTCCGAACAGGACTGGGCGCTGATGTTGACGGTGCCGTTCCTGTTGACTGCCGAGCAGATCGGACCCGACTTCCCCGACCAGTACAAAGACAAGATCCTTGCAATCCGCAAAGAGCAATCCGAGTTTTTGCATGACGCGCTTGACGGAATGTTCGTTCCATTGTCCCCTGACGTCTATTTCCCGCGCCTCACCGTGATGGAGAACGTTCTGTATGGGCGCGTCTCGCTGATGGCAGGGGCGCGTGCAGAAGACATCGAGGATGTGGTTGCCGACGCCATGAATCGGGCCGGGCTTCGGCGGCGGGCCGCGGCCACCTTGTTTGATTTGCCGACAGGGCTGGGCGGGAACAATCTGCCGACGGTGTTTCAGGAACGGGCTGCATTTTCCCGCGCCGGCATCAAGCGGCCGGATATTCTGATACTCGACAAGGCCCTTGCCAGTCACGACTCGGAAAGTCGTCTGCGTACCCGGCTACGTTTGCGCGAATTGTTGCCGGACTCGATCATGATCTTCATGGAAGACCATTTCGCTCATCCCGAAGCCTATGATCTGTTTATCGAGGTTAAAGATGGTCGCATCGATGGTGTGTCGCGCACGCGTGTCACCAATCAGGAAGGGGCGACCGCCGATCTGAGCCGCAAGCTTGAGATCATCTCATCCACCGAGTTGTTCTCTGGCATTGACGCGCGCAACCAACGTCTGCTGGCTTTTTCCGCGCAATGGTACGACGTCGCAGCGGGGCAGGCGATCTTTTCACGCGGGCAGGCGGCGGATGCCGCTTATCTTTGCATCAAGGGTCAGGCCCGATTGGATTGGTCTGATGATGATGGCAGCAAACGCACAGTCTCGATCGTCGAGCCGGGCAGGTTGATCGGTGATTTGTCGATCATCACCGGTGAGCCCCGACAATTGGATCTGGTTGCCACCGAGGATTGCGCCTTCCTTCGGATCGGGGCGGAAGAACTGAGGGCGGTTGTCGAAAGCGACGCTACGGTGGCAACGCAACTGTTGCGGACCGTAGCGGGATATCTGACCACGCTTTCGACGCGGATCACCACAGCCAAGAACCCTGCCGATGTCTTTCCGGACATAGAACAGGTCTCATCGTTGGAAGAGGTCGACAGGAATGTCTAACCTGACCCCGTATTCGCCACATGATCAGCTGGTCCGCGATGCCCGCACCCGGCCTGAACTTTGGCGGTTGCTGGCTGGCTTGATCATTGTTGGTGCACTTTACGTGGCACTGAATGCCGTTCTGTTTGCGGCCATCAGCAATGTGATCCCGCCCTCGCAGACCCAGGGGTTTTTACGCGGCACTTCATCTTTTGCGACACTTACACTGCTTGCCAGCTTCGGCTTTCTGACGTTGGGTGTCGCGGTTGCCGCCCGGCAGATGCAAAAGCGGTCGCTATCAGCGATTGTGGGGTCACGTGGCCTGGCACTCCGGCAGTTTACGCGGGTTTTGCTGGCTTTGGTGATCCTTGGCCTGGTGATGCTGGCCCTGCCACCTTACGGCATGGGCGAGCCTTTGACCCAGAACATTTCATGGTCAAAGTGGCTGATGCTGTTGCCTTTTGCAGCCAGCGCGGTGCTGATTCAAACCAGCGCCGAAGAGATCCTGTTTCGTGGGTACATCCAACAGACCCTGGCCGCGCGGTTTAAGTCTCCGATAGTCTGGATGGGTTTGCCCTCGGCCCTTTTTGCAGCCGGTCACTATGCCCCCGGTGTTGCCGGCGAAAATGCGTTGCTGGTCGCGGTGTGGGCCTGTGTGTTTGGATTTCTGGCCTCTGATCTGACGGCCCGGTCAGGCACTTTGGGTCCCGCTATCGCATTGCATTTCTTTAACAATGTTATTGCGCTGTTATTCATCTCGCTTCCCGACACACTCAGCGGGCTGGCGCTGTATCTGCTGCCCTACGACATGTCGGAAACCGGGATGCTGAGGCAATGGCTTCTGGTGGATTTCATTGCGATGATCGTCGGTTGGCTAACAGCGCGGTTTGCGATCAGGCGCTGATTGCATTTCCTTCCGTTGCGTCTTATTTGACGTCAACGCCGTTCAAGCAAGGTTCCGACATGAACTGGATCTCAAACTACGTCCGCCCACGGATCAACTCGATCTTCTCGCGCCGCGAAGTGCCTGAAAACCTCTGGCACAAGTGTTCGGAATGCGGAACAATGCTGTTCCACCGTGAGCTGGCCGAGAACCAGAACGTGTGCACCCAGTGCGACCATCATATGGCGATCACCCCGCGTGACCGGTTCAAGCATCTGTTTGACGGCGGTATCTTCACCGAGGTCGAGGTTCCTGCCCCTTTGGCAGACCCCCTGCAATTCCGCGACCAGAAGAAATACCCGGATCGCATGAAAGCGGCACAGAAGAACACGGGCGAGAAAGAGGCAATGCTTGTCGCCTCCGGGGAAATCGGGCGCACTCCGATCGTGGCGGCGGCTCAGGATTTTTCATTCATGGGCGGGTCGATGGGCATGTATGTCGGCAACGCGATCATCGCCGCAGCGCAAGAGGCCGTAAAGCTCAAACGCCCCCTGATCCTGTTCTCTGCCGCTGGCGGCGCGCGGATGCAGGAGGGTATCCTGAGCCTGATGCAAATGCCGCGCACCACCGTTGCGGTTGAAATGCTGAAAGAGGCCAACCTGCCTTACATCGTTGTTTTGACCCACCCAACCACGGGTGGCGTAACGGCGTCTTATGCGATGCTGGGCGATGTCCATATCTCCGAACCCAATGCGCTGATCTGCTTTGCCGGACCGCGCGTTATCGAACAGACCATCCGCGAGAAACTGCCCGAAGGGTTTCAGCGCGCCGAGTATCTGCTGGATCACGGCATGCTGGACCGGGTTACCAAACGGACCGAAATGCGCGACGAGTTGATCACCATCACCCGAATGCTGATGAACCAGCCCCCGGCGATCATGGGCGACCTGCCGGCGCCAGAGCCGGAAGAACCCGCGGCTGAGGCTGTTGCCGAAGACACGGACCAGAAATGACGGCACAGACATCGGACGCCATCCTCGACCGGATGATGGCGCTGCACCCCAAGATCATAGACCTGACCTTGGATCGCGTCTGGCGTTTGCTGGCCGCGTTGGACAACCCTCAGACCAAGCTGCCACCTGTGATCCATATCGCGGGGACCAATGGCAAAGGATCAACTCAGGCGATGATACGCGCCGGGCTGGAAGGGGCAGGACTGTCGACGCATGCCTATACGTCACCGCATCTGGCACGATTCCACGAACGTATTCGCTTGGCCGGAGAGCTGATCTCGGAACCCGATCTGACGGCGATTCTGGATGAGTGTTATGCCGCCAATGGCGGACAAGACATCACCTATTTTGAAATCACGACCTGCGCTGCCCTGCTGGCCTTTGCGCGCGCTCGGGCGGATTACACGCTGCTCGAGGTTGGTCTGGGCGGGCGGCTCGATGCGACCAACGTTATTGACAAACCTGCCGTCACGGTGATCACCCCGGTCTCGATCGACCATGAACAGTTTCTGGGCAACACGCTGGCCAAGATCGCGGCCGAAAAGGCCGGGATTATCAAGCGTGGCGTGCCCTGCGTCGTTGGCCCGCAAGCCGAAGAGGCGATGGAGGTCATCGAACAGACAGCCACCCGGCTTGGTGCGCCGCTGATTGCCTGCGGACAGCATTGGCATGTGTCCGAGGAAAACGGGCGCTTGATCTATCAGGATGAAACCGGCCTGTGCGACTTGCCGTTGCCCAACTTGCTGGGGACGCACCAGATTCAGAACGCGGGTGCGGCACTGGCCGTTCTGCGCCACCTCGATCTCGGTGACGACGCCTATGAGGCTGCTGTGACCAAGGCAGAGTGGCCTGCCCGCATGCAACGCCTGAAAACCGGCCCACTTGTGGAGTCAGCGCCAAAGGCCGAGCTCTGGCTGGACGGGGGGCACAACGCCGCCGCTGGTATCGCATTGGCCGACGTTCTGCGCAAACTGCCCAAACGCCCGACCCATATGATCTGTGGGATGCTGAACACCAAGGATGTAACCGGCTACCTTGCGCCTCTGGCAGCACAGGCCAACAGCCTGACTGCCGTATCAATCCCCGGTGAGGCTGCGACGCTCAGCGCCGAGGAAACCGCCGCAGCTGCGGCCAAGGTTGATCTGCCGGCCTCAACCGCGGACAGCGTCACAGACGCGCTTCACGCGATCCTGACCAACGCCCCCCACGCCCGCGTGCTGATCTGCGGCTCGCTTTACCTGGCGGGAAATATTCTGCGAGAAAACGGCTAGGGGTTTCCGCCCGCAGGGCTTGATCTGGCCAAAGATATTCCGGGGGAGCTGCCAGAGGCGGCGGGGGCAGAGCCCCTATGATCCCCAATTCTGATCCTGCATCTCGCGTAGACGTGAGGCAGTGCGTTCAAATTCAAATGTGCCTTCACCTTCAACATACAGCATCTCGGGTTCTGCTGCCGCCGAGCAAATCAATCGAACTTTCGCCTCGTACAAGGCGTCAATCAAGGTGACGAACCGTTTGGCTTCGTTGAAGTTGTTGCGAGACAGGCGCGGAATGTCCTCCAGCACCAAAACCTTCAATTCCTCGGCGATTGCCAAGTAATCCGCAGGTCCCAACATACGCCCGCAAAGATCGTAGAACGAGGCCCGCCCCACGCCGTTCCGAAAGGCGGGCAACTCCACCGCCCGACCCTTGACCTGCAATATCAGCGGCTCGGCGCTTCCTCCGGACAGGTCTTGCCATACGCTGCGAATTCGGGCTCGGGCCTCAGGCCCGATCGGTGTGAAATAGACCGGTGCACCCTCTAGCCGGTTCTGCCGGTAGTCTGTGGGCGAGACCAGTTCCCAGATTTGCAGCTGCTCTTTGATATGCGCTATGAAGGGCAAAAACAGCTGCCGGTTCAGCCCGTCCTTATACAGATCATCCGGGTGTCGGTTCGATGTTGTGACAACCACAACGCCACCCGCATGCAGCATGTCGAACAGGCGCCCGACGATCATCGCGTCCGTGATGTCGGTGATCTGCATTTCGTCAAAGGCAAGCAATTTGACTGATTTCACCACATCCTGCGCGACCGGAGCCAGCGCATCCTCGACCCCATCCTGACGCGCCTTGTGCATGCCGGCATGAATTTCCTGCATGAAGGCATGGAAATGCACGCGTCTCGCCGGAACGTCGTGCAACGCATCAACGAACATATCCATCAGCATGGATTTCCCACGACCCACGCCACCCCAAAGATACAACCCCTTGGGCGCAGGCGGAGCCTTGCGAAAAAACCCCCGTTTGACCGGCGCGGCCAAATCCGCCCGAATGCGCTCGAATTGCGGCAGGACTGCTTCTTGCGCGTCATCCCGTGTCAGAGTGCCCTCGGAAATGCGGGCGTTGTACAGCGAAATCAGATCCGTCATAAGCCGGAGCCATAGCGCCCGTGTTGGCGGTTGAAAAGCGACCATTTTCGATGACACATCAAATTTCCTGATCCGTGACCGCAAATCTGCTGAATTGACGGGCTGCACAATTTCGCTAACGTCCGCCTGACCGAAGCGCCCGAGGTTTCCATGTCGCACTCAGTCCGCCTGCTGAATCCAATTCTGATTGTGGGATGTATCATCATCACGGTCAGTTTCGCCGTTCGGGCATCGTTCGGCGTATTCCAGATTCCGATTGCGGATGAATTCGGGTGGCTACGTACCGATTTTTCGCTGGCGATTGCGATTCAGAACCTGGCATGGGGCATCGGACAACCGATCTTTGCCGCAATTGCAGAGAAGATCGGGGATCGCAAGGCAATCATTCTGGGCGCTTTGACCTATGCCGCGGGCATGGTGTTGTCGGCTTGGTCCATCACGCCGTTCGGGCATCAGATGTATGCGTGGTTGGTCGGGTTTGGTATCGCAGGAACCGGGTTTGGCGTTGTTCTGGCCGTGGTTGGGCGCGCTTCGTCAGACAAGAACAGGTCGATGTCACTGGCAATTGTGACCGCTGCGGGCAGCTTCGGTCAGGTGATCGGAGCGCCCACCGCCGAATGGCTACTCACCTTCCTGCCATGGCAGCAGGTTTTCATCGTCTTTGCCGTTGCGGTCCTTGCGCTTGTTCTAACGCTGCCCTTCATGCGCGCGCCACAACCGGTCAGCAAGGCCGAACTGGAAGAGAGCATGAGTCAGATCCTGGGGCGCGCGTTCCGAGATCCGTCTTACGCATTGATCTTCCTTGGGTTTTTCAGCTGCGGCTATCAGTTGGCCTTCATCACTGCACATTTCCCGGCCTTTGTGACCGAGATGTGCGGCCCTATCCAGCCCGGTGGGGTCCTGCATTCACTGGGGATCACCACAACGTCGGCTCTCGGCGCGGTGGCGATCTCACTCGTCGGGCTGGCAAATATCGGCGGTACGTTGCTTGCCGGGTGGGCCGGTAACCACTTCCCTAAAAAGTACCTGCTGGCCGCGATTTATACAGCCCGCACAATTGCAGCGGCCGCCTTCATCCTGATGCCGATCACGCCCACATCTGTGATCGTTTTCTCGATTGTCATGGGGTCGCTATGGCTGGCAACCGTTCCGTTGACCTCGGGTCTTGTCGCGCATCTCTACGGGCTGCGCTATATGGGAACTTTGTACGGGTTCATTTTTCTCAGCCACCAGATCGGGGGCTTCCTCGGAGTTTGGCTGGGTGGGCGGATGTACGACATTTATGGCGATTACACCATGGTCTGGTGGATCGGCGTCGCCGTGGGTGCGTTCAGCGCGATTGTCCATCTGCCCATCCGAGAAAATCGGGGGCCGACACCCGTCGCCGCTTAGGTAGATAACGCGGCACCCGGTAGAAACAGCCCCATCGCAGCGCGCAGCGCTGCCTGGCCCAACAGGCGGAGGCGCATCTGTGATGCGACTTCACCTGACGGGAGCGCTAACCCCGCATTGCGGCGCGCAGTTCCCGCTCCAACGCATCCAGAAATCGCGATCGATCCGCTTTGCCAAAGGGTTTGCCACCTCCTCCGGAACCAAGGGGGTTGGCGGCGCGCAAATCCGCCATCAGATCACGCATCGCCAGTTGCTGGCCGATATTCGCCGCCGTAAACGCCTCGCCATTGTGCCGCAATACGCGCGCGCCCGCCTCGACACATTTGGCTGCCAGAGGAATGTCCGAAGTGACCACCACATCCCCGTCCCCACAGCGCTCTGCGATCCATTTGTCCGCCTCATCCGCGCCTTCATCCACGATGACCACCTGCACGATGGGGTTCGCCGATGGCCGCAACCCACCATTCGACACCAGTGCCATTGGCACTTTGTGTCGGGTGGCCACCCGCTCGGCCTCGGCTTTCACGGGACAGGCATCGCCATCGACATAGAGTGTCGTCACGCCTTCTTGGCCTCTTTCTGGGTCGGGGCAGGCGGCTTCTTCTTCACCTTGAATTCATCCGGGATCGGCATCCGATTGAACGCGTCAAGACCCGCGATTTTGTAGGCTTCGGCAAGTGTCGGGTAGTTGAACGTGTTTTGCACGAAGTAGTCCACCGTGCCCTTCAGGTTCAGGACGGCCTGGGCGATGTGGATCAGTTCGGTGGCACCTTCACCAACGATCTGCACACCCAGGACCCGGCGGGTTTTCAATGAGAACAGCATTTTCAGCATGCCATGCTCCAGCCCCATGATATGTCCGCGCGAGGTTTCGCGGAACCGCGCCACACCCACCTCATAGGGGATGTCGCGTTCCTGCAATTCCTCTTCGGACATGCCGCAGGTGGAAATCTCGGGCACCGAATAGATGCCATAAGGGTACCACGGGCTTTCCGGCAGGGTCGGTGTTTCCAGAGCGTGACAGGCAGCGACGCGGCCTTGCTGAAGCGAGGTCGAGGCCAACGAGGGGTGCCCGATCACATCACCGGTTGCGTAAATATGCGGAACCGTCGTCTGATACGTCTTGCGGTCCACCTTGATCCGGTTGCGATGATCGGTTTCCAATCCAACCGCATCCAGGTTCAGCGCCGAGGTCGCACCCATCCGACCCGCCGCGAACAGCAGCATTTCGGCCCGGACATGACGTCCGTTGTCCAGTGTGACTTCGACATGATCGCCCGCGTCTTCGATCCTTTCAACAGAAGAGCCCAACCGCAGATCGACGCCGTTTTCACGAATCTGATGAGTGAAATCATGTATCAGGCGTTTGTCGATGAAATCCAGAAAGCTCTCACGCGGTTCTATCAACGTGACCCGCACATCCAGAGCCGAAAACATGGTGGCATATTCCACGCCAATAACCCCGGCACCGATCACGACCAGCGAGCGGGGAATTTCCGCCATCTCCAGAAAGTCGTCGCCATCGACCACGGTCTTGCCATTAAAAGGCACATACTCCGGGCGATAGGTTTTGGTTCCGGTCGCAATCAGGAACTTGGCTGCACTCAGACGGGTTTTCTCGCCTGCATCCGTGGCGACCTCAACCTGGTGCGGGCCGACAAATCTGGCCAGCCCGTTCAGGGTTTCGACATGGTTGCGGTTGAACTGGTGTTCCAACACGTCAACCTCGTGATCCAGCGTCATATGCAGACGTGCCTTGAGGTCCTCGGCCCGGATCTGGTCCTTGACTCGGTAGGATCGCCCATAAAAACTGCGTTCGCGCCAACCCGACAGGTTAAGCACCGTTTCGCGAAGCGTTTTGGACGGGATGGTGCCTGTATGAACCGAGACACCCCCGAACCGATCCTTGCGATCAATCACCAGTACCCGGCGTTTCAGTTTACCGGCCTGGATGGCTGCAGACCGGCCCGATGGACCGGACCCGATGATGATCAGATCATAGTCGTACCCGCTCATGCCTTATTCTCCGTACAACGCTTCGGCGTGGAAGGTAATATGATCTTCCATGAAGGTAGAAACGAAGAAATAGGAATGGTCATATCCCGGTTGCAGGCGATAGGTCGCCTGCTGGCGTCGTTCGGCGATGGCCGAGGCCAGTGTTTCGGGGCGCAGCAGATCGATGAACTGGTCGCTGGCACCGGTATCGATCAGGACGGGACCGTCGAAGCCGACTTCCCTCATCATCAAGGACGCGTCATGCTTGGACCACGTGCTCTCGTCTTCGCCCAGATAGGCGCTCAGCTGTTTGCGCCCCCAATCCGCGCCAGTCGGGTTCGAGATCGGCGCAAAGGCCGAGACCGAACGATACCGCCCCGGCAGGTTCATCGCCAGCGTCAGCGCGCCGTGGCCACCCATCGAATGACCAGTGATGGCCTGACGGTCCATATCAATTGCAAAGTTCTCGGCCAGAAGGGCAGGCAGTTCGTCAGCCACGTAGTCCCACATGTTGAAATGCGGGGCCCAGGGGGTCTGCGTTGCGTTCACGTAGAACCCGGCACCCTGACCCAGATCATAGTCCTCGTGGTCGGCCACGCCATCACCGCGCGGTGAGGTGTCGGGGAAGATAACTGCAATACCCTGCTCGGCAGCCCAGGCCTGAGCGCCCGCCTTGGTCATGGCGTTTTCATGCGTGCATGTCAGACCCGACAGGTACCACAGGATCGGAACCGGACCGTCTTTTGCCTCGGCGGGCAGAAACAAACCAAAGGTCATATCACATTGGCAGGCCGTCGAGGCATGACGATAGACGTCTTGCACGCCACCGAAACAGGCATTTTCCGAAAGGGTTTCCATCTGACAGTGTCCTTAGGTTAGGGTCGCGTCATGGCTAACGGTCCGCGCGCATGCCGTAAAGTATGCAGGTCGTACAGATCAGGATTTTTTGCCCGGTTTTTGGGGTCAGAGTGTCGAGACCCAGCCGATAACCAGCGGCACGGTCAGAATACTGGCAACTGTCGAGAGCAGGATGGCCGCCGAGGCGCGATGGGGTGCAACCCGATAGTGGGCCGCCAGCATGTAGACATTGCCCGCCACCGGCAGAGCCGCGGCGGCAATGGCAACAGTGGCCGAAAATGTGTCCACGGGAACAAGCCAAAGCAGCGCGATGGCGACGCAGGCTGGGTGGATAACCAGTTTGCAAAAGCTCAGCCAACCCGCGATGTGGATACGTTCCGCGGATTTGCCGGCCAGCGACGCCCCGATTGCGAACAAGGCGCCGGGTGTTGCGGCACCGCCCAGAATGGTCAGAAAGTCGTTCATAGGGCTGGGGACGGGGATTCGCAGCGCGGACCAGATCAACCCGGCAGAGATCGACACGATCATCGGGTTTTTCAGCAACCCGAGACCAATCAGGCGCAGCGTCGACACAGTCAGTTTTCCGTCCCGCCCGCCGTTGATCAGGATTACAATGAGGGAAGAAAACACCACCAAATCGACCGCGAGGATCAACATGACCGGTCCGATCGCAGCTTCGGTTAGCAAAAGCGCCAACATTGGCAAACCCAGAAAGCCGACATTCCCGATGGCGGCGCATTGCGCTTCAACCGCTGCTGTGGGGATATCAAGCCCGCGAAGCCAGGCCACCAGAGTGGCCAGTGCATAAACGGCGAGTGTGCCGATCAGGTATCCGACAATTAATCGCCCGTTGAAGATTTCGTCAAAGGGCAGGGTGGCGGCAAAGCGAAAAAGCATGGCCGACAAGGCAAAGTAGAAGACGAATTTGGTCAGATAGGCTGTGGCGTCTTCTGTGAAAAAACGCGTGCGTCCAGCCCAGTAACCCAGGCCGATGATCACAAAAAACGGGAGAGTGCGCAAAAAGATCTCGACCATGGATACCCTCCTAGCACGGTTTGCGCGGGCCGCAAGTCACGGTATGATACTTAAAAACCCGGCTTTTTTTGGGACGCTCCGTCAGAAAGCCCTGCGAATCGTTGTATCTGAACCGAACGGTTTATAAATTCGTGTCACAGCCCACCGAAGGAGAGATCATGTCCCAGACCGCCACCATCCTGCGCACCGGGCGAAAATTCGACCAGGTTCTGCGCGGGGCCCGAGAGGTTTTTATGGCGGATGGGTTCGAAGGCGCCAGTGTGGATGACATCGCGCGCGCCGCAGGTGTGTCCAAAGCGACGCTTTATAGTTACTTCCCCGACAAGCGCCTGTTGTTTGTCGAAGTGGCGCAGACCGAATGCAGCCGTATGGCCGAACGTGTGATCTCGATGATCGACGAAAGCAAACCGGCGCGCGAAGTTCTGACTATCACGGCAACTCAGCTGGTCACATTCTTTGTGTCGGATTTCAACCAGCAGGTCTTCCGCGTGTGCGTGGCCGAGAGGGACCGGTTCCCTGAACTGGGGCAGGCCTTTTACGAAGCAGGCCCTCAAAACGGTCAGCGCAAGATGGAAGAATATCTGAAGAAGGCTGTCGCCAAGGGTGAACTGGCAATAGAGGATGTACAGATTGCGGCAGAACAGTTTGCCGAATTGTGCAAAGTGCGTCTGTGGGTGCGTGCGGCCTTTGGCATACAGAAGAGTTTTGCGCAGACCGAGATTGATGAGATTGCGCTTCAGGCCGTCGATATGTTCATGGCACGCTACGGCGTCTAAAGGCCGCAAAAGAACCCATACCCACGCCCCTGCGGAGTATCCGCCAGCGCCACGGCAGACCACCGGATGCGGATGATTTGGCCGATCCAAGGTTTGTCGATGTCTGAGGTTTCTTGACGCGACGCAAAGGGCCGCTCTATCGGTTGATCCAGCACAAACAGGAGCGGGTTCATGGCCTTGGACATTCGACACGAAGGGATGCGCATTGGCGGCCAAGTGGTGTTTACCGATGCAACTATTCCAGTTCACTATCCCTACACGAATGAATTGATAGGTTCCGTTCCGGCGGGTTCAGCGGATCATGTGCGGCAGGCCTTTGAGATTGCGGCTGGGTTTACGCCCCGTCTGACGCGCTATGACCGCAGTCGGATTCTACAGTGCGCAGGTCAGCTGATCGGCGAACGACACATGGAACTTGCGAAATGGCTGACGCTTGAGCTTGGAATCTGTCATCAGCACGCCGTTTACGAGACCAGACGCGCGCAGGATGTGTTTCAATTCGCTGCTGCAGAAGCGCTGCGGGATGATGCCGAAGTGTTCTCGTGCGATCTGACGCATAACGGCAAGGCACGCAAGATTTTCACCAAACGCGAACCCGTGCGCGCCATCAGTGCGATCACACCCTTCAATCATCCGCTGAACATGGTTGCACACAAGATTGCGCCATCGATCGCGACGAACAATTGCATGGTCTGCAAACCGACAGAATTGACCCCGCTGACCGCGATAAGCCTTGCGGATATCCTTTATGAGGCCGGGTTGCCGCCGGAGATGTTTCAGGTCGTCACCGGATGGCCGGGTCAGATCGGGGACGAGATGATCACCAACGACAACATCGACATCGTCACCTTCACAGGCGGTGTTCCGGTCGGCAAGATGATCGCCACCAAGGCAGGTTTCAAACGTCAGGCGCTGGAACTGGGCGGCAATGACCCCCTGATCGTCCTGAATGATCTGAGCGACGCCGATCTGGACAGGGCTGCTGCCATCGCCGTGGCCGGCGCGACAGGCAATTCCGGTCAGCGTTGCACGGCCATCAAACGTATTCTGGTTCAGCACAGCGTGGCCGACCGCTTTGTGCCTATGATTGTGGAAAAAGCCACGGCCATCCGATTTGGCGACCCGCAGGACCCAGAGACCGAACTGGGTTGCGTGATACACGCCGAAGCCGCCGCGCTGTTCGAAACCCGTGTACTAAGCGCTGAGAAACAGGGCGCGCAGATCCTCTACCACCCGGAGCGGCGAGGGGCCTTGCTGCCCCCGATTGTGGTTGATCGTGTCCCTTATGACAGCGATTTGGTCATGGAGGAGACCTTTGGCCCGATCATACCTATCCTGCGTGTTCCAGACGATGACGCCGCGGTGATGAAGATTTCCAACGGCACGCCGTTCGGCCTGTCCTCGGGTGTTTGTACCAACGATATGAACCGTGCGATCGCCTTTATCAACGGGCTTGACGTGGGAACCTGCAACATCTGGGAACAGCCGGGCTATCGGATTGAAATGTCACCCTTTGGTGGTATCAAAGACAGCGGCAATGGCGTTAAGGAAGGCGTCATCGAAGCGATGAAGTTCTTTACCAACGTAAAGACCTATTCTTTGCCTTGGCCTCAATAGGTTGTGCGCATCTGATAGCCCTGATGAAAAGTCATACGCACAAAGGTTACAGGGTCCTTGCGGAACCATGTGGTGCGCTCCATCTGAAACAGGGGCGTTCCCGGAGGCACCGATAGGAACTCCTGTAGTTCTCCGGTCGCCGGAACGGCCGAGAACGCGATTTCAGCATCCGAAAACGGAACCTGGGCCAAGAGCCATTCGTTGGGTCCAACCGTCAGGAAATCCTCGTCCACGACATCGGGCACGGCGCTGACATTGATCCAGCGTTCCTCGAACTGAAAGGGACGGTTGTCCGCGTGATGCATACAACGCAGATGCAGAACCTGAGCGCCCTCTGCCAGCCCAAGCTTGGCCTGCAGCCAGGCCGGGCAACCCAGGACGGTTCGGCTGACCAGAGCATAGCGGTACCGGGCGTTCATATCCTCGATGGTCTGGCGCACAACAGTGATCGGCAGTTTGGCCTGCTTGACCGGGGTGGTGACGACCCGCGTCCCACCTTTGCGCTTGCGGGTGACAATACCTTGATCCGCCAGTTCGCGTAGGGCGCGGTTGACGGTGGCGCGGGCGCAGCCAAACTCGGCGGCAAGCTCCAGTTCGGTGGGCAGCAGGCTGCCTTGCGGCCAGATGCGGGTCTGGATGCGGTTCAGAACTTCCTCGCGGATATCCTGAAAGCCGACAATTTTCTGCTCAGTCACATCTTGCTCGCAGTATTATAGTGGTCATATTCATATTATGTCCGTATTATTGAATCTATGCAAAGGTTTCGCTCGTCATGAACGGGCGCCTGAGCGCAGCGGGTCTAATTTTTGACAATCCCGGCCTAGAGCGCTGACATCAATCCTTCCATGGCTGTTCGGTAACGGGCGACGATCCGCGTGCGATCCACGTGGCGCCCATTTTGCACCTTATGGCGGCCTGCCGACCAAAGGTCGGTGATCACGTGATCCTTGGCTGCAAAAACCAGCCCGTCCAGCAGTTGGTCCTGCGTCAACGCACATAGCGCGGGGTCCTGGCTGTCTATCGCGACCAGATCAGCCAGCATCCCTTTGGTGATTTGCCCGGCGGCACGGTCCAGAGCCTGTGCGCCACCTTGGGCAGCACCTGCGTACAGCGTTCGTCCAACCGATCCCTCCCCGACCACAAGCACGTTCCGCGACAGGTCGCGCAGGCGTTGGGAATACTCCAGCGTTCGCAGCTCTTCCGTCAGAGAAATCAGTATGTTGGAATCCGACCCCACACCGAACACCCCGCCCGCGTTCAGATAGGTGGAACCATTGAAGGGCCCGTCGCCCAGATTGGCCTCGGTCACAGGACACAGGCCTGCCACAGCCCCGCTCGCGGCCATGGTCCGGGTCTCATCTTCGGTCATGTGGGTCGCGTGGATCAGGCACCATTTGGCGTCGACCGGCGCGTTGTCCAATAGCCATTCGACGGGGCGGGCACCCAGACCGGCCTGCACTTCGGCGACTTCCCTGGGCTGCTCAGAGATGTGAATGTGAACCGGACCCGTACCCTGCGCTGCCAGGACCTGCCGCAGATCGTCGGGTGCGGTGGCGCGCAGGGAATGTGGCGCAATGCCGACGCGGCAGTCGGTGGGCAGATGGCTGAGCGCAGTGTGGGCTTGTTCAACCAGCGAACAAAAGCGCTCAACGTCATTGCCGAACCGGGCCTGTCCCGGCTCCAACGGTTCTTTCCCGACGCCCGAATACGAATAGAGCACTGGCAGATGGGTCAGTCCGATCCCGGTTTCGGCCGCCGCCGCCATGATCCGGTCGCTGAGTTCGGCGAGACGGTCATAAGGCTGCCCATCTGGCTGGTGATGCAGATAGTGGAATTCGCCAACCGAAGCGTATCCAGCCTCTTGCATTTCAAGATACACCAGCGCGGCGATGGCCTGCACCTGTTCTGGGCTGAGATGGGCCGTGAAGCGATACATCAGGTCGCGCCAGGTCCAGAAGCTGTCGCGGCCCGCCAGACGGTACTCGGTCATCCCGGCCATGGCGCGCTGAAGGGCATGGCTGTGTAGATTGGCCAGTGCCGGTAGCAAAGTGTCAACCCGCGTATCGCGACCCTGCGCCACCGCGTTCGGAGCCAACTGGGTTATTTTTCCGTCTTCGATCTCAAGCCGCAGATCTTCTGCCCATCCTGTCGCCAACAGGGCGCGGTTTGCGAATATCGACGTCATACGATCCTCCGATTTTATGAATAGACATATTGCATAAAGACTTGTACTAGAAAAGAACTATCTTCGGAGAAAAGGGAATCGAATGCAGGCCCGCGATCAGCTGTTCACCGATCTGCACGCCGCCACTTTTGTAGGTGGGAACGCATACGGTTTGATACAGGACGCGGCGATTGCCGTTCAGGATGGTCAGATCGTCTGGGTTGGACCTCGGACAGAGTTGCCCACCGACCAAGCAGCGCTGCCCAGAACGACGCTTGAGGGGCGTCTTGTGACGCCCGCATTCATCGACTGCCATACCCATGTGGTACATGGCGGCCATCGCGCTGTTGAATTCGAGATGCGCCTGAACGGGGCCAGTTATGAAGATGTCGCGCGCGCCGGAGGCGGGATCATCTCGACCGTGACCGCCACCCGTGCGGCCAGTGTGGACGATCTGATTGCGCAGGCCTTGCCGCGTGTGGATGCCATGTTGGCGGAAGGTGTCGCGGTTATCGAGGTCAAGTCGGGCTACGGTCTGGATCGTGACACCGAACTGAACATGCTGCGCGCAGCTCGGTCCCTGCCCGAGCTTCGCCCGGTGCGCGTGAAAACCAGCTTTCTGGGCGCCCATGCTGTGCCGGTGGAGTTCAAAAATCGCCCGGACGCGTATCTCTCCAAAATCTGTATCCCGACCCTACGCGCGGCGCATGACGAAGGGCTCGTAGACGCAGTGGATGCGTTTTGCGAAAAAATAGCGTTCCTGCCCGATCAACTGGTGCCTTTGTTTGATGTCGCGCAGGAGCTGGGACTGCCGATCAAGATTCATGCCGAACAATTGTCCAATCTTGGCGGAGCACAGCTGGCAGCCAGCTACGGCGCATTGTCTGCTGATCACATCGAATACCTGGACGAAGACGGCGTGATTGCCATGGCCGGGGCCGGTACCGTCGGTGTGATCCTGCCCGGTGCCTTCTATACTTTGCGGGAAACGCAGCCCCCACCGATCGATCTGCTGCGCACACATCGCGTACCAATGGCGCTGGCGACCGATTGCAATCCGGGTTCGGCCCCGGTCACGTCTTTGCTGCTGACTATGAATATGGGCTGCACCTTGTTCCGCATGACGCCAGAGGAGGCACTGGCGGGGGTTACCACTCACGCCGCGCGCGCTCTGGGTCTGGAAGATTGCGGTCGGATCGCTCCCGGTCTGCGTGCCGATCTGGCTGTCTGGGATGTCACTCATCCGGCTGAACTGGCCTATCGTGTCGGCTTCAATCCGCTTCATACCCGCATATTTGGAGGCGCAATTTGACCACCCTGACCCTTACCCCCGGCGCGGTCTCGCTGGTGCAGCTGGAACAGGTTTACCGTAAAGAATGTGCAGTGCGACTCGACCCTGCCTGTCGCCCGGGTATTCAGGCGGCCCATGCACGCATAGCCGTCGCGGCGGCAGGGGATGCGGCGGTTTACGGGGTCAATACCGGCTTTGGCAAACTGGCCAGCGTCAAGATTGCGGCCGAGGATACGGCGACCCTGCAGCGCAACCTGATCCTGTCTCATTGTTGCGGTGTGGGTCCTGCGATCCCGCGCGCTCATGCGCGGTTGATGATCGCGCTGAAACTGCTCAGCCTTGGGCGTGGGGCCTCGGGTGTGCGGCTTGAACTGATCGACCTGCTGGAAGCGATGCTGGAAAAAGGTGTGACCCCGGTGATCCCGGCACAGGGTTCGGTGGGGGCATCCGGCGATCTGGCCCCGCTTTCACACATGGCTGCCGTGATGATGGGCGCAGGCGAGGCTGAATTCGGCGGCGTAGTGATGCCCGGAGGTGATGCTCTGGCCGCATCCGGCCTGACATCTGTGAACCTCGGTCCCAAGGAAGGGCTTGCGCTGATCAACGGCACTCAATTCTCGACTGCTTTCGCGCTTGCGGGTCTCTTTGACGCTTGGCAAGCGGCGCAAAGCGCACTGGTGACTTCGGCGCTGACCACCGATGCCATTATGGGCTCGACCGCACCGCTGCAGCCCGAGATCCACACCCTACGGGGTCATCGCGGCCAGATCGAAGCCGGGTCCACCATGCGTGCCCTGCTGGCCGGATCGGTAATCCGCGAAAGTCATCGTGAGGGCGATACCCGGGTGCAGGACCCCTATTGCATTCGCTGCCAGCCTCAGGTGGTCGGCGCGGCGATGGATGTGCTGCGTCAGGCCTCTGTGACGCTTGAGATCGAGGCCAATGCGGCCACCGACAACCCTCTGGTCTTGTCCGAGTCCGGGCTGATTGTTTCGGGCGGCAATTTTCACGCCGAGCCGGTCGGCTTTGCCGCCGACATGATTGCGCTGGCCGTGGCCGAGATCGGCGCAATTGCCCAACGTCGCATCGCGTTGATTGTCGATCCTGTGCTCAGCTTTGATCTGCCGCCCTTTCTGTCGCCCAACCCGGGGCTGAATTCGGGCCTGATGATTGCCGAGGTCACAACCGCGGCTTTGATGAGCGAGAACAAGCATCTGGCCAACCCCTGCGTAACGGATTCAACGCCGACCTCGGCCAATCAGGAGGATCACGTGTCGATGGCCGCCCACGGGGCGCGGCGTCTAGGGCAGATGGTGACCAACCTGGAACGCATTCTGGGGGTTGAACTGCTCTGCGCGGCGCAAGGCGTCGAGTTCCGCGCCCCGCTGCCCACCAGCGACGCCTTGCAGAGTGTGATGGCCCGCCTGCGCGCGGTTGTGCCGCCCTTGGGCGATGACCGCTATATTGCGCCGGATATCGAGGCGGCCTCGACCCTGATCGCCAGTGGTGAAATCGCCCGCAATACAGGCGTCGCCATGCCGGAGTTGGGCGCGTGACTGGCCCTGTGGACGTCGTACAGGGCGACGGCCCCCTTGTTCTGGGCCTACCCCACACGGGCACAAATGTGCCGCCCGAGATCAAAGCCAAACTGAACAAACGGGGCAAAGAGCTGGCCGACACGGATTGGCATATCCACAGGCTTTATGACGGTCTGCTGCCCGGTGCCACCACCGTTCGCGCAACGTTCCACCGCTATGTGATCGACGCCAACCGCGACCCGTCGGGTCTATCGCTCTATCCCGGTCAAAACACCACGACGCTGGTGCCGCTGACCGATTTTGACGGGCAGGACATCTGGAACCAGCCGCCATCCGAGGTGGAGATCGCCGAGCGCCGCGCGGCTTTCCATGCGCCCTATCACGCTGCCCTCGAGGCCCAATTGGCGCGGGTGAAGGCGTTGCACGGTTTTGCCGTCCTCTATGACTGCCATTCGATCCGTAGCCATATCCCGTTCCTGTTTGACGGGGCGCTGCCCGACATGAACCTGGGCACCAACACTGGCGTGACCTGCGCGTCTCAGATCGAGGCCGTTGCCTATGAATTCGCGGCCTCGTCTCCCTACAGCACCGTATTGAACGGGCGGTTCAAGGGGGGGTGGACGACCCGGCACTATGGCCGACCGGCCGAGGGTCTGCACGCCATACAAATGGAACTTGCCCAATCCACCTATCTGAGCGCCGAAGCCGCGCCCTGGACCTATGACAGCCAAAAGGCCGACCGCCTGCGCCGTTGGCTCAAAGACATACTGGATGCGATCCAGGATACCGCATTGGAGATTGCCCCATGACTGATCCCCGAAAGAACACCCGCGACGTCTATCCCCCGACCGGGCCCGAGCTGAATGCCAAAAGCTGGATGACCGAAGCGCCACTGCGGATGCTGATGAACAACTTGCACCCGGATGTGGCCGAAAACCCGCATGAGCTGGTGGTCTATGGCGGCATCGGTCGCGCGGCGCGGACGTGGACCGATTTTGACACGATTGTCGCCAGCCTCAAGGATCTGGAAGAGGACGAGACGCTGGTGGTGCAGTCTGGCAAGCCGGTGGCCATCGTGCGCACCCACTCGGATGCGCCCCGTGTACTGATCGCCAACTCGAATCTCGTGCCCCACTGGGCGAATTGGGATCATTTCAACGAGCTGGATAAGAAGGGGCTGATGATGTACGGCCAGATGACTGCCGGCTCGTGGATTTATATTGGCACGCAGGGCATCGTGCAGGGCACCTATGAGACCTTTGCCGAGGCCGGGCGTCAGCACTATGGCGGCGATCTGACGGGCAAGTGGATCTTGACCGGCGGTTTGGGTGGTATGGGCGGCGCGCAGCCTCTGGCGGCTGTTTTTGCCGGGGCGTGCTGTCTGGCGGTCGAATGCAACCCGGACAGTATCGATTTCCGGCTGCGCACCAAATATCTTGATGAAAAGGCCGAGACGCTGGACGAGGCGCTTCAGATGATCGACCGCTGGACCAAGGCGGGCGAGGCAAAATCTATTGGCCTGCTGGGCAATGCTGCGGACATCTTCCCCGAAATCTATAGGCGGATGTCTGAGGGCGGCATGCGCCCCGATATCGTCACCGACCAGACCAGCGCGCATGATCCTGTAAACGGGTATCTGCCGCTGGGCTGGACCATGGCGCAATGGAAGGACAAGCGTGAAAGCGATCCCAAGGCGGTCGAGAAAGCGGCCCGCGCCTCGATGAAGCAGCACGTGGCCGCGATGGTTGATTTCTGGAACGCAGGCGTGCCCACGCTGGATTATGGCAACAATATCCGGCAGGTGGCACAGGATGAAGGACTTGAAAACGCCTTTGCTTTCCCCGGCTTTGTGCCCGCCTATATCCGCCCGCTGTTCTGCCGTGGTATCGGCCCGTTCCGCTGGTGCGCGTTGTCCGGTGATCCGGAAGATATCTACAAGACCGATGCCAAGATGAAGGAATTGTTCCCCGAGAACACGCATCTGCACAATTGGCTCGACATGGCGCAAGAGCGCATCGCCTTTCAGGGCCTGCCGGCGCGCATTTGCTGGATCGGGCTGGGAGACCGGCACAAGGCAGGGTTGGCCTTCAACGAGATGGTGCGCAACGGCGAGCTGAAAGCGCCGGTTGTGATTGGTCGTGACCATCTTGACAGCGGTTCGGTCGCTTCGCCCAACCGTGAAACCGAGGCGATGAAGGACGGCTCGGACGCTGTTTCCGATTGGCCTTTGTTGAATGCGCTGGTGAACACAGCCTCGGGCGCAACCTGGGTATCCTTGCACCATGGCGGCGGTGTCGGCATGGGCTTCAGCCAACATGCGGGCGTTGTCATCTGCGCCGACGGGACTGACGCCGCGGACAAGCGTTTGGAGCGCGTGTTGTGGAACGATCCTGCCTCGGGTGTGTGGCGCCACGCAGATGCAGGATATGAGGATGCCAGGGCCTGCGCGCGCGAATATGGGCTGCGGTTGCCGGGAATCCTGGGCTGATCGCCGCGTTCGCGGCAGTTTGGCCGCCTTTCTTAGCGCTAACGACGAATTTTCCGGTTTTATATAGGAAATGTATCGGCTAGGCCTACGTTCTTAAGCAGCCCGCTAGGTAAACGACAGCTGAAAAGGTAGCTCGCCCGTTGCTCGATCTTACGAACGTTCGCTCGGTTCTCGCGGACCATTACGACCTTGCACCATCGGCCACGCTGGCCAATGAGATGCAGCATGTTTATGCCCGAATGGACCGCGTGGTCACCCCACCAGATTGGGCTGTCTACGCGCCCTATATACGTGCGATCAATGCGCTCAAGAAACAGCGTAACGCCGTGATCCTGGGGCACAATTACATGACACCCGAGATTTTCCATGGCGTGTCGGATTTTGTCGGCGACAGCCTGCAGCTTGCGATCAAGGCAAGTGAGGTTGAAGAGGACGTGATCGTTCAGGCTGGTGTGCACTTCATGGCCGAGACGTCAAAGATCCTGAGTCCGCAAAAGACCGTTCTTATGCCGGACATGCAGGCGGGTTGTTCGCTGGCGGAATCGATCACCGCCGATGGAATCGAGGAGATGCGGGCAAAGTACCCCGGCGCTCCGGTCGTTTCCTATGTAAACACCACGGCTGAGGTAAAAGCGGGCTCGGATATCTGCTGCACTTCGTCTAACGCGTTGCAGATCGTGAATGCAATGGACAGCGACACGGTAATCATGACGCCGGACCAGTATCTGGCGCAGAACGTTGCGAACCAGAGTCACAAGAACGTGGTCTATTGGCCGGGCTCCTGCATCGTGCACGAGCAATACACGGCCCAGGACCTGCGAGATTTCCGAGAATGGAATCCAGGCACGCGTCTGATTGCCCATCCCGAATGTCCGCCGGACGTTGTGGCCGAGGCCGACTATTCGGGCTCGACCAGCGGGATCATCAAATATGTGCATGATGAAAAGCCCGAAAAGGCAATGCTGATCACCGAATGCTCGATGGCCTCCAATATCGCGGATGAGCTGCCCGAGGTCGATTTTGTCGGGCCCTGCAACATGTGCCCGTACATGAAAAAGATAACGCTCGAGAAAATCCTCTATGCCCTGCACACGATGGAGGGGCAGGTCGAGGTTGCCGAGGATGTCGCCGTGAAGGCGCGCAAGTCGGTGCAGGCGATGATTGATCTGTCGCGTAAGCTGGGTCTCTGATCCAAAATGCAAGACATCACCACGGATCGCGTTGTCATCGTGGGGGCTGGCATTGGCGCGCTTTATGCAGCGCTGAAACTGGCGCCTCGGTCAGTGGTTATGATCTCGCCGGACCCGTTGGGGCAGGGGGCCAGCTCGGCCTGGGCCCAAGGCGGTGTCGCGGCGGCAATGGATGTGGCCGACAGCCCGGAAAGCCATGCCTCGGACACGGTCAATGCCGGGGCGGGCACCGTTGCTCCTGAAGTTGCCGACCTCGTGACCCGCGAGGCGCGCGACTACATTCTGGACCTGACAACGATGGGCACGCCTTTTGATCGCACCGGAGACGGAGACTATGTGCTATCACGCGAGGCCGCCCATAGCTTTGCGCGGGTTGTGCGGGTGAAGGGCGATCAGGCTGGCGCCGAGATCATGGCGGCCCTGATCGAAAAGGTCCGCGAAACGCCTTCAGTTCAGGTTCTTGAGGGGGTTCTGGCCGTTGGGTTGGATGTGTCGAACGGGCAAGTAACCGGAGTTGCGCTTCAAGAGGCGTCCGAGACCGGATCGGAAACCGTGGTGTTGCGGGGCTCTGCCGTTCTATTGGCGGGGGGCGGGTCTGGCGGTCTCTATGCGCTCACCACCAATCCGCCACGCATTCGGGGACAAGTGATCGGAATGGCGGCGCGCGCCGGGGCGCAGATCGCCGATGCCGAGTTTGTTCAGTTTCACCCGACGGCAATGGATGTAGGAGAAGACCCGGCACCATTGGCAACCGAGGCGTTGCGGGGCGAAGGGGCGATTCTCACCAACAAACATGGCGCACGCTTTATGCAGACCGTTCATCCGGATGCCGAGCTTGCCCCGCGCGACGTTGTGGCCCGTGCAATTTTCGCTGAAATTCAGGCTGAGAACCGCCCTGTGCTGGACACGCGCCCTGCCTTGGGCGCCCGCATCACGGATCTGTTTCCAGCAGTGGCCGAGTATTGCGCACGCAATGGCATTGACCCAGTGACCCAAGCCATACCCGTTGCCCCGGCGGCCCACTATCATATGGGCGGCATTGCTACCGATACGAAGGGCCGTGCAACATTGGAAGGGTTGTGGGTTTGCGGCGAGGCCTCGTCGACCGGACTGCATGGCGCGAACCGGCTGGCCTCAAACGGTTTGCTTGAGGCTTTGGTGTTTGCCCGTATCTGTGCCGAGGACATCGCCAGCGGCGGGCCTGCGGTCTGTCAGGCCGACGTTTTGGACATTCGTTTTGACAAAGACGCAGGGCTGGATACGGCCAAGGCGGTACATGAGCTACGCGAAACGATGACCCGCCATGTCGGCGTGGTGCGCGACCGTTCCGGGTTGATCCGGGCGCTGCAAAAGATTGCGGCGCTGGAAGAGGAAAACGTCGATTGCGCGTCGTTCGTGAACATGTGCGCCACGGCAACCCTGATCGCAGCGGGAGCATTGCTTCGGGAAGAAAGCCGCGGCGCCCATGAGCGCTCGGACTTTCCCGATACCGCCTCAGAACCCGGCAAACGTTCATGGATGTATCTGCCCGAGGCGCTTGCCGTTCGGGCCCAAGCCTGCAAGGAATTGACATGAGTTTTGCTACCCTGCCTGATCTGGTTCTGGAGCCGATGGTCCGCGCTGCGCTGATGGAAGACCTGGGCAGCTACGGAGACGTGACCACACGTGCCGTCATCCCGGATAGCATCACGTACCAGGCGCGGCTGAACGCGCGAGAAGAGGCCGTTGTGTCAGGCATGCAGGTGGCTGCGCTTGCCTTTCGTCTCGTTGATCCCGCGCTGGAGATTGAGACGCATGTAAAGGACGGTGCCCCGTGTCAGCGTGGGGACACGCTGATGACCATCAAGGGCTCTGCCGCGTCGATCCTGTCAGGCGAGCGCGTGGCGCTGAATTTCGCCGGGTGTTTGACCGGCATTGCGACGCAAACCGCTGCCTTTGTCGATCGCACCAAAGGCACGGAGGCGCGGATCACCTGCACACGCAAAACAACACCGGGATTGCGGATTGTTCAAAAACTGGCAGTGCTGCATGGCGGCGGTTTCAATCATCGCTATTCATTGTCCGATGCGATCCTGATCAAGGACAATCACATCGCCGCTGCGGGTGGGGTGCGTCAGGTATTGGACGCCGCCAAAGCGCATGCAAGCCACATGATGGCCGTCGAGATCGAGGTGGACCGTCTGGATCAGCTGGCTGAGGTATTGGAGGTCGGCGGGGCCTCGGTTGTTCTTTTGGACAACATGGACAACGACACGCTGCGCGAGGCAGTGGCCATGGTGGACGGGCGTCTGACCACAGAGGCCAGCGGGAATGTGACGCTGGAGCGTATCGCGTCAATTGCGGCGACAGGCGTGAACTATATCTCGTCTGGTGCCTTGACCCACTCGGTGCGCACGGTTGATCTGGGGTTGGATTTTTAGCCGGGCTTTGATGCGTCAAATTGGATGAATCCTGCCAGATTGCTTGCGTGTTGATTTTTTATTGATAATAAATTGGAGCCAACGCAAGCTGCAGGATATTTTATAGATAAAATGATCATTCCCCATTCCGGCTGGACCCGTAAATCTGCGCAAACTGTCTATGACCTTCCGTTGATGGATCTGCTTTTCCGGGCACAGACCGTACATCGCGATCACTTCGATCCAAACAAGATCCAGACGTCGAAACTGTTGTCGATCAAAACCGGGGGCTGCGCCGAAAATTGCGCCTATTGCTCGCAATCGGCCCGCAACGGGTCGACCTTGACAGCATCGAAACTGATCGAGGTTCAGCGTGTTCTGGCAGAGGCAAAGAAAGCCAAGGATGGCGGGGCGACACGATTCTGCATGGGTGCCGCATGGCGCGAACCCAAAGCGCGGGACATGGAGGCGCTGGTGGCCATGGTTGAGGGTGTCAAGGCGATGGGGATGGAAACCTGCATGACGCTGGGGATGCTGGACGACACTCAGGTCGTGCAACTGCGCGATGCCGGGCTGGACTACTACAACCACAATATCGACACCTCGGAACGCTACTACTCCGAGGTGATCACAACCCGGACCTTTGCCGACAGGATCGACACGATGAACCGGGTGCAGGACGCAGGGATCAAAGTGTGTTCAGGCGGTATTCTGGGTATGGGCGAGCGTACCGGCGACCGCATCGACATGTTACTGACGCTGGCCAATATGCACCCTGCACCGGATTCGGTTCCGATCAACATGCTGATGCCACAGGCCGACACGCCACTGGCCGATGCCGAGCCGATCGACCCGATCGAATTTGTACGCATTATCGCATTGGCTCGCATCCTTATGCCCAAATCCTATGTGCGTCTCTCTGCCGGTCGCAGCGATATGAGTGATGAGATGCAGACCATGTGTTTCTTTGCCGGTGCCAATTCGATTTTCGTCGGTGAAACTCTGCTGACCGCCGAGAACCCGGAAGAGGATAAAGACGCAATCCTCTTTGCCAAACTGGGCCTTCAGGCCGAGCGCACCGCAGATCATGCTCAGACGGAAGCTGCGGAATGACAGCGGTCGACCGGCTGCAATCCATGCTGGGCGTGCTGGATGCCCGCCATCGCCGCCGCCGTTTGGCGCCACCACAGGGCTTGGATTTTGCATCGAATGATTATCTGGGCCTTGCGGGTTCGCACCTGCTGCTGAAGGCCGCGCAAGATGCGTTGGCGCGAGGTGTGGCTGTGGGTTCCGGCGGCTCGCGCCTGCTACGTGGAAATCACGCCGAGCATGAAGCCCTGGAACACGAGGCCGCTGCCTTTTTCGCGGCAGAAGCGGCCTTGTTCATGGGCGGTGGGTTTCAGGCCAATCAGGCGATCTTTTCCACATTGCCGGCTGCTGGCGATCTGGTGCTGCACGACGCTTTGGTTCACGCTAGCGCACATGATGGGATGCGCAGCAACCGCGCGGATCTGCGCCCGTTCCGGCACAATGACGTTGAAGATGCCCGCAGCATTGCGGCCAAATGGCGGGCTGCGGGCGGTATGGGTCAAATCTGGATTGCCGTTGAAAGCGTTTATTCGATGGAGGGCGATCTTGCACCCCTGCACGACCTCGCCGCCTTGGCACGGGACACAGATGCGGTTCTGGTTGTGGATGAGGCGCATGCCACCGGTGTGTTCGGTGCGCGTGGCGCGGGTCTGGCCCACGATCTTAAGGCGCAGCTGTTGACGCTGCACACCTGTGGCAAAGGTCTGGGTGTCTCTGGCGGTTTGATTTGTGGACCTCAGGTGATGATCGATGCTTTGATCAACCGTGCGCGACCGTTCATTTTTGCCACTGCGCCGTCACCTTTGAACGCGGCCCTGGTGCGCGCTGCCCTGCAGGCGCTGGCGGCAGATCCCAGTCTTATTCAGGCCGCGCAGGATCGCACCCGTCATGCGCATGCGGTGGCGCGTCGGCACGGTGTTCCTGAAACCGCTCTGAACAGTCAGATCATCCCGGTCATACTGGGGGATGAGGCGCGAACGATGGCCAGGGCCTCGGCCCTGCAAGGGCTGGGTTATGACGTGCGCGGGATCCGCCCGCCGACTGTTCCGCGCGGCTCATCCCGGCTGCGTATTTCGATCACCGGCAATGTAGATCACGCGGACATCTCGGACCTGTTCACCATTTTGGCTCGTCAAAAATCGGAGGCCGCATGAGCGCGCTGATCGTTGTCGGCACCGACACAGGTGTCGGCAAAACCGTCTTTTCGGCGGGGCTGACCGCCGCTTTGGGCGCCACGTACTGGAAGCCTGTACAGTCTGGGCTTGGGGACGAAACCGATACCGATATCGTGCAGCGATTGTCAGGGGCCACGGTCCTGCCCGAAGCCTATCGCCTGAATATGCCTGCCTCGCCGCATCTCTCTGCCGAGGATATGGGTGTCGAGATCGATCCGGCGCGACTGAGATTGCCGCAGGTAGAAGGGCCGCTGGTCGTCGAAGGGGCCGGCGGACTGATGGTGCCGTTGAACCGCAGGACCTACTATCTGGACCTGATCGCCAAATGGCAGGCTCCGGTTATTTTGGTGGCCCGCACCTCCTTGGGTACGATCAACCATACCACGCTCTCCCTGATGGCCTTGCAGACTGCGGGTTGCGGTGTCGTCGGCGTTGCCTTTGTCGGAGACCCCGAGCCTGATGTTGAGCAGACCATTGTTCAGATGAGTGACATACGCCATCTGGGTCGTCTGGCCTTGGTGTCCCAGCTCTCGCGCGACACAGTCGCCGGCGCATTCTCGGCCATTGATGTCGATACCATCCGGAGGGCGCTATGACCCCGCTGGAATTTGACGCCCGACATCTGTGGCACCCCTATACCAATGTGGCCGACCCGGGGCCGATGCACCTGATCGACCGGGCAGAAGGCGTGTATCTGCACCTCGAGGACGGCGCAAAGATGATCGACGCCATGTCTTCTTGGTGGTGCGCAATTCATGGACACAAACATCCAAAGATCACTTCTGCGATGCAACAACAGCTGGAGAAGATGCCGCATGTGATGTTTGGGGGTCTGACGCATCAACCGGCCATTGATCTGGGGCGCAGAATGGTCGCGATGCTGCCTCAGGGACTCGACCGGATATTCTACTGTGACAGCGGATCGGTTGCGGTCGAAGTTTCGATGAAGATGGCCGTACAGTATCAGATGGCGCATGGTCGCACCGGCAAGGTCGAGTTTGCCACTATCCGGGGCGGTTATCACGGCGACACCTGGAAGGCGATGAGCGTCTGCGACCCGGTTACCGGTATGCATGGTCTGTTTCGTGGAGCCCTTTCAATCCAGCATTTCCTGCCGCGACCGCCGGTGCGGCTGGATAACGACTGGTCCGAGGATCCGGCGCAAAACGGTCTCGAGCCACTGGAACGTCTGCTGGAAGAAAAAGGTGGTCAGCTGGCGGCCCTGATCCTGGAACCCGTGGTTCAGGGCACGGGAGGTATGTATTTCTACCACCCTCAATGGCTGCGCGCGGCACGGGCCTTGTGTGAGGCGCATGACGTTCTGATCATCTTCGATGAGATCGCCACCGGATTCGGCCGAACTGGCAAACTGTTCGCCATCGATCACGCAGGCGTCACGCCGGATATTCTGTGTTTGGGCAAAGCGTTGACGGGTGGGCATATCTCTTTTGCAGCTACCGTCACAAGCGAACGGATCGCCTATGGCATCGGCAACAGTGAGGCGGGTGTATTTATGCACGGCCCGACCTATATGGCCAATCCGCTGGCCTGTGTTGCAGGCTTGGCCAGCCTCAGCCTGCTGGGCGAGGGAAACTGGCACGCCCAAGTCTCTGCCATAGAAAGCCAGATGCGTGTTGAACTGGAACCCGCGCGGGACTTGCCCGGAGTCGCCGATGTGCGGGTTCTTGGGGCCATTGGCGTGATCGAGATGAATGATGTTGTTGATCCGGCTGTCGCGCACCGCCGGGCCCCGGAAACCGGTGTCTGGTTGCGCCCCTTTGCGCGCAATATCTACACCATGCCGCCCTATGTCATCTCGTCAGACGACCTGTCGCGCGTCACGTCAGCTATGGTCGCACTGGCCGGAGGCGCAGAGTGAAACACCAGTGGCTGTCACGCTCGGATCGACCTGAATTGACCCTTGTCTTCGCGGGTTGGGGGTTGGGGTCTGCGCCGTTTGTGGGTTTAACAGGGGCAGGTAACGCCTTGTTAGTGCAGGACTACACGCAAATCTTTGATCCCCTGCCTGTGGGTGGGTTTGAGCGCATTGATCTGCTGGCCTTTTCTTTCGGCGTTGCGTCAGCGGCGCATTGGTTGGCGCATACCGGCATTCGGCCCGATCATCTGGTTGCGGTCAGCGGAACATTGCACCCGGCCAGCGCCGATTTTGGCATTGCACCCGAGGTGATCCGCGCGACGGCGGACAATTTGTCCGATGCCAGCTTTGCCAAGTTCTGCCGAAGGGCCGGAATGGGCGGGAAGGCCCCGGCGCTGGATGTGGCCGCTGCACAGACCGAACTGTTGGCCGTGATCGAAAGGGGACACGCCCCGGACCCCGGTTTTGATCGCGTGTGGATCCCGCAACGCGACCGCGTTATCCCCACCGCGGCACAAGAGGCTGCGTGGGTCAGCCGCCCTGACATCGTCCGACGCGTCGACGCCCCTCATGTACCTTTTGCGGCGGGCCAGAGCTGGGCGGAGTGGTTCGCATGACAGTCCAGCTTACTGACAAAGTGCAGCGCAGCTTCAGCCGCAGTTTCCTCACCTATCACGACGCCGCAAGCCAACAGGCCTGGGTCGCTGAAAAACTGGTGGATGAGTTGCTTCAGTTCGGGGCGCAGCCTCGGTTCAAGACGGGCTTTGAGTTGGGATGCGGCACGGGCCATCTGAGCAAACTGTTGCGGCAGCACGTATCAATCGATCACCTGATCATCAACGACATTGCCCCTCAGGCCAGCGAAACCGCCTGCGCGGTGGATGCTGGGTTTGTCGCGGGCGACGCGCGGCATGTTGTCTGGCCAGAACAGATTGATCTGCTGGTCTCATCTTCGATGATCCAATGGATGGAGAAACCCACCGATCTGCTGCGCAAAGCCGCTGACGTTCTGGCCCCGGGCGGTTGGCTCGCGATTTCCGGGTTTGGTCCAAAACAGTATCATGAGCTGCGACAGATCGGGTCTTCTGCACAAGCCCCGGGGCTTTGCACGGCCGATGATCTGCGCGCGGCGGTCGAGGATGTTCTGACCGTCCATGCCGCAGCTGAAGCCGAGCGTCCATCGTATTTCTCGACCCCGCGCGACGTGCTGCGCCATTTGCGCCAAACCGGAGTGAATGGCCGGGCGCAACGCGCCTGGACCAAATCCACTTTGGCCCGGTTCGAACACGAGTATCGGACAGGCTTTGGCGACGAGCGGGGTGTCTCGCTTACCTATCACCCGGTCTGGATCATCGCTCAGAAACTATAACCGCCGCCGCGGCGCTATTCGTTGGCCACCAGACCTCTTTCGCCAAGTTCGCGCTCAAAGGGCCGGACCCTCTGTCGGCGACGAATGGGATTTGCGCCAACGACGTGGATAAACCAGTTGGCAAGCAGGTTTAAACCCAGATTCTGAACGACACAGGCGGGCCAGCCCCAAGGCCTGATTAAAGGTCGGCTACCGCGCACTGATCATTGCGTCTTGAAAAAGGTTCTCGCGCCCGGGGATCGGATATTGGGGACGATCTATCGCGACGGCGAACGTGTCGGCTGGATGGCTCCGGGTGTCTATGGCTACACTGTATGCAAGTCCATCGGGTACGGCTATGTGCCCAATCCGGACGTGGAGGATGCGGAATTTGTGACCTCACGCACCTACAACCTTGAGGTCAGACCGAAGTGCGCGCTTATCCGAGCCAGCATTTCCCCGGCCACGGTGTTTTGGGCGAAGAACATGGCAAACAGGACGGAAACGGTCGGTATATGTGGGTGATTGATCCCATTGACGGAACGCGTACGTTTCTGTCCGGTCATCCATTGTTCGGCTTTCTTTTGGCGCATCTGATCGACGGTCAGGTTGAACTTGGCCTCGTGGGCATGCCAGCGCTCAACGAGACATTCGTTGAGCCGGGGTTTGGCCAATGTCATGCTGGAAGTGCGCAATGATCTGTTGCGCTCGGACGAACAGGTCGCCACGGTAGCTGACGAGATTCTGGCGTTGCTTCGGCCCGCCATCCAAGATTTGAAGGAGGAGGCATCGTGACAGCAACTCTTACATTTGAGCATCTTCAAACGCAGGTCTCTGCCGGTGAAGTGGATACCGTACTGGTTTGTATGGTTGATATGCAGGGCCGCTTGATGGGCAAGCGCTTTCATGCGGGTCATTTCGTAGCAAGCGCCTGGGAAGAAACACATTGCTGCAACTACCTGCTGGCCACCGATCTTGAGATGGCGACACCGGATGGCTATGCCTCGACCAGTTGGGAGCGCGGATATGGCGACTATATGATGAAGCCCGATCTGGACACGTTGCGCCCCGTGCCCTGGCTTGAAGGCACAGTGATGGTGATGTGCGATGTGCTGGATCATCACACGCACGAAGAGGTGCCACATGCGCCGCGGTCAATTCTCAAGAAACAGGTGAACCGCCTGAACGCCATGGGCTATGAAGCGATGTGCGCCACCGAGCTGGAGTTTTTCCTGTTCGAAAAGAGTTTCGATCAGATCCGCAAGGATGGCTTTCGCAATCTTGAGCCGATCTCGGGCTACAACGAAGACTATCACATCCTTCAGACCACCAAGGAAGAGCATGTGATGCGCCCGATCCGCAATCATCTTTGGGATGCCGGAATTCCGGTCGAAAACTCGAAGGGCGAGGCCGAGACCGGGCAGGAAGAGCTGAACATCAAATACGCGCCCGCGATGAAAACGGCTGAATACCATTCGATTGCCAAGAACGCAGTCAAGGAAATCGCCTGGCAGCACGGCCATGCGGCGACATTCCTGCCGAAATGGCACCACGACAAGGTTGGCAGTTCCTCGCATGTGCATTTGTCGTTGTGGGCGGACGGGCAACCGGCGTTCTATGACCAGTCAGACAAATTGGGTATGTCCGGTTTGATGAAAAGCTACATGGCTGGGTTGTTGAAATACGCCCCGGACTACACCTGTTTCATGGCCCCCTACATCAACAGCTACAAGCGGTTCATGAAAGGTACGTTTGCGCCGACTCGAATTATCTGGTCGGTCGACAATCGGACTGCCGGGTTCCGTCTGTGCGGCGATGGCACCGCTGCAGTGCGCGTGGAATGCCGAATACCGGGGTCGGACATGAACCCCTATCTGGCGATGGCGGGCATGCTGGCCGCTGGCGTCGCTGGAATTGAAGAAGGGCTGGAGTTGCAGCCTGCCGCCACAGGCGATGTTTATCAGGGCGACTCGGGCATGATCCCGGGCACCCTGCGCGCGGCGCGCGACGCGTTGCACGGATCGGCGATGTTGCGGGCAGCAATGGGGGATGACGTTGTCGATCACTATGCCCGCGCGGCTGAGGTTGAGATCGAAGAGTTCGATCGGGTTGTGACCGATTGGGAAGTCGCCCGCGGGTTTGAGCGGGCTTGATGGGGCGGGAGCGAGGGGCCAGCCCCTCGCGCACCCCGGGATATTTTTGGCCAGATGAAGCAGGGATCCTGTTTCTTTTGGGAATGGAGTGCTTATGGGGCAGATGTTGACATGCATCTCACCGATTGATGGATCGGTTTTTGTCGAACGAGAGGGTCTGTCTCGGGACGCGGCGTTTGCGGTCACGGATCGGGTGCGCACAGCGCAGGCCGCCTGGGCTGGACGACCGTTGCAGGAGCGGATTGATCTTGTCATGGCAGGCGTGGCGGCTGTGGGTGCGATGAATGACGAGATCGTGCCCGAACTGGCGCATATGATGGGTCGCCCGATACGATACGGTGGTGAGTTTGGCGGTTTCAATGAACGTGCCAGCCATATGGCAGAGATTGCCGAGAAGGCACTGGCCGATATTGCCGTGGGTGAGGATGAAACCTTTAGACGGTATATCAAGCGTATTCCGCATGGGGTCGTGTTTGTGGTGGCGCCCTGGAACTATCCCTATATGACGGCGATCAATACGGTGGCGCCTGCGCTGATTGCCGGGAATACTGTTGTCCTGAAACACGCCACCCAGACCTTATTGGTCGGCGAGCGGATGGCGCGAGCGTTCCACGCGGCAGGTGTCCCGGAGGACGTGTTTCAGAACGTGTTCCTGAGCCATGACGTCACCAACGATCTGATAGCGAGCAATGCGTTTGACTTCGTGAATTTTACCGGCTCTGTCGGGGGCGGCAAGGCGATGGAACGCGCGGCAGCGGGCACCTTTACGGGCATTGGCACCGAGTTGGGCGGCAAGGACCCGGGCTATGTCATGGAGGATGCCGATCTGGATGCCGCCGTGGACACTTTGATCGACGGGGCGATGTTCAATTCAGGTCAGTGCTGTTGCGGGATCGAACGAATTTACGTGCATGAGAGCCTCTTTGACGATTTTGTTGCCAAGGCGGTTGAAATCGTAGCGGGGTATAAGCTTGGCAATCCCCTGGCGGCCGAAACGACATTAGGTCCGATGGCCAACGTGCGTTTTGCTGACGAAGTGCGTGCGCAGATCGCCGAAGCGGTCGTGGCAGGTGCGGTCGCGCACATTGATCCTTTCCCCGAAGATGACGGAGGGGCCTACCTGACCCCGCAGATTCTGACCAATGTGACCCATGATATGCGGGTGATGCGGGACGAAAGCTTTGGCCCGGTTGTGGGCATCATGAAAGTATCCTCCGATGACGAAGCCATCGCCCTTATGAATGACAGCGAATTTGGCCTGACCGCCAGCCTCTGGACCCGCGACGTGGACCGGGCCGCGCGGGTTGGGGACCAGATCGAAACCGGCACCGTGTTCATGAACCGGGCCGACTATCTGGACCCGGGCCTGTGCTGGACCGGTTGCAAGAACACCGGGCGCGGCGGTGGCCTTTCGGTGATCGGCTATCACAACCTGACCCGTCCCAAATCCTACCATCTGAAAAAGGTGACATCATGAGCCTGTCTGGAAACTGGTCCTATCCGACCGCGATCAAATTCGGCGCAGGCCGTATCAAGGAACTGCCCGAGGCCTGCGCGGCGGCTGGGATGACGCGCCCGATGCTGGTCACCGACAAAGGGTTGGCAGACCTGCCAATCACGACCGCTACGCTGGATATCCTGGACGCCGCTGGTTTGGGTCGCGGTCTGTTCAGCGATGTGGATCCGAACCCGAACGAACAGAACCTGATTGCAGGGGTGGCAGCCTATAAAGAGGGTGCCCATGATGGGGTGATCGCGTTTGGGGGCGGCTCGGGTCTGGATCTGGGCAAGATGGTTGCCTTCATGTGCGGCCAGACGCGACCCGTTTGGGACTTTGAGGATATCGGTGATTGGTGGACCCGTGCGGATGCCGATGCCATCGCTCCGATCATTGCTGTGCCAACGACGGCAGGAACGGGATCCGAAGTGGGGCGTGCCAGTGTCATCACCAATGCTGAAACGCATGCCAAGAAGATCATCTTTCATCCCAAAGTCCTGCCGACCGTGGTGATCTGTGATCCGGAACTGACCGTCGGTATGCCCAGGTTCATAACAGCGGGCACGGGTCTGGATGCCTTTGCGCATTGCGTCGAGGCGTTCAGTAGCCCGCACTACCACCCGATGTCTCAGGGCATCGCGCTGGAAGGGATGCGTCTGGTCAAGGACTACCTGCCGCGCGCCTATGCCGATGGCACCGATATCGAGGCCCGCGCCCAGATGATGAGCGCGGCAGCGATGGGTGCGACGGCATTCCAGAAAGGCCTCGGCGCGATCCATGCCATGAGCCACCCGATCGGCGCGGTGTTCAACACCCATCACGGCACCACAAACGCGGTCTGTATGCCAGGCGTTCTGGAGTTCAACGCCCCCGCCATTGCCGACCGGTTCCAACAGGCTGCCGCTTATCTGGGTATCGAAGGTGGCTTTGACGGGTTCCGCGCCTTCGTTCAGGAGTTCAACGACTCGTTGGGTATTCCACGCAAGCTGTCAGAGTTGGGTGTGACCGACGCGGCGATCCCCGGTCTGGTTGAAGGTGCCGTCATTGATCCGTCCTGTGGTGGGAACCCGATCGACCTGACCCGGGGAAACCTGACACAGCTCTTCAAAGCTGCGCTCTAAGTTCTTTGGCCCGGTGAGGTTCCTCGCCGGGCCCGATTTCGCACAGTCATTCTGCGGCGATGGCGCTTTCGTTGAACTTTGCGTTCGCCATCGGAACCCATTCAAGGTCCTTTGTATAGCGCCAAGCCAGATCGCCGTTTTCGTCCATGGCAATGAGGTGCAGCCAGCGATTGTCGAACAGCTCTTTCACGCTTTCATGGCGCTTGAGGATGTCATTCATCGCTTCGAGCGGGGCCTCGATGATCACCGACAGGCGCAGCGGGTCGTGCTGGAAGGTCTCTCCGTCATGTACCGATTGCCATGGCAGGCCGGGGCGCAGCGCACCACCATTGCCTTCGACGACGCCGATCCCGCCAACCACGTTGTGCAGTAGCTTGTTGCCACCGCCGAACAGGTCGGGCGCAACGGTCGAGCCGTAATACTGAAGGCTGATCCAGCTGGCGACCACTACGGGGGCGGTCATGATCAGTTCAAGCACGCCAAAGCCGTCATCTGCGCGCCAGTCATAGCTGTGCAGGAAGGACTGACCCGACAGGCCGGTGCCGTCGGTCCGAGACCGCGGCGCGGCGATGAAGGCGCGACACCCCGCCAGACCCCATTCGGGACGCAGCTCGGCCCAGTCGACAGCGCGGCGGGCGATGTCTCCATCTGCGGTTGCCCGAGGCAGACGCGCGGCCCGTTCTGTGCGAGCCAGTTTGCCCGCCGTCTCAAGCCAGGTTTTCAATTGTGCAATGCTCTGCGTCCACTGGCCGGTCGGCTGATCCTGATCGAACAGCGAAACCTTGTCGGTGGTGGTGTGGTGCAGGGCTGCCAAAAACAACGTGTCCGACGGGATATCGATCCCTTCCTCACGAAGCCCGTCGCGGACAGCCGTGTCATTCAGCAAACCGGCCAGCAGGCGGGCACTGACATCTCCGGCGTGACCTCCGCAAGCGCCACATTGCAGCGCGCTTTCATGGGGGTTGTTCGTCACATCCGCTCCGTGGCCGGTCAGCATGACGATGCGGCCAAAGTTGCTGGTCAGGGACATGGCACCCAAAATGGCCCTGGCCGACGCAATCCGCGTGGGCAGGTCAATCGACTGGTCAAGCATGGGCGCCGGATCGAATTTTGCCTCGCCGCGCCCTTTCGCCAAGGCATCGCGCAACAGCTTGCCCGCGTAAACCGGACCTGTTGCTTCGACAAACGCAAAGGACGACACGGCAGCAAGCTTGAACCGGCCCCAGGCGCGCTTGGCACGTGCGGTGTAACGCCTGTTGAGATCAGATTGTGTACTTTCAGCCGCGTGAGAGCGGACATTGGCATTGAGCAGAACCGGGCCCCGCAGCTCGGTCACGTTCGAGCCTGCAGCCCTGTGAGCGCTGGCAAGACCGAAGAACCCTGCAAACCCGATGGTCTCGATCCCTTCACCCTGCGCTTCGAGTGCGCGGCGGAAGACCTCGGAACGGACGTCGATGCAGAACGCGGCCTGAACCAGCGGGCGACCTTCGACCTGACGCGGCTGCCGCCCGGCGAGTGTCTGACCCAGCTTGCGCTGCTGCGCCCGCTCGGCGGCGTCCTGAAGAACGGCGTCGATCACCAGATCGCGCGTCGGCGTGACGGGGGCTTCGTGTTGGGTGATGGTTTCAGCCCAACGGCCCGAAATCTGATCCCGATAGAGGTCGAACAGGGCCTCTTCAAACACCATGCGGATCGCCAGCAGTTCGGTTGTGGTCGTGTCGGTCTGCCCCTCCAACTCGGCTTGCCAGAGCAGGTAGCGCGCGTATTGCGCCCAACCACCAAGCGTCATGAGCCAGCGATGAAAAGCCGTACCCGCGGCTTCGGGCGTCACGCCAAGCGCTTCGGACGCCCGGCCAATCGCCCGCCACTGTGAACGGTTCGTTCCTGCAACAAAGGCGCCAAAACCTTTCAGACCATGAATTTCCATCGTCAGATCGCGCGAGGCGAACTCGCGCCAGGCACTATAGGCTCCGCCCGCGCGGCTGGGTTGCCACAGGGCCTGACCCTGGTCGAAATGACTTGCGGCCCATGCTCCGATCCGTTCGTCGATCAGACCGGGCCAGTCGATGCCCGAGACCTCGGCGGCCAGATCTGCGACCGTGGGCAGAGGTGACAGCTGTGCCGACTTGGCATCGAGTGAGGCTTTCAAGTCCTCAAGCGACGGCGTGTCGAAACGGCTTTCGACATTTGCCAGCGCCTCAAGCAGATCAGCCTCGGTGACTTCGCCCGACGTCAGTTTGTCGGCGTAGTCGGAACGATCGGACATGATCGGTGTTCCGGAGACCCGGCCAAGCCGGGCGGCAGTCACAGCCAGCGTTTCGTTTGTCTGTCCCAGAAACGGGTTCACCGCGACATTTGAGGACAAAGGAAACAGGGGCGGGATCTGACGGACCGCATCATTGGCCAGCGCGACCAGTTCCAGAAGGGCTGCGGGATAGCTTTCGTGTTTCATATACATCTCGATAAACCCTTTCACACGGTCTGGCGCTTGGACCATCCGTCCAGCAGCCGATCAAATATTGCGTTTGCATAAAGCCCGTTTGACAGGTGCACCCGGATGCCAGCTGCTGCCGGATGAGGGGCCCAAAGCGGGAAGGTGGATTGCGCCAGAGCAACCGCGCCAAAGCTGATCAACGCCAGTATGATCAAGGCCCATTCCAGCGGCCCGGGCGCTGGGGTCGCGGGCAAGGTGCCAGCAGTCAAGTGCTGGGCGATGATCTGCAACACGAAGTAGCTGACTGATGTGACACTGGCGTAGATCACCGTGCGACGGGTCAGGGCACCCGGCGCCGCGTCTGCGAAACCCTGTGCCAGCAGATAAGCGACGCCGAAGATCAGGATCACACCAAGCGCGATCGCCTGAATCGACTTGCCGTCGATGCCAAAAACAGCTGCGACGATGCCGTAAATCAGGATGCCAGTGGCAAAGGCCAGCATCACGTTCCGCGCGCTTGGTACGGCAACCGGTCCGGGGCGACGTATTGCGGCAACGTTCCGGACGGCTTCGCCAGCGCTGAGGAAGGCATGCGCCTTGTACAGAGAATGTGCCACGATATGCAGCAGAGCCAACGGGAACAGGGCCAGACCGCACTGCATGATCATGAAGGCCATCTGTGCGATGGTGGACCAGGCCAACGAGGTTTTCACGGCCGGCTGCGTCAGCATCACAAGGCCGCCAAACAGCGCCGTGAACCCGCCCAGCATGACCAACAGTGCCATGATCCCGGGTGCGACCAGCATGATGTCGGCGAACCGGATCAGCAGGAACCCTCCGGCATTGATGACACCAGCATGCAGCAGGGCCGAGACGGGGGTCGGGGCCTCCATCACTTCGGTAAGCCAACCATGGATCGGGAATTGGGCCGAGGCCATAACGGCAGCCAGCGCGATCAGCAGGGCCGCGATGATTGTCAGTGTGTTGGCTTGGGCCGAAGACAAGATGGTGGCGATATCGGTGGTGCCATAGCTTGCTATCAGCAGAACGACGGCGATGGCCAAAGCGCCTTCGCTGATCCGGGCAACGACGGCCTTTTTGCGCGCGGCCCTCTGTGCAGTGGTGCGTTCGGGGTAGAACAACAGCAATTGGTGCAGCATCAGGCTGGTGGCGATCCAGGCTGCAAGCAACTGAACCAGATTGCCGGACATGACAAGAAGCAGGACCGAGGCCAGTGTGGCGGACATCCAGCCTGTGAACGCGCCCTGCCGTGCTTCGCCGTCCATGTAGGTGGCCGAGTAACGCAGGACGATCCACCCGATAAAGCTGACCAGCACCAGCATAATGGCACTGACCGCATCCAATCGCACCGACAAGCCAAAGCCCCAAACCCCGATCAGCGCCGAGGTTCCTGAGCCTTGTGTCACCAGCAAGAGCGCCGATAGCGCTGCAACGCCAAATGACGCCAAGGCCGCCCATTCGGACAGTTTCGGCACATTGCCCGGCCGCAGACCCGGATGGCGGCTGGCATAGTAGGCCGATGCCAGCAGGATCAGCGGGCTCAACAATGGAAGAAACAGGTGTATCATTTGGTGGGTCCCTTTTGTCTTCGGGCTGAATCGGCCCGTTTCTCAGGACATATTGATCAAAGTGGATTATGAAAAATTCATTGTTCGAAGGTTTTCGTTCAGTTAAATAGAACGATATGCCACTGAACTATCACCACTTGCGCTATTTCTGGGCCGTTGCCCATGATGGGAACCTGACCCGGACAGCCCAACGATTGAATCTGTCGCAATCTGCGCTGTCGGTTCAGATCAAAGAACTGGAGGAACGGTTGGGCCACCCGCTGTTCGAACGGCGCGGGCGCAAGCTACATCTGACCGAGGCCGGGCATATCGCGCTGGACCATGCAGACGCAATTTTTGCGACAGGGCAGGAACTTGTGGCCACTTTACAGGACGTAGGTAATACCCGGCAGGCGTTGCGGGTTGGCGCGCAGGCCACCTTGTCTCGCAACTTTCAGATCGGGTTCTTGCGCCCGATACTGGCGCGCACGGATGTCGAGGTCATCCTGCGATCAGGCAGTCCCAGCGAGCTGCTGGAAGGGCTGGAAACGCTGAACTTTGACCTGGTTTTAATGAATCACGAACCGGCCAGTGACAGTTTGACCAGTTTCGAGACGCACCATCTGGCGGAACAGCCTGTTAGTATTGTTGGCACTCCGGCCCGTCTGGATCCGAAACGGCCGATCCGGGATTTGTTGGAAGAACAGCCTTTCATTTTGCCAACGACCAATAACAGTGTGCGCACGGCTTTTGACGCGATGGCCAGTCGCATGTCCGTGCGCCCGCAAGTGGCAGCAGAGGTCGACGACATGGCCATGATGCGCCTTCTGGCGCGAGAGGACATCGGGCTTGCCCTCGTCGCTCCGATCGTGGTTCAGGATGAGCTGTCCTCGGGCCGTCTGGTCGAAGCGCAGGATCATCCGCGGATCAAAGAGAACTTTCACGCCGTGACGTTCAAGCGCCGATTTCCTAACCCCTTGGTGCGGCAATTGCTGGCCAATACGCCGCAATAGAAGGGCAGTGGCCTCAGTAGAAATGCGGCAGGTTCTTGGCCCGCGCCACGCGCACCCAGTTAGGGACAAAAGGAATGATCTTGTCCTGCGAGGGCACCATCATCTCGATGAAATTCGCGCCCGGATTGGCGATTGCCTCTGTCAGTACCGGCTCGATATCCGCCTCGCTTAAGATCCGCGCGGTTTCAAAGCCGAACCCCTCGGCAACCTTGCAGTAGTCGACGCACCCGAAATCGGTTGTCCAGGGCTCGTCCACGTCGTCCAGAAGGATCGCCTCACCCCTGATCCAACCGAACGTGTCGTTACGGGTGAGGATCACGGTGATGTTTTTGCCGCTGCGCTTCAGCGTTTCCATATCGCCGATCACGAACCCAAAAGACCCGTCGCCGGTGAAGGAAATCACCGGTCCATCATTGGCATAGATGGCGCCAATCCCGGCTGGGACCGAATAGCCCAGCGCCCCCATCGAATAGTTGGTGATATAGCGCCGACCCGGCTTGCGGAAGGTCAAGAGCGCAGACGGATAGATCGCGCTGACGCCTGGCTCGGACGTCACAATCGCATCCTCGGGCATGATCCTGTCCAACACCTGAGACAGCTTGACAGGAGAGATCGTGCCTTCGGGCATCGGGATGTTCGCATTGAAAACCTTGTCCAGTGCCGTTTGCTTGATCGGGTTCAAATCCAGTGGGGCGCGGTCAAGATCGGGATGTTCTGCCCTTAAAACCTCGATCATGTAGTCGATGCTGGCGCGTGCATCGCCCACCATTCCAACTTTCAGCGGGAAGGTGTTTCCGACATGCGCCTCGGCAATATCGAGATGCAGGAAGGTTTTGGTTTTTGGGTCGCCGTAAAGCGTCCAGTGGTCCGTTGCTGCGCTATCGGTGTTTGAGCCGATGAAAAAGATGGTATCGGCATCGTGTACATATTGGTTGGAATACTCCATTCCGCCGCGACCGCCGATGACGCGCAAGGCCAACGCATGATCTTCGGGGATGGTGCCCTTGCCAGGGGTTGTGGTGCCGACCGGGATTTGCAGCATCTCTGCCAGTTCCAGAATCGCCGCCGAGGCCTTTGAGATCAGCGCACCCTGACCGCAGACAATTGCAGGTTTCTTGGATGCCAGCAGCACATCAATCGCAGCCCGTATTTTGCTGTGATCCGCAACCGGACGGTGCGCCGGATAGCTGCAATAGTCGGGTTCGGCGTAAAGATCATCGATCTCGGCTTCTTCGCCGAAGATGTTGATGGGTACGCGGATATGGACCGGGGCCGGGCGGCCCGAGGTTGCCACGCGAAAGGCCCGGCGTATCAGAAACGGGATTTCGCGCGCATTTGTCAGCACAAAGCTTTCCTTGCATATGCTGTCATAGAGCTTTGTCTGATCCACTCCGGTCAGGCCATGTTTTTTGTCCTGATTGATCGGTATGTCCGAACTGAAAAAGATCACCGGAACCGAACTGAGATACGCCTCGGTGATTCCGGGCGTGCAATGGGTGACGCCAGGGCTGGGCGCTTCCAGCACGCAGGGGCGACCGGTGATTTTGGCATAGGCCTCGGCCGCATAAGCCGCAGTGCGTTCGTCACGTGTCAGAACGAATTCGATATCGCTATGGGCCCGCCATTCCTTGTACCAGCCAATTGTCGTCTCACCCGGCAGGCCGAACACATGTCGGACACCGTGCAGTTCCAGCATTTTCAGAATGATCTGCGCGCCATTCATGCGCTTGGCGTCGGACTGATGCATGGGGCGGCCCCTTGAACGTCTTGTTTTTGTGTGAACTCTTTCGATCGCGTGTGTTAGTCGCGTACCCGGTCGGAGACATTGTTGTACCATGAGCCGGAGCGGGCAAGATGTCCAGAAAGCGTAGCGTCCGGGTAGATCACGGCCGGCAGTTTCAATGTTGTTGATATTGTTCAGCAGATCGATTTCGCCTGCTAGCCCGACGGTTTTGTCAGTCAGTGCGTGCTGACTTGAACAAGTAGAGAAAGACGAATAGCGATCCGATAGATGTTGTAACGATCCCGACCGGCAATTCCTGCGGGGCGAGCAGCAGCCGCGACAAGATGTCGGACAGGGTCAGCAGTATGGCCCCCACGATAGCCGAGGTGATCAGTAGATTGCGGTGCAACGTGCCTGCGATACCGCGGGCGATATGGGGTACCATCAGGCCGACAAACCCGATCACACCCGCAACCGAAACAAAGCTCGCGGTAGCAAGCGCCGCCACGAAAAACATCCGAAACCGCAAACCCTGAACCGGGATACCCAGCGTCGACGCGGTGAAATCTCCGGTCAGAAGGGCATCGAGCCATCGACTGCGGTAGAGCGCGTAACCCAGGATCAGGCCAAGCCCGATCAGCACAAGCGGAAAGGTTTCCCATCTTGCCAGACCCAGACCGCCCAGCATCCAGAAGATAACGGAATGTGCGGCGCGGCTGTCGCCAGCGAAGATCAGGTAATTTGTGATGGCTGAGAACAGAAAGGATACGGCAAGCCCGGCGAGGATCAGCTTTTCCGGCGCACTGGTGCGCAGGCCCTGTACCAGAGCCAGAACAATACCCGACGCAATAAGTCCGCCGCAGAACGCCGCAAGCGGTAGTGTCCAGATACCCAGAACGTCTCCGGTCACGGTGATGACCAGAACTGCTCCGGCCGCAGCCCCCGATGACAGGCCAAAAAGAAACGGATCGGCCAGGTCATTGCGCGTTGTTGTTTGCAGGACCACACCCACGACGCCCAGCCCGGCACCGATCACCGCCGCAAACAACGCCCGGGGCAGCCGCAGGTCAAAGACGATCCGGTGCAAGGGAGACATGTCACCCTCTGTCAGGCCGGTTCCCAGAGCGATGGCGGTGAACACCTCGATCAGAGGGATCGAGGTGGTGCCATAGATTGTCGAAAGCAGCAAAAGGGCGGTCAGAACGACCGCCCCCAGCAGGACCGCGCGGCCCGTTTTGGTCATTCAGTGCGTCCCCGGGTGCATGGCTATTGCCATTTTCTCAATTGCTTCGATGTTTGCGGGTCCCGGCGTCAGCTCTTCGTAGCGCAAACCGATCCAACGCGCGTTCTTGACCGCATCGGTCTGAGACATCACGGGGTGATCCTGCAGGAACTTGAAGGTATCTTCCGCGCCATTGCCGGTTTGATAGTCCAGCAGCACCAGAAATTCCGGGTTCGAGGCCGCGACGGCTTCCCACGACGTGCGGCCCCAACTGGTATCCATATCATGGGTCACGTTCACACCACCGGCAGCCGCGATCATCGCGTCCGGGATTGCGAATTTGCCCGCAGTGAAGGGCGCATCGGCCGGGCCATCCAGCAGGAAAACGCGCGGTTTGGTCAGATCGGCAGTTTTTGCTTCGATTGAGGCCAATTGCTCTTTCCAGCCCGAGACAAGCTCTTGCGCCTTGTTTTCGACATGCATGACCTTGCCCAGACGCAGTACGTCGTCAAACAGCAGGTCCATGCTTGCCTGGGGACGGTCTTTGTTCAGGTGAACGCAGCTTTCGGTCAGAACCATGGTTTTGATGCCAAAGGGTTCCAGAGTGTCAGGTGTGACTTCACCGCCCGGCTGCATGCCATAGTACCATCCGGCGAAGAACAAATCGGGCTCGACGGCGACAAGGTTTTCGACCGTGGGATATTTCGGGGCCAATTCAGGGATGTCGCCGCGCTGCGCATCGAAATCCGGGCTGGTTTTGTACCAGCCGGTAATGCCGGTTAGGCCGACAACGCTGTCCTGCAGGCCCAGAGCAAACGCCATGTCGGTCATGTTCATGTCGTGAACAACAATCCGTTCGGGCTTTTGCTCGAATACCAGCGGTTCGCCGCAATTGTCGACGGTCACTTCACGCGCCGCCGCGCCACTTGTCAGGCCGAACACAAGGGCCACGGACCAGAGTTTCTGCATCATCAATTCTTCCTTTTACGATGACAGTGTTCGTCTTCGGATATCCAGCGCCGGGATCACACGGCCTTCGTGCTGGAAACAGAGGTAGTCGACGCCGAACGTGTCGCGGACACGATCAGGGGTCAAAACGTCATTGACAGGCCCAAAGGCGGTCAGACGGGTGGATTTCATCAATGCAACATGGCTGGCGAATTCCGGGATCATGACCAGATCATGAACGATCATCACCACGGTCACACCCAATTCCGCGACCAGAGACAGCATGTGCCCCTTGGCATCGGGGTCCAGATGATTGGTAGGTTCGTCTAAAAACAGCAAGGACGGGTTCTGGGCCAAAGCGCGGGCAATATGGGCGCGCTGTTTCTCACCGCCTGACAGTCTCGACATCTGTTTGTCGGCCAGATGAGACAACTCGGCGATGTCCAGAACGCGTTGCAAATCCGCTTTGTGGTTTTCGGCGGATCGGTCGGCTTTGATCGGGATCTGACCCAACGCCACATAGTCGCGCAAGCGCAACCGTCCGTCCGGCACTTCCTGTTGGCCGACAACGGCAATCCGTCTGGCCCGTTGCTGAGACGACAAGCTCCGCAGGCTTTGGCCCTGAATACGCACATCACCAAGCGCCAGGCGTGCCACCCCGCAGAGCAGGTTCAGAAGCGTGGTTTTTCCCGCACCGTTCGGGCCGGCAATGGCCAGGATCGACCCTTCCTCAAGCGTGAATGAGGCACCTTGCAACAAGACATCCCCATTCAAGGCGTAGTACTCCAAGCCCTCGGCAACCAAAAAACTCATGACGCATCCTCAGTTGGCAAACGCGGCATGCGAGACAGGGTTTTTGTATACAAAGCCAAGGGGCGGTTCGTCGCGCTTGTCCAGCCATCCTTGCTTTCGCGGAACTGGTAGGCGAATTCGGCCAAGGCGCTCAGGTCGTCGGTTGTTTGTATGTCACCAAACAGGTATTGTGCTTTGCCTTTGGCTTGCAGACCTACTGTCATGGGGCGGTCACATCCCGCCATGCAGTCGATCAGATGCGTGGTGAACCCGCCCGGAAGCTGACGGCTCAGTATCTTCTGCGCCTGTTTCGCCGGAATCGGGCCCATGCACGTGGCGCAGATCAGGACAAAATGATCAGACATGAACAGCTTGATCCGCCTGACCAAGGGTCAAGTGCAGAGCGGATTTGCTGGTTGCATCAGCAAGCGGATTTGCCATCAAGCCTCCTTCCGGGACGCCCCGCCCCAGGTTGGTTCAACATCTGATGGCAGGTCTCCTGACTTGCGGGTCATCGCTTGGCCAACCTTCCCGATCCTATGGACCAGTGGTGATGTGGCGTCGCTTTCCGCTTACAGTTGCGGGGGCAGTTACGGCCTTGGCCCGAGGGCCGCACCGTATTCCCATTTTCATCCGTCGGGACAAGCCTTCGGGAACCATCCCGCTCAGCTAGTCTGGTGATCATAGACTTGTCAAGCGCGTGTTTGATCGGTTGAAAGGCGTGGCTGTCCATGCCAATCCGTACAGACGGTGTTCAGCCTGTCTACCGTTGATTTCGAACCCTCAATGCGCAGGCCAAGTCGCGGACGTGAACCACACGCGCGGGCTCAACAGGGGCTAGTAGTCTGCGACCAGCAGGAAATCGGGCGCGGTATCCTCGTCAATTGAGGCGAATCGAGGGATAGGATCCTCAAAAACGTTGTCTGTCCGGTCATCATTGACTGTCGAGACCTCGCCGATCAGACAATCCCCGCGTTCGGCCCAGAACGCATGCCATATACCTGGCATCAAGGTGACGCTTTGACCGGGTTTCAGGCGCAGATGTTCACCGGGTTTGATCGTGACCGGGCAGGCGTCGCTGGGCACCACCACCGGCGTATCACGGTCGATGCCGCCATCCGGGTCCGAGGCGTAAATCTCCATCACCAGATCACCACCGCCGCGATTGATTATATCCTCGGCCTTGATGATGTGGCGGTGCATCGGGGAAAGCTGCTTGTCCCGTGAAATCAGCAGCTTTTCTGCATAGAGCATCCCGCGCCCCTGATTCAGGTCGCTTACGTCGCCATTGCGCAGGGTGAACAGGAACAGACCCAGATCATCGAAATTGCCTTGCCCATAGTCGGTGATGTCCCATCCCAGACCGCGTGAGCGGACGCTTTCAGCCTTTGCACTGCGCATCTGATCGGGGGTCCAATCGGCAAAGGGCGGCAGAACAGCGCCGAAAGAGTGGATGAACTCGTGGGCCTCGGCCTTGATGCGGTTGACGTCGGATCGTTTCATTTTGGGTCCCTCTGAGGGGTTAAAGCTCGTGCGACCAGGGTGGGTTTGCCCCGGCACGCGATACGGTGACTGCGGCAACTTTGGCGCCCATGGCAAGCGCATCCCGCAACACATCAGGCGACAGGGCACGCAGGCTGGATTTCGAAAGCTGACCTGCGCTTTCCAGTGCAGCCAGCACACCGGCATTGAACGTGTCGCCCGCACCGACCGTATCCACAACCTGTACAGGCTTGACAGGTACGGAAACCTCGGAGCCGTTGGACAGATAGCCTGACGCACCTTCGCCACCGCGGGTCACAATGACAACCGAGGGTCCGGCCTGCAAAAGAAGCGGTACTTTTTCAGCGTGGCTTTCTGGGCCTGGGATGATCCAGTCCAGATCCTCGTCCGATACCTTTACGATATCCGATTGCCCAATCATGCGATTCAGACGGGTGCGGTATCGGGTCTGGTCCTGTATGAAACCGGGTCGGATGTTGGGATCCAGCATCACCGCCCGCTCAGCGCCATGCCGGTCCAGCATCGCAGCGTAAGCGTCGGCACAGGGCTCGCAGGCCAGGCTGATGCCGCCGAAATATAGCGCGGAAACGGCAGGCAAGTGATCCGGCAGATCTTCGGCCCGCAACATACGCCCGGCCGTGTTTTCATCGACGAACGTGTATGAGGCGTGACCGTCCTTGAGTTGAACAAATGCCAGCGTAGTCGGACGATCCGAAATGATCACATGTGTGCCGTCAACATGGCTGGCGCGAAGGTCATCGGCCAATTGTTGCCCGAACATGTCCGAGGACAGCCCGGTCAGCATTCCGACGGGTGCGCCCAGCCGACCCAACGCAATCGCAGTATTGAAAACCGCGCCGCCCGAATGCGGAACAAACCCATCCGTGCCGGATATGGTCGGTTCGGCAATCATGTCGATCAGGGCTTCACCGCAACACAGGATCATCCCATTTCCTCTTCTGCTTAGGCTCTGGCGGCGAGTCTACCGCTGGAGCGCATTTTTACAGAAGTTGTTAGCGCCAACAATGCCAAATTCGTCTTGTTCCGAGATATAGAGGTTCATGGTCTTCCGCAGGTCGCTGAAGCGACCGCCCGCGTTGAATGCCGCCTGAAAACTATCGCCGAACAGCCACCGGTTTTTTTCGGCAACGCCGCCAACCAGGAACACGCCGCCTGTTGGCATGACCGTAACGGCCATATCCCCCATCAGCGCGCCCAGATGGCTGGTGAACAGCTGTGCGGTTCGGACCGCGATTGGGTCACGCCCTACATGCGCGTCCTCAAGAATGTCCCGGGCGGTTCGGACCAGAGGCTGCGTCTGACCCGAAGCCAATCCTGTGGCCCGATAGAGGATCGGCAGACCGGTTCCGCTGAGAAACATCTCCGCCTCTAGTACCAGAGAGCCGTCGAAAAAACACTCAGGCGCCAGTTGGATGGCGGCGTCGAAGATATCCACCTCGTCGCGGGTGCGAGGTGACAGGCCAACATGACCGCCTTCGCCCGAAACGGTATGATAGTGCCCTTCGGAATACAGCAAGGCCCCGACGCCAAGACCCGTCCCGGGACCAACAACAAGACGCGTTCCTTTGGGCGGTGTCGCAGCCCCTTGCAGGACAGAGACATCCTTGTCGGTGACTTCGGCCACGGACCATGCTGCCGCAGTAAAGTCGTTGATCACATAAGTATGTGGCGCGCCGGTGGCTTTGGCCAACTCCGCCTCGGACAGGTCGAGATGGGCGTTGGTCAATCGGATACGACCCTCCCGCACGGGCCCGGCGCCAGCGGCGACGACGGCTTGGGGGGCGGTGCCGATGTTTTCCCGCAAGTCGTGCAGCGCATCCAGCAGATCGGGCAAGGTGCCGGTGGGATGCCGGTGCAGCGCGGTCAGTTGACCATCCGTCACAACGCCCAGACGGGTATTCGTTCCGCCAATATCTGCGACCAAGGTCCAATGTGCGTGAACCGCTCCTGTTGGTTGCGCCATGGGCAGGTTTGGTTTGTCGCTGTGTGTCAGCGCAGCCTGAAGGGCGTTAAACGAAGCCTTTGGCGTACGCTCAAGCGTTTCGAAATCCACGTCTACCAACCCAAACCGCTTTTCATAGCCAAAAGCCCATTCATAGTTATCCAGCAAGGACCAGATGAAGTACCCTTTTACCGGTACACCCTTTGTCAGTGCGTCCTGAACGGCAGACAGATGCTGGTTCAGGTAGTCGATCCTGTCGCTATCCTGTTGACGTTCGGCACTGGCCATGCCGTTTTCAGTGACATAGATCGGCAGGTCGCCTGTATAATCCTGTACCGTCCGGGTCAGAAACCGGGTCAGCGCGGCGGGTTCGATTTCCCATCCCATCTGCGTTTTGGGCAAGGGGCCGGGCACCTCGGCCAGACCGGGCCAAGCGGTATCCGCCGGGGCAATCAGCTTGCGGGTATAGTAGTTCAGACCACACCAGTCGACAGGTGCCCCGATCGTGTCGAAATCGTCATGCCATCCTTGGGGCAGGTGGGGTTCCAAGCCTTGCAGCACGTTATCGGGATAGGCCTTTTTGAACACCCCGCCCAAAAAGAAACGATTGTAAATTCCGTCGTATAGAGCTGCGGCTTGGCGCGCTTCGGGGCTTTCATCTGCGGGCTCGGCCCATTCCAGATTGAACACGGCACCCAGATTGGACAGTCCCAACCCGCGCAGGGCCTGAATGGCGCTGCCATGAGCCAGCAAGACGTGATGCATGGCGCGGGCTGCGGCTCGGATATCGCGCAGCCCGGGCGCATGATGACCCTCGAAATGGCTGAGCCAACTGACACACCAGGGCTCATTGATCGGGGCGACAGAGTACATCCTGTCCCCGATCCGGCCCATGATGACCTCGGCGAAATCGGCGAACCAGCCTGCGATATCGCGATTGCGCCAGCCTCCCAGATCTGACAATGCCGACGGCAGTTCCCAATGGTAGAGAGTCGCACAGGGGCGAATGCCCCGCTCTAGCAGAGCGTCGGCCAAACGGTCATAGTAGTCCAGGCCCGCTTGGTTGACCGACCCACGCCCTTCGGGCAAAACACGCGCCCAACTGGTTGAAAAGCGATAGCAGTCGAACCCTGCCTCACGCACCAGATCGAAATCCTGTTCGAACCGATGCAGGTGATCACAGGCCAGATCACCATTTTCACCACGGACCACATTCCCCGGCGAAGCCGCAAATGTATCCCAGTGTGTCTGGCCCGCGCCACCCTGCGCATGGCCTTCGATCTGATAGGCTGAGGTCGCGACACCAAATAGAAAGTCCTTGGGAAAGTCGCAGCGGGTATATTTCATGGCTATAACCTGTTGGGCGCAGGGCCGGTTGATCTGCCAACTACCAGTTCCGCCTCCAGCAATCTAGTTTTGACAGAGTCGGCAGGGGATTTGATCCGTTCGATCAACATCTCGGCAGCCATCTCGCCTGCATCCCGCACCGATGAGCGTGTGGCGGTAAAGATTGGCACATCCTGTCCGTTTTTGAGATAAGACAGGTCATCGTCATGGGCGATGACCGACACATCTCGCCCCATTTGCAGACCGGCTTCCTCCAACGCTCGGCGGACGCCTATTGCCGTGATCATTGAAGACGTCAGAATGGCAGTTGGCGGGTTGGGCAACCGCAACATTTCACGGGTTTCATGATGGCCGTAAACTTCGGTCATTTCGGCGCTGCGCATCAGGGCCGGATCGGGCTGCCTTTTTGCCTGCTGTAGGGCTACCAGATAACCGGCACGGCGCCGTTGGGCGAAATCCATATCCTCAAGCCCGTTGATCAAAGCAATTCGATGGTGGCCCAGATCGATCAGAAACTGAGTGGCTCGTTGAAACGAGCTTTTGTTGTTTACATCGATCCAGTCATATTCGACATCAACCCCGGTTGAGCGCCCGTGAACGATAAACGGCACCGCCATCCGGGTCAGAACTTCAATCCGGGGTTCGTTGACCTTGGGGCCTTGCAGCACCACGCCATCGACCGCGCCGCGCTGGAACAAACTGCGATACGCCTCTTCTATCGACGTATCGTCGGCACTTGTGAACATCAGGTCATAACCATGTTCAGCATATGTCTTGACGGCACCTGCGACGAAATCACCAAAAATCGGGTTGACCATCTCATGTCGGGAGGAGCTTGGAATCACGTGGCCGATCACCATGGATCTGCCTGTTGCCAGCCCTTTGGCACGGCTGTTTGGCCGATACCCGTGCTTGGCGGCGGCGGCCTCGACGCGCAGGCGCGTTTCGGCATTCACTTCCGGGTAGCCGTTCAATGCCCGACTGACCGTGGTCTGCGAAAGGCCGAGGAGTTCTGACAGCTGCTTTAAGTTCATGTCGTTTCAAACCGCCTACAAATCCGGGCTAATTACGTTTTGTTGTGAAACACGGTGTCCGTCAACCCGATTTGGGTATGAGGGCTAATAAAAATTGGCAATACTTGGTGATTCAGTCATTGACAGAGAGTGGATGTTAGCGGATAAACTTTCGATTCAAAGCGCTTTGAAAATTGAGTCTCAGTAGCGCATTTGGATTTTGGGAGGAGAACTTATGAAACACGCGCTTTTCGCAGGTGCGGCCACGTTTGCCTTGGTGGCGGGAACGGTCCATGCACAGGGTGAGTTGATCCACCCGGTCGGCGAGGGCAGTTTTGACTGGGATGGGTTTCAAGCCTTCGCAGACGCCCATGATCTCAGCGGTCAGGACCTGACAATCTTCGGCCCATGGCTTGCGGGTGAAGGGCAGTCATTCGAAAATTTGGTTGCCTATTTTGATCAGGCGACTGGAGCGAACTCAAGCTATGTCGGGTCGGATTCGCTGGAGCAGCAAATTCTGATTGATGCCGCTGCCGGATCGGCTCCGAATCTGACTGTTTTTCCACAACCCGGCCTTGCGGCGAATATGGCCAGGAATGGCTACCTGACGCCGCTGGCCGAAGGGTCAGCGGACTGGATCAAGGACAACTTTGCAGCTGGTCAGTCTTGGGTCGATCTTGGCACGTTTGAAGACGCGGATGGCGCCAGTAATTTCTATGGGTTCTTCTTCAACGTGAACGTAAAGTCTCTGGTCTGGTACAGCCCCGAGAATTTCGAAGACTTCGGCTATGAAGTGCCTGCAACCATGGAAGAGTTCAAGGCGTTGATGGACCAGATGGTCGATGACGGTGAAACACCGCTTTGCGTGGGCCTCGCGTCGGGTGGCGCAACCGGTTGGCCCGCGACAGATTGGGTCGAGGACCTGATGCTGCGCACGCAACCACCTGAGGTCTACGACCAGTGGGTCTCAAACGAAATGAAGTTCGATGATCCTCGTGTGATCGCGGCCATCGAAGAATATGGCAGCTTTACCCGCAATAACGACTATGTGGTCGGTAACGCCGATGACACCGCTGCAATTGACTTTCGCGACAGTCCAAAGGGTCTGTTCGATAGCCCGCCGGCCTGCATGATGCATCGTCAGGCCTCGTTCATCCCGGCCTATTTCCCTGATGGGACCGAGTTGGGTGTGGACGCGGATTTCTTCTATTTCCCGGCCTACGCCGAGAAAGATCTCGGAACCCCGGTTTTGGGGGCAGGCACGCTGTTCACCATCACAAATGCAAGCCCGGCAACCGAGGTGTTCATGGAGTTCCTCAAGACCCCGTTTGCGCATGAGATCATGATGTCTCAGGATGGGTTCCTGACGCCGCATCTGGGGGCAAACCCCGAGAATTACGCCAACAACACCCAAAGGGGGCAGGGCGAGATTCTGACCAACGCGACCACCTTCCGCTTTGATGGCTCTGACCTGATGCCGGGCGCGGTAGGCGCAGGAACATTCTGGACCGGTATGGTCGACTATTCCTCGGGTGCGAAAGATGCCGCCACCGTAGCGGGCGAAATCCAGTCCTCTTGGGATGCCGCGAAGTAACAGATGTCATGGGGCGGCCCTTTGGCTGCCCCGTTTCCAAACCGGCGAGGGTTATCATGACACCGGCACTTCAGGGCCTGCTGACCATCATCATCGGTGTGTCGGGTTGTGTGGGCTACTTCTACCTCTCGAACAAATTTCTGGACAATGTCCTGTTCCCGCCGCGCGGGCCGAACGCGGGGCGCAACATCAACCGCGCGAACATGATCCGGCCTTGGCTGTTTCTGTTTCCCGCTATGGCGGCACTTGGCCTGTATCTGGCCTATCCGGTGGTTGAGACATTGCGCCTGTCGCTCACGGAACGCGTGCCCGGCGGCGGGTACAGATGGGTTGGCCTGAGCAATTACACCCAGATGGCGGCCGAGCCAAAGTTCTGGGAGGCCATGCGCAACAACATGTTCTGGCTGATCGTGGTGCCTGCAATGTCCACCGCCTTTGGCCTGCTGGTCGCACAGCTGACCGATCGCATCCGCTGGGGCAATTTTGCCAAATCGCTGATCTTCATGCCGATGGCGATCTCATTTGTCGGCGCCTCGGTGATCTGGAAGCTGGTATACGACGCGCGCCCGGCGGAACAGGACCAGATCGGCATCCTGAACGCTTTGTATATTTTCTTTGGCGGGACCGAACCGCAGACATGGCTGACCGTTCCCTTCTGGAACAGCTTTTTCCTGATGATCGTTCTGGTCTGGATTCAGACCGGGTTTGCGATGGTGATCCTGTCAGCTGCCTTGCGTGGCATCCCAGAAGAAACCGTCGAGGCCGCCATTCTGGACGGCGCCAACCCGTTCCAGATTTTCTTTCGGATCAAGGTGCCGCAGATCAAGACCACAATCCTGGTCGTCTGGACGACAATCACGATTACGGTCCTCAAGGTCTTTGACATCGTGTTCGCCATGACCAACGGCCAATGGGAAACACAGGTTCTGGCCAATTACATGTATGACAAGCTGTTCCGCGCCAACGACTGGGGGGTGGGTTCGGCCTCGGCCATGGTGATCATGTTGCTGGTCACTCCGATCCTGATCTGGAACGTGCGCAACGCGCGCAAGGAGATGGAGTAGACCATGAACGATATTGCAGGAACCAAACCAGCGCTGCGCTGGGTCGTCCATGCCTCGGTCGTGTTTCTGGTGGTGCTTTGGATCATTCCGACCCTCGGCCTTCTGATCTCATCCTTTCGGACAGCGGACCAGATTTCCGGCAGTGGCTGGTGGCGATCGGTTTTTCCGTCCGAGCAGAATCTGACTTTGCGCACCGCAGCGCCCGAAACCCAGATCCAAGAGAATGGCATATACGTGATCGAGGGGCAGCTTTTTGGGGATGACGAACAGGTGGCGATCTCCAACTGGGGTATCAGCGCGCGGGATGTGGACGCCTTTGCACCCGGAGATACAGCCGAGCTGCGCCGGGGTGGCACGATCACCGTCGACGCGGATGGCAATTACAGGATGGAGAATACCGAGGAGTTCACCGGCAATCGCGGCCCGCGCGTGTTTGTCACCGCCAAACTGCCTGCGGAATTCACATTCGAAAACTACAACACAGTTCTGCTCAGCAACAGCGGCGACGACAATATGGCAAAGGCGTTCTTCAACACGCTGACCGTTACGATTCCGGCGACGATCATTCCCATTCTTGTTGCAGCATTTGCCGCCTATGCGCTGGCGTGGATGGAGTTCCCGGGCCGGGCATTGCTGATCGCGGCAGTGGTGGGCCTGTTGGTGGTTCCGCTGCAACTGGCCCTTATTCCGTTGTTGAAATTCCACCTGAACATTGGCATCGGCAAGGGATATCTTGGCGTCTGGCTGGCACATACCGGGTTTGGAATGCCTCTGGCGATCTACCTGTTGCGCAACTACATGGCTGGTCTGCCTCGGGACCTGATAGAAAACGCCCGCGTCGACGGCGCAACCGAGTTCCAGATTTTCACCAAGCTGATCCTGCCGCTCAGTTTTCCGGCGCTGGCCTCTTTCGCGATCTTCCAGTTCCTGTGGACCTGGAACGATCTTCTGGTGGCAAAGGTTTTCCTGATTGATGCCACCGGCCAGACCACTGTGATGACAAACCGCATTGTCGAGCTGTTGGGTACCCGAGGCGGCAATTGGGAAATCCTCGCGACTGCTGCGTTTGTGTCGATTTTCGTACCGCTGGTGGTGTTCTTCGCAATGCAGAAATACCTGGTCCGAGGCCTGCTGGCCGGATCCGTAAAATAGAGGCGCCTGATGAACGTGCAAAACACCGTAGACCTTTCCAACTCAACCAAAGCGTCGTCAGACTGGTGGCGGGGAGGCGTGATCTACCAAATCTATCCGCGCAGCTTTCAGGACAGCAATGGCGACGGAATTGGCGATCTGAAGGGGATCACGCAAAGGTTGGACTATATCGCGTCACTGGGTGTCGATGCGATCTGGATTTCGCCTTTCTTCAAGTCGCCGATGAAGGATTTCGGCTATGACGTGAGCGACTACCGCGACGTCGACCCGATGTTCGGCACGCTGCAGGATTTCCAGGATCTGCTGGATCAGGCCCATGCCAAAGGTCTGAAAGTAATGATCGATCTGGTGCTGTCTCATACGTCCGATCAGCACCCGTGGTTCACCCAAAGCCGTTCCAGCCGCGAAAACCCGAAATCCGACTGGTATGTCTGGGCCGACCCCAAACCCGATGGAACGCCGCCCAACAACTGGCTTTCGATCTTTGGTGGGTCGGCATGGCAATGGGACCCGCGTCGCCTGCAATACTACCTGCACAACTTCCTGACCTCGCAGCCGGACCTGAATTTCCACAGCGAACAGGTGCAGGACGCGTTGCTGGATGTGGCCCGGTTCTGGCTTGAGATGGGGGTCGATGGCTTCCGTCTGGACACGATCAACTTCTATTTCCACGATGCGCAATTGCGGGACAACCCGGCGCTTCCGATGGATGAACGCAACGCCTCGATTGCCCCTGCGGTCAACCCGTATAACCACCAGAACCACCTGTACTCCAAAAGCCAGCCCGAGAATATCACGTTTCTGGAACGTTTGCGGGCACTGACAGACGAATACGAAGGCCGCGCCTGCCTGGGCGAGGTCGGCGATGCGCAACGCGGGCTTGAGATCATGGGCGAATACACCTCGGGCGATAAGCGGATGCATATGTGTTACGCCTTCGAATTCCTGGAAAAGCGAGCGCTGACAGCGTCTTATGCGAAACAGGTTTTCGACCAGCTTCAGGCCAAAGCCGGAGATGCCTGGCCCTGCTGGGCGTTTTCGAACCATGATGTGCAGCGTCACGCCTCGCGTTGGGGTCTGGGCGACGCGGCAACACGCCAGCACGCGGTTCTCATGATGTGCCTGCGCGGCTCGGCCTGCCTGTATCAGGGCGAAGAACTTGGGTTGAACGAGGCCGATGTGCCGTTCGAGCGCCTGCAGGACCCCTATGGCATCGAATTCTGGCCAGAGTTCAAGGGCCGCGACGGGTGCCGCACCCCGATGGTCTGGACGGCGCAGGACGAGCAATCAGGATTCAGCACGGGCGAGCCGTGGCTGCCCGTCAGTGCGGCGCAATCGGAACGGGCCGTGGATCGGTTGGAAGCCGATGACCAATCGATGCTGCATCACTACCGGCGCGCAATTGCGTTGCGCCACATTCACCCGGCGTTGGCTTCGGGTGCTCAATCGCAGATGGTTCAGACGGGTCCGGTGCTGACCTTCCACCGCGAAAACGCCTCGGAAGAGGTATTCTGTGCTTTCAATCTGGGAACGGAACCCGGGCAAACCTGCCTGCCCGAAGGCAACTGGCGGATCATCGGGCAAGATTTGGGCGGCGTGGACGGTGCGGGCAGCGTGACCCTGCAACCCGCGCAATTCTGTCTGATGGCCAGAGACAAGGGGTAAACCATGGCGGAACTTAATCTCACGGATGTGGCAAAATCCTATGGTCCGGTCGATGTTCTAAAGCACATCGATCTGGACATCGAAAAGGGCGAGCTGATCGTTTTTGTCGGCCCCTCCGGCTGCGGTAAATCCACTTTGCTGCGTATGATTGCCGGGCTGGAGAAGATCACCGGCGGCACGCTGGAGATAGAAGGGCAGGTCATGAACGACGTGCCGCCTGCACAGCGTGGCATTGCCATGGTATTCCAGTCCTACGCGCTGTACCCGCACATGACGGTACGCGAGAACATGGCCTTTGCGCTCAAGATTGCCAAGATGCCAAATGCAGAGATTGATGCCGCTGTTGAACGCGCCGCGCAGATACTGCAATTGGACCCCTACCTTGATCGCCTGCCCAAGGCTTTGTCTGGCGGTCAGCGCCAGCGCGTTGCCATCGGGCGCGCGATTGTGCGGGACCCCAAGGTCTATCTGTTTGACGAACCTCTTTCAAACCTGGACGCTGCGCTGCGTGTCGCCACCCGGATCGAGATCGCGCGCCTGAAAGAAGCGATGCCTGACAGCACCATGATCTACGTGACCCATGATCAGGTCGAGGCAATGACATTGGCCAGCCGGATCGTCGTTTTGGCCAACAAGGGGATCGCACAGGTCGGTACGCCTCTGGAACTTTACGAGACGCCGGACAATGAATTCGTCGCGCAATTCATTGGCTCACCTTCCATGAACCTGCTGCCCGGTAAGATCACAGGCACCGGAGAGACAACAACCGTAGCGCTGGATGCGGGCGGTGTTGCAACCTCGACTATTCAGACCAGCGCAGAAGATGACGGCAAGACTGTAAATATCGGAGTTCGACCAGAAGACTTTTCGTTGACTGACAGCGATGCGATCCTGAGCGGCGAGGTCGATTTCACAGAAGCCCTGGGCGAGGTCACACTGCTGTATTTTGCCAAGTCAAACGGAGTCGATCAGGCAATTGCCAAGCTGCCGGGGGTGCAGCGGGACTTGCGTGGCCAGACGGTCTCGGTCACCGCAGCACCGGACAAAGTGCATCTGTTTCACAATGGTCTGTCCATGCGGAAGTGACCTTGCGGGCGCCGTCTCACGGCGCTTGACAAGTGAGGCTATCGTATTTCACCTTAATTGAAACGTTTCAATGGTGAGAAATGCGAGTTTCCGCGCAGCTGTATACCGTTCGAAAATGCGGTGATCTTGGTGATCAACTGCGACTGGTTGCCCAATGCGGTTTTGAAGATGTGGAAACAACCGGTCTGCACGACCTGACCGGGCGGGATATGGCACAGATCATCGAGCAGTCTGGCCTGCGGTTGCGCTCGGCCCATTTTGACTGGGAAGAGTTCGAGGATCGTTTTGCCGAAATTCAGGTTCTTTTGAAACGATTGGAATGCCCGGTCGCCGTCATGCCTTGGCTCGCGCCAGAGGCGCGGCCCGACACCGACGAGGGATGGAATGCGGTGTCGGGCCAGTTATCGGACTGGGCGGAACGCCTGTCTCAGTTTGGTATCAGGCTGGCGTATCACAACCATGAATTTGATCTTGCCGGGTACCCCACGCAGATGCCGCTGGACAGAATCCTTGCAACGGGAAATGTCTATTGGCAACCCGACATCGGCTGGCTGGTGGCTGCAGGGCTGGACCCGGCAGAGCTGATTGAACGTCACGCCGACCGTATTGTTTCGGTCCACGCCAAGGATGTGGATCCCACACAACATGGTGATGCGCGATGGCGGGATCTGGGGCAGGGCGTTATTGATTGGGATGCGGTTTGGACCGCATTGCAGAAAACTGCGTGCGCGGACCTGTTCGTGGAACATGACGAGTCGCCGACCCCCCAAACCACCCTGCAAACAGGCAGAAGTTTTCTGGCTGAGTTGATGGCGGAAACTGTCTGATGGCCCGCGCGACGATCAAATCGATTGCACAGCAGACGGGATACTCTGTCGGCACTGTCTCGAACGCCTTGCGCGGGGAAGCAACCGTCAAACGCGAAACACGCGAGGAAATTCAGAAAGTTGCTTCGGAACTCGGATATCGGGTGAACCTTGCCGGGCTGAAACTACGCACCAACAAATCCTACCGCATCGCTGTTCTGGTTGGTGTTTCCACCGAAGCCACTGATGAGTGGGAAGGTGTGGAATTCACCCGCATCCTTGCGGGTATTTCCACCGCCCTGCAAGGCTCGCGCTATGAGCTCAGCGTATGCAGCGTGGCCGGTATGGAAGAAGCAATGGCCGCGTTGCATGCGATAGTGCAGGAACGCTCGGCCGATGGAGTGATCTTTTCCGGCACGCGGCACAACGATCCGCGCATCGCCTATTTGCTGGATCAAGATTTTCCTTTTGTCACCTATGGCATGAGCGATAGCGCGCGGCCTCATCCGTTTGTCGATTTTGACAGCGAAGCCGCCGCCCGGGATGCTACCGAGCGGTTGTTGCAGCTGGGGCATCGTCGCATCGCGCTGGTCGATCCGCCGGGCAATTTGATCTATGCCGGGCAGCGCAGGCAAGGCTATACTGACGCGCTGGCGGCGGCGGGCGTGCCGATGCGATCAGAGATGGTGTATAACGGCCCGACAACGGCCCAGACCGGACAGCAGGCCTTTCGGGAACTGATGCGGTATCAGGACCGGCCGACGGCCATCATCTGCGCCAACGAAGCGATGACGTTGGGCGTCCTGTCTGCTGCTGCCGGGGCCGGCGTTCGGGTAGGTCGCGATGTTGCGGTCATCTCTACCGATGATCTGCAACTCAGCCGGTACTTTGTGCCTGCGCCCAGCGCCTACTATGTGCCGATCGACAAAACCAGTCGGTTACTGGGCGCATTCATGTTGAAGTCTTTGGACGGGGCCGACCCTTCCGGAATCCAAAAGAAGATCAGGGCCAAGCTTATCGAGCGGCAACCTGACACACCTCCGCCAGAGCTGGCGAACTGAATTGATCCAACACAGGAGAAACCGAAAATGCTCAAACATATGATTGCCGCAGCGGCTCTTGCCGCGATGACAGCGCCCATCGCCTTTGCCGCCGATCTGGAGGGCCGTGTGCTCAAGATCGGGACGGATGCGACGTACCCGCCAATGGAGACCGTGGATGAAACAACCGGCGAGATCGTGGGTTTTGATGTCGATGTCATGAACGCCATCTGCGCGCGGGTGAACTGCGTACCCAACTTCGTCAACACCGCATGGGATGGCATCTTTGCGGCACTTCAGCAGGGCGAGTTCGATCTTGTGATCTCCGGCGTCTCCATCACGCCAGAACGCGAAGAGACGATGGATTTCTCAGAGCCCTACATCGTGGTCAGTCAAGCTATCCTGCTACAGGTCGACAATGCGGATACGACCTTGGAGGATTTCAAGGCCGGAGGCCTGAAATTGGCAGCACAGACCGGCACCACCAATGCGCAACTGGCCGAAGAGATCGTGGGCCGCGAAAATGTCAGCCTCTACGACAATTTCTCAGCCGCCATTCTGGCGCTGCAAAATGCGGATGTGCAGGGTGTGATCATTGATGGAACCTCGGCATCCGCCTATGAACAAGAGTTCGCGGGCGAACTGACTGTCGGCATCACCGGCCTGCAATCCGACCCTCTGGGTATTGTGTTTCAGGAAGGTGATCCAACGGTTGATGCAATCAACACAGGGCTTGCCGCCATTCAGGAAGACGGCACGTTGGACAAGCTAAAAGCGCAGTACTGGGGCACCAACTGATCCCTTGAGACCCGATCAACCCCGGCGAACCCAATCGCCGGGGTTTTGACTTAGCGGAGAACCCCATGTCGCGCCTCAGTTCGATCCGCCCGAGCAACCTCGTGTTGCTCGCCGCCGCGCCTTTCATTATTTACCTGTTTGCCACATCGTCCAAGTATCTGCGATCTCTGGTCGCAATTCTGGGGATCGGCAACAACGCTGGGTCGATCTTCGTTGGGTTTGCACTGATCCTGACAACGGCAATCCTGGGCTATCTTTGCGCACGGCACACGCGGTTCGCGACCGAGGCACCAGCGTGGCTGCGCCGCGCGGCATTGACCGCGGTCCCCGCCTCGGTCGGTCTGTCGATCCTCGCCTTTGTTGCGCCGCAGGTTCTGATGCCATTCGCTGAATCCGTGTTTTTTCACGCGCTGAGCGAAAACACCTCGACCCTCATCGACCGGTCCAATCAGACCTGGGTTCTATACCCCGAGGTGACTGTGCAGGTGCAAACCGGTTTGCAGGTGCTATTGGCCCTTTACGCGGTGACGCTTGCCCTGTGTGCGGTCTCTGGTCGTCTCAGCGGCCCGATGCGCGGCTACGTGCAGCTTGGTTTCGAAATCCTGACCGGAGCCGTTTTGTTCTATCTGTTGTTCATGGCGCATTGGCAGTTCGCCACCGGAGTCGCCATCACGTTCCGCGCTGCAATCTTTGCCTATATCTTTGCGGCCATCCTCGGCCTGATCTGGGTGGGGTTGCAATCGTTCAAACCCAAGGCCCGCACCACAATGATCTACGGAGCGGTTAGTTTGTCCCTTCTGAGCGTATCCTCGTTTTTCTTCATGCAGCCACAGGTGAACTATGTCCTCGTCGGCAGCACCGAGGCCCGCATCGCCATCATTCGGGGCACTCCGCAGGCGCAGGCCGATATCATCCGGTTTGGTGAATTCGAAGGGGGCGGCGAGCAGCAATACCGCATTCGCAGCGCGACGAATGCCGCCAGCGCACTTGAGCAGATCGAAACCATCGACAGCGTTTCTGGCGCGTTTGTCCCAATCGCGGCGCACACACAGGGTTATCCGGTTCTTTGGCAAACCAATTTTTTGCCGGACAGGTTCCGCAATCCAGCGCTGGCTTTCGCCGTGCTCGGCTTTTTGCTGCTGACACTCACAATCGGCGGGGCGCAGCACAAGCTGCACCCGCTTGCGGTGGGCGCCGAGTTCTTTGTGGACACGATCCGAGGCATTCCGATGCTGGTGATCATCCTTTACATCGGATTGCCCTTGGCCGGGGCGGTCAAGGACGCCACCGGCGGCGGCATCGACATGACCAACATGACACGTGGGATCATAGCCATCTCGGTAGGGTATTCCGCCTATATGGCCGAGATTTTCCGGTCTGGCATCGAGGCCATACCCAAGGGTCAGTTGGAGGCTGGCAGCTCTCTGGGTCTGTCCCGCTGGCAGACAGCGCGGCTGATCGTTTTGCCTCAGGCGCTTCGGATCGTGACGCCGCCCTTGGGCAACGAATTCATCGCAATGATCAAAGATACCTCGCTGCTGTCGATCCTGTCGGTGCGCGATATGACCCAACGGATGCGCGAGTTTCAGGCCGCCAGCTTCCTGCCGTTTGCGCCGTTCAACACGGCGGCAATCCTTTATGTCGTGATCACGCTGGGCTGTGCAAGCTTCCTGAAATGGATCGAACGTCGGACCGCAAAGGACGCCAGATGAGCCGGCTTGAACTGGGGGTTTGCTACTACCCTGAACAATGGGACCCGGCCCTTTGGCGCGATGATGCCGCACGTATGGTCGAGATGGGCCTGGATTGGGTGCGCATCGCGGAATTCACCTGGGGTTTGATCGAACCGCGACGCGGCCAGTTCGAATGGGATTGGCTGGATGAGGTGATCGGCATACTCGGCGAAGCCGGGTTGCGCATTATGATGTGCACCCCAACGGCCGCGCCGCCAAAATGGCTGATCGACGCATACCCCGAGATTTTGCCTGTTGGCGGGGATGGGCGCGTGCGCGGCTTCGGGTCCCGAAGACATTACTGCTTTTCAAGCGATATCTATCTGAACGAAGCGCGCCGGATCGCCACCGAATATGCATTGCGATACGGTCAGAACCCATATGTCCGCGCGTGGCAGATCGACAATGAATACAATGACCATGACACTGTACTGAGTTATTCCATGGCCGCCCGGGATGGGTTTCGCCGCTGGGTGCGGGACCGCTATGGGTCCATTGAAACCCTGAACCAGACATGGGGCACAGTGTTCTGGGGTGCGCAATATTCCGACTTTGACCAAATCGAGCTGCCTTACGCGCTGGTCGCTCAGCCCAACCCAAGCCATGCCTTGGATTTCATGCGCTATTCGTCGGATCGGGTCCGGCTATTCAACAAGACGCAGGTGGATGTTCTGCGCGCGCATTCACCCGGGCGGGACATCACCCATAACTTCATGGCTGGCAGCTTCGAATTTGATCACCACGCCGTCGCCAGCGATCTCGATATTGTTGGGTTCGACAGCTACCCACTTGGAAACCTGTTGGCCTCACCTCTGTCAGACACAGACAAGCATCGCTATCTGCGCACAGGCGCGCCGGACTATCAGGGGTTTCATTGCGACCTCTATCGTAGTCAGGGCAGGGGGCGGATGTGGGTTTTGGAACAGCAGCCCGGGCCGGTCGATTGGGCTGAAAAGAACCCATCGCCCTCTGATGGCATGATACGGCTCTGGACTTGGGCGGCTTATGCGCATGGGGCGCAAGCGGTGATGTTTTTTCGCTGGCGGCAGGCAAAATTTGCGCAAGAGCAGTTTCACACCGCGCTGCTGCATTCGGATGGCAGCCCGGATCAGGCGGCGATTGAGCTGGCGCAGGTGGTCGAGGACAGGGCCGCTTTGCCCGAGGCGACCCAGGACAAGAAGGCCCGCGTTGCAATCTTGCTGGACTATGCATCGATCTGGGCGGCGGAATCTCTGCCGAATGACGACGCCTTTCCAAATGCACAGATCTTTAGGGACTGGTACTCTGCCTTGCGTGGGTTGGGCATGGGATTGGATTTCGTGGGCCCCGAAGATGACATGGACGGCTATGGCCTGATTGTCCTGCCACAAAGCATGATCGTATCGACGGCACTGGCAAAAAAACTCGAAACATCATCAGCCAAACTGCTGTTTGGGGCGCGGTCAGGAAGCATGACACCTGACATGCATAGCCCGGACACCCTTGCGCCAGGTGTTTTGGCTGCGCTGACAGGAGTTCGGGTGCTGCGTGTCGAAACCTTGCCGGACCTCGCTGACGAAGCCGTACAATTGGGTGACGCACCTCCTTTGAGTTTCACCGGCTGGCGCGAGATTGTTGAAACCGATGCTGAGGTGCGTGGTCATTTTGTAAGCAGATACCAGAACGGCAGTCCTGCCGTGATCCGATCGGACCGAGCCACCTATCTGGCCATGACACCCAGTGGTCCCTTGCTGTATGCGATCCTGCGGGACGTGTTGGAATGGGCTGGTCTCGCGCCTTGTGAAACGGATCGGGATTTGCGGATCACCCAGCGCGGAAACCTGCGCTTTGCTTTCAATTTTGGGGATCGATCTTTGCCGTTGCCTCGGCGTGGCGATGGTCGACTGTTGCTTGGATCCGATCCTGTGGCCGCGTGCGACATCGCCGTTTGGGAAGATGAAGAGATCGATGCTTGACGCGTCTCGGACATTGTCTTGGACTCAAGAATTTTACAAACTGTCACTATTGGGCTGACGACGGGACGCAGAAAGTCGTATCAATGCGTCACGTTAGAACAAAACGCTTACCAACATCGGGAGAAAATTGATGAAACATTCAAAGACACTGTCCAGACGCTCGGTGCTCAAAAGCGCGGGCGCGGCGGCACTGGCGGCACCGCTCTACAGCAAAAGCGCGCTGGCTTCGTCGGGGGAAATCAACATTCTGATGTGGTCGGACTACCTGCCCCCCAGCTTCATCGAGGAATTCGAAACCCTGACGGGTATCAAGGTGAATTACACAGGGATCGGTTCGAACGAAGAAATCATCAACAAGATGAAGGCCACCAAAGGCCAGGGGTTTGACATCGTGTCGCCCACCAACAACCGGTCGCTTCAGTGGGAGCCACTGGAACTGTTGCAGCCGTTTGACATGAACAAGGTGCCAATCGAACTGGTGAATCCTGCGATGGCGAAGATTGGAACGGATGCATGGAACTTTGGCGACAGCGGCTCGCACTGGCTGCCGCATATCTGGGGCACTGAAGGTATTGCCTATCGTACCGACCTGTGGCTGCCGGATGGCGACGCGCCGTCCTATGGCGACGTCTGGTCCGAGGCAAACGCAGGAAAGACCATGGGTCGCGCGCATTCCATGATGCTGGGCGCAGGCCTCTATATGGAACGCGCCGGCGAGATGGAACCCGGATCGGTCTGGGCGGCTTACGGCGATGAAGAGACCATGCGCAAAGTCTGGGGACAAATCACCGATTGGTGCGTTGCGCGCAAGGATCGCATCAAACTGATCTGGAACGACGCCGACACGCAGAAAAACGGCCTTCTGAATGAAGGCGTGATCGTTGGTCAGACTTGGGACGGCCCGCCGCTGGCTCTGAAATCGGCGGGTGAGCCGGTCCACTATCAGGCTCCGGTCGAAGGTGCGATGGCCTGGGTTGACGGTATCTCGATGCCGACCGGCGCGCAGAATATCGATCAGGTCTATGCCTTCATCGACTTTGCCTATCAGGCGAAACCGGCCGGTGTCGCGATTGACAGCCACGGCTACAATTCTCCGGTTCTGGGTGCGGATCAGTATTCAGGTGACACGTACAAGAAGAACTTTGCCGAGGCCTATCCGGGCGACTCGCTGGCCAACCTCAACCCGTGGCCGGCCGAAGCGCCTTGGTATGCCGAAACACGGACCGAGTTCGTCAACAAGTTCAAAAGCGCCTGATCACGGCGCAACGTGGTCCCTCGCATCCGTGCGGGGGACCGAGCCCTGAGCGTCCTCGTGACACGTCAGGTCCTTTCAGGGTGCATCAGTCGTGGCACCAGACGGAGATATCTAACATGAGTGCAGGGGTCGGGGTAGATCTGGAAAACCTGTGGATCCGTTTCGGCGATTTTGTCGCCGTGCGCGATGCCAATGTGAACATCAACGGGGGTGATTTCTTTTCGTTCCTTGGCCCCTCGGGCTGCGGCAAAACCACCATTCTACGGGCCGTGTCGGGATTTCTGGAACCCAGCGAAGGCAATGTTCTGATTGGCGGCAAAGACATGCGTGGGATCGGGCCCAACAAACGCCCGACCGCTCTGATCTTTCAGAATCTGGCTTTGTTTCCGCTGATGAAAGTGTGGGAAAACATCACCTTTTCGATGGAGATCAAGGGGGCATCCGCCGCTCAGCGCCGCAAGCGGGCCGACGAGTTGCTGGATATGATCGCCCTGCCGGGGCAGGGTGACAAACTTCCCAGCGAGCTTTCTGGCGGTCAGCGTCAGCGGGTGGCCATTGCCCGCGCATTGTGTGCCGAGCCTGATGTGTTGCTGCTGGATGAACCTTTGTCGGCCCTGGATCTGAAGCTGCGGCAGCATATGCGGACCGAACTGCGCGAGATTCAGCAGCGTGTCGGCATCACCTTTATCTATATCACGCACGATCAGGGCGAAGCGCTGACCATGTCGGACAATATCGCTGTGATGCGCGCGGGTGTAATCGACCAGATTGCCGATGGCAAAACCATCTACAACGATCCAAACACGGCGTTTGCGGCGTCATTTGTCGGCGAAAACAATGTGTTCCGCGGCAAAGTTAAACAAGTCATGGGCAATGAGGCTTTGATCGCGACCAACCGTTCGGGTGCGCTTGTCGCGCGTATTTCCTCGGCCAATCAGGGCAAGATGAAAGAGGGTGATGATGCGATGATGTTCATTCGCCCCGAAGCTTTTGCCATCGCGCCCGAGGGCAGCACCGGAGATCACTTCGTCACGGCCCGGGTAAAGCATGAAGAGTTTGAGGGCAATGTCTTCAACATCTTCACCGAAGGCGATGGCGGCAAAGAGATCAAAGTGTCTTTGCCCAACGTTGGCCAGTCTTTCGAGGACCATACTGGCCAGAACATCACGCTGGAATACGAGACCCGCAACGCGGTTCTGGTGCCGGCGGGCGAACTGGCCGCAGAGTAGGGGGTTGAACAGATGCCCCGATTCCTGAAGGATTTCTTCAATCGCAACGGCACCGGCATGGGTTTGGCGATTTTGGGTCTGGTCCTGTTCTGGACCATCGGCCTGATCATCCTGCCGCAGCTGTCGATGCTGGACTTCTCGTTCCGGCCGAACCTGCCACCGCCCGAGATTGGCGGCCCCAAGGACGTCTATACGCTGGAGAATTACAAATACCTGATCTATGGCCCGGAAGGGGGCAGTCAGGCCTATAACGCCGTCGATCTGCGGGTCTTCTTCCGCACGTTGCTGGCCGCCGTTTGCGTGACGATCTTCAACCTGATCCTGTGCTATCCGATCGCCTACTATCTGGGTCAGTCCAAGGGCAGCCATATCCGCATCTTTGCGATCATGCTGATTATCCCCTACTGGATCAACGAGATCCTGCGTGCCTTTGCCTTGCGCATCATCTTTGGGGAAACGGGCGTTCTGAACACCTTGTTCGTGAGTCTGGGCATCTGGGACACGCCGTTTGACTTCATCCGCAATGACATCGCGCTCTATGCCGGTCTGGGCTACGCCTATATCCTCTTGATGATCTTCCCGATCTACAACGTGATCGAAAGTCTCGATCACAACCAGATTGAGGCCGCACGCGATTTGGGCGCGCCCTGGTGGCGCATCCATTGGCGGGTCGTCATTCCCTATGCCAAGCCAGGCATAAGCTCGGGCTGCACCATGGTCTTCATGCTGAGCGCCGGGGCTCTGGCCGCGCCGCAGATTCTGGGTGGGCCGTCGTCTCTGTGGTTCACACAACTGATCTATCAGCAGTTCAACGACAACAATGACTGGCCGCAAGGCGCGGCCTACGCCATCGTGCTGTTGGTGACCTGTATCCTGTTCGTCCTGGCTGTGATGCGCCTGTTCAAGGTGAACATGGGGGATATCGGGAAATGAACACGTCCTTTCTCCGCATCAGCATCTGGGTCTATCTGGTCATCTTCTTCCTGTACCTGTTAGGCCCGCTGGTGATCATGTCGGTCACGGCGTTCAACTCATCCTCCTTTCCCAGGATGACCCCTTGGGAATGTCTGACCTTTCAGTGGTTCGGAGAACTGTTTCAGGACCAGCGCATCCTGAACGGCATCAAGAACTCGCTGATCATCGGGGCAGGGACGGTGGTTCTTTCGGTGGCGATGGGGCTGGCGGGCGCTTTGATGTTGACGCAGATCTGGCCCAAGCTGCGGGCGACCTATTATACGATCATCATCGCGCCGATCCTGATCCCGGGCGTTGTTCTGGGTATCTCGACTTTGGTGTTCTGGGACAGGATCAACCGGATGCTGGGCTTGGGCGCGGACAGTGTGCTGTCAAACGGAATATTCCTGACGGTGATCGGTCAGTCCACTTTTATCGCCAGCTATTGCATGCTGGTTCTTGTAGCGCGTCTGCAGCGCTACGATGTCGCCTTGACCGAAGCGGCACTGGATCTGGGCGCAACCCACGCACAAGCGTTCCGCAAAATTCTGTTGCCCTTTATGCGCCCGGCGATTGCTTCTGCGGCCGTACTTGCCTTCCTTGCGTCGTTCGAGAACTACAACACGACCACGTTCACATTCGGGGAATACCCGACACTGACGATCGAGCTGGCGCAAAAGGTGCGCTATGGCATCACCCCGTCAATCTCGGCGCTGGCCTTCATCATTGTTGCGCTTACGGTATTCTTCGCGCTGCTCAACGAAGCCAAATTGAAGCGGCAGGAGTTGGTAGCCGCCGCGCGCAAGAACGCGACGGTGGAAGAACTGGCCGGAAAGATCAAACTGCCCAGCTTCTTTGCCGGGAACATGGCTGCCGTTCTGGTGGTGGTATTTGCAGTGGCCACGATCACCGTGGTTGGCACGGCAACGGCCTATGACCCCGGTCAATGCATCGCGGATGTGCGCGAGCAGAAGCAACTTGAGGCCGAACAACGCATTCAGGAGCTGCGCAAACAGCGTGAAGAACGCCGTAAGCAGCGTGAGGCGGAAGAGGCCGAGCAGGGTGGTGCGCAAACCGCTCCGAGACCATCGAACAACAGCGGTTTTGGCGACGTGTTTGCACCCAACACGCTTGGTGGCGAAGAGGCTGAAGACGACGAGAGCTCGGACACAGAAAACCCGCCGTCGAACAACAGCGGGTTCGGAGGGGTGTTTGACCCCAACAGTCTGCAAAGCGATCCATCGTCGGACTAATTCAAGTTGCCACCGCCCGGACGGACCTTGTTCTGTTCGGGCGGCGTGCGCTCCAGAATCGCGACACCGCAGCCGTCGATAAAAACCCCGTTCCACGCAACCGGATCGGCGTTGTAGTTGATGATAAATGTGTGCGTGGCGGTCTCCCGCCGCCGCACGCCTTCCGGCATCGGATGAAGGGTCAGTCCTGTCTCCTGCGCCGCCATTGCGATGACGCGATCCCACAAGCCTTCATCCGGGACCCCTGCCAGATACCACAGGCCATCCCGACCTTTCAGGGCAGGAGGGCCATCCTCAAATCGCAACAGATCAGCGGCCTGACCCGATAGTCGATCAATCCAGTGCTGCGCTGATCCACCGCCCTTAACAGGACGCTGAATGTTCGGCGGCAGTGTCTCGACCAGATCCACATCGCAGTCCAACCCATCCAGACCGGGGCGTCCGGTTATCGGGATCTGGAAATCCCGTGTGATCGCGCCGCTGCGTGGACCTAGAATGGCCAGATCGCAGGCATCGGTCAGACGCTGTTCAAGATCACGGTCCACTGTCGCCAGACCCGGCGCGAGGATCACGGCATACCCATTGGACAGGTCATGTGGCGGAACAATATCCACCGAAAACCCTGCCCGTCGCAACGCGCGATAGGCAGAGAATACCAAACGGAAATAGTCGAATCCGGCCCCTTGCGGCTGCGTCGACCAGGCCCAATCCGAGGCATAGTCAAAAAGGATCGCGACCCGAGCCCTTTCTTGTCCAACTGGGCCAAGAGCTGTCAGTTCACTTGCGGTTTGTCGGGCTTCGGCCAGACCCGGCGCATCGCGGTTGTCGGGCGTCAGCAATCCTGCATGCATCTGTTCCTGCGCAAACGGGGCCTGTCGCCAGCGAAAATAGCTGACCACCTCGGCCCCATGCGCCACGGCCTCAAGCGACCAGAGACGCACCATGCCGGGCAGGGGGGCCGGGTTGTAGGGGGCCCAGTTCACCGGACCCGGTTGCTGTTCCATCACCCACCAGCGCCCCCGTCCAACGGCACGATAGAGATCGTGGTGGAACGCCTGCATGTCCGGATCACCCTGCTGCAGGAACCGTGTCTTGTGTTCCAGGTCATCCTCCAGCCGATCCGACAGGAAGCCAATCGGATAGCTGTCCCAGGTTGCGATCTCAAGGTCCGCGCCTACGGCGAAATGGTCGAAATCCAGCACCCGACCCATATAGTTATGCGACAGCGGCGCGTCGGTCAGCCTGCGCAATGTTTCGACCTGAGCCGCGTTGAACGCTACAACCTGATCCGAGCTAAAGCGTCGAAAGGCCAGAACATGCGCCGGATTCGGTTCGGTCACAGTCTGATTGGGCAGATCGATCTGATCGAAGCTGTCGTATTCCATAGACCAGAACACATTGCCCCACGCCGTATTCAACGCTTCGACGGTGCCATAGTGATCCGCCAGCCAGCGCCTGAACGCACCCGATGCCGAGGCGCTGAAACTCATCGTTGTGTCGTGACATCCGTATTCATTGTCGATCTGCCACGCGGCCACATGTGGATTGCGACCGTAGCGTTCGCCCATGATCCGTGCGATCCGCACGCAATCGTCAATGTATCCCTGATGACTGAAACAGTAGTGTCGGCGCGAGCCGAACTTGCGTGGTTGTCCTTGTGCATCAAGCGCCAGCATGTCCGGATGCCTGTCCAGCATCCAGCGCGGGGGTGTCGCCGTGGGCGTGCCCAGAACAACCTTCAGGCCTGCCGCGCCAAGCACCTCAATCGCCCGGTCCAGCCAATCGAAGTGCAGATCACCGGGGGAAGGCTCCAGTCGGCTCCAACTGAATTCACCGATGCGAACCCAGGTCAGGCCCGTTTCGACCATACGCGCTGCATCGTCGGCCCAAGCATTCTCGGGCCAGTGTTCGGGGTAATAGCAGACACCGAGTTCGGGGGTCATAGAAGGACTCTGTGTTCCGGTTGACCTTTCCCCGCGCCTTCTGCGGCAAAGGTCATTCCATTTGTAGGTTGGGTATTAAGTCGCTCGGCACTCAGCCCGTTCCGGGCCGTGGTGCAGAACAAGGTTGTAAAATCATTGCCGCCGAAGGCAGGGCAAGACGTTTGGCCGGCGTCAATTGCCACTGCCTGCAGGAACTGACCCGAAGGATCATAGGCAGCGACACGGCCGGCCCCCCATTGCGCGATCCAGATGTTTCCTGCGACATCAACCACCGCACCGTCCGGGTTCAGGACGTCTTGGTTGAGGTCCAGAAAAACAGCAGCATCGCCATCGGGCCAACCGGTTTCAGGGTTCAGGCCCCACCGCATGACCTTCCGGGATTTGGTATCTGCATAGTAGGCACACGCATGGTCCGGCGCGAAGCATATCGCGTTCGAGATGGTCACGTCTGGCACCAACCGACGCAACTCACCCTTCCAGAACCGGTAGATCGATCCGGCCCCGGTTTCGGCGTGTTTCCCCATGGTTCCGATCCAGAACCCGCCCCAGGGGTCGGCGCGCCCGTCATTCGAACGGGTGGTGGGATTGTCGGCTTCCAGCGGAACCACGAGAACTTTTTCACCTGAGATCAGCGAATACCGCCACAGCCCGGTTTCAGACGCGACCAAAAGGCTGTCATGATCCACCCAGCCTGCAGCCGAGACATGTTCGTCAAACACCCACTCTTTTTGCGCATCGCCTTCTCGGGTCATCAGACGTTTGCCGAGAATATCAAACCAGAACAATTGCCGCCGGTGAGGATGCCACAGCGGACCTTCACCCAACTCGCATGGGCGGTCGTCAAAAACAGTGCTCATCCGGCGGCCTCGTCATAGGCGGCGACAATGCGAATGGCGCGTTCGGAGACTTCGGGACCGCTCATATCTGGGCTGTACAAGGCAGACCCGATGCCAAAGCCATCCGCACTGGCTGCAATCCACTCGGCAAAGTTCTCTCGCCCGGCACCGCCGACGGCAAAGACCTGGGTGCCTTTGGGCAGGACTGCGCGCAAAGCCGACAATCCGGCAGGGCCCGCCAATGAGCCGGGGAACAGTTTCAAACCCGTGGCCCCGGCTTTAAGCGCGGTAAACGCCTCGGTCGGGGTGAAGACGCCCGGCCAGGATTGCAAGCCCAATTCGACACTGCGTTTGATGACGGTCTCGTCAACATTGGGGGAGACGATGAGTTTGCCGCCCACCTCCCGAACCGCCTCAACCTGTTCGGGGGTCAGAACGGTGCCAGCACCGATCAAGGCACGATCCCCAAATGTCTCGGCCAGGATTCCGATACTCGTCAGCGGTTCAGGCGAATTCAGCGGCACCTCGATGCGGTCAATTCCGGTCTCGATCAGTATACGGGCTACTGACACAGCTTCCGACGGCTGCAATCCACGCAGAATGGCGATGATGGGACGGCTCATGCGGTTTGCCTCGTCAGAGTTCGGGCCAGTGAAAGACCTGCCAGTGTTGACCTTTGTGCCTCTGCCATTTCAACAAAGGCTGCTTGTTGCTGCAGGGCCCGTGCATAGATTTGTGCGACTTCGTCAGCCCCGATCACAGCCAATTGCTGGCCCAGCCAGTAGGGCCGGGTTGCCGCCAGTTCTGCCCCGATCAACAGTCCGGATAACCGGGCGCGGGCGATTGCCCCGCCCTGATCCAGCAACAAATCCGCCGCGCGCAAGCCAAACAGACGACCTGCGAGATTTTCGGGCTTTGACAATGTATCAGCGACAGCCTCGGCAAAGGCCGTGTCATCCCAGCCGTCGCCGACTGAATGTTTCAGTACAGAGTGCCCGCGCAACAGTTCAAACAGCTCGCCGGTCATGAAAGTCCGAAAGCTGATAACCTCTCCTGCGCTGACCTGAACCCATTTCGTGTGTGTGCCGGGCAAGCACAAAACGCCATCCCAATTTTGTCGACCAGACAGAAACCCGGCGATCTGGGTCTCTTCACCCCGCATGACATCCGGAGGTGACACCTGTTTGAGCCCCGGCACCACAAAAGCACGAATGCGGGGATCGGTATCGGGCACGCGGATAGGAGCATTGGGGATCGGGGTCGAAGGGACAGCGGCGTAGGGGGCCTCGACCCAGCCTTGGCGTGCGCCAACCATGCCGCACGCAATCACGTCAATGGGCGCGTCGCCCAGCCAAGCCTCGATCAGGTCCAGAAGCGCGGTCTGGAAATCACCCCGCGCAACGCGTGCCATGCCTTGATCGCAATGCGCCTGATCCAGTACTGTATCCCCCTGCATGGCCCAGGCTCGAAGATGCGAAGTTCCCCAGTCGACGGCAATCCATTCAGTCTTCATAGCTTTATCCTGATACCACCACGCCGCCATCAACGGCCATGCATTGCCCGGTCATGGCCCGGCTGGCCTCGGACGCCAGAAACAGCGTTGGTGCGATCATGTCTTCGGGCGTCAGATGTTCTTTCAGGCATTGACGGTCCAAATGCGCGGCCAGATCCTCGGGCGTGGCCCACATATCCAACTGTTTCTGGGTCAGCACCCAGCCCGGTGCCAAAGCGTTTACCCTGATCTTCTGCGGACCCAGTTCCCGCGCCAATGACCGTGTCATGCCGGTGATACCGGCGTTCGAGGTGGTGTAGATCGGGTAGCCCGCATTGCCCATCATATAGCTGATCGAACTGAAATTGACGATCGCGCCACCTTTGCCCTGCATTTGTCGCGCAGCTTCCTGACAGGCAAAGTAATAGGCCTTGAGGTTGACCTCGATCATCCGGTCCCAGAAATCGGTCGTGGTTTCTTCCAGTGAGTGCCGCTGGTCATTGGCCGCATTGTTGATCAGGACATCCAATGGGCCGTTCGCTTCAGCCGCCTTTTGCATGGTGGCGTGCAGCAGTTCTGTGTCGGTCATGTCGCCTTGCATGAACAACGGCGCGCGACCGTGCTTGTCTTGCATCTCTTCGACAAATGCACTGGCATCCGAGCGTCCGATGAAGGCAACATTTGCACCTTGTGCCAGGAAGCCATCGGTCAGCGCCGCACCAACCCCCGAGCCGCCGCCGGTGATGTATACAGACGCTCCGTCTAGGTCGTGAAATGTGGCGGGTTGGGTCATCAGTGGCTCTCTCTGGTCACAAGGCGGGTGTCTTTACCGACAAGGAAGTCAAGGTCAGCCCCCTGATCGGCCTGTAGCACGTGGTCGATATACAGCTTGGCATAGCCGCGGGTATAGTGTGGATCGTCCGGTTGCCATGCGGCGCGGCGGGCGTCCAGTTCGGTTTCATCGACCAGCAATTCCATCTCGCCCTTGCTGGCCGAGATACGGATGCGGTCACCGGTTTTGACCAGCGCCAAGGTACCACCGGCCTGCGCCTCGGGGCTGACATGCAGGATGACGGTGCCATAGGCGGTGCCCGACATGCGCGCGTCGGAGATCCGGATCATGTCGCGCACGCCGTCCTTGACCAACTTGGCCGGGATCGGCATGTTTCCAACCTCGGGCATGCCAGGATAGCCTTTGGGGCCACAGCCCTTGAGCACCAGAATGGTATCGGGCGTGACCGGCAGGTCGTCGCGGTCGATATTGGCTTTCAGGTCTTCGATGTTTTCGAACACGTAGGCCTCGGCTTCGGTTTCCAGCAGTGAATCGGTTGCAGCCGAGGGTTTCACGATGGCCCCATTCGGTGCCAGATTGCCACGCAGCACACGCAGGCCCGCGGCAGGTTTCACCGGGTCGTTGAAGGGGCGGATGACGTCTGGGTTAAAGCACTCGGCGCCTTCATAGTGGGCCGATATGTCCTTGTTCAGCACCGTTTTGGCCGGGCGCAGGAAGGGTTTGAGTTCATTCAGAACCACGGGTACGCCGCCCGCGTAACAGAAATCCTCCATCAGGTATTTCCCTGACGGCATGCAGTTCACCAGCAGGGGGATTTCTGATCCGATCTCAAAATCCTTGAGCGTCAGATCAACACCAACCCGGCCCGCCAGCGCCAACAGGTGTACAACCGCATTTGTCGATCCACCCACAGCCGCATTCGCAAGGATGGCGTTTTCGAACGCTTCTTTGGTCAGAATGTCCGAGGGTTTCAGATCTTCATCCACCATCTCGACGATCCGCTTGCCGGTCAGATGCGCCAATGCCATGCGTCGGGCATCAACGGCGGGCAGGGCGGCGTTGGTGGGCAGGGACATGCCCATCGCCTCGACCAGCGAGGCCATGGTGCTGGCGGTGCCCATGGTCATGCAGACACCGGCGCTGCGCGACATCCCGGATTCGGCGTTCATGAAATCCTGCAGCGTCATTTCTCCGGCGCGGACCGCTTCGGAAAACTTCCACACATCCGTACCCGAGCCGATATCCTGCCCGCGATATTTGCCATTCAGCATCGGGCCTGAACTGACCACGATCGAGGGTAGATCGACCGAGGCTGCCCCCATCAGCTGCCCCGGTGTGGTCTTGTCGCACCCGCCCAGCAGAACAACGCCATCTATGCCATAGGCGCGGATAGATTCCTCGACATCCATGGCAAGAAGGTTGCGGAACAGCATAGCAGTGGGCTTCATCTGGGTTTCGCCCAGCGACATGACCGGGAACTCGACCGGAAAGCCCCCTGCCTCCCACACGCCGCGTTTGACGCCTTCGGCCAGATCACGCAGGCCCGAGTTGCAGGGCGTCAGCTCAGACCATGTGTTGCAGATACCGACAATGGGGCGGCCGTCAAAGGCGTGATCGGGAAAGCCCTGGTTTTTCATCCACGACCTGTGAATGAACCCGTCCTTGTCGAGCTTACCGTACCAATGCTGCGAGCGGCGTTTCTTTGTCATTGGCTGGGGCCTTTCAAGCGGCTTTTGCAGGTTTGCACCAGTCCGGCAACCAATCGGCATGGGCGGTCAGCAGGTCGGTGACAAGGCTGCGGATTTGCCGCAGGTCCAGTTCAGCGGCGGTGTGCGGATCCATCATGGCAGCGTGATAGATGTGCTCGGGGTTTTGCTCAACCAGCGCACGCACGGTCAGTTCCTGAACATTGATCTGTGTCCGCATCAGTGCGATCAGCTGAGGCGGAATATCCGTGACGACCGACGGCTGAACGCCATTTGCATCTACCAGGCACGGCGTTTCAACGACAGCACCCAAGGGCAGCTGCGGTATCTGGCCCGTATTGGGCAGATTGCCATACGCCGCATAGGCGGTATCGGTGACGACTGCGTTCATTAGGTCAGCCGCGAACTCGTGGCTGCGGCTTACTTCAATGTCACGGCCGTTGGTAAGGGTCTTGGCCTGCTCTTTCCAATTGGCGACCTGCTCGACACAGCGTGTTGGGTACTCATCAAGTGGAATACTGAACTGGTCGATCAAGTCCTCGCGACCATCTTTGATAAACCATGGAACATATTCCGCAAAATGCTCAGAGCTTTCGGTGCAGAAATAGCCCAAATGATCCATAACCTCGTACCGAACCTTGTTTGGGCAGCGAGGCATCAACAAAGGCGGCTTGGGCAGTCGTCCACTTTGATAACCCTGACGCAAGGTTGGGTAGAGATCGCGCCCGCCGTGTTCCAACTTCAAAAAGAATGCGACGTGATTGATCCCTGCAACCTTGTATCGAAACTCGTCCTTAGGCAGGTCCAGATCATGGGCCAGTTCCTCAACCGTGTTTTGCACCGAATGGCACAGGCCCACATGTTTCAGGTTGGGGAAGCGCTCGGCCAATGCCCATGTGTTGATCGCCATCGGGTTGACGTATTGCAGCAACGTGGCATTCGGGCAGAGCTGCATCATGTCCTGTGCAACATCCCACAGAACGGGAACCGTACGCAGACCCCGCATAATCCCGCCGACACCCATCGTGTCCGCAATCGTTTGACGCAAGCCATACTGTTTGGGAATTTCGAAGTCTGTCACAGTGCAAGGTTTGTAGCCGCCAATTTGAAACGCGGTGATCACAAAATCTGCACCGTCGAGCGCGGCCCGGCGATCAGTGTGAGTGGACACCGTTGCGGCAGTTCCGACCGAGCGGATCATGGCCCGAGCTACGGTCTCGCTTTCCGCAAGGCGCACCGGATCTATGTCCATCAACGCGAAATGGCTGTTGGCCAGCGCAGGGGTCAGCAGTGCGTCGCCCACGATGTTTTGCATGAAAATCGTGGAACCCGCACCAATAAAGGTGATTCTGGTCATGTAGCGAACTCCGGTTCGAAGTTATTTTACGGCACCGAGGGTCAGGCCCGCGATGAAGTGTTTCTGCATCAGGAAAAACATGGCCACCGGCGGCAGGGCCGCGACGATGGAACCGGCACTCATCAACTGGTAGGCGGCGCGAAATTGCGCGTTGAAACTGGTGATCCCGGCAGTCACCGGTTGGCTTTCGGCCCCTTGGGTCAGGACCACCGCCCAGAAATAATCGTTCCAGATGAAGGTAAAGATCAGCACGCTGAGCGCCGCAATCGCAGGCTTCATCAGCGGCAGGACAACATACCAAAAGATGCGCCATTCGCTGATGCCTTCGACCCGCGCGGCCTCGATCAGTTCAAAGGGCAGGGCGCGGATAAAGTTGCGCATAAACAGGGTGCAGAACCCGGTTTGGAACGCGATGTGGAACAGGACGAGACCGGTTTTGGTGTTGTAGAGGCCCAACTCCAGCGTCAAGTCGCGCACGGGCACCATGAGGATCTGGAACGGCACGAAGTTGCCCGCCACGAACAGGAAGAAGATCCAAAGGTTGGACCGGAACTTGTATATCCCCAACGCGAACCCGGTCATGCTGCTGAGCGCGACGCACCCGATAACCGTGGGAACGGTGATCAGGAAGGAATTCATCAGATAGCGTGGCATGTCCGAGTTGAAGAACACCTGCCCATAGTTGAACGCGCCCTCAAAGCTGGACGGCATCCCCCAGTAATTGGCATTGGTGAAATCCGCGGCTGGTTTGACCGAGAACAGCGCGACGGCCAGCAACGGCCCCAACCATAGCAGCAAGGCCAATGGCAGCATGGCCTGATAGGTGATCTGCGCGGCGCGGGGTTGTTTTTCGATAGGTTTGGGAAACATCTCAGTGCCCCCTTTCTTCGCGGTACATAGACCACAGGAAATAAGCGATAAAACATAGCATGATCAGGAAAAGGATCACCGCGATGGCGGCACCATATCCCATGCGGAAGCCGTATTCGGACAGCGCGACCTCAAACATGTAATAGGCCAGCACGCGCGACGATCCGAACGGCCCGCCCTGGGTCATGATCGAGATCAGGTCAAAGCTGCGCAGCGCGCCGATGATGGTCACGACAAAAGCGATGAAAGTGGCGGGGCGCAGTTGCGGCAGAATGATATGCCACAGCATCCGCCCGCCTTTGGCGCCGTCCAGCCGCCCGGCCTCGATCTGTTCGGGGTCCACGGCGTTCAGGCCGGTCAGGTAAAGGATCATGCAATAAGCTGTCTGCGGCCAGAGACCGGCAAAGATGATGCCATAGGTCACGAAACGTTCGTCGCCCAGCACGTTCAGCGGTCCCATCCCGAAGAAACCGAGAAATTCATTCAGCAGGCCGAATGTGGGGTCGTAAAACCACGTGAATACCAGGCCGACGACGACCTGAGAAATCACGAAAGGAAAGAAGAACAGGGACTTATACAGGCGGATGCCCCAGACCGTCTGGTTCAGAAACAGCGCGATGAACAGACCCGCCGGAATTGCAGCCAGATAGAGCAGCAGCCAGATCAGGTTGTTTTTGAGCGAGATGTAAAACGCATCGCGGTCGACCCATTCCCAGTACAGGTCTTCATAATTGCGAAAGCCGACATATTCGGCGGCCCCCAGACCGTCCCATTCGTAAAGTGACAGGTTGAAAGACTGAAAGACCGGAATGATCACATAGACCATGAAGAACAGCAGACCCGGCGCCAAAAACAGCCAGGGTGCTATCCGTTGCTGGTTGCGGTGGAACCAGCTTTCCTGTTCGTGGGTGTCGACGGCGGTCATGGGCGTCCCCGGTTCTGGTAAGCGGAGTAAGGCAGGTTGCACCCGCCTTACGCAGGTTGTGGTGCAGGACGGGCGCTGCCCGTCCTGACCGGCTTAGTTGTCGTAGATACGCTGACGCGCGCGTTCCAGCTTGGCCAGAATACGGTCAGCATTGTCGGGCTTGACCATGAATTCCTGGAAACCTTCCATCGACGCTTTGGCCATTTCAGCCGGTGCGTCGCGATCCCAGAACTGGGCCACGCCGCCGGGGCTGTTGGTGGACAGCATTTCAAAGCCCTGCTGCAGGAACTTGTCATTGTCCACCGAGGATTGCGCGTTGACCGGCAACTGCCCGAGGTTTGCGCCGTTGTTGATCTCGGTTTGCTCATCCGGGGACACAACAAAGCGCAGGAACTCGCGTGCGGCTTCTTTGTTCGATGCGTTTGCCGGGATGTGGAACGTATCAGTCGGCGCATCCTCGGCCAGTTCGACATCGGGGTTGATGGCAACAAACTGGTAGAAGTCCAGCTGATCATCGGTCAGGCCCGCCTCACGCAGCGGGGCCACAGCAAAGTTGCCCATCAGATAGGCGGTGGCTTCGCCATTGACCATGAAGGGCAGGGCTTCTTGCCAGCTATAGGTCTGGTGGTTGTCGATGAACGCGCCCATGTCGATCAACTGTTTCCAGTTCGCAAAGGTCTGCTTGACCCGGTCGTCCTCCCAGCTGATTTCGCCATTGGCAAGTTGGTTGTGGAAGTCATAACCGTTGGTGCGCATGTTCAGGTAGTCGAACCAGCCACCTGCGGTCCACAGGAACTTGGTGCCGATGGTATAGCAAGCGCGACCGGAATCGACGATTTTCTGGCAATTCGCCAGCTCTTCTTCCCAGGTGGTGGGCTCACTCAGGCCCAACTCATCAAAGATGTCTTTGCGATAATAGACGCCCCACTGATAATAGGTATAGGGAACGCCCCACTGTTTACCATCAATGGTCATCGCGCCCTTGGTTGAACCCAGGTTATCTGCAATCGCAGGCTCGGCCCACAGATCGGATACGTCTTCGAAGAGACCGGCCTCGACATAGGGCTTCATCCGGTTTGCCGCGTACCATGTGGCCACATCCGGAGTATCCGCCGTCAGAAAGTTGCGAATCTGGGTCTTGTAGGCTTCGCGGTCAATCACGGTGGTTTCAATCTCGAGCCCCGGGTGCTGGGCCGCAAACCGCTCGATCATCGCTTCCATTGTCGCACGTGGCGCCGGGTTCGATGTATCGAGGAAAATCCGCAGCTCGCCGGTCAGCTCTGCCGCAACAGGTGCGGCAAGTGCCACACTGGCCGCCAAAGCCGCCGCAGTGCGCTTGAACATGGAATGCATAGTTTCCTCCCTTAAGCTTCCATTTTTTGCTTTCGCAGGTTCCAAATAATGAAACCATGTTTTATATATTGAAAACTACACATCAACTCGGTTAGTCTTGTCAAGACCCTCGTGAGGAAGGCGGCGGTCAAAACGGAGGAGACAAGACGCTCGTGGCTGGTGACGGAACAATCGGCAAAGCATGTGATGTGCTGGACCAGGTGGCGTCGTTTGGACGTCCCGTCCGGTTTGCAGAGCTGTTGGAACACAGCGACTTTCCCAAGGCTACACTGTACAGGTTCCTCCAGTCTCTGACCAATCAGGGCATGCTGTCTTACGAACCTGAACGCCAGACATACACGCCCGGCCTCAGACTTGTCCGATTGGCGCATACGGCATGGACGCAAAGTTCGTTGGCACCGATTGCTCGGCCTTTTCTGGACGCGTTGAGTGCCGAAACCGGTGAGACGGTGCACCTCGCGCAGCTCGATTCCAGTCAGGTGCTGTATGTCGACAAGCGTAACGCCGCCCAACCGATCGAGATGTATTCACAGGCCGGCAAGGTCGGCCCGGCCTATTGCACTGGCGTTGGCAAGGCGATGATGGCCTTTCTGGACGCGGCGGCCCTGGATCGCGCCGTCTCGCAACAAAGCTATCACCGATTCACCGACAAGACCCTAAGCTCTGAAGCAGCGCTGCGCGCCGACCTGGATCTGATCCGCAGTCGGGGCTACGCCATTGATGACGAGGAACATGAACCCGGCATTATCTGCGTCGCCTGTCCGATTCTGACTTCGGGCGGTCGCATGCTGGGGGCAATTTCGGTAACCGGATCAACTGAACGGATGGATTTCAAACAATTAGAAGCCTGGGTTCCCCGGGTTCGGCGTGTCGCCGAACAGATCGGGGCCGAGGCACAGGCGTGGCGGTTCCCCGAGACCCGCCCGAACACTCTGGACAACAGGATGCAAGGGACATGACAGGTGTAACTCTGAACCAGGCGATCAAACGATATGGCCAAACGCAGGTCATTCACGGCATTGATCTGCAGATCGAAGATGGCGAATTCTGTGTATTCGTGGGCCCGTCGGGCTGCGGTAAATCCACCTTGCTGCGGATGATTGCAGGGCTAGAGGAGACGTCACAGGGCGAGATTCATATCGGCAACCGTGATGTTACACATATGGACCCGGCCAAACGCGGCGTGGCGATGGTGTTCCAGACCTATGCTCTGTACCCGCATATGTCCGTGGCCGAGAATATGGGCTTTGGACTGCGAATGAACGGTGTGCCCAAAGGGGAAATCGACCAAAAAGTGCAGGAAGCGTCGAACATCCTGAAGCTGGATCAGTACCTGAAACGAAAGCCCAAGGCCCTGTCCGGTGGTCAGCGTCAGCGTGTCGCCATTGGGCGTGCAATCGTGCGTGGGCCTGAGGTTTTCCTGTTCGACGAACCGCTCTCGAACCTCGATGCAGAATTGCGGGTGGAAATGCGGGTCGAGATTGCGCGTCTGCATCAGGAAATCGGAGCGACGATGATCTATGTGACCCACGATCAGGTCGAAGCCATGACCATGGCGGATAAGATCGTCGTTTTGCGCGACGGCCGGATCGAGCAGGTGGGCGCCCCGATGGACCTGTATCGCGATCCCGACAACCGATTCGTGGCCGGATTCATCGGCTCACCTGCCATGAACTTTCTGGAGTGCGACTATGCCGACGGTCACGTGACGCACCAGGCACTCAGCAATCCTTTGCCAGTTTCAGCGTCTGTCCCGTCCGGTTTGTCCAAGGTGACGTTGGGCATGCGACCCGAACATATCCAGATCGACCGCTCTGCCGAAACCTGTACCGTGGACCTGACCGAAGCGCTGGGTGGTGTGTCCTATTCTTATTTGCTGACGCCGAATGGTGACAAACTGATTGTTGAAGAACGCGACGACCAGCGCAGTACCATGGGTGAGCGTATAGGTATCTCGGTTCAACCTGAACGCGCGATGGTGTTCGACCCCGAGACGGGGCAACGGTTTCGCTAGTCGCACGAACCCGACCAACCCGAAAGCGCGGTGATGCATCTTGCGCACCGACTCGATCGTTGCGTGTTGATCCAATCGGCTGAGATCGGCGAAGCAATCGGCGTGTAGTGTGATCGGTGAGGGCACCAGATTACCCCAAGACCGTGCCGTACCGTCCAGCCATAGGACATATCATGCGTAGTACCAAAACCCTCCACGTCATCTCTGCCCATGCAGAAGGCGAGGTGGGCGACGTCATCGTTGGAGGTGTGCAACCGCCACCCGGAGAAACTCTCTGGGATCAGCGCTCATTTGTTGCCCGGGATCAAACCTTGCGCAATTTCGTGCTGAATGAGCCGCGCGGAGGCGTGTTCCGCCATGTCAACCTGCTGGTCCCGCCAAAAAACCCAAAAGCAGACGCCGCCTTTATCATCATGGAGCCCGAAGACACACCGCCTATGTCCGGTTCTAACGCGATTTGCGTTTCGACCGTACTTTTGGATAGCGGAATTGTTCCGATGCAAGAGCCGGAAACCCGGTTGACGCTAGAGGCTCCGGGCGGGTTGGTGCATGTCCGGGCTGACTGCCGAAACGGGAAGGCCGAGCGTATCCATGTACAGAACCTTCCCAGTTTTGCCGAGAAAATTGCCGTTCCTCTTGAGGTGGCAGGTATCGGCACTTTGATTGTGGACACTGCATATGGTGGCGACAGCTTTGTGGTGGTCGATGCCGCCGCGCTCGGGATTGAGATCGTCGAGTCCGAGGCCCGCGACATCGCGCGTTTGGGTGTGGCAATCACCAATGCCGCCAATGATCAGCTTGGCTTTTCCCATCCTCAGAATCCTGACTGGACCCATATCTCGTTCTGCGCATTTTGCGGACCTCTTGAGAGCACCGAAACCGGCCTGACCGGAAAATCTGCGGTTGCGATACAGCCCGGCAAAGTTGACCGGTCGCCAACGGGAACTGCGGTTTCGGCGCGTATGGCGCTGATGGCCGCAAAAGGCCAGATGACGGTTGGGCAGTCTTTCGAAGCGGTCTCGATCATCGGATCGCGCTTTACCGGTCGGATCGTAGAAGGCACCCGGGTGGGAGATCGCCCGGCCATCATCCCAGAGATCAGCGGTCGCGGTTGGATAACCGGGATTCATCAGCACATGCTGGACCCAGACGACCCATGGCCCGGCGGATACCGGCTGAGTGATACATGGGGTGTTTGAGGCAAACACCGCACAATAAACACGCCAATTCCCGATTTTTCCTGAACCGTGTCAATTTGCGCCCCCACTAGACGATTGATCCCAAAGCCAACCTGATTTAAGGGAGGCCCTGTCAAAACAGAGTCACCTAGGGGCGATATCCTGAAAACGCCCCTCCCGCGCCACGATGATGTGGCCCAAACTCTTGGATCGTTCGCCCCGAAAGGCTTAAAAAAGGTAAAAGAATATGGCAGATAAATCGAACTTCGACATATTGTATACCATTGTAGACGAAGCGCCCGAACTGGCCAGCGCCTCGTTTCTGCCCATCATTCGCAAGTTCGCCTCGGCAGCGGGCGTCAGCGTTGGCACCAAGGATATTTCGCTGGCGGGCCGCATCCTTGCGACCTTTCCGGAAAACCTGACGGACGCACAGCGTATCACCGATGATTTGGCCGCACTTGGGGGTCTTGTAAAAACACCCGAGGCCAACGTGATCAAACTGCCGAACATCTCGGCCTCTGTTCCGCAGCTGGTGGCTGCCATCGAAGAGCTGCAGTCACAGGGTTATGACATTCCGAACTACCCCGAGGAGCCCTCGAGCGACGAGGAAAAGGCGATCCGCGCCCGCTACGATGCCATCAAGGGTTCAGCCGTTAATCCGGTTCTGCGTGAAGGCAACAGCGACCGTCGCGCTGCGCGGGCCGTCAAGAACTTTGCTCAGAAGAACCCGCACTCGATGGGTGAATGGGCCGCCGACAGCAAGACCAAGGTGTCCTCGATGTCGGGTGATGATTTTTACGCCAATGAGAAATCGGCGACGATCACCGCCTCTCAGACAGGCGATGCAAAGATCGAATTTGTTGCCAAAGATGGCAGCGTAACCGTTCTCAAAGACGCCTGGCCTCTGGCCGAAGGTACCGTTGCGGACGCGACCTTCATGTCGGTCAAAGCGCTGTCGGCCTTCTTGGCAGAAGCCATCGAAGACACCAAGTCAGACGGCACTATGTTCTCGCTTCATATGAAAGCGACCATGATGAAAGTGTCTGACCCGATCATCTTTGGCTATGCTGTCAAAGCGTGGTTGGCCCCGGTGTTCGAAGCGTTCGGTGCCGAGTTGGAAGCACTGGGCGTGAACCCGAATTCAGGTCTGGGTGACCTGCTGGAACGCGTCAAGGACAACGCTGATATTGTGGCTGCCATCGATGCGCTGAAAGGCGATCGTCCGTCCATGTATATGGTTGATAGCGACAAGGGCATCACAAACCTGCATGTGCCGTCTGATGTGATCATCGACGCCTCGATGCCTGCCGTGATCCGCGCAGGCGGCAAGGGTTGGGACGAAACCGGTGCGAAAGGTGACACCAACTGCGTGATCCCAGACCGTTGCTATGCAGGTGTCTATGACGAAAGCATCAACTTCTTCAAAGCCAATGGCGCACTGAACCCAGCAACCGCCGGTGCCGTGGCAAATGTCGGCCTGATGGCACAAAAAGCCGAAGAATACGGGTCACATCCAACCACTTTCGAAGCCCCTGCAGATGGCGTCATCCGCATTGTGTTGGCAAGTGGCGATGTCCTTCTGTCGCATGAGGTCGAAGCAGGCGACATTTGGCGTGCCTGCACTGTCAAGAAAGCACCGATCGAGAACTGGATCCAGTTGGCTCTTGACCGCCAGCGCCTGACCGGGTCCGAAGCGATCTTTTGGCTGGACGCAAACCGGGCCCACGATGCCGAGTTAATCAATTACGTTAAGCCCGCGTTGGAAGACGCTGGAGTAGCAGGGAAATTCCTGATCCTGGCCCCGCGCGAAGCTACGCTACAATCCTTGAAAACGATCACCGCGGGTAGCGACTCGATCGCTATCACCGGCAACGTTCTGCGCGACTACCTGACCGATCTGTTCCCGATCCTTGAACTGGGCACCTCGGCCAAGATGCTGTCCATCGTTAAACTGATGAACGGCGGGGGCCTTTTCGAAACCGGCGCTGGTGGATCGGCTCCGAAACACGTGCAGCAGTTGGTCGAGGAAAACCACCTGCGCTGGGACTCGATGGGTGAGTTCTGCGCGTTGGGTGAGTCGCTGAACTTCCTGGCCGACAGCACGGGCAACGCCAAGGCAGGTGTTCTGGGTGCCGCAGCCGAAGCAGCGACACAAGGCATTCTGGACAACAACAAATCGCCAAGCCGAAAAGTTGGCCAACCGGATAACCGCGACAGTCACTACTGGTTCGCGCGGTATTGGGCCGAAGCGCTGGCTGCGCAATCGGACGATGCCGAGTTGGCCGCCGAATTCGCACCGGTTGCAAAAGAATTGGCGGACAAAGAAGCGCAGATCCTGGGTGAACTGGCGGCTGCACAAGGGGGTCCTGCGGATCTGGGTGGCTACTATCACACCGATCCAGCCAAAACCGCCGCCGTCATGCGCCCCAGTGCCACATTGAACGCCATCATCGGCTAGCACTCAGGCCCGCGCCGACCGGCGCGGGCCACTTTGCGTTCTTCGCGCCAGACCTCATTCCTTGGGATAGAACTTTCTATTTTCTCAGTATCTTCCGCGAAATCAAAAAATTCAGCGTCATTCCGGCCAGTGTCGCGATAGCCAATGCAATTGCCGGCCATCGCGCAGCAACCTCTGAGACATGGATCACGACGAAGAACGTTGAGAAATTGGTTACCAGACCGATTTGCATCCCGGCGAGATAACTCAGAAACTCGACGACGGTTGGCGCTGTCTGGGTTTGAAAGGTCAGGGTCCGGTTAAAATACCAGGTGAACGTGACCGCAGCCAGGATGGACAGGCTGCGGGATAAAAGCAAACCGGCACCGAGCGCACTCACTCCGGTGAACACACCCAGATCCACCAGAAAAGCCAGCCCGCCAACAACAGAAAACATCAAGATGTGCCGAAATGTGCTGTCAGCTGACACGCCAATCCTCATGCCTTTGGTCTGTCACACCTTGTACTTGATTGGACCAAAAGGGAAAGGGCGTTTCAGCAGCTATTTTTACCGCTCGGCGAATTGGCCGGGCGGCTGACCGAGGTATCAGGCAGGCCAAAATTCAGAATTTTTCTCTTAAAAAATAGACACCTATGCAAAAACCGATGCAACCTACGGGATTCCCCTAGTTCTCGGCCTCTGCGTTGTTTGATAGTGTTGCGAGGACAAAGAATTCAACCGGTGGGGCCGTGTGGCCCATCACTCACTCGGAAAAAATGGCCAGCATTTGGGGTGCTGGCCATTTGCATTTCTACGACGGGGCATTCTGCAATGTCATGAAGGTTGCGCGCTCAGACCCTCGATCGGCAATTTGCGCGGGTAGGGGTCACCCCGTTTGTAAGAACCTGCCGCAGTGAACAGCACATCGGTGGATGAATTCAAACCTGTTTCCGCCGAATCCTGCAACACGCCAACGATAAAGCCGATGCTGACAACCTGCATTGCAACCGCGTTGTCGATACCGAACAGACTTGCGGCCATCGGAATCAACAGCAGCGACCCACCGGCAACGCCCGACGCGCCGGTTGCTGCAAGAGCGGCGATCACACTAAGAAGCAATGCGGATAGAAAGTCGACCTCGATACCCATGGTATGCACGGCAGCCAATGTCATCACCGTGATCGTGATTGCGGCCCCGCCCATGTTGATCGTTGCGCCAATCGGGACCGTGACCGAGTAGGTTTCTTCATCCAATCCCATGCGGCGGCAAAGCTCCATGTTGACCGGGATGTTGGCGGCTGAACTGCGCATGAAGAAGGCTGTGATCCCCGACTCTCTGAGGCAGGTGAAAACCAGCGGATAGGGGTTCCGACCGATCCGCAGGAAAACGATCAACGGATTGACCACCAGCGCCATGAACAGCATGCATCCGATGAGAACTGCCAATAGATTGGCGTAGCTCAGAAGGGTTTCGAACCCGGTCTCGGCAATGGTAGATGCGACAATGCCAAAGATCCCGATCGGAGCGATCCGAATGATCGCCCCCACGATCTTGGTGATGGCCGTGTCCAGATCAGACATCAGGGATTTGGTGGTGTCGCCTGCGTGGCGAAACACCAGCCCCAAGCCGATAGCCCAGGCCAGAATTCCGATGTAGTTGGCTTGTGCGACGGCATTTACCGGGTTGTCCACGATTTTCAGAAGGATGTTCCGGATGACCTCGCCCAGTCCATCCGGAGCCTGCATAAGGTCTGGTGTTCCGGTCAGATGCAGTGAGACCGGAAACAGAAAACTTGCCGCGACTGCAACCAGCGCGGCGGCAAAGGTGCCCAGAATATACAGCAGCACCACAGGACCCATCCGAGCCTCGCTGTCTTTCTTGTGGTTGGTAATCGCAGCGCAGACCAGAATCAGCACCAGAACGGGTGCCACGGCCTTTAGCGCATCAACGAAGAAATCGCCCAACAGACCCGCAGTCTGCCCGGCAGCAGGCCAGATCAGGGCCAACAGCACACCGGCGGTCAAGCCGATGATGATTTGAGTGACAAGACTACCTCGCAATATGAAATTCATCGGAACTATCCTGTTTGATTGAGGCCGGTCGGGCATGGGGTACCCGGAAGGCGATGAGAAACATGCAAGAACAGACAAAACATGGGCGGAGGAAATAGATTTTGAACGCGTTGAGCAGGTTGAAGACATTAAGGTGTCAAGGCGATTTTGGTCGCCTAACCTGACCGGTTTGGCGTTTAGTTTTCAAAGAGGATCGCAGTTAAAGGGATTGATTTTTAAGATGTTTATCAGATGTTTATGTCTAGAAGCGGAACTTTCTACTCATCGCGCACCACCCTCGCAGCCGAGAGCCAAAAACTCATAATCCAATAGTGGAGATTGCATTAAGAGTACTTAACCACGACGTTTTCACGCTGCGTCAGGTTATTCAGGTGTTTTACAGCAAGACTGCCCGAAGCACATCCTAAATAGGCTGAATATGCGCGGCACAACCCTTTGCCGGCGTTCAACCAACCGCTAGTGTTTTCACACACAGTTGGTCATCTCAACTCATATTCGAAGGACAGGTATATGACAGAAACGGGCGCACCGTCTGATCGGGTTGAGAGGTTGTCGCGTGTCGTACATCCCGGCCTATTGGATGCCGCCATCGATCCGAACCTACTTATTGTTCTGATCCTCGCCAATATGATGAGCGATCGACTTTGGCATATCCGAGATCAGATTTTGACGCGGGCAGGGGATGCACATTCGGCACAGATCACGGAACAGATGCTGCAGTTCATTGATCATCATTTTACCCACGACTTCCCCATGGGCACCGCCGAACGTGTCGGAGTTATGGATCTTCGGGACGAACGAGACCGGTTGGGTGCAGCTGCGGTGACCCAAATCAAACACCAGCTCTGGCGGCATGTCACACGTCGGAGGGCTGACGGCCTCTTGACGCCTGCTCTGGATATCTTTCCCGTTCTCGAACGGGATCAATTGCCAGTTTACACCTACTCAACGATCGATGGTCTGCACGCCATGTCTCGGGTTCTGGGGCACAAGAAACATAGGCCGATGGGCGTGACTGTCTGCGCGGATGAGGCAACGCTGACCACAGCGCTGGCCTGTATCCTGCACGGAATCTCTGTCGCGGATGCGTTCATCATCGGATCGCCCGGGCACTATTCGACTTTCTTGCAGAAGGATGGTCAGTGCTTCTGGTGCAATGGCAAGCCAGAGTTTTTCGATCAGGCCCGTTGGCACGCTTTGACGACCGGGTCAGAGGCCGCCGATCCAATAGCTGAGTTTGACCGCCGCGTCCCCTATGCGGACCGTTTCATCACACTTTTCGGCTCGTTGATTCTGGGCGGCATCAGCTCCATCCCCGCCGAAGAACTGCAACGGTTCGAAGTGGAATGTACGGCGTTCTTCGGAGCTCAATTGCCGCCTTTCTACACGTTGCATCAAGAGAAAACAGTTTTTGGAGCCAGTCAGGCCAATCGACAGCAGTTGCTAAGACTGGACAATCTGGAAAACGCCGCCGCCATACGCAAGGAAATCAGTCAGTTGGCCAACGAGGCCACAGTTTTCGACCAAGCGTTCTATTGCTACCGGGACATTCATGTCGCTACCCCTGCCGCCTATCTGGCGAATGCGATCCGAGGACCGAAACTGCGAAAACGCGCTGAAACCATCGACGGAGTAGGTTCGGCCCTGCATGCGGCTGCGCAGATCTCGGGAACGACCAGTATATTTGGATGTCGAGATCGGGTTGCTGTCGCAGATGAGGTACTTCTTTTCGATACAGGCGACGATGTGGATCGGGGTTTATTGTTACTGGCTTTGTTGCTGGCATCTCCGTGTGTTGATCCAAACACCAAAAGCGTTTTGCGTTTGACCGTGACGGACAAGAGCAGCTTTTTATCTACCTCCGACACAGTGCTGGATATCGGCATGGGTGACACTGTAGAAGCTGTATGCGGTAGGGTCTGGATGGAGCTGTCTCAATCGGCGTTGCGCGACGGGTAGGGGCGTTCCACCAAGGAGGTTCGTGCCGAGAATGTCCTGGCCCCGCCAGAGACCTTGAGATAAGTGAATTCGGTCTACCAACGGTGGTCGGTTGGTCTTGTCGTTGAAAACACCAGTTGCGGACAAAACCACCTAACTTGGGCAGGTGATCAGCTCGCTGGGCCAGAGATCGCGATAGACCAACCAAAGTTACTGTTCTGTGTCACGCGCACGGCCAGCCAACTTTTTCCGGGAAAACTCGCTTTCTTGTGGAGCAAGACCATAGTCTTTTTCTCAAACACAGTTTTGGATATGCGGTTCCAAATCCGTGATGGGTCTTCGACTCTCAAGTGCTTCGGGGCCACCGACTATGTTTTTGTCAAACCTGCGGTCAAAACTGGTACTGGAGACACACAACTTTTCAATGCGTGTATGGTCGGCGAACGTGATTGTTCGACCAGTCAAATTATTGCCGGCTTCTCGGATGCAGCACGTGCATTAAGTCAAAAACAACTGGCGAGCGACAGACAACTCATTCACTGTTCCGATTTGTTCCTGGGCAGCATGCATCCGATGCGCCTGCCTAGAGGGCTGATCACGCTTTTTGAGGAATGAGTTCTCAAGCATCCGCTTGGCGACAACCGCCTTCAACCTGGCAGATTCAGGCAGTGGTTCCTTGACAACGGGCGTTGGTCGCTTCTTGCTTTGTCGCCTGCCAGACGAGCTTATTCTGCTTCTCCTCCGTTGAAGCGGCCCGCCGTTGTGTTTGAGAATAAGGAGGACTCAGGGCGGGAAGGTATAAGCCTGAGGAAACAATCGCTTAGTTACGGCAAGTTGATGTGCTTTCGCCAGTCACTTGGGTTTTGACGTAAGCAAGGCGTCAATCACAAAATACATCCGGTACCGGCGCCGCGTCAGGTCACGAGGTCACTGTCGCTGCCTCCCGCCTCCGCTCGTCCCAGACGAACATCAGCCGGTAGACCGACGGAACAAACAACAGGGTCAGCGGCGATGCGACAATCAAACCTCCGATCATCAAGGTCGCCATCGGTTCGAACAAGGCCCCGCCATTCAGCGCCATCGGAACCAGCCCAAGCGTTGTGGTAAGCGATGTCAGCATCACGGGCGTGACCCGCTTCTTCGCAGCTGCGACAATCGCGTCATCCAAAGGCAGTGTTTCGCGTTCAATGTCGATCTGGTCAATCAGTACGATTGCGTTGTTTATGATAATGCCCATCAAAGAGATCAGGCCTAGGATGGCAAAGAAGGACAAAGGTTGTGACGCCAGAAACAGCGCAAGCGGGGCACCGATCAGGATCATCGGGACCGTCAGAAACGTCAGCGCCACCCGGCGGACCGAGTTGAACTGGAACATCAGCGCTGCCAGCATCACGAGAAGGGCGGCAGGCATACCCGCAAGCAAAAGCGCGTTGATCTCGGCGCTGCGCTCGGTTTCACCGCCCAGACTGAGACGATACCCCGGCGGGAGGGTCAGCGCAGCAAGATCTTGTGCCACCCGTTGTTCAACTTCTGCAGCAGACAGATAAGCGCTTTTGCCTGAAACGGTAATTTTACGAACCTGGTTTTCCCGGCGCAACTGCGAGAACTCGAATGTTGGTGTGAAGTCCGCAATCTGAGCCAACGAAATCAGGCGGCCATCCCCTGGAATCGAAAGGTTCTCGAGGTCCTCGATACTGTCACGAAATGGTTCTTGCGCCCGAACGACAATCGGAATGGAATCTGCACCATCCCGGTAGACAGAGTAAGGAACGCCGGAGAAATACACTTCCATGACTTCGGAAACATCTTTTGACGTTACCCCGAACTCGCGCGCCTTGTCCTGTGCGATTTCAACAGTGAACTTGACCGTCTTGTTGCCCCAGTCATTCTGATTGAGGATCACCCCCGGCACGGTGTCAAATGCGTCTTGAACCTTTCGGGCAAGACCCACGAGAACATCGGCGTTTGGACCGGATATTTCAACATCCACAATGCCGGATTCCTCGCCACCCATGGCCAGACGGGTGATGCGGTAGCTGGCGGCCGGGCGCTGGGTCACAAGATAGTTGCGCGCCCGTTCCGCAGCGGCTACGGCACTTTCGAAATCGGTCGTATTGACCACAAAAAACGCGTTGGCCGGGTCTGAATCCGCTGGGTCCAGGGTCAGGAAAAAGCGGGGACCACCGCTGGCAACAAACAGGGTTGTGCTGACGACTTCGGGGTTTTGTTCGGCGTCGCGTAGCCAGGCATCAACTGCCAAGGCCTCTTCTCGCGTCGCGGTGACCGCGGTGCCACGCGGCATTTCCAGGTAGACCAGGAATTCCGCCCGTTCCGCCAGCGGGAACATCTCACCCTTGAGCGAGCCGAACACTGTCGTTCCCGCAAGGATGATGCCGTAAATGACGCCTGCGACCAACAATCCCTTTTTCAGAAGAATGCGGGTCAGATTGCCATAGGAACGGATCATCCAGGTTTCTGTCCCGGCTTGCGCCTTTTTTGATGGGCGCAGAAGATAGGTGGACAGGAAGGGCAAAATGTAGTGCGCGGTGATCCAAGACCCGAGCAGCATGAAGCCGACCACCGCGCCCAAAGAGAACGCGTAATCCCCTTCGGCACCTTCCAGGATCAGCATCGGGATAAAGGCCGAGGCCGTGGTGATGGAGGCCACAGCAAGTGGTATGAAGAACTGGCGGCCCGCATTTTCAGCGGCTGTACTGGGTGCTTCGCCCGCATTCAGCCGACTTTGGATTTCCTCCACTACGACCAGACCGTTATCAACCAGCAAACCCAGCGAAATGATAACGGCCGCAATCGAAACCTGTTCGATTGGAATTCCGGCTCTGGACATCAGGATCAACGAGAACATCACCGAAAACGGAACAATGCACGACACCACAAAGGCGGGACGTAGGCCAAGGAACGCCAGCATGACCACAAAGACGGTCAGAAATGTCTGCCCGACATTCGTCAACGCGCCGTTGATGGCCTGGGTCACGTTGGCCTCCTGAAAGGTCGAAATCGAATACTGAATTCCGATGGGCTGTGTGGCTTCAAACTCTGGCAAGCGCTGCTTCAGGTCCGCTCCAATCGTCTGGATATCCCGGCTGCTGTCCATCTCGACCGAGAGCAAAAGCGCCGGTTCGCCGTTGAAAAAAATTGGGGTTTTCTGCGGGTCGACATATCCACGCCGAACGTTCAGCAGATCCTGTAGTCGGACCAGCCCGTTCAGGCCGGGCACCTTGGTCAGTACCTCGCGAATTTCCTGAACGCTTTTGAGGTCACCGTTGGCTTCGAGCATGATGTTGACGCCGTTGGCGTCCAGATTGCCCGCAGGAACGATGACGTTCTGGGCGCTGAGGTCCGAGAGCAAACGATCCAGTTGCACGCCGACGGATGCAAGTTTCCGGGTGTCGATTTCCAGCCAGATGCGTTCTTCCTGACGGCCCTCGATTCCAACCTTGGTAATCCCGCTTAGGGAATAGATCTGCTTTTGCAGGTCCTCTGCCGCATCCCAGATTTCTTCATAGCTGAACCCCTCACCAGTGACGGCGATCGTGGCAATCGCTACAGCATCGAAATCCGTGTTGACGAACGGGCCCAGTGTGCCTTCTGGAAGAAGACCGATGGAGTCGTTCATCTTGTTGCGGATGTCCTGATAGACCCGCTCCAACTCGGCATTTGGCACGGAATCGTAGATTTCGAATTTCAGTTCGGCCTGGCCTCGGGTGATCAGGGTGACGATTGTTTCAACTTCGTCGATTTCGCGACCGGCGCGTTCCAGTGGTTCGGCAATCAGTTCCTCGACACGTTCCGGAGACATGCCCGGATACTGGGCCACCGCGATTGCCGTGCGCAACGAGATTTCGGGGTCTTCGCGCTTGGGCAATTGGTAGTACGACAACGCTCCAAGCAGAAGTAGTCCAACCATTACAAGAACGGTCAGACGGGACTTTTGAATGCCAAATCGAGTCAGGAACCCCATGGGAAAACCCTCGCCTTAAAATTAATCTTCGCTTTTCAGAAGGTTGACGGACTGTCCGTCGCGAAGGAATGAGACCCCGGCCGAAGCAACCCGGTCGCCCGGTTGCAGACCCGATATGACGATAAGAGAGTTTTCTCGAATGCCCGCAACTTCGATTTCCCGCTGTTGGACCGTACTGCTGTCCTTGTCGTAAACAAAAGCCACAAGGGTATCAGTCTTGTCGCTCAGATCGCGATCAAGCTGGGTCAGGTCCGTACTGACCGCCGACAGAGGAACGAGGTACCCGACAGCTTCGGGCAAGGGGAACTCCAGCGTTGTTTCAACGGCCATGCCTGCCTTGAGCAGTGGATTGTTTTCCGTCACCGACACTACAACCGGATAGGCTGAAACAATGTCTGCCCGGCTGCCAACCTCTGTCACGATGGCGTCGAGTTTGATCCGCGGTCGGTCGACCAGTTGCACTTTTGCGGGCGTGCCGATTTCGATTTGGCTGGCTGCCTCGAAATTGATCGAGAACGACACCTCGAAGCTGTCATTGGCATAGAGAGAGGCGATAGGTGTGCCCGCGCTGACCGTTGCAAATGAATCTGCGTCGACCGAGTTAATAATCCCTGTAAATGGAGCATGAAGCGCGGTCTTCGTGAGATCTTCCTGTGCGGCCTCCACAACTTTTTTTGCTTGATCCAAGCCTGCTTTTGAAGCCAGAAAGTCGGTTTCGGCGTTGTCGACAGAAACCTGTGTTGCCGCGCCGCGGTCCAGCAAGCTGCGCTGTCTGTTCAGTGTTCTTTCCGCATTTGTAAACCGTGCCAGCGCCTGTTCGACGGCTGCTTGTGCGTTTTCAAGCTGGATACGCAGCAAGGTCGGGTCCAGCTCGACCAGTGTGTCGCCCGAACTCACAGTTTGACCGATCGCCAAACCCATCTCTTTCAACGTGCCCCCAATCTCGAAGGACAGGGTTGTGATTGTCGCTGGCTCAAGCACACCAGGATAGTGACGTTCAGTTGTCGACTGCGTCTCGGTAACCAAAAAGGTTTTCACACCGCGAACGATGGCACTTTTGTCCTGTTCCTCTTCTTTGCAGGCAGACAGAACGGCAAGGGTGAGAATCGGTACAAGTTTGAAGTAGCGCACCATTTTGGAGTTATCCCTTGTTGGAGCTTGGTAAGAGAAGTCAAGCGATTTCAGTCACTTGAAGCAATTGGGACGTTTATGATTCAGCTGGAGCCGCCTGATCCTTGCAGGGTTTGGAAGATCGGCAAGCTGCCCACTATGCTAACGGAGACGGGAAAACATGGCATTATCAATTGTTAAAACCTCTGGTTCCGCTGGCGACCCACTTTTACATCAGACGCCGTCCTTTCTGGGGATCGCAAACCGCACACATATGTCCATCCAAGCATGACGGAATGCATGTACGTCAGCGTCCTTGTCTTGCGCCTGCTTTGGGTGGCCGGTTGTTTTAGCCAGTTGAATCAAAGCACAAGTGTCGTGCACTGTCGGACCGGGCACATTGATCAAAATCAAGTATACGGTCTGAATTGGGTACTCCGCTTGACAAGGCGCACTAAACGCCATCTGCACACGTGGTCGACGGTGTTACGGGCTTGGGTGGCGAACAGCTGTTCAGACAAGCAGCGGCCCAGCCTTGCGATGCTGGTGCGGTTTCGTCTTCCTGTATTCAGATGATTGAGACGCCCGGGGGGCAGTTTTATCCGTGGCGAAACTCAAAAAGGTCAACAACTGGCAAATAGATGAGAACAATCACTGCGCATCCTCTTGATCCCAACTCTTAGACAGATGGCAGGCAACACATCATCCCAGTCGCCATAGGGCAGCCGGGATCATTCACGTCGGAATTCAAAGCAGCAGAGCCGGTGTTACGCAGCCGCCGACAGAAGACTCTGTTCGGCGGCTACCTTTTGCGATTGGTGTCAGGCCGCCTGCTCGATCTTTCGCCGGATTTCCTTCTGGAACTCTTCGGTAAGCGGGAAGTTCCACATGATCAGAATGACCAGGGCAAACATGAACCCAGGAAACAGGACCATAGTTGCCCGCAGGGCAAACAGGGTCTGCTCGGAGTTGATTGCATCAGGTGAAGGATCGAAGCCAATCCAAGACAGGACCGGGTAGCTTAGACCTACAGCCAACGCCGCCGCAATTTTGCTCGAAGACTGGAGCAGCGCCATATAGAACCCTGTTTGCTGGCGACCGGTTTCGGACGTGCTGAGATCGGAGACATCCGCCATGATCGCACGCGGGATATAGGTGCCGACCGCTTGGTTGGCGCCAAGCAGCAGGAAGGCCAGGGACGCAAGCAGCAGGCTGTGCGCTGGCATCACCAGGTAAAGACAGCTGGCGATAATCTGGTAAACCATCGCAACACACAAAGTGCGGTGCTTACCGATCTTGCGACTGATCGAAACGAATATCGGCAGCATGATCAGCGCGGACAGAAGAAACGGGACCAAAGCAAGAGACGTCCATTTGCCCAGTTTCAGGACGTGCTCGGTGTAGAACAGGATCATGCCGCCGACGGCCCCTGTTGCAATTCCAAGCAAAACGTTTGTCGTCAGAAGTCTGCGCAGGGGTTTGCTTGACCGCAGTGCTTTGAAGATGCCGATGGGTTTCTCGGTATGCGCTTTTTCCGGCTTTGGCTCAGGAGCGGCAAAGCAGGCAGTGAAGACAGTCACCGGCAGAAGAACCAGCAGGCAGATCGCGATCAACGTCATTCGCATCTGTTCGTCTGCGTCGAACAGATAGTCCGAAGTCGCGGCCAACCCGAAGACCCCAAGGGTTCCAAGAAGCGCGGCGGCTTGTTTGTACGCCGAGATACGTGACCGTTCATGATATTCGGAAGACAGTTCCGCCGCCCATGAGATGTGAGACACCGTTCCGATCGTCCAGCCGATATAGAGCAGAATCATCCACAATGCGAAATAGTCGCCTGTTGCTGAGGCCGGTGGGATAAACACCATGTAGGTACACAAACCCAACAGCGGGACCGAGGCGATCATCCACGGCCTGCGACGGCCCCAGCGGGTATACCACCGGTCCGAGACAACACCAAACACCGGGTCTGTCACAACGTCCCATAGCTTGGTCAGGCCAAAAATCATCCCGACAGTGCCCAACCCAAGGCCAACACTGCCGGCATAGAATGGCGGTATGAATACGACGAGCGCCGTAAGGAATGCAGCAAACGGCGCCTCTGGCGAAACGAATGCAGCCAAACGCGAAGCGTTCAGTTTTGGATGGGACACAATTTCCTCCGAGTTGTGTGGCAAAGCCGGTTCTTTTGTCGGCTTGTGCAATTGGTAAGTTTTTGAACATCTGACACCGCCGGGACCTCAACGTGAACCGTTGGGACCGGCGTGGTCTTTGCCCGCTGGGGTCGGCCCGAAAGAACGACCCCGGGCGGCGTTCTGCAAATACGCTCCTCCTGCGTGTTTGAGTGTTCAGCTTTAAGCGCTGTCCCAATGCAAAACGATTTTCCCCTTTGCGCGACCGGTATCAAGGTGATCGTAGGCGGCAATGATGTCCGTCATCGCCAGATCCCGATCGATTACCGGCTTGATTTTCCCGTCAGCGACTTTGGCCATGACATGCGCGATGGCTGCTTCACTGGGTTGCGCGATAGACCAGGCATATTTGCGCCCGGACAGGCCATAGCGTGCCTTCTTGCGCAAAACCCGGCCAAGCGAACGCAGCCCGCCGATGACGAGCCCACTGCCGTCCGTATACGGCATAAGCTGGTGTACGATGGAAACATAGCCGCCGCCTTTCTTGACCAGCGCGGCTGTGTCTTTTTCATAGGACCCGCCCAGAGTGTCATAGGCATAGTCCACGTCCTTGACGATTTTGCGATAGTCCTGCGTCCGGTAGTCCACAACAACATCCGCCCCCAGGTCTTTGACCCAATCCACGTTGGACGTACCGCAGGTGGTCGAAACCTTCATGCCAAGAGACTTACCCCACTGGATGGCGTAGCTGCCAACGCCACCCGAACCCGCATGGACAAACAGATGTTTGCCGACAACATTTGAGGGGTCCATTTTCAGACGGCCGACCAATGCGCTCCAGCTTGTCATTGCGACATAAGGAATCGACGCCAGTTCGACAGGCGACACATTGGACGGGGCCGCCGCCAGGCAGGTTTCGGTGATCGCGGAATACTGCGCGTGACCACCGGATTCCTTGATGTCGTTGATCCCCGCAACGCGGTCGCCAACCTTGAACTTGGTCGCGTCCGGACCCAACGCAACGACCTCGCCCACGATGTCGCGGCCTGCGACAAAGGGGAATTCCTGCTTGGCGGCCAGACGGCGCAACCGCGACCCGTATCCCTGAACCATTCTCAGGTCGATCGGGTTCAGAGACGAGGCCAGAATTCGAACAAGTACCTGATTGCCTTTGGGTTCAGGCATCGGCATTTCTTCGAGTTTCAGAACGTCTTTCGGTGCACCATACGAGCGGGCAACCCAGGCGTGCATGGTACTCATGCTAGAAAGTCTCCTGTGTGGATATTCACGAGTGGTTTTGTTTTGATTGCGTTCGGAACAATCCGCATCACGGTGTCTCGAATGGCACACAGGAATGGGTTGGACAGGCCGAACATGTTTGCGCCCCGGTACGATTCCGTGTGAACAACCTTGATGCGCGGCAGGCGACGTTTTTCGAACCGAGCGAACGCCTCGGCGTAGGAAGGCGCAGTTTTCAAACTGTCAGCCAGCACAAGCGCGCTTTCCATGGCCATTGCAGCCCCTTGCCCGGTATATTGAAACGCCGGATGCGCGGCATCGCCAATCAGGGCAATACGGCCTTTTGACCATCCGGTCTGCAGCGGGCGGTCTTTTGGGTAGTAGACCAGAATGTCATTGGCATCGACTGCATTGGTCAGTTGGTCGATGCGTGGATCGATGCCTGCGAATTGCTTTTTCACATAATCCAGCAAAACCTGCTGATCCAGATTGCCTTCAACATCGGACCTGATGACGTTGTAGAAGATATTGAAGTCGTTGTCGGTATTCTGACCAAAGCCGACACTTCCCCGTGTGGTCACAAACTCGGTGAACACATGAGTGTTCGGGATGTTGACCTGCGGTTTACCATCGCGACTTGGGATCAACGCCTGCAGGCTCAGCTTGCCGTCATCGCGGGCTTCGGTCGGACCCATAACCTGTGTCCGCAGGTCAGAGTAATACCCATTGGCGCCAATCAGAAGGTCGGCTTTTTCCTCGCGTCCATCCGTGTATCTTACCAGTAGATGGTCCGTGCGTTCGGCTACGGACGCAACCTCGACATCGTATTCGATCCATCCTTCGGGCACGGCCGAGCGCAGAACCTGCAACATGTGGGCACGGGTCGTGGTGATCGCTGCATACCCACCGCGTTTTTCGATCTTATCGCCGTCCATAAAGACCAGTTGCTTGCCCTTGGCGTTCAGAATCTGAACGCCGGCCCATCGCCAGCTCTGGGCCAGCAGCTGCCGTTTCAGACCCAACACGTCATAGGCGCGGACAACATTGGCCCCCAGATTGATCGGGGCGGCAACGTCCAGTTCCCCGGCCGAGGCCGCCTTGTCCACAAGTTTGATATTGCAAAAGCCCTTTTCACGCAGGGCGCAAGCCAGGGACAGACCCGCGGCTGCGGCTCCGACAATGATAATGCGGGAATCGGCTTCGATTCGGGTGCTCATTGGTGGCGCTCCATAAGTGTTAGTGCTCTTTGATATGTTTCAGAAGCAGGTCCAGGGTCTCTCCGGGCGCCTGTATCAGCGGCATATGCCCCACACCGTCCAGTCGAACAAAGTCTGGTGTCCCTTGCATCCATTTGATCAGGGTATCGGCGGCCTCGATCGGGATGACGGTGTCCAACTGGCCCCAAACCATCATGACCGGGATTTCATTCGCATCCAAACGGGAGAACTCGGCACTCATATCATGGGCGCGAAAGTTCCTGATCGTTGTCAGAATCGCCCGGCGATACCCCTTGTACTGCTCAGCGGCATCGAATTGTGCCCCGAGGCGCTCGATCTTTGCTGCGTGCAGGTCGGGGTCGGGAAAGTACTTGCCCAAATCCCCGTCAATGAACCCATTGCCGATGTTCCACCAAACATAGTCACCCAATCCGGGCATGTTGAGCACTGCGGCGGTGGCCGGCAATTCTGGGACATAACCCGCGCTTGCATGGATGGACAGGGAACGAACTTTCTGTGGGTTTTCCACGGCCCAGGCGACTGAGATACCGCCGCCAAGGGACTGGCCGACGACATGAATCTTCTGGTGGAGTGTCAGGTGATCCAGAAGGCTGTCGATTTGTTGTACAAATGTCTGCCGATCATAGGCCACATCTGCGGGGCGCGCAGAACCACCTCTGCCATACAGATCGAACCGGAGCGTTCTGTAACCCTCATCGTTCAGGAACCCGGCTGTGTCGTCAAAAAACTCGAGAGACGTTGTCAGACCACCGACCAGCAACACCGTCTCGCCGTTTTCCGGACCTTCCAGCAGATATCGTACGTAGCCGTTGTCCAGCAGCACATAGGAGCCCGGAAACTCGGCTACGTTTGGGGCATCCAACCGTTTGGTTTCTGGGTCGCGCAGCCAAGGCACCGCCACCAGAGCAACGACCAGTATCGCCAATACGATGATCGGGAATCTAAGCCTGCTACGCATTTTCTTGTTCTTGGGCTTCTAGGAAACGGATCGCAGCCGATGATGTCTGTTCGGGTCCTTCCAACGTTGGAATATGGCCAAAGTCACTGAAATCAACCAGTTCGACATTCGGAAGGTCACGTGTGAACTGCTGCGGACCGCACATTTCGCACCATTGCAACTGAACCGGTTGCGTGATGTTCGGAATCTGCTCGTGCAGGCTTTTGTTGTCTGTACGCAGAAAGCGCAGAAATGCCTTGCGGTTGCCGGATCGCCGCTGGCTCACCACCAAACGTTCAAGGAACTCTGCCGAGATCGGCGCGCCGGATCCCCACAACTCTGACAAGTTGTTCCGCAACATCTTTTCGGACGCGATGTACTTTAGAATCCACCCCATGCGCCCGCGGGCCAGTTTGAATACTTTTGGCAGCTTCTTGTCCGGGTAGCCCGTCGGATTGATCAGAACCAGACTTTTGACAAGTGAAGCCTCCTGCAATGCCAGACGCCAAGCCAGTTGACCGCCCAGCGATAGCCCAACCACATGGACAGGACCTTTGCATGTTGCTTTCACAAACGTGGCGACAAACTTCGTCAAGGCATCCATCGAATAGTCGTTGTCCGCCGCGGGACCAGTCAGGCCTGCCCCTGGAAGGTCGGGCACGACGACGGTGAAATGTTCGGACAAAATCGGGAGCCAATAATCCCATACACCGCCCCACATGCCCGAATTGTGCAGCAGAACAACCGTGGGCCCCGTTCCTGCTGTCCGATAGTGAACGCGGGCGTCAGGAAGGTTCAACCAACGAGAATCCGGGCCTGACAACTCATGCTCTGCGGCGGCTCGCGATAAATCAGGACGAAACATGAGCAAGCCCGTCATCAACTAGCGATATTGACGTGGATATGTTGAAGGAGTCAGCACATCCTGACCGTTCCGCATGCGGGAAACGTCCATGCTGTTTCATGCTCATCAGTTTGCAGATTGTGTGCGAGTCCATTCTATCCGATCCAATCTTCAGACCGACGAACTATCTCAAGTTTCCACCTGACTCGCGTTATCAATTGTTAAGGAACGCCGATCTTTCTTCTGATCCTGCTGAGCGATACGGGAGTGATCCCCAAATAGGATGCCAGATAGTGCAGAGGGACGGCTTCGAGAAGCTCGGGAGAATGTTCCAGAATGTGGCGATACCGGTTCTCCGGGTTTTCCATTATTCGATTCAGGAACAGATTCTGATAGTCTGCGACGCGATTGATGAGTGCGTGAAACATGTACTCTCTGAACTCGTCAGAACGATCCATCAGCTTTTCAAAGGCATCGCGATCGATGGATCTGACCACTGTCGACGTGATGGCCTCGATGCCGAAATTGCTTGGGCGTCCATAGAAAAAGCTCTCAAGCGAAGACACAATGTCATTCTTCAAAAAGAACTGAAGCGTGACGTCCGTTCCGTCATTATTGTGCCAAATACGCAGACACCCTTCCTCGACAAAGTAGGCATGTTTGCTTACTTCCCCCTGCAACAGAAGTGTTTCTCTTTTGTCGACTTCAACGCGATTCAAAGAGCTCAGGTATTCTGCTCTGAAGTCTGGCGCAATTCGCATTCTTTGCTGTCTTCCTTCGATGCGTAAGTGATTGCTCGGCAGCTTACGACAAGGGAAGAAAGTTTCAAAGAGGTGTACAGGCGACCTGCCTCGGCAACGCGACATGCGGTGCACACGAAATGAATTAGATCCTTGCATCAGGCCCCGCGGTACTGGCGGGGCCTTCAGCCTGTTGAAAAAGGTGATTTAGTTCAGAGCGTAGGTGATCTGGAAACCGACACCCCAGCTGTAGTTTCCGCTAAATTCGCCCGTATCGGCAACATTTGCGTCACCCAGCTTGGTGTAGCGTACACCGCCGGAAACCTGCGCGTCGCCAAGATCATAGGTACCACCGACGCCGATCGCCCAGGCACCATCTGTCGGGCCCAAGGGGGACGCAATCCCACCTTCCTTGGGTTCGTACACAAACGTGACCGCACCGGCAAAATCCTCGGTTATCTTGCGACCTACACCGACGGTGTATTCCCAGGACGACTGGTCATAGTCAGCCAAGACACCGCCCGGAAAGTTCGGCGGGGACCATTCAAATTGCGGCCAGTCAACCCAGCGGATTGTGCCGAAGACAAGAGTCTTTGGATTGACGCCGGTTTGAAAGTCAAGGTTGACCGATTGCGGTGTCGTCACCTTGGATTCCGTATCTACGTTGAACGGGGTAAAGGTGTTTGGATCAGTACCAGTTTCGTTCTGGGTGAAGGTGTGATCGATCTTCGAGTTGTAGGTCAGGGCGACGCGCGCCGCAATTTCGGGCTTTTCCCACGCGACACCAACCGTGTAACCAAAATCGACCGGGTCATCAGATTCGACTCTATATCCCAGTGCGTTCGGTACAGACACTCTGCCTTCCAGACGTTGCGCGCGCGCGCCGCCATAGACGCTAAAGCCATTGTCGAACTTGTAGCGCAGCAGAGCCGTCAAAGCGTCCGAACTCGCCTTGGCGTATTGAGTGTTGATAGCGGTCGGATCCAGCGGGTTCGTCGAGGCTGGTATGCCGGGTCGATAGGTTGTGTTGGCTCCGAACGGGCGATCGTAGATAAGTGCGAAATCGATCTGATCCGTCAGCGCCTTTTTGTACGCCAGCGTGGGCATGGAGAAATTGTTTGAGACTTTGTTCGTCGGAACCCCGTTGTCGTCTCCGCTGACTTGCGGCATTGCGTAAGCAATCGAAAACTGGACCGCGTCCCCGTCTTCGAACAGGATGTTAACGCCTTGACCACTTCGGTCAATCCCGCCGCCCGCCAGCAAAACTGACGGCGTCAACGCCGAAGTTGCAAGTGCAAGTAACGCCTTTTTCATGTTGATGTTCGTCCCTATTGGTTCGTCTTTTGATTTCCTGAGCGCAACACCCAAGCACGGGTCGGATTGCGTGATCCTGTTGTTGGGATTGTGGTTCACTCGCATCCGCCGGATCACATGCCCGGTCGGTTTCAAAGTGAAGGATCACATTGCTGTAGTTCTGACTCCGTCGTTTCGGTTTGATCCCGTCCGTCAGAATCGCCTTGGCTGGCACTTTCAATCTGAACGTCCGGGCTCTGTTTCGCGCTCACGAAAACCTGCGGGACAACGAGGATTGGCGCGTTAACGTATGTTAAGTAAGCTCATTTTTTTGGCTAAATGTGTATATTTGCGGCAAGTTTTTTTGAAAGAAAAAGGCTCAAGCCGCGTGTTTTGCGGCTTGAGCCTTGAAAATCGGTTGGGCCGGTCAGGAGTCTTGAATGTGTTTCAGGACCAACTGAGCTATGAGGTCGGGCTCCTGGGTCAAGGGCATGTGCCCGATGCCCTCCAACAGCTCCAGCTTCGGTGTCCCCTTGACCCAGCTTTTTAGCATCTGGGCACCGCCAACCGGGATCACGATGTCCGCTTTTCCCCAAATGATCTGCATGTGAATCTGGTCTGCGTCAATGCGGCTGAAATCTGCCTGCATGTCATGCGCTTTGAAGTTGCGGATGGTCTGAAGAATTGACCGCCGATACCCCTTGAACTTTTCGGCCTGTTCGAATTGCGATTTGAGGGCCTGGATCTCCGGGTCATATCGGGAAGGATCGGGAAAATACTTGGCCAGATTGCCGTCGACAAACCCATTGCCGATCCACCACCAGACATAGTCGCCCAGCATCGGTGTATCGATGACCTTGGCAAGCGGCGGCAATGACGGCAGGTATCCTGCGCTTGCATGGATCGACAGCGATTTCACCCGGTCGGGATAGTCCGCAGAAAAGGTCGACGAGATACCGCCACCCAGCGACTGACCGACAATATGAACCTTGCCATCAATCTTCAACGCATCCAGCAACTCTTTGATCTGCAGCACAAAGGTCTGACGATCATAGGCCACGTCGCGGGGGCGGGCGGTCCCGCCGCGGCCATAGAGATCATACTGAAGCGTCCGGTAACCCGCTTTGTTCAAGACATCGGCAAGATCATCAAAAAATTCCAGCGAGGTGGTCAGCCCGCCAACAAGGACAACGGTCTCTGCCGTTTCGGGACCGCGAAGGATGTATCTTGTGTGACCGTGAGACAATCTGACGTAGGAGCCCGGAAACTCTTTTTCATCTGGGCTGTTCAGCCTTTTGGTTTCCGGGTCCCGCCACCAAGGCAGAACCACCAAGACCAGCGCCAGCAGAGCAACGCAAATTGTGAGTATCATTTTCTACCTACCTTCTGTTGTTGTGCTGCGGTCATGGCCTCGTTCAGAATCAGGTACACAGGGTTCGCTTTGGGTTTTGAACTTTCCTGTCAGCAACCAGAACCCGAAAACGGCTGTTTCGAACAGCATCGGTCATCTCTTGCGATGTATTGGATCAAGTGGACCCAAAGGAGGTTTCCCGTTGTGTCGAAGAAACCCCCAAATGGTCGATGTGGCACGAAACAAGGAGCTTATCTGGTAAATTCACCTGCTTCGAGCATCACGATTTCGACCTCCCCGGCGCCGTTTTCGCGACGATTTTTTGCCGCAGCCTTGTATTCCGGCGAACGGAAACAGGCCGTACCATCCTCGAATGTCGGAAATTCGATGACGACGAAACGCGCAAATTTCTCGGGACCTTCCATTATCTCGAAACGTCCACCGCGGGCCAGGACCTTACCGCCGAAACTGGCGACAATCTCGGGAACCCGGTCAGTATATCGCTTGTAGGCGACGGGTTCGTTGATCTTTGCGCGGGCCAGCCAATATGCAGGCATCGTTTGGCTCCTTCTAGGTTGTCATATGGGCAAAGCCCATGCGATTGGGCTCACTCCGCCGCCGGAGCCGGTTCCGGCATCCGGATCTCGTCGGGAATCGGCAAGAGGTCGTTTGGTCCGTCTTTGAATTCGACGGTGGTGAACAGCAGCTCGGTGTCGCCGATGTTCTGTACCGAATGCAGCATGTATTCACCTGCACCGTAGTAATAGTGCCGTGTCTCGCCCGGGTAATGCTCGACATCCTTGATGCGGCCGTTCGAGAAAAAGCCCCGTGCCTTGCCTGCGTTGTGGGCCGACCAGAAATAAGGGTTCACGTGGCGGTGAAAGGGGCAGCGCTTGCCTGGGGGCAGGCGCAGATGCCAAACGCGCACCCGGTCGTTTTCCGAAACAAGGGTCGAGCCAACGACGCCGTTGAACTCATCTGCCTTCATCTCTTCGTACAGACCTTCGGGCCAGTCCGCAAATGCGGCCGGATCGGTTGCGGTTTCAATATGGTGGGGACCGTGTGTCATGTGTTTGTCCTTGTTAGCTGGCCAAAGAACCGGGCGCGAGCGCATCCAGCTCGGCGCGCAGGGCTGCCTTTTGTTCGTCGTTCAGCGGGCTCAGCGGGGGCGCCATGCGCAACCAGCTGTCATCACCGCTGCGCCAGGCCTCAACCTGTTTCATCGCCGACATCATGTTGAACTTGGCGGCTGCACTACGTGCGGCTTTGACCGGTTCAAGCGCTGCCTGACGGGCGTCACCTGTTGCCTGAAAGGCTTTCTGAACCAGCGCACCAAAGGCGTTGGTCGAGCCCGAGATGATCCCGGCCGAACCGATGGACAGACCGTCATCAAGGAAGGCTTCAGACGATGGGTAAACGTCGAAATCCGCATCCACACCGCCGGTGGCCTCGATAAAGGCGCGCGATTGTTCGAAATCACCCGAGCTGTCTTTCAGACCTGCAACCAGCGGGCCAAAGGCCTGCTTCAGACGCACGACCATCGACACCGGCAGCGGAGCCGCCGACATCTGCGGGAAGTGGTACAGATACATCCGCAGACGGTCATCGGCCACGCTCTCGGCAATCTGCGAGAAATAGGCGTAAAGACCCTCTTCCGAGGGGTTCTTGTAGTAATAGGGCGGCAGGACCAGAACGTTGGGAAAGCCTGCCTCAACGGCGGATTTGGTCAGTGCGATGGCATCCGATACAGACGGTGCGCCTGCGCCGAAAATGACCCGATCGCCTGCGATACCGGCCTCGGCAAAGGCTCCGGGCAGCGCCAGCTTGTCGGGCATCGCAATCGACGTGCCCTCACCCGTGGTGCCCAGCGGTGCAACACCGTCACAGCCGCCTGCGTCGCTCATCAGATGGCGGCTATAGGAAATCAGCTTTGCTGTATCCAGGCTGCCATCGGCGTGGAACGGCGAGATTGTCGCCGCGTAAATCCCTCGTCTTGCTTTCATTCTGCTGCCACCTTTCCTTCGCGGCTCTGTCGCATCGACACGACCACCTTGATCGCATCATCAACCCGCTCGCGTGCGTGACGCAATGCTTCGGGCAAGTCTTCCATCGGGAAGGTATGCGTGTGGATCAGGCTTGCATCAAACTGGTTTTCCGCCATCAGGGCCATGGCCCGGTGGGTCGCTGATCGACCTTCGCCGCGAATGCCATAGAGATAGATATTGTTCACAGCCAGATGGCCGATGTCGAACTTGACCGCCTCTTTCGGGAAAGCGGCCAGACAAACACGTCCGCCCCGGTTGGTCATTTGAACAGCCTGGTTGACCGTTGTCTCGGTTCCTGCGCAGTCGACCACATAGTCAGCCCCCTTGCCGGTGATTTCCTTCACCCGGGCAATCGCATCCTCTTCGCGTGCGTTGATCGTAATGTCCGCGCCCAGTTGTTCACCGATCTTGTTGCGGTTTTCACGGGTGCCTACCAGAACCACAGGCGATGCGCCCAGCGATTTGGCGACGGCAACAGCCAGCAGGCCGATGGGGCCGGGGCCGATGACGACCACGCTTTCACCGGCAACGAGACCGCCCAACTCGGTCAGCCCATACATTGACGTACCCGCGGTGACGACCAGAGTGGCCTCTTCATCGCTCATGTCGTCGGGGACTTTGATCATCGTGTTGATGTTGTTGATCGCGTATTCCTTGAACCCGCCATCGGTGGTGAACCCATTGGCCCGGTGGCCCTTGTCCATGTCACCGTAGTTCAGACCGTAATTGTGGCACGACGTATACATGCCCATCCGGCAGCGTTTGCACTGGCCGCAGCCTGCGTGGATTTCGACCGTGACCCGGTCGCCGATTTCGAATTCGTCAACACCGGGGCCAAGTGCGGCGATGGTGCCCATGTATTCATGGCCGGGGGTAAAGTTTTTGTTGAACGGTGCGCCGCCCTCGATCATCGCGGGGGTGCCGTATTTGATGATCTCCAGATCTGTCGCACAAATCGCGACGGCATCGATACGGACAAGCGCCTCGGCCTTACCCGGCGCTGGGACCGGCTTTGTCGTCAGCGAAAGCTCCTCTGGGTCGTCAAGAACCCAGGCTTTCATCTCGGCGGGCACCTGCATGTCTTTCGACAGAGTGACATCTTGCCAGCCGTTGGATGAATTGGAAACAAAATCTGTCATGATCCCTCACATATTGGTTGACCAATTATGATCATTGTGTAACCATTTATCCGTGGATTCGAAATATTGCAATCAAAAAAGTCCACGTATAAGAGGGTATCAACAGACTCGGAGAGCAACCAATTCTTATGAATGGCGAAGTTTTACAGAAATTGAGAAATTGGTTGGACATGTCAAACCTGTCTGAGGGGGAGCGGATTCCCGCAGAAAGGCTGTTGGCTGAAGAGCTTTCCGTGTCACGCGCAGACCTCAGAAAAGCGCTTTTGGTGCTTGAAACCGAAGGCCGACTAGACCGGCACGTCGGGCGTGGCACCTTCATCAAGGATCCAAGCAATCCTGGTTTGGCTGATCCTGCCATGCTGACCCTTTTGGCGCAGCAGACCGGCCCGCATGACGCCATGACTGCGCGTCTTGCGCTGGAGCCCGAACTGGCCAGTCTTGCGGCGCTGCACGCGACGCAACGTCAGATTCTGGAACTGCGCAAGCTTGCAACCGACATGCGCAAGGCACCCGACTGGGAAACCTATGAAGAACTGGATTCGCAGTTTCACGATCTGATTGCAGAAGCGTCCGGCAACCTTCTGTTACACGAAGTGTCAAAGGTCGTGAACGGGGTCCGTCGCAAAGTTGTTTGGGGCAATCTGTACCTGCCTGCGGGGCAACCTTCAGATGATTACCACTCATTTAGCGAGCATGACGAAATAGTCGCTGCGCTGGAACGGCGCGACCGCGCTGGCGCGCGCGATGCAATGAGGCGCCACATCAAAGCGACACTCGGCACGATGATGGCGGATGACTGACACAAAAGGAGACACCTGTGATCGACCTCTACACCTGGACCACGCCCAATGGTCGCAAAGTATCCATCATGCTGGAAGAGCTGGGCGTGCCCTATACTGTTCACAGCATCGACATCAGCAAGGGCGAACAGCACGCGCCCGACTTTCTGAAAGTCGCCCCCAACAACCGGATCCCGGCGATCATCGACCATGAGACCGGCGTCACGCTGATGGAGACGGGTGCGATCATGCTGTATCTGGGCCAGAAATACGGCCAGTTCATTTGCGAAGGTGACGAATACTGGCGGATGATCGAATGGCTGATGTGGCAGATGGGCGGTCTGGGCCCGATGCTGGGTCAGGTGCATCACTTTGTGAAATACAACAAAGGCACGTCGGCCTATTCCGAAGACCGCTATTCGACCGAGGCAAACCGCCTGTACCGTGTTCTAAACGCTCGTCTCGAAGGCCGCGACTATATCGCGGGCGAGGGGAAAGGGATGTATTCCGTTGCCGACATGGCCTGCTGGCCTTGGGTCTCGCGCTTTGACTGGCAAGAGGTTGATCTGAACCAGTATCCCAATGTGAAAGCCTGGTATGCGCGTATCGCGGCGCGTCCGGCCGTGCAAAAGGGCTATCAGGTCCCCAAATTCACCAACGACATTCCAATGCCGTAACGTGACCTTTTTGGTCCGTAGATATGGCGCTGCCTGTCCTCCCAGACGCCCCAAGGCAGCGCCATATCCTTTTTTGCACCGAGTTCCCGAAAGCTCTTTGACAGTCGATACATCGGGTTCATCGGTCGCCCTAGGCGCATAGAAAAACGCCCACACCCTGCGTTAGGGAGTGGGCGTTGGCTTTGGTCGGATTTGTTTGGGGTCAGAGGTCTGCGGCCAGCGTGGTCCCGCGATGGATTGCTCGCTTGGCGTCCAGCTCGGCTGCGATTTCCGCGCCACCTATCAGATGCACGGTCTTGCCCATATCCAGCAGTGGTTGCTGCAGCGCGCGCAGTGGGTCCTGTCCGGCACAGATGATGATGTTGTCGACCGGCAGAACCTTGTCCTCATCACCAACCGTGATGTGCAGGCCTTCGTCGTCGATCTTGCGATAGCTGACAGATGGGACCATGGCGACATTCTTGGCCTTCAGGCCCGCGCGGTGAATCCAGCCCGTGGTTTTGCCCAGACCGGCGCCAACCTTGGTTTCTTTCCGCTGCAGCAGCCAAACTTGACGCGGCGATGCCTCGGGTTCCGGTTTGCGCAGACCGCCGGGGGTTTCCATATTCATGTCCACACCCCATTCGCGGAAGAACTTGTCGGGGTCCTGGCTGGAGCTGACACCTTCATGGGTGATCGCTTCGGCCACGTCAAAACCGATGCCGCCCGCGCCAACGATGGCTACGCGTTCACCGATGGCTTTGACATCTGCCAGCGCTTCCAGATAGCCCAGCACTTTGGGGTGGTCGATCCCGTCGATCTGCGGCAGGCGCGGCGCGATACCGGTGGCCAGAATGACCTCGTCAAAATCGCCCAGATCGGCGGCTTCGACGCGGGTGTTCAGGCGCAGGTCAACCTTCAGACGCGCAATCTCGTTGCGGAAATAGCGCAGGGTTTCATAGAACTCTTCCTTGCCCGGGATGGTCTTGGCGACGTTGAACTGACCGCCGATTTCCGAGCCCGCATCAAACAGCGTGACCTTGTGACCACGCTCTGCCGCCGTTTTGGCAAAGGCCAGACCAGCCGGACCGGCACCAACCACGGCAATGCTGCGCGGGTTATCGGTGGGTTTGATCACGATCTCGGTCTCGTGGCAGGCGCGCGGGTTCACCAGACAACTGGTGGTTTTCAGCTGGAAAGTGTGGTCCAGACAGGCCTGGTTACAGCCGATGCAGGTGTTGATGAATTCCGAGCGGCCCTCGGCAGCTTTGTTGACGAAATCCGCATCCGCCAGGAACGGGCGGGCCATCGAAACCATGTCGCAGGCGCCGTCTTCCAGTAGGCCTTCAATGATCTCGGGGGTGTTGATCCGGTTGGTGGCGATCAGCGGGATGCCGACTTTGCCCATCATCCGCTTGGTGACCCAGCCGAACGCGGCGCGCGGCACTTTGGTGGCGATGGTGGGGATGCGGGCCTCGTGCCAGCCGATACCGGTGTTGATGATCGTGGCACCTGCGGCCTCGATCCCCTGTGCCAGTTCGACAACCTCTTCAAAGGTCGAACCGCCATCCACCAGGTCCAGCATCGACAGGCGGTAGATGATGATGAAGTTCTCGCCAACCGCCTCGCGGGTGCGGCGCACGATCTCGGTCGGGAAGCGCATGCGGTTGGCATAGCTGCCGCCCCATTCGTCCGAACGGTGGTTGGTGCGGGCGGCGATAAATTCGTTGATCAGGTAGCCCTCGGAACCCATGATCTCGACCCCGTCATAACCGGCTTTCTGGGCCAGCTTGGCACATCTGACGAAATCGGCGATGGTCTCTTCAACCTCATCGCCGGTCAGCTCATGCGGAATATAGGGGTTGATCGGGGCCTGAACCGCCGACGGCGCGACCAGATCTTCCTGATAGGAGTAGCGACCGAAATGCAGGATCTGCATGGCGATCTTGCCACCGGCCTTGTGCACGGCGTCGGTGACGATGCGATGTTCTTCGGCCTCGTGTTCGGTGGTCAGCGTTGCACCACCGCCAAACGGTCTGCCGCGATCATTGGGGGCGATCCCACCGGTAACCATCAGGCCGGCCCCGCCACGGGCGCGCTCGGCAAAAAACTCAGCCATGCGTTCAAAGCCGTTGGGAAGTTCTTCCAGCCCGACATGCATCGAACCCATAAGGACCCGGTTCTTGAGCGTGGTAAAGCCAAGATCAAGCGGAGTGTTCATAAGAGGGAAGTGAGACATTGCGGACATTCCTTCGTAGGCCTAGGCGGCATTGCGTACGGCACGTTATTATGCAACAAGTTGCAAAACACGAAGCCTAACGTAACGTCGCGACCGGAGATTTTGGCGTGTCTTTATCCTATGCCTTGCTGACGGCCCTGATGGAAAAAAGCGGAACAGGGTCCGAGCTATCCTCGCGGTTTGAAAAATCAATCGGGTATTTCTGGTCGGCGTCGCATCAGCAAATCTATCGTGAACTGTCCGGATTGCATCATGCAGGATTGGTAGATGCGGAAGAACATCCAAATTCGCAGGGACGGCGGCGCGTCTTCAGCATCACGCATTCTGGAAAGACTGCCCTGGAGGAATGGCTTGTCCAAACGGAAGACCCGGCACCAATCCGAGACGCGTTTCTGGTGCGTCTTCGGGCCCTGTCCTCGCTGACTCAGCCTGATGTGGAAAAGATGCTGACCGCCAGATTGGCCGTTCATCGGACCAGGCTGGCGGGCTTCAAGGGCATCCGCAAAAGGGATTTCGGATCTGGCGCACTGTCACGAAAAGATCGCGTGCAGGCCCTCATCCTTGACGCCGGAATTCGCAATGAACTCAGCTATATTCAACTGATAGAAGAAGTTCTGGATACGCTCTAATTCAGACAGCAACCTTTAGTGCTGCGCGTCGTCTGCGGCTGACCGGTATGCTGGTTCCGTCGCTCAGGATGCAAGTATAGGCGCTTCCCGCGCGGTGGATGTCCTGAATATGCCTGAAACTGACCCAATGCGATCTGTGACACTGGGCGCCGCTGAAATCCTGCAATCGGTCAACACAATCGGAAAACGACATCTTTAACGTCGCTTGGCCGGATGAAGTGACCACATTTATATAGTGGTCCTGCGCTTCGACCCGAACAATATCTTCGCCAAGGCGGGTTGGCAAAGTCGGGATCGCTTCTCTCAGTTTTGGTTGTTGGACTATTTCCTCTGACGTCTCACTGCCAGCCGCACCATTGGCCTGCAGAAGTTTGCCGAACCAAACGGCAAACACACAAAGCGCCGAGGATAGGAACATCGAAGGCAGCGCCAGATTGGCGGCCTCGTCAATCAGGCTGATCAAGATGCCATTGGAAAACGCAGCGGAAAGTCGATCTGTTCCTGACATGAGGCCAATCAACAAAGAAATCGGAGCCAGCAACAAAGGTTGGAAAAGCACCGCACAGATCAAGGGCCAGGGCATGCTAAGACCAACAAGAACCCCAACGACGGCGACGGCGACCAATATGGCACTGCCTGCAAACAGTTTCGCCGACCATAACAGGAATGCAGCCCACATCGGCAAATCGGAATAAGGTCCGGTCTCGAACACTGTCAAAAGAAGACCGACGCCGCACGCAAACCAGCTTGCAAAGCGGATGAGCTTCCAGATCGTCAGACCCTCAAACGACACGATTGTAATCAACGCGTTTTGAACGGTCTGAGGGAAAGTGCCGTTGTGGTGAACGGATTTTGTCATGGAATCGCTGGATCTGGATCAGGGGTCTCAGCGTGAGTATTTAGGCGTTGCGAAACAGGAAAACAACGCACGCAATCGCCAATGGTCGAACATATACCGCTTGCGAATGCTACAGACCACTCGCGTATATTTGGCGCGTGTTGACGAACTTGCGCGTGCACTGAGTGTTTGATGCAACTATCTGACGGCCAGAACAAACCAACTCAACGCGGCGATAGCTGACCACTCACTCTTGCAGGTCTTTGTGCCAAAACAAGGTTACTCCAGATGAAAGTTTGTCTTCGAAAACCCGGGCTGAGTTTTTACATGTCCCGGTCGGATCAATCTGGAGCTGACCGTTTCCCACCTACATCGCCAAACCTACCGCGTTAGAATTCTCTACCCCCCTCGGCCGATTGAATGTGCCCGTACCGCGTTTGGTGCGGGCACAGAAGATCGGTCAACATAAATCCCCCAAGACTGAATCCCAAACAGAGGAAAGTTATCGTGATCGACTTTCGAGCAGTGTTCCTATCCCCGCTGGCGGTTGCCGCCATGGCCTCTTCCGGAGCCGCACAGGGCGGCGGGCAGCCGGATGGCTGGCAGATCGGTGTGATCGCCGGTGTCGCAAACAACCCCTATATCGGGGAGGGCACGCAGGTCCAACCCTATCCGCTGGTGACATATAAGACAGGTCCGCTGTCCATCGGTACATTGGGCCTTGAATATGAGGCTTACCAGGGCAACGGCTACACACTGTCGGTAGGCCTGCTGCCTCGTTTCTCGGGCTTGTTCAACACCGATGCAGACGAACTTGACGGGATTGATCGTGAGATTACCGGAGACCTCGCCCTAATCCTTGGCTATGACCTGGGTGCGGGCTTCAATACCGGCCTGCGGTTCCGTCAGGAAGTGACCGGTGAGCATGATGGTCAGGAAGTGATTTTTGATTTCGGCTATGGCACCAAGGTTGGCAAATCGATGCTGCAACTGCGCGCCGGTGCGGGTTGGCAGAGTGAAGATCTGAGCGGTTATGTCTGGGGTGTTTCCGCGGATGAGGCACGGGCAGGTCGCCCTGAATATGCGCCCGGCGATGTAATCATCCCGTTTGTCGAAGCGCGCATGGTCCGGCCAATCAACGAAAGATGGTCACTGATGGGTGGCCTTCGGGCCGACTTCCTGCCCAGCGACGTTTCGAACAGCCCGATTGTGGATGAAGACAACATCTACAGTGCCACATTCGGTGTGATGTTCAATTTCTGATCCCTCGGACCGGACCTGTCTTGTGCGGGCCCGGTCTATACCCAACCCTGCCTTGTGCCGAGAGCAGGTATTCCCGATCTCAAACCTTCTAAGCTGCCGACCGGCTACTAGGGTTGGGTCCTCCGGATCCGGGTATGTTCTGCACTGTGAACAGAAAAAAATCGGCGCGCCTGCAATGTGGGGAGGAGCATCAGGCGCGCCGCAGGAGAAGCCAGATTACCGCTGGCTGCTCTCCCAATCCGGATGGTTCCAGGGTTTCGCATTGGACGGGGCCAAACGCTTGCCAAGGATGTGATCCGCAGCTTTTTCGCCGGTCATGATCGACGGCGCATTCAGGTTGCCATTGGTGATCCGCGGAAAGATCGAGCTGTCGGCAACGCGCAGCCCCTCAACACCGATTACGCGGCATTCCGGGTCCACAACGGCCATCGGATCATCAGCAGCCCCCATCTTGCAGGTGCCACAGGGGTGATAGGCGCTCTCGACCTCGTGGCGGATGAAATCATCCAGCTCATCGTCGCTTTGGACGGCATCGCCGGGTTGGATTTCGTGCTTCACATAAGGCTTGAACGCGTCCTGCGCGAAAATCTCGCGGGTCAGGCGGATACAGGTCCGGAAATCAGTCCAATCATCCTCGTGACTCATGTAATTGAACAGGATCTTGGGCGCGTCCTTGGGATCGGCGCTGCGCAAGGTAACCGCGCCCCGCGATTTCGACCGCATCGGGCCAACATGCGCCTGGAAACCGTGCCCTTCAGCTGCGGCCTGACCGTCATAGCGCACTGCCATCGGCAGGAAGTGATACTGGATATCGGGGTAATCGACGCCCGCCGCCGACCGAATGAACGCCGCGCTTTCGAACTGGTTTGAGGCCCCGAGGCCGGTTTTCGTGAACAGCCACTGCGCACCCAGCGCGCCTTTCCAGAACAGGTTCCAGTATTTGTACAGCGTGATTGGCTGACTGGCCGCCATCTGCAGATACAGCTCAAGGTGGTCCTGCAGGTTCTGGCCGACGCCGGGGCGGTCGGCGACCACTTCGATCCCGTGTTCGGCCAGATGCGCGGCGGGGCCAATCCCCGACAGCATCAGCAGCTTGGGCGAGTTGATGGACGAGGCCGAAATGATCACCTCGCGCTTGGCGCGGATGGTCTCGGTTTTCGATCCGCGTTGCAGTTCGACGCCGGTTGCCCGCCCGTCCTCGATGATCACCCGGTTTGCCAGACCCTTGATCAGGGTGCAGTTCGGGCGTTGCAGAGCAGGTTTCAGGTACGCATTTGCCGCCGACCAGCGCCGTCCTTTCCAGACGGTTTGCTCCATCGGGCCAAAGCCTTCTTGCTGTTCCCCGTTATAGTCGCCGGTGACCTGATATCCGGCCTGTTTGCCCGCATCGACAAAGGCGTGGAACAGCGGGTTCTTTCTGGGGCCGCGCGTGACATGCAAGGGCCCGTCATTGCCGCGCCATTCGGGGTCGCCGCCATGGCCGCCGTCATGCCAGTTTTCCATCCGCTTGTAATAGGGCAGCACGTCGGCATAGCTCCAACCGGTGGCGCCGCTATCGGCCCAATGGTCAAAATCCTTTGCGTGGCCACGGACATAGACCATACCGTTGATCGATGATGATCCGCCGATCACCTTGCCGCGCGGACAGGCCAGTTCGCGCCCGCCCAGATGCGGCTCGGGTTCGGATGCGAAACCCCAGTCATACATCGACATATTCATCGGATAAGACAGGGCGGCGGGCATCTGGATGAATGGACCCACGTCCGTGCCGCCATATTCGATGATGATGACCGACGATCCGGCCTCGGCCAGCCGATAGGCCATCGCGCATCCGGCTGAACCGGCGCCAACTATGACAAAATCTGCCTCCATGGTCATCCTCCTTAGAACGGCGCTTCGACAGGGGTCATGCGCACATAGACCGACTTGAGTTGGCTGTAATGTTCGATTGCAGCTTTCGAGTTTTCACGGCCCACGCCCGATTGTTTGACGCCGCCAAAGGGGGCCTCGACCGGGGCATCGTTGTAGGAATTGAGAAAGCAGCTGCCAGCCTCAAGCTGTGCGATCACACGGTGGCCGCGTTTGAGGTCATTGGTGAACACACCGGCGGCCAGACCGAAATCGGTGGCATTGGCGCGGGCGATGACCTCATCCTCGGTATCGAAATCGAGAACCGCCATCACCGGGCCAAAAATCTCTTCCTGCGCGATCTTCATGTCGTCTTTGACATCGGCAAAAACCGCAGGCGTGATCCAGTTGCCCGGTTTGTCGATCCGTTCACCGCCACAGACCAGCCGCGCGCCCTCGGCCTTGCCCGCGTCGATATAGCTGAGCGAGATCTCAAGCTGGCGCGTGCTGACAAGGGGGCCGAAATTCGTCGTCTCGTCCTGCGGATCGCCGATGATGGCACCGGCCAGCCGTTCCTGCAGGCGGGCAAGAAAGGCGTCTTTGATACCGCTTTGGACAAAGACGCGCGTGCCGTTCGAACAGACCTGACCGGAGGAATAGAAATTCCCCAGAATGGCGCCGCTGACGGCATCTTCCGGATCGGCGTCATCGAATACGATCATCGGGGATTTGCCGCCCAGCTCCATCGTGACATGTTTCATGCCTTCGGCGGCGGCGGCATAGACTTTGCGCCCGGTCGGGACCGAACCGGTCAGCGAGACCTTGTCGACCCGTGAATCCGTGACCAGCGCCGCACCAACCTCGCCCCGGCCTTGCAGGACATTGAACACACCGGCGGGCAGGCCCGCTTCGGTCAGGATCTCGGCCACTTTCAGCGCGCAGAGGGGGGTTTCTTCGGAGGGTTTAAAGATCACGACATTGCCACAGGCCAGCGCCGGGGCGGCCTTCCAACAGGCGATCTGGGTCGGATAGTTCCACGCGCCGATGCCGACGCACAGGCCCAGCGGCTCGCGCCTTGTATAGACCCAGTCTTCGCCCAGCTGGATATGTTCGCCCGTCAGGCTGGCGGCCAAGCCGCCGAAATATTCCAGGGCATCGGCCCCCGAGGTGGCATCTGCGACAGTGGTTTCCTGCAGCGGTTTGCCGGTGTCATAGGTTTCCAGAACCGACAATTCGTGGTTGCGTTCGCGCATGATATCGGCGGCCCGGCGCATGATGCGCCCGCGTTCGGTGCCGGACATCGCGGCCCAATCCTTTTGCGCGGCCAGAGCCTGTGCGATGGTCTGGTCCACCAGATTGGGTGAGGCCTCGTGCAGATTGGCAATCACTTCGCCCGTCGCCGGGTAGATGACATCCAGCGGCTTGCCGGTTTTGTCTTCGACATAGGTGCCATTCACGAAATGGCTGGCAGTTGGTTGCGCGATCATGGGCGACACCTCTGATTGAATTGGTCAACGGCGCCAAAGGGATAACCCGTTGGCGCCGGTTATCACGCGGCGACTTTGGCCTGTTGTGTGCGCAACAGACAGCTCAGCGCGGCCTTGACGTCGATCTTGCCAATCGGCCCGTCTGCCCCCTGAACGATGATTTCGCTTTGCTCATCAATCAGCATCGAAATGATATCTTTCAGAGGCGTCGTGTCCGCGATGACCCGTGCATCTGCCGGGACGGGTCCGGAATGATCATCCATGATCTCCATCGCGCGCAGGACGTTCAGCGGGTTCATATGGGCCACGAACTCGGCCACGTAAGGCGTTGCCGGGTTCAGCACGATGTCCTGCGGTTCGGCACATTGCACGATTCGGCCACCTTCCATGATGGCGATGCGCGATCCGATTTTCAGCGCCTCATCCAGATCGTGGCTGACGAAGACGATCGTGCGCCCCAGCTTTTGCTGGAATTCGAGCAGTTCATCCTGCAGCTTGTTGCGGATCAGCGGATCAAGGGCCGAGAACGGCTCGTCCATCAGCAGGATCGGGGCTTCGGTGGCAAAGGCGCGGGCCAGGCCCACACGCTGTTGCATGCCGCCAGAGAGTTCCTGAACCTTACGTTCGGCCCAATCCTCAAGATGCACCAGTTCCAGCTGTTCGCGGGCGCGTCTTAGACGTTCGTCCTTGTCGACGCCAGCGACCTCAAGCCCATAGGCGACATTGTCGATCACCGTGCGCCAGGGCAGAAGGCCGAATTGCTGAAAGACCATGGCGACGCGATCCCGACGGATGCCGCGCAGAGCCTTTTCGTTGGCCTGCACGATATCCACCAGGCCGTTTCCGGTGTTGACCTCGACCTTGCCGCGCACCACGGGGTTCAACCCGTTCACCGCCCGCAGCAGGGTTGATTTGCCCGACCCGGACAGGCCCATAAGCACCAGAATCTCGCCGTTCTTGATGTCGATCGAACAGTCATGAACACCCAGCACTTGCCCGGTCTGTTCCTGAATTTCCGCGCGCGACATGCCTTTGTCCATCATCGGCAGGGCGGTCTTTGGGTCGTTGCCAAAGACGATGTTCACATTGTCGAACCGTACCATTGTGTCAGTCATTGGTCACGCGCTCCCTCTTTTGAACATCCGGTCGAAGATGATGGCGACCAGAACGATTGCGATGCCAACCTCGAACCCTTTGGCGATATTGACAGAGTTCAGCGCCCGCAGCGTCGGAACACCCAAGCCATCAGCGCCAACAAGGGCGGCGATCACCACCATGGACAGCGACAGCATGATGGTCTGCGTCAGACCGGCCATGATCTGCGGCAGTGCAAAGGGCAGTTCGACCTTCCACATCAGCTGCAACGGCGTCGACCCAAAGGCCTTGCCAGCCTCGATCAGCGCTGTGGGCGTGGATGTGATACCCAGATAGGTCAGCCGGATCGGTGCCGGGATGGCAAAGATCACCGTGGCGATCAGGCCGGGAACCATGCCCAGACCAAACAGGATCAGCGCCGGGATCAGGTAGACGAATGTGGGGATCGTCTGCATCAGGTCCAGAATGGGTTCCATGATCCGGTGCAGCCAGGGTTTGCGTGCGGCGGCAATGCCCAAAGGCACACCCAGCCCCATGCAGACCACAGCGGCCGCAAAGACCAGCGCCAGAGTCTCGGTCGTCTCAACCCAGTAGCCCTGATTGACGATCAGCAACAGGCCAAGCGCGGTGAACAGGGTAAAGCCGATAGATTTCCGAACCACCCAGGACAGCGCGGTGATCGCTGCGATCACGACAAAGGCGTTTGGCGCTTGCAGCAGCCACAGCAGGGCGAGGATAATCCCCTCCAGCACAGCTGACAGGCCGTCAAAAAACCAGAAAAAGTTATCGGTCAGCCAGTCGACAAAGATCTTTGCCCATTTCCCAATCGGAATTTTATAGGATTCCAACCACTCCATTTCAGGTCCTCCCTCCTGCATGTGTCGTTGATGTTGCGAGCTGAGGCGTAAGTGTCGTCCTCAGCCAGCTCTCGAGATGTTTGATGGCCTGCGGATCCAGGGTGTGGCCCATATCTTCGCACAGCACGAATTCGGAATTGGGGATCAGCGCATGCGCTTGGTACGAGCTTTCTGGCATCACGCATCGATCCTGTGCCCCAGCTACAATCAGGGTCGGCGAAACAATGGATTGCAGTGCGACCGTCCGATCACCGGACCCGTTCAGCGCAAGCAGTTGCCGGGCATAGCCTCCGGACGAAAACCCGCCTCTGATCATGGCCAATGCGGTTGCGCGGGCGTTGTCTTCATTCAGCGGTGTCGGTTCCGACCACCAGATGAGGTCTTCTGTCAGCCAGTCCACAAGTTCGGTTTCCGAGGCGAACGGGCGCGCGGTACGCATGAAGCGATCCCATGCGCCGGGTGGCGAGGGAATCTCGGCTTCGCCTGCGCTGCTGCAGATCTGCACCAGTCCGGTGACGCTTGGACCAAGCTTTGCCGCGACTAGTTGGGCAATCATACCGCCCATCGAAAACCCGACCACCGCAAAACTGTCGATGCCCAAAGCGTCAACACAGCGCAGCACATCGTCGCGCATGTCGGACAGGGAGTAAGAAGAGTGTTGCAAACTCTGATGAGAATCCAGAAGCCTGATGGCTTCGGGGTCGATATCCGGCCCGGCGCGACCCGACCGGCCCATATCGCGGTTTTCGACGCAAATGACGTGAAAGTCCCGGGCCAGTCTGTCGATCAGGTCTTGCGGCCATTCCGACAGTTGCATCCCCAACCCAAGGATCATCACGATGCACGGCGCGGCTTTGTCGCCGTGCATCTCGACATAGATGGGGCAGTTTCCGGCGATTGTCTGTGTGATAGGCATCGCTCACCCCGCCTTGATTACAGGCCCAGATGCGCCCGGACTGCGTCCAGACCGCTGCTGCCATCCAAGGTGGTCACGCCATCAAGCCAGGCGTCCAGATACTCGGGATGGGCCTTCAGAAGCTTTGCACCTGCCTCGTTCGGGTCCATGCCATCTTCCAGGATATAGCCCATGCCTTCGCTTTCCATCGGGATGTCGAAGGTCATCTGGGTCACCAGCTTGCCGATGTTCGGGCATTCTTCCAGATAGCCCTTGCGCACCTGGGTATGCACGGTTGCGCCACCAAAGTTCGGGCCGTAGAAATCGTCGCCACCGGTCAGGTACTCGATCTCAAACTGGGTGTTCATCGGATGCGGCGCCCAGGCCAGGAACACGATCCAGTCTTCCTTGCGCTGGTTCTTCTTGACCTGTGCCAGCATGCCCTGTTCCGAGCTTTCGACGACTTTCCAGCCGCCCAGACCAAAGGCGTCCTTGCCTACGATGTCCAGCATGATTTCGTTTGAACCGGGCTCGATCCCGTACATCTGGCTGTCAAACTTGTCGGCATTTTCGACCAGATGCGAGAAGTCGGTGACGCCCGCGTCATGGACGTATTTCGGAACCGCAAAGGTGAATTTCGCACCTTCCAGGTTCTGGTGCACGGTCTCAATCTCGCCGGTATCGCGGTAAGCCTGATAGTAGGTTTCCATCGCCGGATCCCAGTACCCCAGGAACACATCAAGATCTTTGCCGACCATCGATTCGTAGATGACGGGAATTCCCAGCACATCGCTTTCTGCGGTATAGCCAAGCCCTTCGAGCACGGTACTGGCAACGCCGGTGGTCAAGGCCAGGTCTGTCCAGCCGGGTTCAGCCATGCGGACGGTCTCACAACCTGCGGCAGCCTGATGGGCGCACAGGGCAATCACAGATGCCGTCAGAGGCAAACGAAGTTCTGATTTCATTTTAGGTCCTCCCATTGGTTTTTTAGTTGACCCTGTGGTCAGTAAGTAATCTATACGGTAAATTGACCCATCAGTCAACAAATAGTGCAGTGGATCAATTTCCATATGATCAGCTGGCCCATGCGGACTGGGTTGAAAACACCACAGCAGTCTCCAAAGCTGGTTGAGTTGGCAAATCTACTGATCGGGCAGATCCGAATAGTCGGCGTTCTGCCCGTAGAAAGATGCAAACGAAAAACCCTCCGCCACAGCGGCGGAGGGCATCGTCTGGCAGCTGGTTTCGTTTGCTAGCGGTTAAGGAAGATACGCTCGCGACGGTCAACCACATCGGGCATCGGATAGTCCTCACGCAGAGCTTTCAGGATGCCATACACCATGCACAGGCAGACGACTGCCAGCGGTAGACCTGCCACGATTGAAGCTGTTTGCAGGGCTTGCAAACCACCGGCCAAGAGCAGCACGGCGGCAACCGCACCTGAGAGCAGCCCCCAGAACAACCGGAATTTCACCGGCGGGTTTTCGTCACCCATCGACAGCATGGTGCAAATGACAAGGGTGCCCGAGTCCGAAGACGTTACAAACCACGAGATCAAAAGGACAGTGGTCAGTACCGTAAGCACGATTGTAAAACCGCCGAGGTTCAGGCCTTCGAGTGCCTTGTAAATGCCGATCGAATAGTCTGAGTTCACCGCATCCAGCAGGCCTACCTTGTTGAACAGTTCCATACCGATCGACCCGCCACCAAAGACGGACAACCACAACACCAGGACAACGGTGGGAACCAACAGAACATATGTCACGAACTCTCGGATCGTCCGGCCGCGCGAGATGCGGGCGATGAACAAACCAACAAACGGACACCATGCGACCCACCAACCCCAGTAGAAAATGGTCCACCAGCTTTGCCATTCGCTTTCTGGTTTACCGTCAATCCAGAAGCCCATGGGCAGGAACGAGCCGGCATAATCCCCAACTACGGTTACCATAAGCCCAAGGATAAAGGCCGTCGGACCGAAGATCATGAAGATCAGCATCAGGGCGATACTGGCAAGCACGTTCATTTCCGACAGAATGCGAACGCCTTTGTCCACTCCGGTCACCGCCGAGGTCGTCCCCATGATGGTGATGGCTCCGATCAACATCAACTGGTTGCCCAATGAGTTGCTGAGCCCCATGATGTTTTCAAGACCGGCATTGATCGCGAGAACACCCATTCCCAATGACGTCGCAAGGCCAAAGACCGTTCCGAAGACGCCCACCAGATCAACTGCATGCCCCCAAAAGCCAAAGATCCTTTCTTTCAGCAACGGGTACAGCGCGGTGCGCAGTGTCAGCGGCAAATCGTTCCGGTACGAGAAATAGGCCAGGCACATGCCCACCAGCACATACAGCGCCCAACCATGCAGGCCCCAGTGAAACAGAGTGATCCGGACCGCCACAACAGCGGCTTCGGGCGTATTCGGTTCGATACCGGCTGCCTCGATAAACGGGTTACCCTGCACGTGGAACAGCGGCTCGGCAACACCCCAATACAGCAGGCCCGATCCCATACCGGCGCTGAACAGCATGCTGACCCAGGAGAAGGTTGAGAAGTCTGGGGTATCGTCATCCTTTCCCAGCTTCAGGGCACCAAATCGGCTGAACGGGATCCAGATGACGAACACCAGAACCAGAGACACGGTGCCGACATAAAACCAGTCGAGCGACGTGCTGATAAAGCTGTTCGCGTTAGAAAACACCTCGCTTGCGCGTTCCACATCAGAAATTGTGAAGGCAACGAACAAGAGGATCATGATCATCGACGCGATGGCCATAAAGGCATTTGCGCCCGACAATGGCCCGGATTTCGCAACATGCGCGCTGTGCCGGTCGTTTGTGTTTTGAGCAGTCATTTTCTTCTCCCTCTCAGCGTACGCCGCCCTGAGCGCCCTTGCGGGCGGATTGGTTGACCCAGGCGTCAAATCGCTCTGAGATGCGGTCGTAGTTTTTCGACCACCACTGGGCATCCGATGCCAGAACCGTTTCGGCGCTTGCATCAGGACCGGTCACAAACTTGGATTTGATGTCATCGGGAATAAGTTTGTAGGCCGATTTTCGGGTCGGCTCGAGCGGCTGATAGCGCGCTTGCTGAGCCAATGCCCGGCTGCCGCTGGCGTAGCGAATGAACTCTTTCGCTTCCTCCAGCCGTTGCGAGCCTTTCGGGATGGCATAAAGGTCCATCTCGGTGATGGCGCCATCGGTGACAACGCGCATATTGCTGTCCGGCGTATCGCGCACATGCTCTGACCCGGAAACGGTCCACACAGCGCTGAGCGCGGCCTGACCCTCTTCGACATAGCGGATCGGCTCGCGTTCATTGGACCACCACAGCAGGCCGGGGCGGATTTTGTCCAGCATGGCAAAGGCGCGGTCAAGGCCTTCGTCCGTTTCCAGCATGGGATAGACATCCCCGGGCGCAACCCCGTCTGCCATCAGCGCCCATTCCATCAGAACAGACGGATCCCGGCGTACCGCGCGTGGGCCCGGAAAGCTGTCAGTGTCAAAGAAGTCGGCGATTGTTTTGGGGCCATCTTCACCAAAGAGGCGGGTGTCATAAGAGTATGACGTTGACCATCTGATGCCGCCCACACCGCATTCGCTGAGGGCACCGGCGACAAAATCGTCAGCGGCAGGGGTTCCGTCGCTGCCATTGGGCAGGTCAATACCGGTGAGCGGTTCCAGAAGGCCTTCTTCACATCCGCGCAGGACATCGGCCTCGGTCATGTCCACAACGTCCCAGACGACATTTGCGGATTCGACCTGATCTCGAATGTCCTGAAGTCCCCCGGCATAGTGCTCAACCGAAATCTCTTTGCCGGTCTGGCTTTCGTAAGGCCGGACAAACCCCAGCATCTGGCTGCGCATGTAGTTCCCTGTCCAACTGACGAACGTCATGTCTTCGTGCGCCGCCGCCGCAGTGAATACGCTGGTCAAGCTAGTGGATAGCAGCAGTACCAGAGGTATTCTCGTGCAAGTTATCATCTTCACCTCCCTGTTTATAATCCAGCAGTCAGAAAACAAACCCTAAAGATTTTTTACTGACCATGTGGTTATATTATCTACCTACTAGTGTATTTTTGACAGTTTTGCAACAATTCGAGTATCCACCACGAGATCCGCGCTTTGACGCGGTCTGCGAAATGGCAATTTTGAGCACTTGCGGGGTGTGTTTCGGGACGCCGGCAGGCACTTCCCATCGATCAAGGTTCGAACTGCAGGGCCGAGGTGAATGCTGCGATAGATCAGCCTTTTAGCCATTGGCACCCATTAGGCCGCGACCTTTTCGCGGATTATGCGATGCAGGGAATTGGTCGCCTGAGTACTAAACCACCTGAAAGCTGTCGGAATCTGGTTCTACAACCGGTCCAGTTTGGCGGTTGATGCGGTCATTCGGTTTTGAACCACAGACATACCTGCCATACACAAGTTGACGTATGGCCGGAGAGTTGGGTTCAAGATTGGTCTGAGTATTGAAAACGCCCGTCGGGTTTTGGGTATCTATTCACTTCGGGCGGAAAGGGCCTTGGCAAGGTAACTCATTTTGTCTCGCGCTTCGGACCGTTCAACGGATGATCCGTGGCGTTCCTCAATGATTTCTTCAATATGGCGTTTGGCTTCATCCCTTTCCAGACCGCCAATTCTTAGGCCGCAACGCAGCCATAGGCCATCAATCATAAGGCTGACGGTCAGAGCCGTTCGCCATGCTTCGTCCGTACCAAGCCCGGCTGAGTCCAGCGCGGTGAACAGGTTGGTCCGCAATCTTCTATAGATGACGGTTTGCAGCCGCTGAAACTGGGGGTTATGTGGAACTTCTGCACACATGGAAATCCAGCCATGCGCTACCTCTTGCCTGAAAGTCGTAGGTGAAAAATTGGCTTCCAGAATTCCATAAAATCGCTCCCATGGGGTTGAAGAGAGGTTCATGAACATAACCGCCTCTTTGCGCAGCGTCGCGTTGGCCCGGCGCAGGGCTGTTTCGATCAAATTCTGCTTGCTGTGAAAGTAGTGCAAGACGCTTGCCTTTGATGCACCCGTGTGGTCTGCGACACGTTGCAGCGTTGTTCCTTGCATGCCGTACAAAGACAGAACCTGAAACGCGGCTGTGGCAAACTCCTCACGCCGTATTTCTGCTATGCTCTTTCGACCCATGAAAAATCCTCCGCGACCATAGGTATAACTTGTGGACTACAGGGTCAATCAATCCAACTCATGAGGATAGGATTTTATAGGAAGGTGGTGTTGAAGAGCTAAGGCTTCGTAACTCTTCAACGTATATCTTTCAAATTGGGCATGTCGCGTCCTTGTGCCGCCCGGATGCTCGCTTGGGTAAACGCCCGTCCGGCTGAGCCACATACGCCGACCCACGCCGTGCGAGTGAGTGCCCAACCCATGTCAGTTCATGATCTGAAACGATTTTGCGGTTTGAAACCCGTCAAGTCCGGATCACGGGGTGAATTTACCCACAGCTCCCGACCCGGGTGAATGCCAGCGCCCTTGATGGCGGGGACCGCCGAGTTGCGCATTCGGTTCAACAATCGTGTGTCGGCCAGTCCGCAATTGGGGTGGACGCCACCATTGGCGGCCACTTCGGCCTGCCATTTCGCTTGGCGCGCTGACAACACATCAGGATTTTCCAGGATCGGTGCATTCAACTCGTTGACGTTCAGGTCTGCGACGATTTCGTCACCGTCCTGGATAAGTGCGATGGGCCCTCCAAGCGCGGCCTCCGGTCCGACATGACCAATAACCAATCCGACCGAGCCGCCAGAAAAGCGTGCATCTGTCATCAGGCCTACGGTAATCCCGCGCTCGCGGCAAAGCGTCGTGATGCGGGATGTGGGGTCGAGCATCTCGGGCATGCCCGGAGCCCCGGCCGGGCCCTCATAGCGGACGATGATCATGTCTCCATCGTCAAAACCCATTGGGTTGGTATCAAGCATATCCAGCAGGCCAGCTTCCCCTTCAAAGACGCGGGCCTTGCCGCGGAACACATTGTTTTCCAAGCCACCTTCGACGCCTGCCAGTTTCAGGATGGCACTGAATTCGGGGGACAGATTGCCGCCAAGCAGGCGCAAGCCGCCTGTTTCCTTGAAGGGATTCGATACGGGATAGATGACGTCGCCATCGGGGGCAGGGGTCTCCAGCCGCTCGACCTGTTCTGCCAAGGTTTCACCGGTGCAGGTCGGAACGTCGCCATTGACCATTCCTGCGTCAATCAACTCTTTGACGATCACCTGCACGCCGCCAACACGGTCGATATCGACCATCGAATACCGGCCATAGGGGCGCGCATCGGTCAGAACGGGAACGATCTTCTGGGACCATTCGTTGAATTCTTCAGGTGTGACGATGTCGCGCCAGAAATTCCCGAAACCTGCGGCGCGGCCTATTTCGGGCGCGTGAAGAACCACATTTGTGGATCCGCCGATCGCCATGGCGACAATCAGGGCGTTGCGCAGCGAGTCTCGTCCGACAATGTCGCGGGGCCTCACCTGATTTTCGATCATCTTGGCAAGATAGCCGACAAGCTGGGCGGGAAATTCTTCCATACGTCGGGGATCGTCAGAGGGTGGCGCCACCATGTGCAACGGTTGCATGCCAGCAACACCGATGAAGGTCTGCATCGTATTGTAGGTGAATATTCCACCACACGATCCATACCCCGGGCAGGCCAGACACGCGATGCGCTGGCGGTATTCAGCGTCTTCGTTGCCGGCGACCTGATAGGCAGAAATGATGTCGATCCGCTCATTCGAATCCGGGTCGCGGGCAGGGTGGATCGACCCGTCGGACATCATGATGGCTGGCTGGTTGTGTTCGAGCAGTGCCGCCAGAGTACCGACCGGAGGTTTGTCACAGGCAACAACGGCAATCGTTCCGCCCAGACCCGAAGCGGACAGGTGCTCGCAGAACCCGTCATTTGTAACCTCACGCCCGATCAGCGAATACCGCATCTCTCTGGTCCCGTTTCGGATGCCGTCCGATGTGGCAACCGAGTATTCGGGCTGAACAAGACGCATGGCAATCTTGCCGGGTTCTTTCCCAATCTGGTCGCGCAGCGTGGCGTGGATCGCTTCGACCTTGGGCTGGACGCCAAGATAACACTGACTGTCCCCTTTGGTGCCGACGACACCGATGGATGGCGCATGAATAAGGTCCATATCGGTGCCAAGTTCGCGGGCAATTCCATAGGCCTGAGAGTTGCGGCCGGGGTGTTCGTCTAGCAGTACTGGGTTCTTGGGCATGTTGTCTTTCCAAATTGTCTGTCTGCCATCTTTGCGTGCTCGATCCGAGGCGGGCGTGATGGTCGATTGATGGGGCGGCGTTTCCGGTTCTGTCTTTCTGAAAGATAGAAGCGCAGTCCGAATTTGATGTCAAAAGAATGCGGCACAAACCGCCCAGGAAGTGGGTTCTGATTCTACCGCGCGGGCACAGGGCGATCAGGGGGATGCCTAGGTGAAATAGCTTGCGCCCAGGTTTTTCAGGGACATGTTTTCACGCAGACGTTCGAAGCCACGTTCGCGCAATTGCCGAACCCGTTCCTTCGAAATGCCATACCCTTCGCCAAGACCTTCCAGTGTTGCAGGAGGGTCTTGCAATTGAGTTGCGATGACAATGTCGCGTTCGCGAACGGGCAGGGTCGACAGGGCGTCAACCAGTTCGCGGCGAAGGATTGCGATTTCAAGCTCTTGCAAAGGTGTGGGATCCTCTAGGCTATTGGGATCGACCAACAGGGCAATCCGTTCCTCACCCGAATCGCCCAGCGCCGGAGTGTTCAGCGAATAGTCCCGGCCCATGGTCTGGTCGCGCAACTCTGAGATCCGTTCGATGCTGACGCCGATCTCTTCAGCAAGATGCGCTTCGGCCTCGGCGCGATCAATACCGGGATCGGCCTTAATTTCAGCATCCAGGGCAGCAATCTGAGTGGCGGCTTTGCGTGCCTTTGCCGAATTGGGGCGGCGAACAATCGAGGAATTGGCCCGCGTGTAAGCCTGAACCTCTGCCCGTACCCACCAGACGGCATAGGTGGAAAACCGGTTCTCGCGCTCGGGATCAAAGCGGTCAGCGGCCTTCATCAGGCCGACTTTGGCCTCTTGAAGCAGGTCGTGATCAACCTCACCGGGTCCGGGCTTGAAGCGCTTGGCAACCGATGCGGCCAAAGGGGCGAAGGCCTGAATCAGCCTGTCCCGTGCACGCTGGTCTCCGCGATCCTGCCAGGCACGGATCAGATGTTGCTCTTCTTCAGCTGAAAGCATGTCAGCGGTGCGTGCGCGACGGGGGCGGCGTCCAAAATTGGGGACAGGTTTGTTCATTGGCTCATGCTCTTTTAGTGTCGAAGCGAAACTAAACAGATCGATCTTGTATTGTCAAAGTAATTTCGAATCTATATCAAATGAGCATGAACGACATTCAAAATACTCCGGATCAAATTGCCGAGTTGCTGGTTCACGTGGGCCGCGCAACGCGCAGCGAGGACGGCCGCTCGGAACTGACAGCGGCGCAATGGACCTGCCTGCGGTTTTTTGCGCGGGCCAATGGCAATACGCGCACCCCTTCGAGCTTTGCGAGCTTTCAGGCGACCACCCGAGGTACAGCATCGCAAATCATCAAAACGCTTGAGAACAAGGGGCTGATTGCTCGACGCCGGTCGGAAACGGACGGGCGCAGCGTGTGCTTTGATCTTACGGAAACCGGTCAGGAGATGCTGGCGAAAGACCCGCTTTGTGATCTGATGGGCGTGATCGAGGCGCTTGGGCAGCTGGAACGCGACCGGTTCTTGGATACCTTGTCGGGGCTGGCCACGGCACTTGCAGAGTTGAGAGAGGTGCCATCGTTCGGCACCTGCGGGGACTGCAGCCATTTCTCATCCGATGGGGGCGTGTCCTACTGCGCCTGTATCTCGGCTCAGTTGGCCACCGACGAGATTGACAAACTGTGTGCAAGCTATCGCAGACCAAACATGAATTCCCAGACAAAAGGACACCGGGATGAGCAAGCCTGAGCAAGCCGCACCCCCCCGCATGATCGCAATCAGCAGCGGCAAGGGTGGGGTCGGCAAATCGACAGTTTCGGCCAATATTGCCGTTGCCATGGCCCAAGCCGGGTTATCCGTTGGCGTTGTCGATGCCGATATCTATGGCCCGTCCATTCCTGGTATGCTGGGGATTGCTGGGACAAAGCCCGCAATGACGCCGGATGAAAAGGTGATCCCGGCCGAAGCCCATGGCGTGAAAGTCATCTCAATGGGTATGCTTACCGACGACGACAAACCCGCGATTCTGCGCGGGCCAATGGTAACGAAATACCTGCAGATGTTCGTCCGTCAGGTGGATTGGGGGCCGCTGGATGTCCTGCTTCTGGATCTGCCCCCCGGCACGGGCGATATCCAGCTGACATTGGCGCAGGCCTTTCCGCTTGCGGGCGCCGTTGTGGTCAGCACGCCGCAGGACGTCAGCCTCAAGATTGCCCGTCGCGGCTTGCGGATGATGGAGCAAGTAAACGTACCGATTCTGGGCGTGATCGAAAACATGAGCGGGTTCACCTGCCCTTCCTGCGGAACGGTGACACACATCTTCCATCAGGGTGGCGGTGAAGCGATTGCACGGGAACTGGGCGTGTCCTTTTTGGGCAAGGTCCCACTGGATCCGGCAGTGGTTGATTGCGGCGACGATGGCAATCCGCTGGTCATGGCAGAGCCGGGTAGCCCGGCGGCCATGGCCTATCGACAGATCGCGGGGGCATTGGCACAAACCGCCAAAGAAGGCGGTGGTATCTCTACACCCTTCGCATGGTCCATCGAAGACGGAACCGGCAAGCCCACCCCGGCATCATCGACAGCAGGTGGTGCGGATGACACTTTGGTCGCGCTCGACAACGATGAGGGCGGTTTGATCCTGCAATGGGCAGACGGCGTCGAGCAACGCCTCTCTCCGCGCGATCTGCGCCTGGCCTGCCGCTGCGCACAATGCCGCGACGAGATGACAGGCGCAGCTTTGCTTGATCCTGCAACAGTGCCTCTGGATATTGCCCTTACCCGCATCTGGAGTGTCGGCAACTATGCCTTGGGTCTGTCCTTCACGGATGGTCACGGGACCGGAATCTACACGTTCAAGGCGCTGCGCGCGATGCAAAGCACGGAGCTGGAAGATGTCTGAAAGTTCGTCGCGTCGGCGCATCCGGGCACAGAAGTCGAGCCATGACGCCGATGTTGTGGGATTTGTTTTGGATGAACCGGTGCAACAGGGCGCTTCCGTCCGGTTCGATTCTGCCGGTGAGGCGCCTTTGGCACGCGGGCTCTTTGCTATTGACGGTATTTGCCGGATCGAGGTGAACGGATCTACAATTTGGGTCAAGAAGCAGGCCAATGCAGACTGGCCGGTTTTGAAACCAGCCGTCGCCGCAACGATCCGCCGGATCCTTGATGAAACAGATGCACCGCTGGGCACTGACGAAAACCAGACGCAGGCGAACGATCCGGATGCAGAGCTGCTCTCGGCGGTGGTGGAGTTGCTCGACCGTCAGGTCAACCCTTCTGTTGCGGCGCATGGTGGTCAGATTTCAGCGGACAGGGTCGAGGACGGCACTGTCTATCTGCGTATGTCCGGCGGGTGCCAAGGCTGTGCCGCGTCGTCTGTCACCCTTCGAAACGGGGTCGAACGGATGCTGCGGGCCGCACTCCCCCGCATCCGCGAGATCGTGGATGTGACCAATCATTCCGAGGGCGACAATCCCTACTATTCCAAGGAAAACACGCAGTCTCCGCTGTTGAACCGCATGGTGCCTGAGGATGTAATCAGTTGGGACAAGGGTCAGGTCATCATTGATCCGGAATACCTTGCACCCAAGCTTGGACTGACAGCAGACGCGTTGCGTACCGGGTTGCGCCTTGGGGACGTGATCGGCATCACCCAGGTCGGGCAGGACAAGGACATCGGCAAGACGCGGGTCATCATGCGGTCGTCAACGCGGGCCTGGGCTGCCGAGATCCTGGCCGACGGCACGGCACGAGAAATCCCACCACCGCGAGAAGCAAGTGTGGCACTGGGCCGCGAACGCGAGCTGACGATGCGCGTGCGGGCGCGTCTTTCAGGGCTCGCATCCGATCAGGTTCCCATCACCTACGGGGCATTGGCGCGCGCTCTTGGTCTGTGGGCGCCGGGATCGGTGGGTCGAATAACACGGGCGCTGGAAGCAACCATGCGCGAAGACGCCGCCGCTGATCGCCCTTTCATCGCGGCCCGTGTGGTGAGCCGTGGCCGGAACCAATTGCCCGCGGCCGAGTTCTTCAAGTTGGCTCAGAACCTGGGGCAGCTTGGGCCAGACGGTGAAAGCGACCGCGCGTTTCACGAGCGACAACTCAGTGAGCTAAATCAAGCGTTTGTTGACGGTGATACCCGTTTGGAAAGCGCAAGTCGCCAGGCGACATGAGACAGGATCACTGAAGACAAGGTCACTTGATCTTGGCGATGGACTGGCGTTTTGCAAAGGAGGCTGTTCAGAGTGCTGTGTATTTTTATCCTGCTTTAACAGTGTATTATGAGGATTTGAACGGGGCGCGCTGGTCGAGGATGTGGCAGAGAACAAGTGGGTTGTGACGACATCGTCAATATTGGTTACGTAACGTTCGATTCACAGTATCTTGCCCGGTGAATTTGAATTGGGGCAGGTAGGGGTTCTAACTATTTGGAACCGAATTATGCCCAATCCTGCTCAATATGCGTCTAAAGCCTCTGGGTTTCGTCTGCAGACGGCGATCATTGCCGCGATCATTTCAATCGTGTTTGCACTTGCTGCCTCTGCAGCTGAAGATCGTCCGAACATCCTGCTGATTGTTGCGGATGATCTTGGGTTCAGCGATATCGGGGCCTATGGCGGCGACATCCCAACCCCCAATATTGACGCGCTCGCAGATAAGGGCCTGAAATTCACCAATTTTCATGCACTGCCAACCTGTGCACCATCGCGGTCGGTCTTGTACACCGGAACGGAAAACCACATTGCAGGGCTGGGATCGCAAGCCGTCACCGATCGTCAGAAAGGGCATGAAGAGTATCAGGGGCATCTTACGGACGACGTTCGAACAATTCCCGAAATCCTGAAACCATTGGGGTATCGCACATACTTTTCTGGCAAATGGCATCTGGGCGACGAAGAGGGGCAGTATCCGTCGGATCGCGGCTTTGAAGAGTCTTTCACTCTGCTGCACGGCGGCGCAAGCCACTATTCAGATATGTTGCCGCTGGGCAGCCTGGAACCTGCGGAATACCGCAGAAATGGTGAGGCCGTTGATGAGCTGCCTGAAGATTTCTATTCCACCCAATACTTTGCCGATCAGCTGCTTGAATGGCTCGAACGGGACAAAGCCGCAGATGAACCGTTTTTTGCCAGCCTTGCATTTACGGCACCACATGACCCTTTGCATGCCCCTGCGGAATACACGGCGAAATACAAAGGGAAATTCGCAAACGGATACGAAGAATTGCAGAAAGAGCGGTTCGAACGTCTGAAAACGCTCGGTCTGATACCGGAATCGCAACGCCTGCCCACCTGGCCAAACGTCATACCCAGATGGGATGACCTGTCCGAAGAAGAACAGGCCACAAGCCAGCGAGATATGGAAATCTACGCCGCAATGGTCGACTATATGGACGAACAGATCGGAAGAACCATTCAATGGCTCAAGGACAACGATCAATTTGACAATACGTTGATTGTCTTCATCAGTGACAACGGCGCGGACGGGATAAGTGAAACTATTTATCCCGGTCATGACGCGGAATTCAGAAAGCAGTTCGATAATTCTTTGGAAAATCGCGGTCTTCCGGGATCATTTGTATCGTTGGATAGCGGTTGGGCGACTGCATCTACGGCCGCCTTCAAGCTCTTCAAAGGCTTCATGACAGAAGGGGGCCTGCGCGTTCCGGCGGTCATCAAGATGCCCCAGTGGTTTGAAACGGATCGTGAAACAGGCGATCACCTGAACGCCTTTGTGCATATCCGGGACGTTCTGCCCACGATTCTCGAATTGGCCGAAGCTGAGCACCCCTCAGAAAATGACAATTCGATTGAACACATGCGTGGCAAGTCGTTGCTGAGTTTGATGTCTGGCGATACCGACCAGATTTACTCCGATACCGAAGGCGTCGGGTATGAGTTGCACGGTACACGCGCGTTTATTCAAGGACCCTGGAAGATTCTGCAATCTCCCTTGCCCATGGGCGATGGACGCTGGGAGTTGTTCAACATCGTTGAGGATCCTGCGGAAGAACATGATCTGTCCCGGCAATATCCCGAGATACGTGCGGAACTGATCGAAAATCATCGTCAGTATGAACAAGAGCATGGTATTGTGTTCGACTATATCAATGTCATGGCTCCGGCCAACGTGTTGCACAAGGCAATCCTTGCAATACTGGGCGGCCTCGGCGTGGCGACAATGCTGGGTCTGGTTGTCAAGAAACCGGGCACAGCCTATCGCGGGACCTCGTCCCCAAACCGCATCCTCATCGCGGTCCTTGGACTTTCGACGGTGGCAGGGGCTTACCTTCTAACGGGTGACGGGTATCACATTGGGTTGTATTTGCTGGGTGCGGTGTCACTGATCTGGCTGGCGGTCATTCTGGTTCATAAGGCGCGTTGGTGGTTGTTCCTGGTTTGGTTCGTGGGCCTGGCGTCTGTTCTTGTTGTGTGGCTGATGACTTCGGGCCATGCGTTGCGTGCGATTGTCGGATAAGAGCCATATCTGGGGAAACCCGACTTTCTGTTGAGAACACTTTTGCGTCAGGCGAGGGCACTATCAAAAGGCCAAGCATACCCTACTTTTCCTAGGGTCACGGTAAGACGTGGTGAGTGGAATAAATCTCAGGAAACGCAAAGGCTTAGACTGGTAAGAAATTCAGTCGTAAATCCCGCGGGTTTTTGCGACTGTGCCACCATGTGACCACTAGATCAGAGATTGGTGGGTTTTTGCATTTGATCGTCAGGAGGGTCTAGTCCGTGACGCGCATTACCAAGCAGGAAATTCCTCAGTGGGTGGCTCCTGCATTGCAAGCGTATTCTGTTGTCTATACTAAATACTCGCCGATGATCTCAGCTCAGGTGCAATCGAAAAACACCCTAGGCTGAGCTCTTGGTGAATGGATGAGACCTACGTGCGTGTTCGCAGCTAGTGTATGTGCTTTTTTCAAGTTGTCAGCAAAACATGAAGCACACTAGATTTCATGCTGTCTGAACGACGAACGGTTCTGCAGCAACCAAGCTCCTTTCCAAAGCACTGTCTTCAATCGGGTCTCCAAGCAAAAAAACGTCATCGATAAGAGCGGAGCCAACGCAGCAGGTATTCAAAAAGTGAAGAGGATGCTGAAGCGGTTCCGTTGCCAAGCTAAAGTGCAGACAGTCAGGTATAAAGTCTGGATTAGCATGATAGAGCAGGATCACCGGTTCAAATAACGGCGTGTTCGACTCATGTGTGGGTTCAAGTCTTCCGCATCTGCATTTGCAACATTGGATGGCATCGGAGTCGCCAATGTGCTTCAAAAACTGCAATTCTCAAATACCGCGACCTTGGGCTTTCGGGTATTTGCGGAGATCACGGGATAAATGTGCCCGCTAAGTTGCTGTCTCCGGTCGTACAAAAAAATGTAACAAAACCACGTCGACGAGCCTCGGCTGAACTGGAAAGATGGTGACGAACCAGACCTTGCTGAAACCAGTTTCGAGTTTCACTGTAAATGCGAACCGTGATGGAAATGCCGGTGAAATGATAGAACCAACGATTTCTATTGAGCCAAATTCGAGGCACTCCGAGGTATCGAAAGAAATCGAGGACAACCTACTCAAGTCGCTTGCCGAATTGAATAGCCAGTCGACGAACGAGACCGTTGTACTCTCAGCCAAGGATACAGCCGGACAGTTGATAGGAGGTGTCACGGGTTCAACATCTTATGGCTGGTTTTTGGTAAAGCTTCTGTGGGTCCGGAGAGAATTGAGAGGATCTGGCATTGGTAAGAGACTGATGATGCAAGCTGAGGAACGCTCTAAAACTCTTGGCTGTCATGGCGCTTGGCTAGATACGTCCAACGCCGAAGCACGGGAGTTCTATCTTCGGCTTGGATACGCCGACTTTGGATCGCTTGCCAACGGTTCAGAAAACGAACCCGTCGGGCACTGCAGATGGTTCATGAAAAAACAGCTTTAGGTCGCTGCCACCAAAAAATCCAATTGAACTGATGAGCTTACAACGGGCCTTCGAGAATTCACAATTAGGGCGGCGATTTCTTTCGCAGCACTATTTCGCCAATGCGGGAAAAAATCTGAGATGTTGCGAGAACGGTCGTTCATCGCAGGCGGTTCAGATAAATTTGCGCTCCCTGCTGAACATGTAAAGAACTGCCGTTCATAAGTATAAGTCAAAGCGTCTGGACAATAACCTTTCGTTGAATCGCAAGCCCAAGACTAACTAGATCAACTTTTCTTTGCTATGCAGAACACCGTCAGCATCGCCGTATAGCCAATCGCCTGATGAAATAGCAGCACCGCCAATCTGGATTGGGCATCCGGCTTTGCCCCAACCCTCTTTGGCACTTTTGACCGGACTGGTGGCCAGGGCGAAGACGAGTGTATCCATTCGGGCGATCTCGGCACTGTCGCGAATGGCCGTGTTCAGAACGATGCCTGCCCAACCGTTGTCGATGGCCAACTGCGCAAGCAAATCGCCAAGAAGTGCGACGCGGGTTGATCCGCCCCCATCCACAACCAGAACGCGACCTTTGCCTGGCGTTTCGAGTTGGGCGCGCAGGATTGTGTTGTCTTCGAAACACTTCGCGGTTTGCACAGGTGCCGCAAAAGACGGTTTCGTTCCAAATGCACGCCAAGGTAGGTGCACGAGGGAGAGCTTGTCGGCATAGGAATCGATTAGATCTGCGGTTTTCATAGGCCCTCACATATCGGCATAGCTGCGTTTCAGATCGGCAACGTCTTCATCAGACAGCAGGCGCGTTGGCAGCCCCCTTGTGGCCATAATGAGTTTTGCCGTTTCTTCCAATTCTTCTGCTGCGCAGATTGCAGAAAACAGATCTTTTCCACTGACCACTGGCCCGTGATTGGCCAGCAGAACCGCCGAATACTGACCGCCCAGCTCAGAAATCAGATCACCAGCTTTCGGGTCGCCTGGTTTAACGTAAGGCACGCGTCTTACGGTACCCACACGCATTACGACATAGGGTGTAAGAGGCGGGATGCAGTCGTTGGGATCAATGTCATCAAGGCAGGACAAGGCAGTGGCCCAAGTGGAATGAAGATGTACAACCGCCCCGCAGTCGGGCCGGGAGTCGTAAAAGGCACGATGCAGGAACGCCTCTTTGGTGGGCTTGTCTCCAGCGAGATGCTGCCCGTCCCTGTCAAGCTTGGAGATGCATGCGGGGTCGATGGCGCCAAGGGTTGAGTTGGTTGGTGTCATCAGAAAACCGTCACCTAACTTTGCAGAGACATTTCCCGCCGTTCCGACGGAGAAACCCCGCTGAAAGAGTGAGGCGCAGAGCGTGGACATTTGCTGCCTGAGATCCTGCTCTTTGGTCATTCGGAAACGCCCTCCATGCGCATCAGAGCTTTCGCAAAGAAATTTTCGGTACCGAAGTTTCCTGACTTTAGGGCCAAGGCGACGGGATTGCTGTCGCCTATCGTCAATACCGGCACTCCGGGATCGATTTCAGGACCAATCTTCATGGCAAAGGCATCCAATTCGTCCGTGACGGCTTGCGCAACCGCGCCCGAGGTTTCCCCGCCAGCGACGACGATCCGGCGATATCCGTCGCGCACAAGCAGCCGTGCGGTTGTCGCAAAAAGGTCGTCGAGCTTCTGGGAAACGCCCTGGCGACCATAGGATGACTGAAACGCCGTGACCTGCTCTGGCGTCCCGGATGAATAAACTAGGGGCGCTTCGCCGACATGGGCAGAGATGAAGTCCAGAAGTGTTCGAGATGTTACAGAGCCACCCATTACCCCGGGGACATCGATGGCAAGGGTCGGATGTGTTTTTGCATGAAAAGCGACCTGACCGCGCGTCGCGCCAGAACATGAGCCGGCCAGAATGGCGTCTGCTCCATGCACAGCAATTGGCAGTACTGCGCCGCCCTTTGCCTTGCCTTCTCGAATGAAGTTGCGTGGTAATCCCATGCCTATTCCAGATCCTCCGGTTACAAGCGGCAGCTTGGCAGCCGCTTCGCCGAGAACCAGAAGATCGGTGTCGGTCACTGCGTCGGCGACAATGAAACGCTGCCCCTTTACCATCTGCGCTGTCAGGGCATCACGCGTTTCATGCACGCCAGACTGGATGGGCTTCAAGGCAAGGTGGCCAACCCCGCTGGGGGTTTGATGACCCAACCAGCGGCGGATGTCCGGATCCGTCATGGGTGTCAGCGGGTGGTATTGCATACCTGACTCGCTCAGCAATGTATCAAAAACGAACAGATGACCCTGATAGACGGTGCGTCCAGCCGTCGGAAAGGCAGGGCATACGATGACCCCGGATGCATCAAGCGCATCCGCAAGGGCATCTGCCACAGGGCCAATGTTGCCGTTCTGCGTAGAATCAAAGGTGGAACAATACTTAAAGAGGATTTGTTCACAACCTTGTGCCCGAAGCCATGTCAGAGCATCCAGACTGTCAGCCACCGCGTCCTTGATCGGAGCAGACCGGCTTTTGAGTGAGATCACCCCGGCTTCGAAGGCGGGGTCGGCGGGGTTGACTGGTACGCCGGCAAATTGTGCAGTTCGCAATCCACCTTCGGGTGGAACGCCCTTGGCCAGCGTGTTGGCGATGTCACTTGCGCCGGTAAAATCATCTGCAATGACACCAATTAGCATGGCATTTGTCCTCTTGTTGCGCCCTCCACACGGCGACGTATTTCCAAGATCGCTGCGTCCGGGCTTGTCAGAACGGGGATGTCGGTCGTTGCGCGCACTGCGCCTGCGGCACCTGCCATTGAAAACTGCCCGAGCATGATGACATCCACGTCGTCAATCCCTGCGGCCAATTGCGCGATCAGTTGATTGTGCGTCGCATCGTCACCGGCGCGTTTGGCTTCCAGCGCGCCCGGACAGAAATGAGACGTGATCTGTGCCTTGGAGCCACATTGGGCTGCCGCCTCTCGGAATTCGGCTTCCATGCTGGCGGTGGCTGGGGCGAATGTCGTGATCATCGCCACTCGGTCGCCATGAGCAAAGGCGGCTTTGAACATGGCTTCATTGGGTTTCATGACTGGAACGGGACTGCCTTCTGCGGCATCTTCAATGGCTCTGCCAAAGGCTGAACAAGTGAACAGAATGCCGTCCGAGCCTGCGCACTCAGCATATTTCGTGAGCCCGATGATGCGGTCCCAAAGTGCGAGTGGAAGTTCATCGTACTTCTGCCGATCCATCGACAACCCTTCTTCCAGAATTGTCATGGTCTCTGCACCCGGCCAAAGACGTTTTGCGGCCTCTTCAATCGGATCGACCGCAACACGTGTTGCGTGAATCAGGGCTATGCGGTGTTGTTTGGTCATCAGTGTTTGGTCCAGTTGCTGAACAGGTGACACCGCCCGCAGACGGCGCCACCAACTGAGCGGAGGGAGTGTCCGCCGGGAGTAACGTCTATGCAGCAACCGCCTGACGCAGCAGTGTTTCGGCCACAATGCGACCAAACGCATCCGTGTTCACATTGCCGCCAAGGTCACGTGTGCGTTTGGCCGGGTCATCAATGACGGCGTCTACCGCATCTGCAATTGCCTTTCCCGCATCCATCAGTTTCGGAACGCCGCGTTGCTCGCCCAGCCAGGACAACATCATCGCTGCAGAAAGTATCAGCGAGGTGGGATTTGCCACATTCTGGCCCGCAATATCAGGGGCCGAGCCATGTTGCGCCTGCGCGCAGCAAAGGCCTGTTTCCGCATTGGCATTGATGGAACCGGCCAATCCCAGGGAGCCGGACAGTTCAGAGGCAAGATCAGACAGAATGTCGCCATAAAAGTTGGTGGCGACAATAACATCGTAAGTTTCTGGCTTGCGGACCAGAAGGGCGGCGAAAGCGTCAACAATCAATTCTTCGGTTTCAACCTCTGGATAGTCTTTCGCCACCTCACGGAAGCATTCAAGGAACAACCCGTCCGTCATCAGGAACGAGTTGGCCTTGTGGATTGCCGCGACTTTCTTGTTGCGCTGCATCGCCAGTTTAAACGCCTCACGGCAGATCCGCATGGATCCGTTTCGCGTGATCTTGCGGACGGACAACGCCATATTTGGGTCAGGCATCATTTCCCCGACGCCTTTGAACATGTTGCGGTCGGGGTAAAACCCTTCCGTTGCCTCGCGCATGATCACCAGATCCATACCTGGAGCCTTGTTTGGCAAAAAATCCCGCGATCTGGCGGGACGTACATTTGCATACAGGTCCAACCCGATCCGGAATCCCGCTGAGACATTGCGACCGCCTTCGGCAACTGGCGGGTAATCCATGTGGGACTGCGTGCCGAGGATCACACCATCAAACTCACTGCGAGCCCGCTCAAGAACGTCGTCGCGCAGCGTGATTCCATGGTTCTTCAAGCTGTCAAAACCGGATTGTTCTTCCTCAAAAGTGCAACCAAGGACAAAGCGTTCATTGGCCACCTGAACCACGTCCATAGTCGCCGCCATGATCTCTGGACCGATGCCGTCACACGGCAATGTCATAATCTTCATCTAGATGTCTCCTCCCCGCAAAACACGGCCTCTATTGATGATGCTTGGATTGGTCTTTTACATATTAAAAAGCATTTTACAAGGTGCAAATGCAATCGAACGATGATTGAAGTCGTATCAAACTGTTCATTAAATGAGAACTTCATTGAAGAAGGCTGCTTTAAACACTGTACAACACTCAAGTAATCAAGGTTTGATGAAAGCTTATTTGCATTTTTAGTTGACAAGGTGCAATTTTCGAGCTTATTGCACTAAACAATATACAAATGCAAAAATGATCCTAGGGAGGAAACCATGATCAAGCGTCGTACATTTTCTTTGCTGGCCGCCGCGACTGCGGCAATGGCATTTGCGCTTCCGGCTGTCGCGGAGGACTATCCGTCCGAGCGATTGACCTACACAATTGCCTTCGGTCCCGGTGGCGGCAATGACCGCATGTCGCGCACGGTGGTCGATGTCCTGCGCCAATACGACCTCTACCCGGACAACATCGTTGTAGAGAACCGCGAAGGTGGAAGCGGAGCCGTTGGCTTCAGTTATGTCAGTCAACACGCTGGTGATCCTTACCGTCTGACGTCGACCAGCGGCAACTTTATCGGCACTCCGCTTGTCGCGGATACCGACTGGACCTATGCGGATTTCACCCCTATCGGCCTACTGGCCAGCGACGCCATGCTTCTGGTGGTGCGCAGTGATGCAGAATTTGGAGACCTTGATGCCTTCGTGGATGCGGCCAACGCTGGACGGGTAACCATCGCGGGCAGCGGTTCTGCCGGGCCAGAACGTGTAACTGCGGCGCTGTTCGCGAATGCCGCTGGGATCGAATTCGAATACGTGCCCATCGGCTCGGGTGGTGAATTGGTAACTGCGCTGACCTCAGGCAGCGTCGATGCCGTTGTTGCCAACCCGTCCGAAGTGGCTGGCCAGCTGGATGCAGGAACATTGACAGCCCTCGCGTTTTCGGATTCCGCACGGAGTACAAACAATCCGGATGTCCCCACGTTCATGGAGCTTGGCTACGACTTCAGCTTCTCGCTGCCGCGTGGCGTTGTCATGCCGAATGATCTTGATCCGTCGGTCCAGACCTGGTGGGTTGAAACCCTGAAGAAAGTGGTTGAGACGCCGGAATGGCAGGAATACCTCGTCAAGAACGGTATGTCAGGCAATCCGATCTGGGGCAGTGACTTTGCCACCTATCTTGAGGAAACCAGCGCGCAGTATCGCGCCACCCTCATCGAAATCGGTGCCATTCAAGAGTAGCAAAAACATCAACTCGGGCGCAGAGATCCTGCGCCCGACTGCATCCTCACAAGAACAATCGGGAGGGGAGGACCGATGAAAAAGTGGTTCGCCGCAGGTCTTCTGGCATTGGCCATTGGCTACACAGTTTACGGGCTCAGCACGCTCACTCTTGTCACGGCATCCGGTCGCCCAGCAGCGGGTTTTTTCCCGCTTGTGGTCGGTGCCTTGTTGGTAATCGCCTGCACCATCAATCTCTGGGGTGATGTGCGGGAATGGCTGGAAGAACAGCGTACAGGATTTGCACCGGTTCATCTGGCGGACCCTGAAGCAGAGGCCAAAGCCGATGCGCTTGGCGTTGACGCCCACGCGATTGATGGCGGTCCGGAATTCGGACGGGATGTCCTGATCGTCTTCCTCTACATTTGCGGGTTTGTGGCGCTGCTGAACCTGCTTGGCGCACTCTTTGCGATGCTGGTGTTCATGCTGGTGTATCTCTTCACCTTCAATCGCGCGCACCCGATCAGCAACGTGATCTACAGCATTGCGTTGCCCGCGTTTCTGTATGGTCTGTTCAAAATCTTGCTGAACGCGTCGCTGCCTGATGGCCCCTTTGGATTTTAGTTTTCTGTACGTCCTGCGAAAGGAACTCACCGATGCTTGCTGATATCGCATCAAATCTCTCACTTGGGCTCAGTATCGCGGCCTCTCCCGAAGGGTTCCTGTTTTTGGTGATCGGCGCGTTTCTGGGCATGATCGTCGGACTTTTCCCCGGTTTCGGGCCAGCCGCAGGAATTGCGGTACTCATTCCCATGACCTTTGGGTTGGAACCGACCATCGCCATCATCATGCTTGCTGGCATCTATTATGGATCGATGTATGGCGGCACGATCACGTCGATCCTGATCAATACACCCGGCGAGTCGGCGACCGTGGCTTCAACCATTGACGGCTATCCGCTTGCCCAAAAAGGCCGGGCCGGGCCCGCGCTGGTCATGCAAGCCATCGCGTCGTTTTTCGGCGGTACAATTGGCGTTGTCCTGATAACCGCATTGGCACCTTCGCTGGCAAATTTTGCCGCGTCCTTTGGCCCGTCGGAGTATTTTCTGATTATTGCCGTGGGTCTGCTCATGCTGACCACGATGATGGGCGACAACAAATTCAAAGGGTTCATATCAGCTTTGATCGGATTTGCGATCGGGACCATAGGTGTCGACGTCATGAGTGGGCAGCAGCGATACACATTCGGCTCGCCCGAGTTGATCGGCGGTGTCTACTTCGTGGCGGTGGCAATTGGCCTGTTCGGGATCGGCGAATTGCTGCATTGTATCTTCAACGGCCAGCATCGCCAGCCGGCGAAACGATTGCGGATCAGTTTCCGCGACAAAGAGTTCTGGCCATCAAAGCAAGATTACTATGAATCTCGCTTTACCTTTTGGCGCGGCTCGGCAATCGGGTTTGTTGCAGGCGTTCTTCCCGGTTCTGGCGCTACGCTGGGGTCGATCATCGGGTATTCTGTTGAAAAGAAGGTTGCGAAGGACCCGGAGAAATTTGGCAAGGGTGAGATGCGTGGCCTCGTCGCTCCGGAAGCGGCCAACAACGCGGCCTCTGCCGGCGCGATGGTCCCGCTGCTATCACTTGGCATTCCGGGTTCTGGGGCCACAGCCGTGTTGCTGGGCGCGTTTCTGATGTGGGGGCTTCAGCCCGGCCCGCTGCTTATCGTCAACGATCCTGAATTCGTCTGGGGCCTTATCGCAAGCATGTACCTTGGCAACATGATCCTGATCGCGATGAGCATCTTTGCCATCCCTCTATTCGTGAAGTTTCTCGATATCCCTTACGTAAATGTTGTTCCGGTCATCGTCCTGTTATGCGTCATTGGCGCATTCGCGATTAACGCCAGCATCATTGAGACATGGATCCTGGTTCTGAGCGGGCTGGTTGGATTTGCGATGAAAAGCTATGGCTACTCTCCGGCAGCGACGGTGCTTGCACTGGTGCTCGGTGGAATGGCGGAAGAGACCTTTCTGCAGACATACATCATCTCGCAAGGCACCATGAACCTGTTCTGGGAGCGCCCTGTCTCGCTTGTCCTGTCCATCATTCTGTTGATGATCATTGCCGTGCCAGCCACGCTTTCACTGCTGAACCGGTACAAAGCAAAAGCCACAAAGGCAAACGGGCAAGCAACTTGAGACCATTGTTTTTGACTCGCGATCAGCCGGTCAGGAGGCCTCAACTGCACGAAAAATTGCATCTTGAAGATTTAAAAGCCTGAAACATGCTGACTTTCTGCTTCTTGAGATGCAAAGTGAACACGAAATGACTAGAACATAGGGCGTAACAGCAGGCCCTTGGATCCGGAGAATTGGCCAACAGAATGCGAACAAGCGACCTTCCTCAGCGTATATCGCGTCGGCTGCTTCAGGACATTGCCGCCGGGAGTATTCAGGCCGGACAACATCTGGGCGCACAGCAGCTGGCGGATCGTTATGGTGTGTCCCGAACCCCAATTCGGGAAGCCATGAATATTCTTGAAGAAAGCGGTTTCTTGATCCGACAGGAGAACCGGGGGTATTTTGTATCAGATGCCGATCCTGAAGCATTGAATGAGTTGCTCGATCAGCAGCCAGAATCCATGAACGATGCGTACCACAAGCTGGCAGAGGACTGGCTGACAGGCAGGCTGCCTGAAGAAGTGACCGAACAGCATCTGCGGCAAGAGTACGGATGGTCGAAGTCTTGGACAAACGACATTCTTGTGCGCGCCACGCGAGAAGGCTGGGTTGAGCGCAAGGAAGGTTATGGGTGGCGGTTTCTTCCCGTTGCCAACACGCCAGAAGCTTTCGACGAAATCTACCGGTTCCGCATGGCGATCGAACCCGCCGCAATGCTCGAACCCTCATTCGAATTGAACCGTAAAATCCTGTCAGAGCAGCGTCGTATTCAGGAGGGTATGCTGGAGATGGATTTTAGCGCTGTACCAGCTGAGTCACTTCTTAAGAATGGCGCCCTGTTTCATGAAGAGTTGATCAAGCTCTCCGGTAATCCTTATTTTCTCATGGCTCTTCAACGGGTAAATCGAATGCGACGGTTGATGGAGTACCGTGCCGAGGTCAACCATGAGCGTCTTGTTGAACAATGTACCGAACATCTTGAAATTCTGGCGCTTCTGGAGGCCGGCAATACTGTCGATGCGTCCTATCGCATGCGCCAGCATCTGAGCGGAGCCCTCAAGCGAAAGTCACCCCTCGCATGGAATTGGGCCGCGGACAATGACACCTTACATTCTACAAAGGCCGTGACATGAAGAATGTCGCTTTGGTCGCACATGACAAGAAAAAGGATCAGATGATCACATGGGTGAAAGAACATGAGAACGTTCTTTCAAGGTTCACGCTGTTTGGAACAGGCACGACTGGTGGCAGGATCAATGACGAAACGGATCTTGCCGTCACACAACTAAAAAGCGGGCCACTGGGCGGCGACGCGCAAATAGGTGCCATGATTGCAGAAGGCAAGCTGGACACTCTGATCTTTTTTATCGACCCGCTTTCGGCGTTGCCGCATGACGTCGACGTTAAGTCACTCTTAAGACTTGCCATTCTATACGATACGGCACTGGCCGTGAACGAAGCGACTGCGTCGCGGCTAATCGTGGATTGATTGACCGAGGTTGTGTTCGAATTGTTAGGAACGGCCGGAGGCAGCAATTTATCGCACACATTTATCCTGCGATCTCAGCAAATACACGAAAGCCCGAGGTCGCGGCGTTTGAGAATTGCAGTTTTTAAAGCACATTGGCGACTCCGATGCCATCCAGTGTTGCAAATGCAGATGTGGAGGACTTGAACCCACACACGCGTCGAACACGCCGTTATTTGAACCGTGCTCTATCATACAAATCGGATAGGCACCTGACTGTCTGCACTTTGGCTTGGCAACCGAACCGCTTCAACATCCTTTTCACTTTCCGAATACCTGCTGCGTAGGTTCCGCTCTTATCGATAAGGATTTTGCTTGGGGTTCCGTTTGAAGACAGTGCTTTGGAAAAGAGCTTGGTTACTGCAGAACCGTTCCGCAGTTCAGACAGCGTACGATCCACGTCCTTGGTGAAGTGGCCGCCTTTCAAAAAGATCATACTAAAACCTGCTCACAATTGATTTCAAAGCAAATGAGCCAAGTTACGCAACTACGCCAACCACAGCACATAGTTTGCGACGCAAGCCCTCCAATTTTTGCATCTTCAATGATTTCCCGTTTGGACGAACGGCACCGCTGCGACAGTTACTCCGCGCGAAGGTTTGCAGTGGCCCGCTCGATACCTGTTTAAGTGTGTGTTTTTCTGCCATTTGCTACGCCAAAGCTGATTGTCTGCTCCCATCTTTAATCGGCAGATGATCAAGTTTCTTTCAGACCCTAGAACATACCCGCAAGGCATCGAGAATTGCGGCGTGTATATTTCGGCTTGTAACTGCGTCGCCAATGCGGGCCAAATGGAACTGACCGCTCCGATTGGTGTCAACGAATGGAAAGGTCCCGCTGGCAAGCGCCTTGTGTTCGACCTGCCCATGGTTGCGCGAACTTGGTTTGAGGTCATGAAACAGTTCATCCATCGGGGACAGGCCATGTTCGACGACGACATGATCGACAAGACGTTCAGTGACATTCCCCGTCAACACATGGCGAAGGCTGACGCGAACTTGACTACCTTCGCGCACCAAGGAGGTGAGCTCCTGCAGGCAGGTGAAGGTAACTCCATTGGCGGCCAGATCGCGCAAGGCGACGGCAGAGGTCGTGGGGCCAAGGTCATGCAGAATTGTCCGGTCCGGGGTTACGAGATTGACGCTGCAATCGTTGCCTGCCAGCATGTCGGCCGTGACAGCCGCAGGGTGGTCGCCGACCTCGTCGAACAACAGCACTTTGCCCGAGACGCGTACCTCACCGGACAATATTTCCCAGCTGGAAATCGTCAGATCGCCACCGGGAATAGTCAAAGGTTCAGGCCAGCCGCCAGTCGCAATAATCACGACATCGGGGGTTTGTGACAGTACGTCATCTGCTTCGGCATAGGTGTTTAAGCGGATATCGATCCCAAGCTCCGTCACCTCTGAAATCAACCAGTCGGCAACGCCCCATACCTGTCTGCGCGTCATCCCCTTGGCGGCCAGACCCAGCTGCCCACCCAGACGATCCGAGGCCTCGAACAACACGACACTGTGGCCGCGCAGACCGCAGACCCGTGCGGCTTCCAAACCACCGGCTCCGCCTCCGACGACAACCACTTTCTTGTGGGTGTCCGTAAGGGCGACGATATGGGGCAAGGTCTGTTCGCGTCCCGTAGCCGCATTGTGTCCGCACACTGCGGGTTTTCCTTGATTGACCCGGTCCACGCAGTAGCCCAAGCCAACACAGGGGCGGATACGCTCTTCTTCCCCACGCGTGAGTTTTTTCACCAGATAGGGGTCGGCCATTTGTGCGCGGGTCATTCCAACAAGATCGACATAGCCACTCGAAAGCGCGTGGCGGGCCGTGGCAATGTCCGCAATCCCTCCTGCATGCAGAATCGGCAGATCGACGGCATCACGGATGCGTCCAGCCACGGTGATATGCGGGGCCGCTGGCAGGCCCATGGGACGCACCCATTCAGCCAAGCCCAGATCATCGTAGGGGGCGCCGGCAAGGATGTTGAGCATATCGACATGGCCAGAACGTTCCAGCATCCGAGCTGCGGCAACGCAATCTTCAGCGCTTAGCCCGCCTTCGGTCAGCTCATCGCCGGTGATGCGCATTGACAGGATGAAATCAGGGCTGACTTCAGCACGCACGGCGTCAAGCACTTGCAGCGTCAGGTGCATGCGGTTCTCCAGAGTTCCGCCATAGTCATCGTCGCGCTTGTTGGTCAGCGGGGACAGGAATTGCCCCAGAAGATGAGAGTGGGACAGAAGCTCGATCCCGTCGAACCCACCTTGCTGACAGCGACGCGCAGCAGCTGCGAAATCGCCGATCACGCGGTCGATGTCTTCTTGTTCCATCGCTTTGGGAAAGGCGCGGTGAGCGCGTTCGCGAACACCGGACGGAGCCAGAACCGGCAACCAATGCCCGTCAGCCCAGGCTGTGCGGCGCCCCATATGGGTGATCTGGCACATGATCGCGGCACCATGTTCATGAACGCCATCCGTAAGTTTTCGGAACCACGGAATGATACTGTCATCACCTGCATAGAGCTGACCGAACACCGAAGGGCTATCAGGAGCAATATTGGTCGAGCCGCCAACCATGGTCAGGGCGACCCCACCCTTGGCCTTTTCCTCGTGATACAACCGGTAGCGGTCTCGGGGATGACCTCCTTCGACATAATTCGGCGCATGGGATGTGCTTACAATGCGGTTGCGCAATGTCAGGTGTTTCAATTGAAACGGATCAAGTAGGTTTGCCACTTTCATGTCCCTTAGGCCAAATCTGCTTTTCAACAACAACCCAGTGTTGGGCCGGTTGGTCAGCATCAACGCCTGATGAGGTTCGTTGTCGAAGGTATTTACCTGTCAAACAACACGCAAGAATTCACTGCTTCCGACATGGGCGCATGAAAAGACGACCCGACAACGCGACTCAAATGTGGAGAATTCTCTGAGTGCAGACGGAAACCTGATAAATGCGGCTCGATACAGCAAGGTTTGAAGGAGGTCGCGAGCGCGTACAATCTAAATTGTAGGTGCTGCAGGATTCTTAACCAACAGTCTGGCTAGGAGCCTTTGTCCAGATTGACGGGGCGATAGGGGAACAATGGAGCGTATGAAACGCTTCCGGCATCATGCCGATCCCTTGGAAAGCCTTGAAACCTACGACATGCCGCGTTTGCGTCGGAACGACGACGTAGTAGAGCAGATTGGAAGTGGCTCAGTTCTGATCTTTCGCCCGCTCAATCCCACGCGGCGAACCGCTTTCGATGCGTGGGACGGTTTTGTTCATAACATTGAACGATTGCACGCCCGTACTTCCGAAGCCGACAATCTTACGCCCACACCAATGGGAGATACCGAGTTCTCCGACATTGTCACATTTCTCAACGCGTTGACCGACCCAACGATGATTGACCTGTCTGCACTGACACCTGACAGCGAGCCGTCCGGGGCTTTCACCACAACCGAAGCGTTGAGCAGAGTGCAGATCCCTGATGACACCTTACGCATAAACCCCACTCTGTTTGACGTCAGCGCCAATAGGACAGTTTAGTTCGACTCGATAAGAGAGGGTTTCTGGCTCATTGTAACCGCCAAGAAGTGGAGTTGAGAAAGAAGCCCGAAACGAAGCAGAGCCACGGTGAGAAGGTCGTAAAAGACATTCGCCGTACGATCCGCAAACAGTATTCCGCAGAAGAGAGGATTAGGATCGTGCTGGACGGCCTGAAAGGCCAGGACAGCATTGCAGAGCTGTGTCGCCGCGAGGGCATCGCGCAAAGCTTGTATTACAGCTGGTCCAAAGAGTTCCTCGAAGCTGGGAAGAAACGCCTTGCTGGCGATACGGCTCGTGCGGCGACCTCGACGGAGGTCAAAGATCTGCGCCGTGAAGCACGCGATCTGAAGGAAGTGGTTGCCGAACAGGCGCGACCGGCATCCAAGTCTCGCACTGAACACCCCGTTTGGACCTCCATTGATTTGGAGCGGATTTTTCTTTGATTCAACTGTTTACGTTAAGGAAAACTTGTTTTGAACATAGCGCGCGCTCGGTCAATATCTGGGCGTTTTGAGTTTGGGCAACGAGGATCGCTTGGTCAAAGGCGGCATTCGCGGCATCGGTGTTTCCCTGAGCAGCTCTGACTTCGCCTTTGATACGGAGCAACTCAGCCTCAGCCCAGTGTTCCCCTGTGGTATCCTGTTCTCGCAATGCGCGATCCACCGTGCGTAGGGCTGCCGCGGGATCGCCTGCCCTGAGTTGGGCTTTCGCGTGTTCTGCCAAATAAAGCGTCACCCAAAGCCAACATCCTTTTGCGCGATACTCATCCAAAGCGGTATCTAGCTGATGAACGGCGCCGGGTGCGTCCGTCATGCAGGCCAGCACTGCGTCATGAATGGCGACAAAGTCTTTCCACAACGCCATGTCGTGCTCGTCCGAGACCCGTCGCATTTCCTCGTTGATCTCGGATGCGCCTTCCACATCGCCAATCCAGATCGACAAGGTGACAGCGTGCAAACCTGCGTAGCAGATTGTGTTGGCGTGTTTGAGCTCGCGAGCCCGCGCAAGGGCCTTGTGGCAGGTCTGTCGCGCCATGACTTCGTCACCACACATCCATTGCGCAAGGAGCATATAGCACCAGATCTGTACGCCCGGGTCCTGAGCGAATTTCGCTGAAAAATCTGCGATCTCGGCCGATTGATAAAGCTCGTATGCGACTTGGAGATCCTGAAGAGCTTCGGCAGAGCGGCCCTTGGCAATCAGGGTTGCAGCCCGCATCCGACGCGAGATCAGCTTTGGGATCGGGTCGGGTTCGTTCGCCATGTCCTCTACCAGTCTCGAAACCAGATCGAATGCTTTGTGCAGATCGTTGCCGATGTAAGGCGCAATCCAGGTCCCATAATAGATTGCGACCTTGAGTTCTGGGTCCGCGGTTGCGTGAATTCGCTCCAACGCCTGGGAGAATGCTGCGCTGGCTTCGGCTGATGCGTAGCCATCCTTGGCGATATGTACCTGCGCAAGTTGCACCAGAAGCGCCAGCTCTCGTTCGCGCCATTCCGGTTTGTCCAGCAAACCCGCAACCAGCGTCAGAGCATTTCGCAGATGATTACCCGCCTCAACATAAGCCGGTCGGGCCTGAGCTTTTCTGGCAGCGTCTCCCCATAGAGTAATGGCCTTTTCGGTCAACCCAGCCTCGGTCGCATGATGTGCGATCAATTCCGAGGGCGCATTCGGGTCAGCCTCGAACAGGTCCGTAAGTCGGTGATGGATTTCCAGACGTCGGCGTTTCAGCAAGCTTTCATAGGCTACATCCCGAACCAGAGCGTGCTTGAAGACATAGGTCGTATCCGGAGGAATTCCGCGCCGAAAAACAAGTTCGCTGCGCTCAAGCTGTCCCAGCGCATCGTCCAGCGCCAGATCATCGACACGGGCGATTTTTGCCAAGGACGCCCGGTCGAAACTTCGCCCGATGCAGGCGGCCATCTGGGCGATTTCCTTCACGGGTTGAAGTCGGTCGATCCGGGCCATGAGGGAATCATGCAAAGTCGCCGGGATGGTCACCCGGTCAATGGGACCGGTGAGTTGAAAGCTGCTTTCGGTTTCAACAAGGTCGCCGGATTCCAAGATGGTTTTTGTCAGTTCCTCGATGAACAGGGGCACGCCGTCGGTTCGGTGGATGATTTCCTTGGTCAGTTCGGCAGGAAGACTTTTGCCGCCCGAAATTTTTGCAAGAACATCTTCGATTTGCTCTGACCCCAACCGGTTTAAGGTAAGCTTGGATACGATTGGATGACCTCCGAACGCGTGCTGGAACGTCGGCCTGCCGGTAATCAAGATCATGACACGTTCGGTCGCAATTCGGTCCAGACATGCCTCAAGCATCGCAAGCGTCGAGGCATCGCACCAATGCGCGTCCTCCACGACCAGCAGGACCGGCTTTTCCCGTGAAAGCATCTGAACTTCTGCCGAGGTCTCTTCCATGATCCGGACTCGGAACTGTTGAGGTGACAGATCGGGTGTTTCGGCGGATGGATCAGTTTCAATCTGTAAAAGCCCTGCAATGATCGTCGGGTCGGCGGCCCGGAGTTGCTGGCGAAGCTTCGCGGTTTTTTGGCTGGCCGTGTCAGTTTCCAGATGACCCACGGCATGTGAAAGTTGCTGGATAACAGGAAAGAAGCTCGAATCCGTATGGTAGGGCGAGCAGTGATAGTTCATCCGGAAGTGATCCTGCGTCGAGACAGCGTCAATAACGGCACGCGTTAGTCTGGACTTGCCGATACCCGCTTCACCAATCAGCACGGTGACTTGGCCTTCGCCGGAAATTGCGCGGTGCCAGCGCTCCATGATCAATCCCAGTTCATGGTTGCGCCCGATCATCGGCAGGACAGGATTGTGGTCTTCGGTCTCGAACCGACTTTCCAGGCTGCGCTCGGCGGCGACCCTCCAGGCTGGTACAGGCGAATCCAATCCCTTGATGTCGAAATGGCCAAGCTGTTCCAGTTCGAACGTGTCCTGAATCAGCTGCTTCGTTGCTTCCGGAACCAGAACCTGCCCCGGCTCGGCCAAGGTCTGAAAACGGGCTGCAAGGTTCGGCGTGTCGCCGACGACAGTTTCTTCCCGCGATGTGCCTTCCCCGATGAGGTCGCCGACAACTACCATGCCGGTTGCCACTCCGGCCCGAGCAGACAATTCCTGTCCGTCAGGCGCCCGCATGTCGGCAATCGATCCGACAATTTCCAGCGCAGAGCGCGCAGCGCGTTCTGCATCATCTTCATGCGCCACCGGCCAACCAAAATAGCACAGTACACCGTCGCCCATGTATTTTGCCACATTCCCTTCATATCGGGTAACGATACCGGCTACGGTGTTTTGATACCGTTTGATCACTTCGCTCATGTCTTCGGGATCGAACCGGGCGGACAGCGCCGTCGATCCGACGAGGTCTACGAACAGCGTTGTAAGATGGCGGCGTTCGGCTTCGCGTTTGATATCTGTTGCACTTGTCGCGTCAGACACAGATTGATCGGGTTCACTTGCCTCTATGGCTGTCCGGAGCCGTTTGCGCGCGCCCAGTGAAAGGCCGATTTCTCGCAGGTCCTCATCTGTTAGGTCAAAAAGGACATCAAGATCGATCTCATTCTCAACCAGAACCGCCTCGAGATTGAGGAGCTTTCTTCGCGTCAGCCATTCAATGAGATCGGACATCCGACAACTGGTCCTCTACGAGGGTCTAAGAATCGCAGTGTTCCCGATCAAGCCGGTTTGGGCAATGAGTAATCCTCAGACGTCGAGTTTGCCCAAATTTCAAAAGAATAACGCCTTACATGGCCTGTGGACACAAGAGTAGGGCGCCAACTAGGTTGGCTTGGAACTAGGGGATGGGAAAGTTTGATGCGACCGAGCAAAAACGTGTTTGAAAAAATGACCGAGACCTACACTGCAGCGTGGAACTCGGGAAATCCCGAGGCGGTTGCTGATCACTATGCTCCTGGCAAAGGTATCGCGATCAACCGAGGGGAAAATCAATTCGGGCGCGAAGCCGTAATAGCCATGGCCGGAGGATTCATGGCTTCTTTTCCCGATCTGAAACTTGACAGGGACTTTGTTCGAATTGCCGGGGATCACGCCATCTTCGGTTGGACGCTTGAAGGGCATCATTTGGAAACGGGCAATCTCGTCAAAGCCAGTGGCTGGGAAGAATGGGAATTGGACGAAAACTGTCGGATCACCAATTCACTTGGCTGGTTCGATGCCTTGGATTATGAACGCCAGGTCGCAGGTCAAGCGCTGTGACCATCTCCCATTATCGAATGGAGGCATTCGATGCTTGAACAGCAGCGGCAAAACCCGTCTGCAGTCTCTTGTGGTCTTTCCAGTGTTGTGTCGCAATTTTTTGGTTCAGTTTGACCGGATAGCCTTTCGGGCATGTGTTCCAAGCAATTAGTGCTCGGACAGGTCTAACTATGGTCTCATTGAAAAGCTGCCCCTCTCCCAAGAATGTAGTTTGTTTGCCATGAAACGCGGAGCTGGACTAGCAGCAGTACAAAATCTCGTTCGCACCCTTCCTCAGCATGAGGGAACAGGCAGCCAATTGCTGCACTGAAATGAACTCATCAGGCTTGTGGCCTTGTTCGGACATAGAGCCCGGCCCGCAAACGACTGTCTCGACCCCAAGTTCTGAAAGTACGCCCGCCTCTGTTCCAAAGGCGACGTGGCTTGTGTTTCCACCGCTCCAGGACCGGACAAGAGAAACCGCAGGTTTGGATTCCGCAACTGACAGCCCAGGATAACCTGCCAAAGGGTGAAGTGAGATCTGGGCTGCTGGCGCAAAACCAGCTGCCACCGTAACTGCCGCCTGCTGAATGCGTGCTTCAAGCTCTTCAGGCACATCTTCTGGAAGATGTCGGAATTCAAAAAGTAGCGTGGCTTTGTCGGGGACCAAATTCAGCGCCGTGCCGCAGTTGAGCTGTCCAACATGAAATGTGGTGTAAGGGATGTCAAAGTTGTCGTTGCGGTTTCCCTTTTGTCGGTACATGTCCTGCATCTCGCGCAGCTTGGTGACGAAATCGACCGCGACATGCAGCGCGTTGACAAATCGGGGCGCGAGCGCGGAGTGCCCGACCTCTCCCCTAATGTCTGCACGAAAGGCGCGTTTTCCTTTGTGACCGATTGCAACTTGCATCTCTGTCGGCTCGCCCACAATGGCCAGCGTTGGACGCCCCAGAAGCGGACTCAATCGATCTTTCATACGTGAAATCCCGACGCATCCTATCTCTTCGTCATAAGAAATCAAAAGCTTCAAAGGCGTCTTGAGGTCGCGATTTTGTACGGTATCCGCCAGCGCCAGCATTTCTGACAAAAAGCCTTTCATGTCCGTCGTACCACGCCCGAACAGCCGATCACCTTGCCGGGTCAGCTTGAAGGGCGGTGTGCTCCAGTTTTGTCCGACGACGGGGACCACGTCAGAATGTGCAGACAGCAGCAGGCCACCCTCGACCGCCGGACCGATCTCTGCAAAAAGGCCAGCCTTGGGTTCTTTCGGGTCTGCGATGCGCTGGACCCGAAACCCGCGAGATTTCAGAAAATCTTCGATGTAGGCGATCATGCCGAGGTTTGATTGATCGCTTACCGTTTCAAAGCCGACCAAACGCTCCAGGACCTCTAGCGAGAGACTCATGTAAGTGCCACTCCGCCGATGGCGTTGAAAACGCCTGACCGACCCTGTTCCAGCGCGTAGTTGACAAACGCCGCAACTGTGCGGGACTTTTCCGCGCCATGCGTGGTCAACAGGCCCATTCTCAATGGTCGGACGGGTCCCGAGATCGGAACACAAACAAGCGGGCTACCGTCCGGCGACAGGTCGCTTTGCGGGCGCACGTTGGCTATGGAATAGCCAAATCCGTTCCCCACCATGGAGCGCATCACGGCCATGTCGCGGGTTCGCTCAACGATGCGGGGCTGTAGCGCGGACGCTTCGAACAGAGACAGAAAATAATCCGCGCTGATTGGCAGATCCAGCAGGATCATCGGCAACTCAACCAGATCCTCAATGGATACAGACCCCTTTTTCGCCAATTCGTGCCCTGCGTGCAGCAATGCAAAAGGGTGCAGACGCACGAGCCCGATGAATTTCAGGTCGGTCGGGATGTCCATGTCATAGGTCAGCGCGATGTCGATTTCGGATCGTTGCAGTGCATTGAAAATCTCTGCCTGGTTCAGCTCTTTCTGGACGATCCTGACATCCGGATATCCGGCTTCAAAACCACGTCGTATACGCGGCAGCACAAGTTGAGCGAAAGTGAGCAGGCAGCCAACCGCAAGGGGTCCGCGCGCGGTGCCAGAGATGTCAGCGGCGATATTCGTGATTTCCCTTGCGCCCGCAAGAACGATACGGGCCTGTTCAAGCACCCTTTGCCCTCCGCGGGTCAGCGAAAGACCCTGAGCATGCTGGCGCACAAAAAGCGAAATCTCCAATTCGGATTCAAGCTGGGCGATGGCAGACGAGATAGACGGAGACGACACATTCAAGCGGTCTGATGCGCGTGCAATGCTGCCCGTTTCACCAACGGCAACAAGATATTCCAGCTGCCGGAGGGTCAGACGGGACAAGCCTGCGTTCCTTGTCCGCGCACCAGCGTGCGCCTATGAGCGTCTAGCATCCTGTCACCTGGCCCCAACGGCGGCGTCCTGCTGGGCGAGCCAGATCTGGAAATCGCGGATTGTCCCCTCATAGTCATCCCCGGCAAGTGGCCCTTCGATCGCATGGGTAGAATGCAGCGCGACTTGCATGCGCTCAAGCTTTTCCCGATCTTCCCGGTTGACCTCTTCCCACAAAGCGATCCGCTGCTGGATCGTGTCGTGATCAAGGTTGTCGCGATAGACTGACATCGTCCATTTGACGCGGATCAGATTTGCGTGGATCGGAAAGATGGACAGCGACACAAGCAGGCTTGCGGCCTGGCTGGCGACCTGGGTCGGAAACTTGGCGAAAAGAGACGAGCGTTTGCGCTCAGCCGCGCTGAGCCCGGCGGCGCCATCGCCGCGTGGCGTGATATTGTCAGGGTAGTTCGCGGCATAAGAGGTATAGCCATCGCCACTGACAAGCTTGCGCGATAGCCCGGACGGAGTGTAGCCGTGCAGGGTTTGCGGGTGCACTACGCTCAGGTGGTAGCCTTCCATGAAATTCTCGACAAGGCACTTCCAGTTGGTCTGCCAGTCTTCTTCTGCCACATGCACAAGGCGAAAGTCTTGCGTTTCATAAGGGGCCAGCATGGCATCAAGTTCGGGATGTTCGAAAGGCGCAGCATCCCGCGTAAGGTTTACATAGATGAAGCCATTCCACAATTGCGTGTCATGTTCCGGCAGCTTGCAAGTCTTGGCATCGAAACCTGCATTTTCCATCCGTGGCGCGCGCAGCAGGGCGCCGTCACGCCCATAGGTCCACGCATGATAGGCGCAAACAAACCGCTTTGTGTTTCCGCGCCCCTCGGCCAAAGGCATTCCTCGATGACGGCACACATTTGCCAGCACGCGCACGCTGTCGTCGTCGCCCCGCACGACCAGCAACGGTTCGTTCAACAGCTGCAGGGTAAAGAAATCGCCCGGCTCCGGGATCTCATCCAGCCGGCCCAGACAATGCCAACCCGTGCGCAGAACAGTGCGCGCCTCGTGGTCGAACTGGTCCTGCGCGGTATAGAAGGCACCCGGCATGCCCATCGGGCGATCCGCTGGCAGGGCGGCAAGGTCCTGTAATTTCGTCCGCAGATAGGTCATCCCAGCCTCCTTTAGCTGCGTGTCATGCGTCCCCGGGAACGCCGTAGGATGGAGCCGCACTGGGATCGAGCGCACGGCGAACATAGTCGTCCAGTTGCGGTTTGTAGATATCCCAAGCGGTCGCAATCGCTTCAATCGGGCAGCCCTGTGTCCAATCACAGCGCAGGTCGACCACGGGCCAGGCGACCTTATCGACCAGCAGCATCCCGGCGGAATGCACCGGACCTGCCTCGCCCCCGGTCGCCAAACCTGCGCGCATCGACGCGATCAGCCGGTCCCCCAGATGGCCCTCTGAGGTTTCGAACGCGGATACGATTGCGGCGGGCACCTGGTCGTTGTCCAACAGATTACCGCCAGAGGCGACATCGATGCCCTGCGCCTCATTCCAGTTGCCCAGAACATTCCGGCCCGAATGAATGGCCGTGGTCCCGTTGCCATCGATCGCCAGAAGCTGTCGGTATTCAATATGCGCGGCATCGCATGTGATCTGTTGCACTGCCTCGGCTGCCGAACCGCCCTGTTCCATCAGATAAAGCGTTTTTGGGCCAAGTCGCGGGTCGGTGACGTTCTGACTGGCCACAGCACCGACACCTGCGCGCGCGTAGGCACAGCGCGCCGCAACGGCAGGGGACGAGGACGAAATTGCCACGCCAAACATCCCAGTTTCGACGCAGCGGGCCACAAGCGAAAAGGTCATCGGCCTAGTCCGGGATCACGGCTGTGGCGTCAATCTCCACCAGCCATTCGGGGCGAGCAAGCGCCTGGACCACCAACCCGGTCGACACCGGATGTACCCCTTTGATGTATTCGCCCATGGTGCGGTAGACAGCCTCACGGTGCCGCACATCGGTGATGTAGACGACGACCTTGACCAGATGGGCCATCTCGCCGCCGGCTTCGCCGATCAATTGCCGGATGTTCTGCATCACCTTGTGGGTTTGCTCGACCGGATCGTGGCTGTCGATGTTCTTGGCGTCATCTAGGTTCTGTGGGCATTGCCCGCGCATCCAGACCGTGCGCCCACCGCGCGTGACCACTGCTTGGCACAGATCGTTGTCAAGCGATTGTTCGGGATAGGTCTCGCGAGTGTTGAACGGGCGGATGCGCTCATGAGCCATGTTGTGCCGCGCCCCCTGCTTCAATCCGGGCCATGAGGTACTGTGCAAAATCGTAGTTGGGGCGTTCCAGATGGCTCAGATGTCCGGGTGTCGCCACATCCGAACACAGTCCACGATAGACTTTTTCAGTGCAGCCCCGATCTTCGACATTCACCTCATCCAGCAGTGTTTTCAGAGCGGTAAAGTTATCCTGTGCATCCGGGTCATCCGCAAAGTCGTTCGACATACCGCCGCCAAAACGGATATGCACCTGACCCGGCCCTTTGGGGTGTAGTGACAGATACCAGAAATAGCCCGGTGTCAGCGTAATCATGAGGCTTGGATAAAGCGCCAAAAGATATGTCGTGCGACGCTCATCGCCCTGCAAACGATCATTGTCGGGATGCGCCATCGCAATACGCAGCGATTCATCCTTGAGAATCGTGTGGTAATTGAAGGCCGCGTGCCCGGGTGGGCAAATCATGTCTTCCAGTCGCGATAGCCCGCCAATCGTACCGGCATGGCACACCGGCAGATGGTAGCTTTCCATGAAATTCTCGGCCAGAACCTTCCAATTGGTGTCCCACACATGTTCTTCGTAGAATGCCTCGGAATAGTTGGTCATGTCGTAGCCTTCGATCATGCGGGCCACTTCTGACAGCTGATCGGCCACCGGTGCTGCGCCCGGATCAAGGCAGACGAATACCCAACCCAGCCATTCCTCGCACCGCACCTGTGGCAGCGCATACTGGTCTTTGCAAAAGCCAGCGTTCTGCGACATTGCGGGCGCGCCGCGCAACTTGCCATCAAGGTTGTAGGTCCAGGCGTGATAGGGGCAAACGATGGTCTTGGCGTTGCCGCGTCCGTGTAAAAGCGTCGACATGCGATGGAGGCAGACATTGCTCATTGCGCGCAAGTCCCCGTCGCGGTCACGCAAAACAACAATTGGCTGCCCCGCCAGTTCGCAGGCCAAGTAATCCCCCGGGGCCGACAGCGCGTCGACGCGGCCCACGCAATACCAGTCTTTGCGAAAGATGTGTTCCAGTTCTGCGTCCACAAAGCTTTGTTCGGTATAGACATCGGTCGGCATCGCGCGCGCGTTTTCAAACGGAACCGACGTGTTCTCTCGCAGGGCGGCAATTGGATCGATTTGGTCTTTGGGCACGAACAAACCTCCTGAAGTGAGTCGTGGATCAGCGTTCACCATTGGATAATGAAGCGGCTCCTTGCGGAAACAAATAGAAAGTCTTCCTAACTGCTGCATAGTTAAAATCTAATCGACATAAGGCAAAGTAAAATCAATGGTGCGTGGGCGATGGATTGAAAGATCCTCACTCAGGTCCTCGGGTTCGCGGGATAGGCAAAGGGTTTAATCATGGAGAAATTTGACGCAGTGGTCATTGGTGCAGGCCAGGCGGGCATTGCCACAAGCGAGCATCTGCGTGCGCAGGGGATTGATCATGTTGTACTTGAACGGGGACGCATTGCCGAACGTTGGAGGTCGGAACGCTGGGACTCGCTCGTAGCAAATGGACCCGCCTGGCATGACCGCTTTCCGGGCATGGAGTTTTCCTGCGACGGCGACACCTTTGCAGATAAGGAAAGCGTGGCGCAGTATTTCGAAGACTACGCCAGGATGATCGATGCGCCGGTGCGCACCGGCGTCACGGTCGAACGCGTCCGACCCCATGCCGCACGTGCCGGATTTCTGATTGAAACCTCGCGAGGCACGCTCGACGCCCGCTACCTTGTCAGTGCTACAGGCCCATTTCAGAAGCCTGCGATCCCGCCCATCATTCCGCAGACCGCAGACATCACACAGATGCATTCAACCGCTTACCGGAATCCGGATGCCTTGCCCGCTGGTGCAGTTTTGGTTGTCGGCGGCGGCTCATCAGGCTCGCAGATTGCGGCAGAGTTGCACGACGCGGGGCGGGAGGTCTTATTCTCCATCGGGCCGCACGATCGTCCTCCGCGCCGGTATCGCGGACGCGACAACGTCTGGTGGCTGGGTGTACTTGGTATCTGGAACATGGACACACCTGCGCCGGGCACTGAACATGTGACCATCGCTGTGAGCGGTGCACATGGCGGCAAAACCGTGGATTTCAGACGTCTCGCGGAACGAGGCATCACTCTTTTGGGCATGTCTTCGGGATATGAAGACGGCATTCTGCAGATTGCCGATGATCTGAAAGCCAATCTTGATGCAGGCGACGCCAATATGCTGTCACTGCTAAAAGCTGCTGATGCACATGTCGCGCGCACCGGGCTGGATCTGCCGACAGAGCCGGAGGCGTGGATCATTCCAGAAGATCCCAACTGTGTTACCGAGCCGATCCGTGAGCTGAACTTAAGAGATCATGGAATCAGCACGATCATCTGGGCCACCGGGTTCCAATTTGATTATGGCTGGCTGGAGGCAGACGCGCTGGACGACAGCGGGAGACCAGTCCATCAGCGCGGCGTCTCTCCGGTACCGGGGCTTTATTTCGTCGGTCTGCCCTGGCAATCGCGTCGGGGATCATCGTTCATTTGGGGCGTATGGCACGACGCGAAGTTCATCGCAGACCAGATCTCGATACAAGAAAACTATCTGGCCTACCAACCGGCACATCTCGATAACTGTCGCTCTGGAAGCGAGATGTAAACTACTCAGCGACAGGCGGTCGTTTGCACGCTTCGCTGCCGTCGTAAAGCGCGAGAAATCAGCCTGTCGTACTGCAACCTGCTCTCACGTGCCCAACTGTAAGCGGGGTTACAGGCCCCGTGCCAATCAGGCAGTTTTCCGACGTCGTACGGAATAGCAAAAACTGTGCGGCGAAGTGGTATGAAGTGATTTGTTGAAGACAACGCTTTTCTCAGCGGCAATTTCTTGGACCTGAAACGCCCTCTTGGTCAGATCCAAACTCCTCGAGGTAGATTGCACTGGGTGGCGCCACTGAAAAGCAGATTTGGACACCTGAAACTTGGCGCATTGTTACTCCGACTGGAGCAGGAGCCATTCATATGGTCGCCAAGGAGGGCTAGCCTATTACGCCCTAAGGGCAATGACGCAGCCGATTTACAGAAGAAGAGGAGCGGGCGGTTTCGCTGTCGTCTTCTCCTTTCCATCTTGCGCTCTGCCCTACTGATGAAGTCACAAGCCACCTCTTCTTTGAGCAACTGCCTTAATGCTGAGATGGTGGGGTTATTTCCAGTGGCGCGGTCCCAAACCAATAATTGGCTCAGACAGAGAAGAGCATGTGTCCTTTTCGGAAGACTTATTTGGCAAATGACGAAAGCCCAACCTGAGTACTTTGGGCGCGCGCACGTCCCACCACTATAGCTTGCCCTGGGACATCGACATGTTCGAAGAAATGAACATCGGCCGCGTCCTGACCTTTACTGATCCAGCAAGATTTCCGTTGGCCGTGCGAGGGGGGACCAATTTGGACAATTCTGCTTCTTCCTTTTTGACGATGTACTATGAAATCATGTGCAATTGGTTGCGACGTTCGGTTCGTCTATCCCCATCATACCCTCTGGCGCATTGACGTTTGCCACGCGAGTGTCTTGTATCGGGCTTGCGCGAGGAACGGGCGGGACCGTATTCCGATAGATGAGCTTCTGGCTCAATTGGGCGCGCGCGAGGAGTAGCCCGCGCTACCTCAATGGGCCGACGACTGGGAAAAGAACGAAGACTAGCTGGGCCCCTGACAGTTGATCATCCATTGCCCGAGGTATCCTCAAGCCCCTGAGAGGCCGCGCCGACAAAGAGCGTTGTCGGGTTTTGATATGCGGGGTAGGCCGTCAACATTTTTTCAATAAACTGCGCCGTTGTGGCGGTTTCCGCCAAGAACCGATTGGCGTCTTCGAGATAGGCCATCGTTTTTTTTATGGCGTTAACGTCATTTATCGAGTCTGGGGTGCGGTGCGACGCGACGACGATTTCTGGGTTCAGTGCAAGCAAATCGGAGAGCGTCTTGATCCATGCCGCACGCGTTTTGTGGTTGCTGTCGATCAAGGTGGGATGAACCTCATTGTAGGCAATGTCACCCACAATCAAGGCGTTCAGGCTCGGGATGTGCACATAGCTTGATCGCGCGATGTCCGATTGGCCCACTTCGACGGCCGTGATTTCGTGACCTTCAATATCGAGCGACCCGTTTGTTGGGTCCGGCACGACGACGGTTTGTGCGATTTCTTCGGCAAAGAGAGGCACCCACATCGCTCGGTCTTTTTCTGTCTCCATTTCCTTCTCGATGAATTCTATTGTTGATTTTGTTGCGACAAGTGACGCTTTTGGGAAGTGGTCAAGAACGATTGAAGCACCAATGTAATGGTCCAGGTGACCGTGCGTGATGTAAATCATGCGCAGGTCTTTCCCGGTTGCCTTGAGCCACGCAACGAGACGGTTGGAGTCTGCTAGCGTGGGGACCGTATCGATCAAAACAGCCTCCTTCTCACCGGAAATCAGCGTCGCCGTCGAATATGGCCAGGTCCAACCGCCCTCAGGCGGGTCAATCGGAAACGGCATGTTCAAAGCATGCGGAGGAACGTCGAAGGTTTCGAGGGTAAGTTGATTTTTCATGATGAACTCCTTGAAGAAATGTGCCGTTCAGTCGCCATCCCGCTCGCGGGCAACCATCCGCTCAAGACGGGTTTTCTGATCAGATGTCTCAGGGTGTGGGGAGCCTTGTGCGCAGCCCTTTAAGGAGCGCAGCTGTGAATGCCCATTGGCTCTTGAGATATCCGGAATGTTTGGGAAGCGCATCCTCAACGTCCTTGACCCTCCGGTGGTAGAAAATGTGAAGGGCGGGGGAGGGGGCGGTCTCTGGTGTATCCAGGGTCTGCACAGGAATGATGGTCAGCTTGGGTATCAGGGGGCGGTGGATCCTTTCAATGGCTACTCCGCCGCAGGCCGCGCATATCCCACGGTTTAGCACTGGTGGCATTTGATGAAATCGGAAGTCGATGTGGTGTTCGCCCATTGGCATCACATCCCCGGACCGCAAGAGGATGATGTCCGCGTTGTCCGCCTTGTTGTACGACTGACAGGTTTTGCAATGACAATACGCTCGAAACAGTGGCACGCCGGTGATTGCGTAGCGTACTTTCCCACAGGAGCATCCGCCGCGCGTAGGAAGAATGTTGGGCTCAAAAGGGTTCTTCATGACTTCACCCTTAGTGTCAGAAACATCAGGGTGTGGTAGGCCATGGCGAAGGGAACCAGAAAGTAGGGCAGCATCGCCAACGGAAAAAGCGTCATAAGGTGGTCTTCGTTTAACGCAAGAATGTTCAGCGTTACGCCTTCGGTGCTCATGAAGCTAAGCGAATAGGCCACGAGGAAATCCAGGGTCCCAAAGACGACCAGCACATAGAACATTAGTTTGCCGGGTGTTTCGCCTGCCAGAAGCTGAACCAACAAGACGGTGGCGATGATTGCTGCGGCGAAATCACCGAACCCGGCCGTGAAGGCAAACACGGTGCCGGTATGCCCAAGTGTGTTCTCAAGAATAAACAAGGTGCCCATGTATCGGAATGCCTGCGGCAGTGTCAGCCAGGCAAGTGACAAGCCATCTCCGACAAAGAACTGCCGAAACACCGCGACTATAACAGATGGAAGGATGAAGTTCGTAATCACGATGGCCCAGACAACCATCGGGTCGTCGACACCGAACTGCCAGTGCCGCGCGAACAGAAAAACGACGATACCCCAAATGGCGACACCAAGTGCGATGCCAATCGATTTTCGCACCGTCGCGCCGGACCCCAGATAGGTACCAAGTGCGAGAAAGGGAACGACCGTGGACCCGCCGACCAATACAAGCGAACTCAAGAAATGGGCTGGTACAGTCTCCACGGTCGAGTGTCTCCGTCGTCTGTCTCGGGGCGCTATAAGCCGCCGCGCGTGTTTCGCATTAACTGTCTTTTCGACGGAGCCCTTGCGCCACGCCATCGATAAAACCCGGCTTGTCTTGCTTGATCGCATCGATGCGGGTGCGAAGCTCGTCGGTCAGTTCAAGATGTTTGTCCGCCCATAGGAAGACCTCGGCCAGGATTGGCAGCAGGTCTATCCCCCGTTCAGTCAGCCGATATGCTGACCCCGATTTGGTATCGGCACTTTCCATTTGCTCGACAATGCCGTCATCGACGAGTTTTCTGAGCCTGTCGGCCAGGATGTTTGTTGCAATTTTTTCATCCGAACGCAGGAAATCGCCATAGGTACGCTTCCCCTCGAACAATAGGTCGCGGATAATGAGCAGGGTCCAACGATCCCCCCAAACTTCAAGTGACATGCTGATCGGGCAATTTGACCGTTTCCTTGATTTCATTTGGCTTGCTCCGAAGCCATATGCGTGCTGGTTAGATCGAGGCGCGTTTTGCCTGTGTCGGAGAGGACAGACGTTCGAATGGTCGAAATCCTGCGGCCCTTTTTGACAAAGCGAGCGGAGGCTTGCAGTTGGCCGCTTTGGCAGTTCGACAACAAATTGGCGTTGAGGTTTACGGCCAATGGAAATCCACCCATACCCTGGGTCGGGGCCTGACCCTGAAGCGCAAGCGTCGTGGCAACCACATCGGCAAACCAGATGAGTGCCCCCGCATGTGTAGACCCAAATGGGTTTCGGATGCCATCTTGGATCATCATCCGTCCCGACGCTTCTTCCTCTGACACGTAGGTGATGTCGAACGAAATTGAGCCGTTCAGTTTAGATGAAGCCAACGACATTCTCTTACCTTCTGTTTCGGGACATTGGGTATGCCGCCCAATAGCAATTCCTCGGAACCAAACTTTGTTGGTCAGTTTTTACTTGCATTTTGCAAGTTAGCTACAAATAGTTACTATTCTTGCAAAATGCAAGTCCAGAAGACAATTGATCTGGGGAAGTGCGAGCGGACACTCATTCGGAACCTATCTAGCGGATGGCCGCAACAAGATGATCATCCATCTCAACCCCGGTCCAAAGCCGCCCAAAGGACTGTACGCGCGGCTATTACTCGCAGAGTGGGCCGTTGCCTCTGCAATGCTGTTTCTCAATCAAAGGCCGACCCAATCCCGACGTTGAGCCGCTAGTCTAAGTGCTGCAATGCGGTCCACAGAGCGAACCATGAAGCTCAGCCTATTGGATTTGCAATATTTGAGGCGTGGGCAATCCACGTTTTGCGACTGGGTCGTACGTGCCCGTTTAGCGCTTGTCTCAGACCTTGACGTCGGGATGTCTCAAGGACGCAGGAGTTGTTTTAGGCCTGTTTGTCCAAGGTGGCTGTGCGCCAATGTCGGCGATCAGAAAATCCATGAATACCCGCACTTTGGGGGATAGCACGTTGGACTTGGGATAAATCAGCCACAAGACATTCTCTTCCGCAGCCTCAAAATTCGGCAAAACCCGTATCAACCGTCCTGATTTCAGGTGATCATGCACACTCCATAGCGCATTCAAGGAAATACCGGCCCCGGCCAGCGTGGCACCGACCTGGCTTTGCCCGTCATCGATAACCAATTGACCTTTGGCCGACGCGGGGTCGAAAGCGGCTTGCTCGCCCGCCGGTCCTGTCAACGGGCGTGGGTGGAGATTTTGGAAAGCGATCAGGTGGTGGTTGACTAGATCGGCCGGCGTTTTGGGAGTGCCGTGTGTATCGAGATAGAGCGGCGCGGCGCATAAAATGCGCTGGTCATCAGCCAATTTGCGACCTTTCAAACTGGTGTCGACAAGCGGTGCGTTTCTGAGTGCCAGATCGTAGCTCCCTTCGATCAGGTCGAATTGCACATCCGACAGGCGCAAGTCGAGCGTGAGGTCAGGGTGGTGTCGAAGGAATTTTGGCAGGATCGGTGCGATGTAGAGTTGCGCAAAGGTGCTTGGCGCAGCAAAACGCAAAGTGCCCTGGATACTCGTCATCTGCTTGCCCAATGCCGCCTTTGCCGCCTCTTCCTGTGCGATGATCTCGCGGGCGAAAGGCAGGAAATCGGCGCCATCAATCGATAGCGATACTTTGCGCGTCGTGCGGTGCAAAAGCTCGGAACCCAGGTTATGCTCAAGCTTGGCGAGCTTTGCACTGGCAACGGCCGGCGCCATGCCCAACGCGCGTCCCGCAGCGCTGATGTTCAGCAGATCGGCCGCCTTTACAAACAATCGCAACGCGTCTGTGTCTAGTCCCATTATATTCAAAACCAGAATTATCAATCTACAAGTTGGCAGTTTATCTGCAATTTGATTAGCATTAAATCCCTTTTCGAGACGAAGCAAAGCTTGAACAGGAGGCGCACATGACACGGACAGCCACAGTCAACTACCATGTTCACAAGCCCTACCGGCAAGCTTTTGAACTGGATGCAGGTGGGACTGCGGGACACTTGATTTCCCCCGATCTGGCCCCGACAACCGTAGCGGTGGCAGATAACCGCGAGACGACCACTTCCGTTTCATTTACGTCTGATGCCGTTGAATTCATTCCTTTGAAATCGCAGGTTTGGGACTTTGCTGGCGACGCGTGGAAACAGACATATGATGCGGAACTGAGGGCGATGCTTCTGGACAGGCTGGGTGCGCGAGAGGTTGTGGTTTTTGATCACACCGTACGGGTGGACGACCCTGATGCGAAGCGCAAACCCGCGCGCAACGTCCACAGTGACTACAGCAAGGATGGAGTCGAGCAGCGGCTTACCGATCTGTTGGGGGCCGTGACAGCGGCAGAGTGGGCGCAAGGGCATTATGCCTTTGTCAATGTGTGGCGTCCTGTGGAACATCCGATCAATTCCGCACCGCTTGGCTTTGTTCGCCCGAAATCGGTTGACCCGTCTGACTGGATTCTGCTGGACCTGATCTATCCCGACCGCAAAGGACAAATAATGGGGCTGGTGGGAAACCCCACGCACGAATGGGTCTATCAATCAAGGATGACACCGGATGAGGTTGCGATTTTCAACATCTATGACAATCAAGGACTACCATCGATTGCGCATAGTGCGCTCGATATGATCGAGGACCCAAACGTCACAACTATTCGCAAAAGCATCGAGAGCCGCACTTTGGTACGCTATTGAAGGGGATCTCAGACATGTTGGATGAAATGCAGCCTACCGAGTTTGCCCAGGTCAACGTGGCCTACAACCGGGTGTTTCGCCCGGGGCGCCTGAGCGTTGGCCTTGTGTTGCCGCTGGAGGCATACGCAGTCGGCGCAGAGCCAGCGCTGCGGGGACATCTGGACGCGGCACGGAAGGCTGAGGCACTCGGGTTTGCGGCACTTTGGCTGCGCGACGTGCCCTTCAATGTTCCAAGCTTCGGTGATCCCGGACAGGTTTTCGATCCGTTTGTCTATCTGGGTGCGCTTGCAACGGTGACCGACCGGATCGCGCTTGGAACGTCCAGTGTGATCCTGCCTTTGCGACATCCCGCTCACGTCGCCAAGGCAGCGGCGACGGCAGATGTGCTCTCGGGCGGGCGGTTGCTGTTGGGCGTTGCGTCCGGTGACCGGCCCGAGGAGTACCCGGCGATGAACCGGAGCTATGATGATCGTGGAACACGTTTCCGCGATAGCGTTGAATACATCCGCGCGGTTGGATCGGACTATCCCAAGCTTGAAAGTGCGCAGGGCACACTGTCCGGAGGGATTGACCTGCTGCCAAAGCCGCATGGTACCCGCCTGCCGATGCTCATTACTGGCGGTAGCCAGCAAACACCCGATTGGGTGGCGCAGAACGGGGACGGTTGGATGACCTATCCCCGCAACGCAGCGGCTCAAGGACAGGTCATCGCAGATTACCGGCGGCGCGTTAAGGCCGCGGGCCAACCCGACAAGCCTGTCATGCAATCGCTCTATGTCGATGTCGTTGCCGATCCTGCCACGCCTCCGTGCCCGATCCACCTTGGGTTTCAGTCCGGCACCGATTTCCTGCGCAGCTATCTACGTGAGATTGAAGCGCTCGGGGTCAATCACGTGGCATTGAACCTGCGGTTCAATCAAGCGCCCATCGACGCAACCCTCGAACATCTGGCGGACACTGTGCTGCCTGACTTTTCTTAAAGGATCAGACCGATGACCAAGACTATTCTCATTACCGGTTCAACCGACGGCATTGGTTTGCTCACGGCAAAGAAGCTGGCAGCAGAGGGGCACAAGCTGCTCTTGCATGGTCGCAGCATACCCAAATTGGAAAGCGCAGCTGCCGCAGTTGACGGTGATACCGAAACCTATGCCGCTGATCTGAGCGATCTGTCTGCGGTGCGAGAACTGGCCGAAAGCGTAGGAGCCAATCATGATCAGCTGGATGTGTTGATCAACAACGCAGGTGTGCTGAAAGCCCCGCAAACCGTGCTTGAGAATGGGCAGGACATCCGCTTTGTCGTGAACACGCTTGCACCTTATCTGCTGACCGAGCTGTTGCTGCCGATCATTCCCGCTGACGGGCGCGTTGTGAACTTGTCATCAGCGGCACAGGCACCGGTGAACATCAAGGCCATGCAAGGCAAATCACAGCTGGCGGATATGGAAGCCTATGCTCAAAGCAAGTTGGCTATCACCATCTGGACCCAGGAATGGGCCAGATCGCGCGCCGATGCCCCGGTGATGATTGCGGTAAATCCCGGATCACTTTTAGCGTCAAAGATGGTGAAAGAGGGCTTTGGCGTCGCCGGGAACGACATGAGCATTGGCGCTGATATTCTGATCGATGCGGCCTTGGGCGAGCGGTTCGCCGACGCGTCAGGTGCCTATTTCGACAATGACAGCGGGGCTTTTGCAAATCCACACGCCGCAGCACTGGACAAAGGTCACGCTGCCGACGTCATGCGAACCATTCAAGGCCTGATCAACCAGACGGGCTGATCCACGCGGCGCAACTCTGCCTCAAGCGTTTCCAACATCAACTCTACCCACCCCCCTCACGCATGCCGCGTCGAGGCCCAAGAAAGGACTGCCTGATGAAATATGAGAGCTTTCAAACCTTTGACGTAGCTGTCGAAAACGGTATCGCCACGGTGACATTCAACTTTGGCCCTGTAAACGTGCAAGGCCAGGAAATGTTGTCCGATCTCAACAGTTTGGCCATGCGGTTAGAGCGGGACCGCGACACCAAGGTTGTGATCTTCCAGTCCGCGAATCCGGAAATCTGGGTCTGTCACTACGATACCGAGCTGCTCAAGGATATGTCCACTGAGGCCGTATCCCGCGAGGAGGCCCAGTTGTTGGACCTGCAATCGGTTTGTGAGCGGATCAGCAAGGTGCCGCAGGCCACGATCGCGAAGTTGGAAGGGTTTGCACGTGGTGGAGGGCACGAATTGGCGTTGGCGCTCGACATGCGATTTGCAGCGCGGGGAAAGTACAAGTTCATGCAGATGGAGGTTGGCATGGGCATCCTGCCCTGCGGCGGTGGCGCGTCGCGCATGGCGCGTCAGACCGGTCTTGGCAAAGCGCTTGAGATTATCCTCAGCGCGCAGGACTACGACGCAGACGACGCGGAACGCTTGGGCACTATCAACAAGGCGTTGGAGCCGGAGGAAATTGGTCCGTATGTGACCGCGCTGGCCGAACGGATCGCAAAATTCCCTGCAGAGTCGATCAATGCATGCAAGCAGATGGTTTATGAATCCATCGACAAACCTATTGATGAGGCGCTGAAGGCCGAAGCTTATTGGCTTTACCAGGCCACCAGCAAGACCCCAGCCATCAAACGTTTCAAGATTGCGGATGACCAGGGTTTGGAACACGACATCGAAAACCAACGCAAATGGAGCGATCTGGTGATGCAGGTGCAGGACATCAACTGACCTATCCACAACACAATGATCTCGTCAGGCGTGCGTTGTTGCGATGTGCGCCTGACACGACGTCGCAAAAGGAACATCCCAGTGAAAGCAATGGTTTTAGAATCCTATGGGCCTGACGCGCCGTTCGAGTTTGATGAAATGCCCGACCCGGTCCCGACATCTGGACATGTGGTCGTCAAAGTGTCCGCGACCAACCTAAACACAACGATCTGAAGCATGGGCGTGCAATTGCCCTTGTCCCGCAAATTCCTTGGTCGTGCGCTTGAATGAAACTGGCACCCAATAAGATTGCTCAATAGGAACAGGGCTAGTACGGGTGGTATTTAAGCCCGCAAAAAAGTGTTGAAGCCTTTGGTTTCCCGATGCAGATCGGGATGGTGACGCTGGAAATTCTAGGCTCACGACACATAACCAGTAGATGATGAGAGCTGCGAGAGTGATGACCGACGGTAAGACCTTTGGACTTCGGTCGCATCGGCTGGCAACACGCCTTCAATCCTTATGCCTGCCGAACATGAGTTCAATCCTGTAGCGACGGACCGTCGCCTCGCGCTGATTTCGGCGGGGGATGCAGGTGCGTTTTCCTTTGTCCTTCAACACTTCTCTGAACAATCGGCACCAAGACCCGATCATCTTGCAACCGTCCGACTTTCGGCGGGCTGCCGACCCGCGCTTTCGCACCAATGTAGTCGCTGGCCTGACCTGCGATAGCGAAAAAGATCAAAGCACGTCCTTGGCTTTCGCATATCGCATGCAGCTTTGCATTCATGTGACCCTTGGTCCGACCGCCGCCTCGGCAGCATCCTGCAGATGCGCCGTCTGCGCGTCGCTCAACCAAAAAAAAATCAAATATGTCAGCTACTTGTTTTGGATACGGTTAACTACACCGCCAAACGGAAATCAAAGGGTTTTGAGCCTAGCGTACTTCGGAGCCGCCGGATATTCATATTGATATCGTTGAAAACCCGGCAAACGATGCAAAGGCCGGGCAGGGGGTCTGCAATTGGAAACAGCGTTTGAGCCAATTCGAACACCGATCTGTCAAGGTGTCGCAATTCTGTGTAAGACACGCTCATGACCCTGTTTGACCCTTCGCCACCTCTGCTTTCTGGCACTTTACCCCAAGAAGACGGTCACTGTGTATTTTGGGAGACTTTCGGCAACCCTAATGCACCAGCCATCGTGCTGCTGCACGGCGGTCCTGGGGCTGGAACGCGTCCGCAAATGGTTCAGTTGTTCGATTCTCAACGTTGGCACATTGTCACCATTGACCAGAGGGGGTCAGGGCGTTCCACGCCACACGCGGGCGACAGTGTGGATGCCCTTAGCGCAAATACGACAAAAGACCTGATACATGATCTGGAAAGGTTGCGCGCTAAATTGGATCTGGCGAATTGGTACCTTTATGGCGCGTCGTGGGGCACGACCCTTGCCATCGCCTATGCCTTGGAGCATCTGGACCGGGTGAACGGTTTGATCTTGGCTGCGGTCGCAATGACATCGGGTGAAGATCTTGATTTTCTATACTATGGCGCTCGAAGATTTTTGCCCGAAGCGCATGAACGGTTTCATGCTTTTGTGCCCGACGCCCGTGACGGCATTGAAATCGCAGCCGGGTACAACGATCTGCTGACGGGTGACGACGCTGCTCTATGCTCAGAGGCGGCGCGTGCCTGGTGCACGTGGGAGGCCGCCGTGGTCAGTTTGGACCCACGCGTAGAACCCAATCCATTCTATGACAACGAGCGCTTTCGGCTCGGTTTCGCACGGGTGGTCACTCATTACTTTCGCAACCTTGCCTGGTTGGATGTCCCGTTGGTTGAGCAGGCCACCAGACTTGTCGATCTGAAAGCTTATCTTATCCATAGCCGGCTCGATCTTTCTGCTCCGCTATGGACGCCGTGGCGCCTTCACAAAGCCATGCCTCGGTCGGAACTCGATATTGTCCCTGGCGGATTGCACGGAACCCTCTATGGTCCTCTTGCCAACGCCATCGTCAGGGCGGGAAATCAAATCCTGCGGTTGCAGTAGCCCGCAATTCTGCCGGGGCGGTCTTGAGGGCGGTCACAGAATTCGGCCTTCAATCCCGAGAAGCTCAATTCGAACCAGCTTTTTCTGGCTCTTTTAAGTTTTTTTCAGTCAACGATAAGGCCAAATAGACTGAAACAGCGTTTAGCACGGCCAGAACGCCCAGCGGGATCAGAACGCTTTGGATCTGGGCGACCAGACCGAGAACCGCCGCAAAGATAATACCGCCTATACCCGCAACCGCATCAGAGAGCGCAACCATGTAGGGGCGATTGTCTGCTGACGACATCGAAAGCAGATATAGATAACGCCCTTCCGTCTCTCCTCCAATTCCAAAAGACAGAAAGAAAATCGTAGTGGCATAAATCCATGGGTTGCTGGCAAGACCAAACAAATCGAACCCGATCGCCATAAGGGACGACATGCAGGCGATCATAGATGCGCCGGCGATGGTGTAGCGGATCGATTTCCGTACAATCCGCCGCCACAACATCGCACCCAGAGCCCTTCCAGCGCACGTTGCTGTAACAAAGATGCTCAGAATATGCGGTGTGGAAAGATGAAAGGTTGCGGCATGTATTGTGTAGAACGGCGTGGCCAGTTCGACTGACAAGAAAAACACTCGCGCGATCAGGAAGCGTCTAAACCACGCATGTTGAAGCGCCAGAGACCAGCCACGCGAAACTTGCGCTACAAATGACTCCTTTGCTTTCGTTTCCTGAGGCTTGCTGTCCGATTCAGAGGATTTTGTAAGCACAAGTCGAAACATGCAAAAGCACGAAACCAAAAGCGCCAGAACACCCAACCAAAGCAACACACGATGTCGCTCGAACGGTGTTTCTCCGGCCATCAGAGTCAGCGTAATCCATACGATTGCAATGGCCAGAATGCTGCTGAGCGCAAGTTGCGTGAAAACTACCTGACCGCGCTCTTCTTCCTCAAGCTCCGACCCATAAATATGGTTGCTTCCCAATGCCCAGATTCCGTAGCAGCAGCCCACTACCAAGGCCACGACCACAAAAAGCACCATGACAAATCCATCGGGAAGAGCAGCGCCCGATAGGGCCAGCACGGCCAAAACCAAAGCAATGACAAGGTTGGGCAGTATCATCGCTTTTTTGGAGCGATCTCCTACCCGCACATATGGAGACATCGTCGCTTCAGCGATAATCCGAGCACCCTTGACGCAAGGAAGAAGCAATCCGGCAAGAAATTGCGGCGCTCCCAGTGAGAGATACAAGAACGGAAGCACTATGCTTGGACTTGCAAGAATGTCGGACAGGGAGTCTGCTATTCCGCCCCAAAGAAGGTAAGAACGGTTCTTTTTTTCGGTCGCAGCCGATCTCTTGCCCGAGTTAATTGTCATCTCATCCTGTGCCTTCACCCACTGGCGTACTTATCCCTTTTGGTGTGTTTGATGCATGTTGATCACGCTGAAACCTGTTCGACATCCATTTATTCGGCACTGAGGGCAGATCGCGGATGTCCGTCAATTGGGTTCAAAGTTTGCGATACATCCTCTACGTGTCAAGCCTGGACCTGATTCTCCTAGCCGCTGGACTTGATGAAGAAATCCGTTAGCATGGAAACCATTCACTTCTTGCCTCAGAACGGATGGAGCTATGAATATGTTATTCAAAGGCATCGGGTTGGTCGCGGTACTGGCAAGTACGGCAACGTGTGTGGCCGCGCAATCGGCCGAGACTGATCAAAGCGATGAAAAACTCTTGTTTGTTCAGCACGCGGCATCGGCAACGTTGTCCGGCGGGACTTTGACACTGACGAATGCCGACAAGCATATGCTGGCGTTTTCTGATCGTCCCTTCAGGGCCACCGCGACGTTTCCGACATCAGGCTTGATCGAGATCTGGAACAAGGGAAAAGACAGCCTTGCCTCCGATCCCCCAAATGCTGTTTTGGTTGGGGAAGTGGACGGGAAAGCAACGTCCGTAGTGATTGAGCTGACAAATCCGCAGTTGGCAGAAGAAAACTTGATTTTCGATTACGTACTTCTGAATGGCCAAGACGATGTCACAGTTGAACGCAGCTATATCGTGATCGATGAAACGTGGTGGGGAGACTCCTTGGAGGTCTTGGGCGTTTCCACCGGCAACGTACTTCTTTCAGGCACAATGGAAAACTCCACATATTCTTCGGATTGAAATCTGATGTGATGCGCAACTTGGCAGGGCAGGCTTTTGCTGACTGAATTAGGCTAACGAAAAGGCCCTTGCCGTTTCTTCTGATCTGTTCGGGAGTTGTGACCACCGCGTGTTGTATCGACAACCGGGTTGGACGTGGGTGATCAGTTCCCCGAATTGCTTGAAAGGATAGGTTCCGACTGCGAACTGGTCGCTCCGGACCATTTGCGCAACTTCGACCGCATCCAATGCCAGCCATACACTCCGAGAGCGTCCCACCACCAGCGGAATCTGGTCTTGCAAGCCTCATTCAAACAGCGTGTGTACGCCTTCCAACCCGAACCAGAAACTCCCTGAGCGTTTGAAAAGCAGCGTACAGCACCGGGATCATAAGCAAACCAAGCGTGCTGTCGACAATCATCCCAAACAAAACCGGATAGCCGATTGACGTCCGCGCCGCAGCACCCGCCCCACTGGCCAGAACCAGCGGCAGGACGCCAATGATAAAACACAAGCCAGTCATCGTGACCGGGCGAAATCGGATTTCTGCCGCCTTCAGCGCGGCCTCTTTTGTGCTTGCCCCGGAAAGCCGTTCCTGATTGGCGAATTCCACAACCATGATGGCTTTTTTAGCTGCCAGGCCGATCAGCAAAACCATCCCGACCTGCGCGAAGATGTTACTGGTCAGGAACGGATAAAGCGCCAGCGGTATCAACGCGCCCAACAGCGCAAACACTGCCGACGTGATGATGGACAGTGGCAGTATCCAGCTTTCGTACAGCACCACCAGAAACAGGTAGGCCAATATCAATGCAGACAACATGATATAAGGCACCAGGCCCTGAGACTTCACTTCTTGCTGGGTGACACCAGACCACTCGATCCGAAACCCGTCGGGCAGTGTGTTATCGGCGATCCGTTGCATCGCTGCGATCCCGGCACCCGAACTGACCCCTTCAGCCAATTGCGCGCTGACCGAGGCGGCTGTGAAAAGATTGTATCGCGGGATCGTATCAGGTGCGAGAACGGGTTCGCTGCTTACGAAATTTCGCAAAGGCAGAGTTTCGCCTGCGCGGTTCTTGACATAGATGTTGTCGACATCCTCAAGCGTCTGCCGAAACTGGGCATCGGCCGAAATGATAACCCAGTACACCCGTTCCGACAGGATGAAATTATCAACGAAATACGAACTGAGATTGGCCTGTAGCGCCGTGAAGATATCCGACACGTTCACACCCAGTGCCTCGGCACGATCCCGATCGACCGACAACCGGTATTGCGGTGTCTGGCCCGAGAAACTGCCATGCGCCCGCACAAATTCAGGCGCGGCGTTCAGCGCCGTGACAAACCCGTTCATCACCGAATCCAGCTGGCCGCCATCGCCCTTTTCGAGGTCAAGCAATTCGACCGAGATGCCCCCGGTCGACCCTAGCCCATGAATTGTTGGGAAGGGAAAGACATAGCTTTCCGCCTGGGGCAACGTGGACAATTGCTGATCGAGATCCCGCATGATTGCACTCCACCCCAGGTTTGGGGTGGTCCGCTGATCCCACGGTTCCAATGTGACAATTGCCATGCCTACGTTTGATCGGCCACCTGCCAACATACTTGCGCCGGAAACGGTTGTGACCGTTTCCACGCCGGGGGCCTTTCCGATCAGCGCCCCGGCCTCGGCCATGAAGGCTTGTGTGCGTTGGAGCGAGGCCCCGTCCGGCAACTGCATTGAGGCGAGCAGAACACCGTTGTCTTCCTGAGGGATCAAGCCTGTTGGGACCGTCCTGAACAGATAGATAGTTGTGCCAACGCAGGCGGCAAAGACAAGCAGTGACAGCGCCATATATCGCAGCATCAGCGCAACAAGGTGCATATACGCTCGTCTGACCCATCCAACCAATGCGGGGACAAAACGAAGCGGCCCGATCGGTTTGGTCCCCGATCTCAAGACCATCACGCACAGCACTGGCGCCAGCGTTAGCGCGTTCACTGCCGACAAAACGAACGCAAAAATAATGGTCGTGGCAAACTGGTAGTAGATCGTTCCGGTCACACCGGGAAAGAAACAGACCGGGACAAAAACCGCGGCAAGTACGAAGGTTGTCGCAATGATTGGCCTGTTCACCTGCGACATTGCCTTCAATGTGGCATCGCGTGGGTCCAGGTTTTCCTCACTAACGATCCGTTCGGCATTTTCGACAATGATTATCGCGTCATCCACGACCAGGGTTATGGCCAGCACCAATGCGAACAACGTGATCATATTGGCGCTGAACCCGATGGCGTAAATCAAGGCTACAGCCCCCAGAAGCGAAACCGGGATTGCGATGGCGGGAACAAGAGTTGCCCGAAAGCTGGCCAGAAAGAAGAACGTCACCGCGATCACCAGACCGGCAGTTAGCGCAAGCGTGTTCAGAATATCCTTGATGGACACGCGAACGGCATCCGTGACGTCATAGGTGATCTCATACGAGACGCCGTCGGGGAACTTCTTCGACAACTCCTGCATCAGGTTTCGAATGCTGTCCGAAATCTCAAGCGCGTTTGCCGTGCTTTCCTGATGTACCGCAATTGCGGCAGTGTCCTTTCCATCCAGCTGTGATGACCCGGAATATGTGGCCGAGCCCAGCTCGATACGTGCCACATCTTCAAGCCGTGTCACTGACCCATCATTGCCCGTTGCAACGATGATCCGCCCAAACTCATCTGCGTCCCGTAGCAAACCTTCGGCCCGCAGCTTGAATTGAAAGTCGGTGCGTGCATCGCCAAATGGGGGAGCCCCGACCTGCCCAGCGGCGGCGACAATGTTCTGATTTTCAATCGCATCGGCTATCTCGGCCGCCGTTATGTTCAATGCGGCCATCCGTACCGGGTTGATCCAGACCCGCATGCTGTATTCCAGCTGACCAAATTGCGCGACGCCGCCAACACCGGGTAGGCGCTGCAAAGGATCGTGTAGGAAGTTGGCGGCATAGTTGCTCAGATACAGTTCATCCCGCGATCCGTCCGGCGAAGTCAGGTTGAGCACAAGGATCATGTTGCCCGATTGTTTCGTGACCTCGATACCTTGCTGCTGGACCTCGGATGGAAGTTCCGCGCTTGCCAGTGCAATCCGGTTCTGAACTTCGACTGCGGCGACGTTGGGGTCGGTGCCCAATTCGAAGGACACGCTCAGGTCATAGCTGCCGTCGTTCGAACTTTTGGACTGAATGTACAGCATCCCTTCGATGCCATTCACGCGTTCTTCGATGGGAGTTGCCACGGATTCCTGGATGACCTGCGCATCGGCACCGTGATAGCTGGTCGTCACATAGACCTGCGGCGGGGTAATATTTGGGTATTCGGAGATTGGCATCAAACGCACACAGACCGCGCCGAACAGAACCATCAAGATTGCGATGACAGCTGCAAAATGCGGACGATTGATGAAATAATGAGAGATCAAGCCTGTCCCTAACCCTGGCTATCAACAGGTTTTACAACCAACCCGTCATGAACCTTTTGCAGACCCTGCACCACCACGACATCACCTTCTTTTATACCCTTGGTGATTTGAGTGCGGGTCGCCGTCTGGGTGCCAATCTCAATATCCTTGCGATGGACCGTGTCTTTGTCATCGACCGAGAACACAAAATACCCCTTTTTGTCGAACTGAACAGCGTTGCGCGGGACCGTAAGTACTTTGGTGTCTTCCGATCCACTGAGGCCGACAATGACAAATTGACCCGGAATCAAGACGCCGTCCGGGTTGGAGAATGTGGCCCTCAGTTCGATCGTGTCGGTGTCCTGGCTAACGCTGTCGCCGACATAGATCACCTTACCTTGCGTCGCATAGGCCTTGCCATCGGCCAACGTGATCTGGGTCGTCAGCTTTATGTCTTTTGCAGTGATCGACCCGTTCCGACGCTCGCGTAGCAGCACGGGTTCACTCACGAAAAAACTGACCAAAATCGGGTCGACGCTGGCGACTGTCGCCAGAACACCGCTGTCGGAATTGACAAGGTTCCCGGCATCAACGGCTGACAAACCGATCCTGCCATCCAAGGGGCTGGTGATTTCGGTGTAATCCAGATCAATCTGTGCGATCTTGACCGCTGCAACGGCCTCATCCACAGCGGCCAACCCTTCCGCGTAGGTCGCGTTGGCGGTGTCCAGAACCGCCTGAGGTATATCACCTTTGTCAAATAGCTCCTTTTGCCTGTCCAGTTGGGCCTTATCACTCTGGGCAGCAGCCTGCGCGCTCTTCAGTGCGGCTTGGGCACTTTCGACACTGGCCTGATAAGTCTGCTTTTCAATCCTGAACAATACGTCGCCCTTGGCAACCGCGCCGCCTTCGGTAAAATTCACCTCTTCCAGCACACCTTCAACGCGCGCTTGCAAATCGACGCTCTGATCTGCCACCACGCGGCCGACGAACTCATCCTGCTTCTGCAGTACCTGTAGAGACGCCGTCTCAACAACCACACTTGGCGGGGCTGCTGATTGCGACTGCGCGCTTGCAGGCCCAACCAATCCGATTGCAATGAGGGTAAAGAGTATCCGGTTTGCTCGTTTCATCTTGTGTTCGACAATCTCGCAATCAGGTCTCATGGACCCACTATTCACGCGCCGTGGTCGCGGCGCAACGTAAATCTAAAAGGCTTTTGGGTTCATGGATTTGCTCATTCAAGTCAATCCACCAAAAGACCCTGTGTAAGGCTTTCGCCAGCGTCGTTATTGTTGAAAGCACACCGATGCGGCCCAGTTTAAAGATCGTGATCTTCATTTGCCTGCTCCCTGATGAAGACGCCCATGGTTTCCGGTACGTCTGATTTGGAGTCACGTTTGTTGGTGATGACCAGCATCGAGATACCAGCAGCGGCTAAACAAGATTGATCATGTCCCAAGTGTGATAGGATCGTATTCCGCAGTCCAGTCTTTTTGCAACCTTTGCGTTCAATTGAGAATGGTTAACTCGTTCTTGAAATGTAAAGATGTTACACGACTTTAGGGGATAATTGATCTGGTGAGCACCGTGTTTTGGCAACGAAACTCTGGTGATGTGAAATGAACCAAAATCAAATTGTATAGGGAAATTCATAAAGCATACTATTATTAGCATGGGATATGCTGCCATTTCAGCAGGGTTGCCGACATCTGCCTTCGCAGACTCAAGCGAATCGAACAAAGCGGCTTTGTTTGTTCAGCATTCTGATACGGCCACCCTGTCAGATGGAACGCTGACGCTGGATGACATCGACAAGAATATGATTGCCTTCTCCGATCACCCTATGCGGTCGACCATGTTCCCTCCGACCGCAGGCCTGATCGAGATTTTGAACAAAGGGAAAGACAGCTTTTCTGAAGATCCGCCAAATGCGGTGTTTATGGGTGAGGTGGACCGAAAAGCCACTTCACTGATTGGTGAACTGACAAACCCCGCGTTGAGCGATGGAAGCCTGACATTCGACTATGTGCTGCTGAAAGGGGAGGATTCTGTTACTCTGGTTAGAAGCTATATGGTGTTGGACGAAACAGTATGGGGCGATATCGATTGGGAGATAGATAAAGGCACCGGAAACCAAGAGGGCGCCGCAACTATGGACAACTTGCCTGACTGATCCCGGCATAAGAACGTTGATGTTGGATGTTCCAACCAACGTTCAAAATAGAAACAACTTGATGAAACCAATGGGTGCGGATGTTGCAATCGGAAATACGCCTGATGCAGCGATCCTGGAACTGTTATACTCAGACTGACATCCTGAGGGCCTGGCTGTCTGCGCCGCCAAACCAAGGTCTTTGACCGAAATGCGGTGTGGGCTCCGGATGTGACCCCAAAAATGCAGAATTTGTCTTAGGACAACTGGCTGTTTCGCGAAACCGCCAGAATATCAACCAGCGGAGCGTTCCGGGTGAACTGTTCCAGCGTGTCTTGCGTGGCGGTGATCTTATTCGTGTAATCCCGCAAGACCTCTAGTTGAGAATCCAGTTCCACATCCCGCAATCGGTCAAAATTGGCTTTCCAGTGAAACAGTGTTTTCAGGGACTGCGGACGCCTGTCGCGGATTTTCAGCACCTCGTATCCACAGTGTTGCAGCAATGCGCACAACTCTGCTGGTGTCGAAACATGTGATGAAAGGCCAAAGGTCGGGCGGTACATCGCGCTACCGTCTGCCCATGCGTTTGACGAAATAATGACCTGCCTGCACTGCTTTTGCAGACGATTGAGCAGCGCAGCTTTGGCCGCGATATGTTCGAAGGACTCAAGAAACAGAACCGTATCGAATTCAGTATCCGGCACACACTCTTCCAGATCAGCATGGAGAACGTTCAGGCCGTTGCCCCGGCAATAATTAGCCTGTGCAGCCGAAACCGTGACGCCGGTAACTTGGCAACCATGCTCTTTGGCCAGCAGGCTTGCAGGTGCCCCCCAACCGCAGCCTGCGTCAAGAACACGGGCACCTGAAGGAATGACCTCATAGAAATTTCGCACCGTCGTCTTCAAGGCTTCAGACGGATCATCCGTTTTGCTGAAATCACCAAAATGGTAATGCAGATCGGCGCCGATAACTTGCTTCCAAAGGGAAATGTCGTTCTTGGAATAGAACGCATCAAGGTCACATGTCTTTGAACCATCGTGTCTCACGCGATCAAAGAACATGGTGTCCCGGATCAGGTCAAGCAGATGCAATGTGGGTGAATTTGCCGGTAGCGTTCTCAATCATTCCGCGCAATAGTCATTCAACACCACAAGGTTAGGCACCAAGAAGGAGGCCATCGATGCAGTATGTTCGGAATCGAAGAATAGTAGAGTTGCTTAGGGCAAAGACTCTTGTCCTGTTGGCGATCCTGGCGTGTTTGTCCCTGAGTCCGGCTGTGGCCGCTGCAGAAACACCTGATTTGAAAGGTGAATGGACGGGAACCGAAGTCGAGGTCGTCGTAAGATGGGACAATAGTTTCAGCCATAGTGAGGCCTATACAGATCAGAAACTCATCGTGGATGATCAGAATGGCGAAACTTTCGCCGGAACACTCGAAGCGGTTTTCACGAACCCTGAAACGAACACGCAGGAAAACGTGTCGCTTCCGTTTGTCGCCGTCATGACTGGCGATGACAGCTTTATGATGACAACCTCGGGTGAGTTCTCGGCCATTGGCTCGCTGGTCGGGTCTGATGAAATAGACCTGCGGTTTGTAACCTCCGGGGTCTACCACTCTGCAGGAAAATATACCCTAAAGCGAAAGTAATGCGGCGTCATTGTGTTTGGTTGAGATCTTCGAGATCACTTGCGAAAGGCGGTCATTGAACCCGTGATCATCGAGCGTTTCAGATCTGGTGTAGTGTTGGCCAATGGCCGAGTGACCGGGCCTGGCGATTGCGATGGGATAAGGTTACCGTTGCGGCTTCCTGACGCTGAATTCCTTTGTAAGGTTCTGGCAACCAGGGGACTCAGTGAAGACAATCCGGGGACCAAGACGCAGGACCCGGAACAGATCGCGATGTGGCTCCACCTGAAAGAGCTTTTCAGGTCGAGGCGTTGGATCAACTGGGTACTTCTTGATGATGATGGCAACGAGCAGGCGATTTTCACCTCGCTGGAAAGATCGTTTCGCCCTGCCAGCCATCGTCCTGTCAATGGACTGATATTGTCCCGCTTTGGATACATCACGCGTGAGGGCTCAGACTTGGTCCTGCTTAGTCCGGAAACGCCCTGCCGGATGACATTGTCTTCGCCTTCGGTTCTGGAAACGATCTGGCAGTCGAGTTCCGAAATTGGGTTCGAACAGGCTGACGATCCGTTGTGCGTTGCCTTGGGCCGCTTCGGCTTTCTTGAATCGGCTCAGGCAGAAGAGCCGCAGGACCGGGCAAGTTGGACCCTTGCTGATGCCATCCTGCACTCAACCAGTCGCCGTGGTCGGGATGAGCCGATTGTTGGCAACAATTCGGACCTTCAGACGCGGTTCCCCGCTCCACCAGCGCGCGCTGCACTGACTGATTTAAGCAAGGCTGTTGTGTTGGAAACGCACGAGGACGCGTCAGCAGTCAAGGCTCAGCAATCCAGCCGAACTTGGAACGCAAAACCCGTGCCTCTTTCCCTTTTGGCCTGCTTCCTGCAGCGTTTAAGTAAGGTGGATCAGAGATTTACAGTGGATGGGTTGGAACGTGTCAAAAAACCGATCCCCGCAGCCGGCAGCATCCACGAGCTTGAATGGTACGTTGCCGCAGGCAAAGTGTCAGGGTTGCAGCGGGGCCTTTACAGGTATTGCGGACACGATCACGCGCTTGAGCCCATTCCAAACTCATCCAAGTGCGCCGAAACCATGCTGAGCCGGGCCAAGGCTGCGATGGGACATTCTGCGGAAAGGCCCCCGGTGTTGGTGGTCTTGTCCACTCGCATGTCGCGAATAGGCTGGAAATACAAAGGGATGGCATACCGGTTGACGCTGCTGAATGCAGGCGTTGCGATCGGTGCAATGTATGACGCTGCGGCGGAACTGGGCCTTGGGGGATGTGCAATCGGTACAGGTGACCCGCGACCCTTTGAACAAGCAACCGGGCTGCGGTGGTTCGAGGAGACCCCGGTTGCCGAGTTTGCTCTGGGCTTGTCGGAATGAAATGGATCGGATACCTCCGGCTCCGTTTTGCGTTCAGAACGCCCGTTGTTCCCCAACTGTCCGCATTTGATTGCGGGGCAGCGGCGCTGGGCACAATCCTAGAATACAATGATATTTCTGCCAGCTATGTCGACGTGCTGGACAAGGCCGGAACTTCCCGGGACGGAACAAGCACATCCGGGCTGCTGCGCGCAGCCAAGGCATTTGGGCTGGCGGCTCGAATAAGGCACTACACAGCTGCGCAGGCCTTGACAGCTTCGATGCCTTCGATCGTGTTTTGGGGCGGGTCCCACTTTGTCGTACTGGAAGGCGCAACAAAGGACCGCGTCGCCATCAATGACCCGCAGTCTGGCAGACGGGTAATTTCCAAAGAACGGTTCTTCGATCGCTACACTGGTCGATTGATCGAATTCGATCATCCGAACAAACGGCGTTCTGTGTTTAGAAGGGCAACGGCATCTCAAAGCAGGTTGCCGAGGACGGTCTCGAGTTTTTGTGTCTTTTCAATTACGTGTCTGGTCCTTGGTTGGATCGGATTGCGTCAACCTGAGTACCTCCCACTAGCGTTGACGAATAGTGGGTTGTTTGTCTTGTTTCTTGGGGTCATGGCTCTGATTGCCAGCGGGGTCCTCTTTCCAACGGATACAAACCCCGTATCCCAAACGACCAAGCATCTACCTTGGAAAATTCGGCAGATCTGGCCACAACCCCTCTTTTCGAAAAAAGGGGAGGGCCCGGGTTGTGATGCGCCAATTGCCTGGATTCTGAGCCTCATTGCGTTGCCTGTTGGTTCGACCGTTTTTGGTCCAGACTCAGGTTTTGTGACCCTTGGGGCGGCGCTGCTGTTGGTGGCGCTGTTGTCGGCATTTCTAGGTCTCTTTGAGCGGCAAAGGAGGCTGGCCCAAAAAGCCATTGCAAGCACCGGGACGCATAGGTTGCGGGCGCAGTTTGCAGAGCTGTGTCTGCATCCGGATCAGCTTAGGTTGCTTCTACGCGACAGCGCCTTTGCTTCGACGTTTGTGGATTGGCAGCGACGCAGGGATCGAGAAACGCAATCTCTTTCGCGGTATGATGTGTTCAAAACTGGATGTGTCGGAATTGCGGGCGCGACGGTCATTTTGGCTGCAGTGGTCTCAGAGTCGGGTGTTGCACCTTGGGTTGTACTGTCTGGATTCCTCCTATTAAGCGTCAGCGTCTTCTTGTTTGCGGGACGGTCGGCGCAGATTGATCCGACCCGAATACACGCGATCAGAAGGGTGATAGGGTCTTGTCCTGAAACAGGAAACGCTCGGGCAATGACGGGGCTTGACGCGTCCAGATTTTCTGAGCTGCACCTAAAGGACGTGACCTTCGGGTTTGATCCAGATGCCCCACCGATCTTGTCAAACCTGTCGCTATCGCTGAAAGACAGGGACATCGTCGCAGTCGCGGGACCGGCAGCCTGTGGCAAGACTAGTCTGGGACGCCTCGCGGCCGGCCACTTTCCACCACAGAGCGGAATAATTCAGTTTGGTCCGCCTGACGCAGAAAGCGCGCGGATTTGTTTTCTGTCTGAAGTACCGCCGCTCACAAAGTCCATTGACGATATCCCCGAGGACCTCGTCTCTGAACTGAGGCTTGCGAAACTGGTGGAGACAGACCGCAAGAGGAAATACAATCACGGCAAACCGATGATCCGATTTAGCCAAGGCGAGAGGCAACGCCTGTCTGTAGCGCTAGAAATAGCCTCCAAGCCAAGCCTTGTTATTCTTGACGACGCATTGACCTGTGTCGATGAAGAAGATGTGTCCTGCATCATCCAGGCTGTGCGATCCCGTGGGATTACCTGTCTCATCCTGTCAAACCATTGGCCGCTGCTGCGTCTGTGTGATCGGATTGAATTGCTTGAACACAAACGACTTACCCCGCTTGGCGCACCCGAGGATTTTGAGACCTATCGTGACCTACTGACCAACCAAGTCGGGTCAAGCTGATGTGCGCATTGCCAGCTATATTAGGTGTAGCTGGCGCCATTGCGACGACCACCCTCGCGTGTTTTCTGGGCGCTTGGTTTGATCAAGGGACCGAGGTATTGCCGTTGGCCGACACGCTGCTGGCATCGGTGTTCGCCGTCATCCCCATCGTCGGGTTGACGATAGCGGTTTCGCTCACCGCATCTCGGGCACTGGAAACTCGTTGTTCGCTACCGTCGCGCTACGACGAACAGACATGTCAGCCCGAAATGACGTTATGGGCCTGGCGGGTCGCGACCAGAGAGGGCGACGAGGGGAAACAGGCAGGCATATTCTTCTTGTACGTCTATGCGGTCGCTATTTCCGCTTTTGCTGGATTGGCGCTTTCCGCCATGGCAAATCTGTCCGCTTTCCCCATCGGCATTGGACTTTCTGCCCTGCTGATGCTCAGACACATACGCCTGTGGAAATTTTCTGGCTCGCCCAGCACAAAGATGCGCAACCTGCCAACCGTTGCCTGCGCGGCGCTTGCTGGTTGTAGTGCTATCTTCTTGATGGATTTGCAGAACTCGGATGCCTATGGAGTACTGTTTCTCGTCGCATGCGGCATATTCGGGATGGGATTTGTCTCGGCTCTGGTCCCTCCTGTCGCTGACACTGTCCGGGCCTTGCCCCGCTCCCCTTCGATAAATACTGGCACATTCCTCCAACGCGATGACCCTCGGGGTGTTTTGACAGCTGACCTTTGTCTAAGTCGGGTGTCAGCAAGATATTTCGATCAGGATCCATTCGTATTCGAACATCTGGACTTGAACATAGGATCGGGCTCTTTCATTGGGTTCTGCGGTGGGTCAGGAAGCGGAAAATCAACGCTCTGCCGTATATTGCTAGGATTGCTCGACCCAAGTGAGGGCGAGGTGCGTTTTGGAAACCCCGGCGTCCCACGCAACGCCCTGAAACGGTTTCCCCAAGGCTATTTGTATGGGCTGGTAGACTCTCCGCCCGTATCCCAAATGAGTATCGAACAGATCACTTCGAATTTCGGCACGCTATCGCACAACCGCGTTCTCGCCGCGGCGACTGCGACTGGCTTTATCAATGACATAGCAACCTTGCCACTGGGTTTGCAAACGAATGTCGGCCCCAAAGGGTCAATGCTGTCGACGTCACAAAGGCAGCTTTTACAATTGACCGCAGCAGTTGCACGGCGGACAGAGATACTTGTCCTCGACAACCCGATTTCGTCACTACCAGATGAAAAGCGCGCCAAAATCTTGCTGAGGATAAAACCCTTGGTTACAACCTTAATTGTAACATCCAATTCCACCGCAGCGCTTTCGACGGCCGATCAGGTCTATGCACTCTCAGACCGCAAAATCGCTCGAATTGGGAAGAAAGGTTAAAACTTGTTCATGTGGCTCGCCAATAGATTGCAGTTGAGCCAAGCGTGATGTTAGGTTTTCCCAAAGCAAAGTGCATACAACGCTACCGTTCTGGAGGAAGAGCATATGAACAATTTCGGACGTGATGATGGCATGAAGATGGGCCAGATCGTTGCCCGTTGCTGGTCCGACGAGGACTTCAAAAACCGGTTCAAGGCAGACCCCAAGTCGGTCCTGAAAGAATATGAGGTCGAAGTACCTGGGGATATCGAGATCGAAATCCTGGAAAACAGCGAGTCCAAACAGTACTTCCTGCTGCCATCCTCTCCGCTTGAGGCAGAGATCGGGGCGGGCGACGTCAATCAGGTGTATGGCGCAAACTGCTGGTGCCGGTGACCCTTTGAAAAACAACCCTACGGCAGCGCAGGGAGTCGTCATGCCCGACACTCGCGACACACTTGAAGTTCGCGCCATATCCGATGCAGACATCAACGCGTTCAAGACGGACGGGGCCGTTTGTCTCAGGGGTCTCATCTCTCCGGAATGGTTGGATTTGCTTGCGCAAGGGATCACGCGTGGGCTGGAGAACCCCTCTCAGTTTCAAAACGTACGAACACGCCCCGGCCATTTCGGACGGTATGTGACGGACACCTGGGTTCGGCATAACTTTGATGAATTCAAGACGTTTTGCGATTCGTCAGGGATTGCAAAGATTGCGGCGCGGTTTCTGGGGCTCGAAAAGGCCCAGTTCCTGTTTGACTCGTGGATCACGAAATACCCTGGAACCATCATGCGAACGCCGTGGCACCAGGACACAGGCATTCATGGAGACTGCCTGATCATCTGGATTCCGCTGGACCCAATGTCGAAAGACACCAGTCTGGAGGTTGTGCGCGGCTCGCATAGCTGGGGTCGTCACTACCACAGTGAGCGTTTTGATGAGGTGATCGCCGCTGCTAAAGCCGAAGGCAAGAGCGCCGCACCCGGACAGCGCGAACCCGAGCGAATCCCGGACATAGATCGCCATCGCACGGATTACGACATCATCTCATGGGATGTGGAACCGGGCGACTGCCTCATTGTAAACACGCTTAGTGTTCATGGTGCGCCCGGCAATTACGGTGTTGAACCGGTACGGCGCTATTCGTGCCGATGGATGGAACCAGGTGCGTTGCTTGCGCCTCATGGTGACTGGATAGCCGAACACCTGCTGCAACTGTCGTCAGGAGCACCCAGGTTGCAAGGCGCAATGGAGCCATTCGACACCAAGATGTTTCCTGTTCTACCTAATGAATCCGATGCCTGATCCGGACTCAGTCGCACTGTGTATCAGCCCATGCAACTGACAGATCGCACGCTTGAAACCTTCAGAGATGAGGGTGCCGTTTGCCTGCGGCAGGTGATTGACCCGCAGTGGATCGAGAAACTGAAGACTGCGGTTGACCAAAACCTGTCGAAACCTTCCGAGTATTTCACCCGCTTTACCAGACCCGGCGATCTGGGTGGTTACGTGATGGACTTCTGGGTGCGATCTCATACCTCTGGTTTCGATGATTTCCTGCAAAACTCGGATGTCTCGTCAATCGCGGCCCAGTGCATCGGCACGACCCAAGCGCGGTTTGTGTTCGATTCCTGGATCGCAAAATACCCGGGCACGCTGACCCGAACGCCCTGGCATCAGGACTGGGGTATCGTCGGGCTAAGCCTTGCCATCTGGGTTCCACTTGATCCAACGCCAGAAGGCGCGTCACTGGAGGTCGTACGGGGATCGCACCTGTGGCAAAAACAGTATTTCGAAAGAAAGTTTCAGCCAGAGTTCGATGCCGCGCAGGCCGACCTGATACATCCCGACGGATCGAAACCTGAACCTTTGCCGGATATCGACGCGCTTCGCGACCAGTACGACATTATGCGGTGGACGATGGACCCGGGCGACTGCCTGATCTTCAACAGCCTGTGTATCCATGGCGCTTGCGGCAATCCTTACATGCAACCGGTGCGCCGATATATCAGCCGATGGGCCGCGCTCGATGCCGTACTGGCGCCGGCTGGTAAGATGATCGCTGATCGTATGCGGAAACAGGCAGGTGAGTCCTTTCCGATACGGCAGGATGCGCTGATGCCGTTTGAGGGTGACGATTTCCCACTGCTTCCGACGCTAGGCTAGCTGTGCCTATCTGAACCACCAACGGAACAGCGCCGACATGTAGGCTTTGGCCTGCACCGGTGTCCCGTCGTGCAAACCAACTTTGATATGGTGAAGCCGTCGTTCGCAAACGGGCACCTGAATACGCCCCTGTGACAGGCCATCTCGTTTTAAGACATGTCCCCAGTTCTCCACTCCGGTCGACAGAGCCTCGCACCCGGGATAGGATCTGAGCGCTGCACCTTTGTCTGCGTGGCACAAACCTGACTGTTCGAGGATACCGAGCATCCTGTCATCTGCACTGCCCGGTTGCAGCGTGCCGTCCGGGGCGTAAAGCTCGACCCCCAAAGCAGATTTGTTGCCGATCTCACAGCCAACAAGCACTTTCTCAACCAATTCACCGAATTGCGTGTTGAGCCATTCAAGCCCTGCGCTGTGGTTCTGAAGGTTTTGCGCCTCTAAGAACGCTTGCGCGGCGACAAGAGTTTCGAACCGAAAGACCAGCCGAACACGAGCAATCTTTCGCCCCGTCATCACTCCGCACAGTACATAAGCACGAGGGTTTGTATAAGTACCAAGCAGATCTTTGATGTGTTGAACATCGTTTGGCGTCAATCCCGGTGCCACCGACATGGCCAAATTGCAAATCGCCTCGCTTTGCGTTCCTGACAACCGTGTTGGTGCGGCGCTAATCCCATCTTGAAGCCGCGGTGAGAAATACACGCTCGCACGCCGCGACTGGGGGGCAATGAGATCGTGTTCGAGCCAGATGTTGTCGAACTCTGACAAAAGATCCGGCGCATGTGGGTGAATCCACTCTTTGACCGTCGCGCAATGGTCGAAGATCGCACGGTTTCCAAACCCTGTTGCGTAGCCGACTGAAAGGTCGATACCCGGTCGGCAGCCCGCAAGAGGGATTTCAATCCCAAGCGGGGGTGGGACAGCTTCACCCAGACCCATCCCCCCCAGGCGTTGATCAGCAGTTGCGCGGACCTGACCATCTGCGACCACATCTGTCAAAGCGTTCAAGGCATAGCCCAGATAAGGGGCAAAGCGACGACTATCAGGGGACATTATGTAAAATATACCAAGGGGTTAAGATCCACTTCGGCAGTGGGTCGATCCTGCCAACCTAATTCGACGGGCACATCATACAACCGACCGGGCGCAAACCGATTGTGATAGTGGCGCAATCCGGGGGCAAATACGCGCGCGACGGAAAAATCCACGTCGTTGCGGCTAAGGTCGACCGCCAGAACTTCGATATCGGAACGGGCAAGATGCGCGACCAGATGATCAATGTCTGCTTTTAGATTTTCCCCGGCCAATGCCGGAGGCAGGACCGGAACGCTATCGTCGGATGGCACCAGATAAGGATGAGTGTCAATCCGCGCGGTTTCGAACCATTTCTTCACATAGGACATCCGTGGTGCCAATCGGGATTGCGCGGCCTCGGCGCAGTAGACATCCAACTGCACGAGTTCACTTGCGGCCCGAGAAGCCGCGATCGAGGCATCCAGATGAGCGCCAAAGCCAAAGGTAATCCGCCCGCCTGTGTTTTCATCCCACGCTATTGCGCCGACGACCGGAACGCGCAGGTCATTTGTTAAGTCAATGAAAGACAATCTGCGTCTTTCCTGAGTCAAAAACCCCCTAAGGGTTTCAATTTGTCTGAGCACAGAGCTGGTGAGCCTGGACATATCAAATGCAGGTCGACGCAGCCTGTTGTACCACCAGATCGCCAGCGCATCGCGTTCGATCAATTCCAGCAAACCATGAAGAACGGCCTCTTCCAGCACATTCCCCGCGGCACACCCATTCGAGTCCGCAAGGCAAATGTCTGGACCCTTTTTCGGAGTATCAAAGTAACATAGCGTAGTGGGAACCAGAACGGGATGCAGATGCGACAGGGACCAGGCACTTGTCCATCTGACGGCTTCTTCCTCATCGAACAGCTCAGGCACCCAGAACGGTTCTTTTGAGGCATTTGCATCCCGATCCTGATATTGTGCCTGACTATAGAGCTGTATCGCGTTAGGATGAACTGCCTTGTCGGTCAGGTCGTTAAAGCTTGCCTGAATGCAAACTTCATCTCCGCGAAACGTGCCGCAATAGCGCTCAACTGCCTCGGCCAGACAGCCAGCACGCGCCTGTATCACCGACGGTCCCTTGCCGCCCGCGCCCAAAGACAGATCAAAGTTCAAATCGTTCGACCCTTTGCGCCACGGCGTAATCTGACGGCATTTGGCGACGTGATAGCCACCTCTTTCAACGCAGATCGGTTCAGACGGAATGATGCCACAAATCGGGCTGATAAGCGGCGACAATCTCTGATACGTAGCCTCGGGCTTGCACACCCGCCGGCCGCCTTCGGCATCCAAAATACTCGTGTGGTCTTGAAGTTTGATGCGCGCTTTGTCCGTAGTTTCCAAGACGCGGTGTTCTCTGCAAGTCCGGCAATTGAGACGTGGTCGTATGGCATGGTGTTGGGCTTCGAACGTCATTGGATCAAAGGAAAGGACCCGGTCTTCGAGTTTGCCACCATGCTCCGCTGCCATCGCCAGAGCGACTTGTGTCGCAATCAACGCTCCGAATTGCTGTGCGTTACTGCTCCAGGCTTCGGAAGGATTGTGTAAGTTCAGCGCGACCCCGGATCGCGCGACGATCTGCTCACGCCGGTTGTCGCGCAATGACTGAGCAAGGCACTGCCAACAGGCTTGGCTCGCTTGACCAAAGACGGGTCCAATCCAGAGCTGTCGACCAGTTGGTTTCGCAAGCGCCCAAATATGGCCCGACTTCAAAGCGTCAGAGTTCAGACTGTTTAATTCATCCCGCAAATAGTCATCAGTCAGAACAAGGGTCAGATCATAGGTGCCAAAATCTGGGCTGGGATACGCCTGGATGCCTTTTTCACGCAAACTGGCAACTACGGTTTCCAAGACAACAGGATCAATGGATCCAACCATAAAAACACCAACAGTTTTGGACAAGGCAGTCTCGACAGCGGTCGCGTCCGTTTCGCAGCTATCCCAAAAGCCTAGGCTTTGTGGATCAGGTGAGCGTTGAACGTCAGCCACAATCTTTTGATCATAAAGCTGGCGCAGGGCGAACAGAACTTGCTCGACCGCAAATTGATCGTCCAGTGCTTTGACAATATCGCGAACCGGGCGCAGACCGTCGATTGTGGGCAGCAACGCTGAAAAAATCTTACCGTTCAGTACCCGGATGCTTGGGTCCGATACCGCCAGAATCCGTGTCGAGGTGATTTGAAAGAAGGACTGGTGCGACTTGATGCGCGGAACTTGGTTCAGCTCAGTCTTGTGTGGCGGGCCATTTGTCCGCTCATCCGTGTTATGCATCTTGCCTGAGGTTCAATTTTTCGGTGTCCTTCTCATGGTAGTCCTCGTAGCTTGAAATTGTCAAAACAACCAATCCCTTTTGCCCTTGATCTTGCGACCCAGAGAATGATCGGCTTTTCACATCTTCGGCGATTTCAGCTCATCAATCTGAGTTTGCAGAAAACCGGTACCAAATCCGTCGCGGGTATATTCGGCAACTACCGATCGGCCCATGAATTTCAACATGACGAGGCTACAAACGCCTTGTCTGCCTTTCACTCCGGAATGTTGGACGAGACCGGGCTTCGTGCCTATCTAGCAACGCGTGACGCGATGGGACAACTGGAAGTCGACAGCGCCAGTTTCAATGGCTGGTTTGCCAAACAATACGTCACCCTTTTTCCGAACGCTTTGTTCCTGATCGTACTGCGCCATCCGGTTGATTGGCTGGATTCTGTCCTCACGCACATCAGACGCGACGTACGCAATACACTGCAAGAAGGTCTGCCCTATCCCGAGAGATTCGAACGGCAGGCCGAGCTGGCGGTTGGATCCTTTGCGCCCGAAGTATTTCTGGATGACAAGAAGTTGGCTATTGCGTTACCGGAACTGTCCCAAAACCTACTGGCCTATTGGCAAACACAGAATCGACTGTTGCTTGTGTCAGCTCCGCAAGATCGGAGGTTAATCCTGTCGACAAAACAGCTATCACGCTCGCTGCCTCAACTTGCCGGATTTGTCGGTGTCCCCGTTGACACGCTGATCTCTGATCGGAGCCATCTGCACCGCAAGCCCGAGCAGCGTTCTGTTTTGCAAAGGTTCGATTGTGCTCTGGATACAAAGGCCTCGATTGAAATGTGGAAGCGATGGCAGGAAACCCTGATCGAAACCTGTTGAGCCTGCCTAGGTTTGAATTGACAATGCATCGTCTGCGGCTGTTCTGAATTCGGTCGACCACTCCCATTCCGTCACTTCACCCGCTCCGCGCGCCGCGATGTTAGCGTGCAGCCGCGTGCCAGGCGCAACGTCCATCGGGTCCGGTCCAACAGGCAGGATCACTTGCCGCCAATGCGTCTGCGCTGACATCGGTCCGGTGGGTAGCAGCACACCAGGGGCAACTTCGGCGTCAAACCACACCGCGATACCTTGGCACAGACCCCGTTCAGAAAATTCAAATGACACCGTTTCCTGCAAGGGTCTGTTCGAAACCGAACGCATATCCAACTCTGCCACAAGCTGCGCTTCGGCCATCAGCTCTGATGGGTTCAGGTGCGCCCAGAACCGCTCATGGGCCGCGGGCGGTGCAAGATCCCTGAAAGACAGATCACAAACCGGTTTCGAGAAGAAGTTTATCTGCTCAAACCTGTCTGACGCGCAGATCGGCGCGGCCAGGATACGCACCACACCGGGTATCATGGCCCCATTTGGCTTCAGCACACGATCCCGCAACCCGATCAAGGGCGGCAACATGTTTTCTTCCAGCGCGGCATTTCCAAGCCATTCCGAGATCAAAACATCCACGTCTTCCGGCAAGGTTACACTACGGGCATCCGATCTGAGAAACGTAATCCGATCGGCAAAACCATTCGTCTCGCACAGTTTCGCTGCAGTCCTGATAAAACTGCTGCGGTCGATGGCATAGACCCTGCGCGCACCCGCACGACACGCCAACATGGCAAGCACCCCGCTGCCGGTCCCAAAATCGCAAACGACGTCGCCGGGATTGACGACATCCTGGATTGCCTTCTCGAATGCTTTCATGCGCACGTGATCGCTCAGCATTCTATAGTGCATGGCAACTTGATCGTACCCGTGCATCGGTCATCCCCAGTTTGGTGCCAGCTATTCTCTCAAACCAACAACCCGATTAGATTTGGCAATCAGGTGCCTGTTGTATCCTTGGTCGTGACATTGACCAGTTCGAGTACACTGTTTCAAGTGTCTTAGTCCTGCAACCGGTTGGGTGATGTTTCTTTGTTTCGAAACCTATAGGCCAGCAACTGGTAACGCCGTCGAACTGGAAGCAAGGCGACGATGTTGTGACTGTCCCACCCGTTTCGGACTAGGAAGCAAGAAAGCGCGGTCCTGGTAGTTGGCAGGCATCAGAGGACGCAGTCTTTATCCGATGGGTCGAACCAATGCAATTTGTGCGCCGCTTATGTGTCCTCGATTGTGCCGCGCATCCAACTCCTGTTCTCGACCGTGAAAGATCCTCTTTCAGTTCTTGCGATTTCCCAGTTGCTCGGCGAGCAGATCGAAAACCAGCCTGATACGACGCGCGGTGTGGAGTTCTGAATGCGTGGTCAACCAGATTGGGAACGTGAATGGTTTCCGGTTCGGCAAAATTCGCTCGACGCCAGAGGTCAGAGCTGCCACATCCTCTGACATCACACTAACGCCAAACCCTTGGCGCACCATCTCCCATGCTACGATCCCGTTTTTCGAACTTGTTCGAAAATTGTTTTGGGTCACAGAAAGACCGGCTTTTTCAAGATAGTCGACCATAATATCGACGTCTCCGAAGCCTACAAACTCCAACCTGCTCAATTCTTCTTCGTCTTTGGGTCGTCCCACCTGGTCGAGGAAAGAAGGTGATGCGTAAAAGTGTGCCTTCACTTCTGCCACATGTTTTGCAATCAAATCAGGCTGTGTGGGGCGCACATGCCGAATGGCAATATCCGCTTCGCGCCGCTGAATGTCGCGCAAGTCATTTGTTGCCACAACTTCGATGTTCAGACGCGGCGCTGCAGCCCGAATGCGTTGCAGTATTGGTGGGAGTTGGAATGCGGACATCAGATCAGAAGCAGTAATCCTGACCTGTCCTTCGATAGTCTGGGCCTGACTGGTCGCCGTCATTGAGATCCGTGTTGCAACGTCAGCCATGTCTCGGACATGTGTCAGCATTTCTGTTCCGGCAGTCGTCAGGTTCAGCGACTTTCCAACGCGTTCAAACAAGGTCACCCCAAGTTTGTGTTCAAGCGCCGCCACCTGTCGTCCCACAGTCGGTTGGGTCTGATCGAGCACACGGGCAGCAGCGGAGAATGATCCCTCTTCCGCCGTCGCCAGAAAGGCCCGTACCTGGTTCCAATCAAAGTTAATGGCCTTCCAATTCATGCGAAAATGCATAACACTTCTGCAAAATATGGCAATTCCATAAATTCACGTTTGGTTTTAGAGCGCTCATCAGTCCCCAAGACGAAAGAGACACGCCATGGCTGCACTATCGAAAGACGCCGCATTCTGGAGCAAAATTTCCCGCAAATATGCGGCTGACCCCATCCGCAATATGGAGGGATATCTAGCCACGCTTGAGCGAACGAAATCTTACCTGAAGTCAGAAGACCGTGTACTGGAAATTGGGTGTGGGACCGGGTCAACGGCGCTTTTGCTGGCACCGGCTGTTGCGCACATCACCGCGACCGATCTTGCGCCTGGAATGATTGAGATTGCTGAAGAAAAGCGCGCGGAAGAAGGTTTGAACAACGTGACCTTCAAGGTCGCCGAGGTTATGGATCCCACGCTGGGTCAAAACCCATATGATGCCATTCTTGCGCACAACCTTCTGCACCTCTTGCCTGACCTTGGCCAATCGCTCGTTCATATCGGATCGCTGACAAAATCCGGTGGTATCTTCATTTCCAAGACTGTCTGCGCACCGCAGAAGAGAGGTTTTCGATATACCTTGATCCGCAAACTCGCGATCCCCTTGATGCAAGCGGTCGGCAAGGCGCCTTTCGTGAATTTCCAATCGGCACAGGTGCTTGAACAGAAAATCAAGGATGCAGGTTTCGAAATCATAGAGACAGCCGATCAAGCGGGTATGTTGCCAAGCCGATACATCGTTGCCCGCAAAATCTGAGATTTTACACGCCGCGGCATTGTCGCAAAAACAGCGCGCTAGAGATAGTCGCTGGCAGGCGTCTGTTGTGAACCGCCAATGTTTGTCCGGATGACGCACAACATAGCTGTGGCGGATTGGTTCAGTGGATCTGCACCACAGCCAGATTGCGCAATTTGTCAGGGTTTCTTACGATCAGGATCTCCTGTACGAACCCAGCCTCGTCGTAGGTTACAGAGACAGCCGAACTTGTCTGTCCGCCAGCTTGGATCAACACACCATGCGTTCCATTCAGATCTGCCTGCGCCCAGTCAAGCGCTGCCCAATAGCGTCGCAACTTTTGCGCAATGAAATCACAGATCGCCTCCCGGCCGATGATCGGGTCGCGTATCGCTGCCACTTTACCTCCGCCATCCGCACTTAGCCTTGCGTCCTGAGCCAGCATTCGGGTCAGGAGACCAACTTCACCGGTCGCAACAGCGGATTGGAACGCCGTCAGGAATTCTTGCTGACGCGACACGGGGGTAGCGTGGCGAGCCCTCGATTGGCCGATGTTGCTGCGAGCTCGAGACACCATCTTTCGGCTGGCGGGTTCCGAAACATCCAGTGTCTCTGCAATTTCATTGTAGGACAGGTCAAAGACATCGTGCAGCAAAAAAGCTGCCCTTTCTTTAGGGGTCAGCCGCTCTAGCATCATCATGAACGCCATCGACAGGGATGAGGCCAGTTCAGCACGCGTCTCGGCCTCGGGCGGCACCGCCACCTGAATGGGTTCGGGCAGCCAGGCGCCGACATAGTCCATTCGCGCGCGATCTCCCGTCCGCCGCATGTCGAGACAGCGGCGGGTACAGACCGAGATAAGCCAGCCTTTGGTGTTCTCGATTCCGGATCGGTCGGTGCCTACCCATTTCAGGAATGTGTCCTGTACGGCATCCTCTGCATCGCTGAACGAGCCTAAAATGCGATAAGCCAGACCGTTGAGGCGGGGTCTGAGATCCTCAAAAAGGAGGACCTCAGCCGGTGCAAGCTCAGTGTTTGGAGACATTGATCCGGTTCCACAGATTGATCATTCCGATTTCAGCAGTCAGCAGCCCGATTTCGGCCTCAGAGTAGTGCTTTCGCAGTTTTGCACGAATGGACCCGAGGTCCAGCCGCGGGTCAAGGATTGTCAGCGCTTCGGTCCACTCCAGCGCCGCTTGTTCCGCCTCAGAGAAATCACGGACATGGTCCCAAACGATAACCCGGTCAAGCCGTTCGCTGGTTTCCCCATCCCGCCGTGCCTCTGTTGTGTGCATCTTGACGCAGAAGCCGCAGCGATTGATCTGCGAGGCCCGCAGGCGCAGAAGATGGCGCAGCTTTGGATCGAGCCCCATGCCATCGAGAACCTCATGAACGCTCGCGAGTGTTTGCAGGACATCCGGGATTGCGGTTTCATACTTGATCGCGTTTGAACTCGTCATGTTCTTCTTCCTTCTGTTGACCTTCTGCTCTGATGACGATCAATGGGCGACGTTTGTGACGCGTTGGTGCGAAAAATTTGCTGAAACGCTGTAAAATATGGATATTTCTATTCCCCATCAGCATTGTGGAACAGACTGGGCTCCGTTGCAGGTTGTTGCGGCGTGAATGTCGCGCGCGGATGATGAATACCCTAAAACGGTCAACAAGACCCGATTGCAACAGAACTGCTCATTCGTGACGGCTGAAGACCAACGCTTCAACTTCAATTGGCTCGCCACCCAACACCAAATCAGAATGGTCGTTCGCGTTTAGACTGACCGAAACCACGTTCGCCCTGGGTCGCAAATAGTATGCCAAGTAACAGGCAACCAAATCGGACGCATATCGTCGACCGATCCTTGTCTCCCTTGATAAGACGGGTTGCGCATTTGCGATAAACAAAACGATCGGAAGAACCGGCACCCACAAACGCAAGTGGAAACTGCAGACGTATTAAAAAAGTCATCTGTCTCTATTGTGACCACTCTCAGGTTTCAGCTATGCGCTTTTTGAGGTAGCTTACTGCTATCAATAATTATTTGAGTTTTTGCCTATTCAACCAGGGATCTGATCACGCGTGCAAATACCTCGCCTGTTGCACGCCAGGACGGTAGAGATTTCGACCTTAGTACTGACAGTTGCGCCAATCGCGTTCGTGTATCTTGGTCTTCGAGAAGCAAACGCAAACTTGCGCCAAAAGCAAGAGCGTCTTCGGATGGAGTCAGGATCGCAGCGTCACCAACCGTTTCAGGAACGGCACCTACATCGCAGGAAACGATTGGAAGCCCGAACATCATCGCTTCGCTAAGCACCATGCCGTAGCCTTCGTACCGGGTGGCGAGCGCAAAGAGTGTCGCTGAATTGAAACAATGGTTCAGTGAGTCTTGGTCTAGTTCTCCGGCGAAGGTTGTGCGCGTGCTCAGACCCAGGGTTTTTGACTGATTGTACAGATCGTTGGCCGTGTCCTGGTCGTGTTCTTTACCGACGATAATAGCCCGCCATTCCAAGTTCTTGATTGTAGCCAGTGCGCGCAACAATGTGTCATGGCCTTTACGGGGGGCCAACAGGCCGACCGACAAAATCAAAGGAGGATCTATTGGGTGCCTGTTGACCGATGGGCGGTCAAAACCTGGCGGCGCGATGGTTATCAATTCTGGCTTTGCATTGAACTGGTTAATCAGGACTCTTGCCGTTTCTGGACTTGGAACGACAACACGAGCGGTGTGCCGGAGCGCCTCGGCTTCGTTTTTGAGAAGGAACTCTGCCCGTTCTGTCGGCAGACCGGTCTCCAGTCCAAGGGGGTGGTGTATCATTGCTATGATCGGGGCTTTTACCTGCGACAAACCCTCTGGATCAATGGCCCCGAAAACCAAACCGTCAAGGATGATTGGGCGCATTTCGGGTACAGCGTGCAAGGCGTTCAACGTGAACGCCATATCCTCTTGGGTCGGGTTTGGGAAGCTGCCTGGCAGTTGCAAGTGTTCGGTGTAGCAACCGATCTCGTTCAGCACGCGCAACACCCTAGCTTCGTAGATGAAACCGCCAGTGCGCTGGTCCTTGTCACCTGGGATTGCAAAAACAGCCTGTGTCATGCCAGTTGCTCGCTCGCATAAACCCGTAGAACCTGTTTTTCGATCCCTGCAACCAGTGCGTATGCGATGACTGCTGCGAGACACAGAAGTATCACGCATGACCACAGCATATTGTAATCGGACGTACTCGCGGTCAGTGCCATTAACACGCCTATGCCGCGCCCGGTCGCCAGCCATTCTGCGGTTGTGACTGCCAACAACGCAGCTGGCACCGCCATGCGGGCCGAGGCGAAGACAGCGGGCAACATGGCCGGGATTTCCGCAGATCGCAACAACTTGAACCGGCTGGCACCGTAGCTGTCAAAGAGATCCACGATCTGTGTTGGGGTCTGCCGCAGACCCTGCAAGCATGCGACTAGGGTAGGGAAGAAAATCATCACGGCGACGATTGCGACAGTTCCGTTAAAGCCGCGCCCAAATGCGAGAACCAGCAAAGGTGCGGTTGTGATGATCGGAACGGCGCGCAAGGCGATAGCCGTTGGCAGAATCGTTTGCGCTACGGGTGGCCAAAGCTTTAGTACGATGGCCAGACCTACCCCAAGTAATATGCCAGCGAGATAGCCGGGGATCGCATAAGCCAGAGTTTCGCCAAGCGCCGTCAGCAAGGTGTTCAGGTTTGTGGAGTTGGAAACGAAATTCCATATATCTGCTGGTCGCTTAGCAAAGAATGAGTTCAAATTGAACAAATCCATTGTTCCCTGCCACAGAACCAAGACCAGAGCCGCGATAGAGACAACGCCTAGTATTTGGTTAAAGAGAGACCGGCTTTGCCCAACTCTGAGCGACGACAACAAGATAGTCGGTGCGTGCGGCGTCAGTCTGTTTTTGATCAGACCAAGGCATCCATACCCGAACATAGCCAGCGATGCCGATATGACGGCCAATGCCCAGGTTGCATCCGTTTGAAGACCGCGCATGGCCCTCAAAGTAAGTACACCCAATCCCCGCTCTGCGCCCGTGAACTCTCCGATCATCGCGCCCAAAAAGGCTGCCGGAGCTGCGATTTGCAGGCCGACAAATAGGTAGGGCAGGCTGGCTCTGGCGCGAACACGGTACAATGTCGACAAGCGGCTCCGGCCGTAGACGGTCATCAAATCCGTCCAGCTTTGCGAGATCGCCCGAAGGCCGACGACCAAAGCGAGGAATGTGGTGTAGTAGACGGCCAAAGCCGCCAGCGTTACTTGCGGTCCTGTCCCGGGCCCGAACAGGACCCGCAAAATCGGACCGCTTGCGATCAGTGGAATGCAAAAGACGAGCAGAGCAAGTGCCGAGACCAACCATTCTGACCTGGGTACCAAAATCACAAGACACGCCAACACCACTGCCGCAAGATTCCCCCAAAAGAACCCTAGCGCAGCATTCATCGAGGTTTCGGTCGCGGCCCGAAACAAAAGGCCGGAATGATCAATGATGTAACCCGCGATGTCTAAAGGCCCGCTGAACAGAACACTGTTCGGCTGAACACGCGCCAAGCCTTCCCAAATCAAAAATGCAACCAAGACGCCCAGAACACTTCGCAGAAAAGCCATCTATGTGACCCTCTCCAAGGCGGCCAGAATCCGTGTTGCAAGAGCTTGAAACTCGGGTGAGTTTGTTGCGGAGACCGCGCGGGTTTCGTGAATATCAACCTGCAAGTCAGCCAAAATACGCGCTGGTCGCGGTGAGAACACGATCACTCGGTCCGAGAGCAAAACCGCTTCTTGCACTGAATGCGTAACCAGAAGTGTCGTTGTCTTACGCTCACGCCACAAGGGGGGCAGGTCCCGATTCAACCGACGGCGAGTGATCGCGTCAACGGCTCCGAAAGGTTCATCCAGCAGCAAGACGTCTGGCTCTGAAATAAGGCTGCGCGCTATGGCCGCGCGTTGGCGCATGCCGCCTGAAAGTTCCGCAGGCCGATGGTTTGCAAACCCGTCCAGCCCAACCAGATCGATTAGGTCATCGACTCGATCTGCGGGCTTGCGGGCGAGTTCTGCGCCCAAAGAGATGTTTGAGCGAACGGTGCGCCAGGGCAGCAGCGTTGGGTCTTGAAACGCCATGGCAAGCCCCCCACGACGGGCAACCTGCTTTGGTGTTTCCTGACCTATGGTGATACGCCCCGCATCGGGGATCTCCAGCCCGGCAATCAACCGCAGAATGGTAGACTTCCCGCAGCCAGACGGGCCAACCAATGCCGTTGTCTGTCCGGAATGAAAATCAATAGACAGCTCGGACACAGCCTCTGTGCGATCAAATCTCTTTCGGACGCTGGTACAGGAGATTCCGGCCGTGGTCACACTTCAACCCTCGGGCTAGCCATACACCTCTTCCAGCAGCGATCTGTCCCACAGGTCAGGCGTGACGTTTTGGCCCAACAGGGCAAGTGTTTCTATATTGGCTGCCACCGTATCCTCGGTGAACCACCCGAACCCGAACTCGGCTGTCAGGTCCGAGAACATAAGTGGCACTTGTCGCGCGGCTTGCAGTTTTTGCGCGGCGGGGTCTAGACCTGCGTCAGGGAACATCTCCAGCGTCAAATCAGCGGCGGCGTCAGTGTTTTTGCGGTAATCAGTCCACCCCATGACTTCGCCTTTCAGCAAAGACACAAGATCTGATCGCTTTTCGGCAAGCGAGTCCTCGGTGGCAATATAGGTTTGTGAATGCAGGGCATAGCCGTAGTCAGCCATGAGCATAGTGGTGTTTTCTACGCCTTGCACGGCCATGGCAACGGGTAGATCTGTTTCCCAGCACAGCAAACAATCCACCTGACCGCTGACAAGGGGGGCGGGATCGTACTGGGTGGGGACAATTTCGATTTGGTCAATGTCTAGACCATTCAAAGTGCACAGAGCCTGCAGGACCGGCGTATTTGCCACCGCCATACCGATCTTCTTTCCGATCAGGTCAGAGGGTTCATTCACCGGATCGGCCGCAAGGGATGCGATCGCGAACGGATTCTTTTGCATTGCAACGGCGATGATTTTGAAAGGCGCACCTTGCGCCACAGCGGCCGCAGTGTAGTCCGCGGCAGATATGCCAACCAAAGCGGTCCCTGAAACCACGGGCGGTTCGACAGGAGCGTTCGGACCGCCTTGCGCAAGCGAAACATCCAAACCCTGATCGGACCAATACCCTTTGTTTTTTGCGATATAGCTTCCACCGAACTGCACAGAATGCAGCCAGGACAACTGGAAGTTCACGGGTTGCAAGTTGGCCGCCAACGCAGGCAGCCCGGATGCAGAAGCGGCAAATCCGGCTGCTCCGGTTTGAAGAAAGAAACGGCGCGTAAGGTGGGCTGGCTGTGTCATAATGAATTTCTTTTCTCTGTTGATGGATGTGGTTCTATGGGTCTTGGCCACAGCAGAAATGCAGTGGCGGGTAACGTGGCGATAAGGACGACCGCACCGTAAGTTATGCCCGAGGCGACACCTACGCTGGATGACGCTCCGATCATTGGAAACAGAGCAGCGGCGGCCCCCTCTCTCCAACCCCAGCCTGCAATGGAAAGTGGGATCAGCATAGCGGTCAAGATCAGGGGAATGACAGTCATCAAGCCCTCTGGCGGTATGGTAACTCCTACGGCTCGTGCTGATGCGAAAAATCCCACTACCAGACATGCAGAGCTGACCAAACCGACCAGAACAAAGACAGCTTGACGTTGCAGCCTGGCCAAAAAGACGACGAATGTCCCGATCGATGGAAGGGCAAGAGAAAGCACGCCCCCCACAACAAGGGCGGATAGTAAGGCAGCAAGAACTGTCATGCTCAGAACAGGGTGATCGAACTCGCCGGGCCAAAGCAGCGATGCAGATACGCCCAGAAAAAGAACAGCCATCAGCGCGACTTGCCCCAAAAGGCGTTCAGCCACAACCGACTGAGCAGCGCGTTTGAGGTCGGCTTTCTTCCGCGCCCGAACTGCGCGGGTGACATCGCCCGGAACGCCGCCCGGCAGCACCGAATTCACCAACTGCGCGATATAGTATTCGCGCAGAGCAAACGGGTAGTCAAAACAGACATCCAACGCGCGCGCCGTGAGTTGCCATCGGTAAGCCATGGAAAGGGTCGCTCCGGTTGCCGCAATGATCGACACACCGACCCATCCCAGATTGAGCGTCCGCAGATGCGCGGCGACCTGCGCCGCGTCCGTCCACCAAAGCAGCACGACAATACAGGTGATCGATGCGCCAAACCTGACCCAAAACCGGTTCATTGCGTCACCGTCGCCGTAGAAATCTCGCCAGACAAGGCGGCGACAAAGTCATCCCGAAAACTGTCCATGCCCCGAACGGGGACGTCGGGCGCGGGTACTAGGCCATCGGTCCAACCCCAATGGTCGATCTGCTCCACAATTTCCTGGGGTCCGATCATGTGTATGGCCACATCCCGGTTGTCACTGCCCGATACAAAGCCGGCGGCCTGATGGTCCCCTGCAACAATGATTAATGGGGCTTTGTCGGCCTGTTGGACAACATGAGAAAAGACCACTTGCAGAACGTAATCCACCGATCTGCGATACGCATCCCGCACGGCATCTCGGTCTTTCCACAGCACGTCGGGCGCAGGTCCGCGCCCAGCCATCTCGTTGAAAACAGTGCCGTCCCCGACGTCCTCCCATGGGATCACGTCAGCGATGGGAGTCCAGGGGGCGTGTGAGGAAATCAGCGCAATCTGGACAAAATCAGGTCTCGGGTCAGGTGGCAAGAGTTGGGGATACGCAGACAAGGTGAATTGGTCTGGCATCGTGACCCAACGAAAACTCTCGCCGGCATACGGAATTTGACCCTCGTCGAAGATCAGCTCAAACCCCATGGCTTGGCTTTCGGGCCAGTCCTTTGTGATCGCAGGCATGACCGCGACTGTTCGGTACCCCGCATCCCGAGCGATGTGAAACAACCATTTTCGTCCACTGTCGATCATCGCCTGATAGCGCCCGTTATCTGCGGTCCACAAACCAGAGCCCAATGCACCATGCGCCAGCCAGCTCTGTCCACCTGCCGTTGGCGAGGTCAACCAACCGCTTTTCATCGCAAGTCCCAAAGCTTGGATTTCCGCCTCGGCGGCCTGAAGCGTCCCAAGATGCGTTGGCGCATAGAGCGGATTGTCAAAACTCGCGCGCCCGTAGCTTTCGACCCAGATCAGGAGCACATCACGCCCATCGAGTTGGTTCAACAATCCGGACGTATTTGCATATTCATCCGAGTCTGCGGCCGTGCGAAACTCCGCCAAATCTTTGGTTGTTCTTTGTATTCGCTCAACGCGTTTGATCGCTAGGCGGGACGTCCACGTGGTACCCGGCGGGCTGTTTTCAAATGTCCAGTACTTCAGGTGGTGTCCCGCGTCCGCGATGGCCCATCCGGCGCAGCCAACAGCAACCAAAGCTGCAGCCAATCCCGCTTTTGCGTTTTGCCCGAGTGTTCCCCAAGCTGAGAGGCCCTTGAAAAGTGAAATGTAGAAAAGGACAAGCAGGGTACCGGCAAAGGACAAAGCAACAACAAAAACAACCGAACCAAGACTGTCGCGTGCGAACGAAAAACCCGAGGCGATCAAGGACATATCGACGACCGGGTCGAACGGTCGATTGTATGCGCTGAACATGGCGAAGTCGGCCAGCTTTAGTACCACAACAACCAATATTGCCGAGGCGAACGCGTGGACAACGAACAAATGCCGACCAAACAGTACGGTCAAAAGCAAAATGACCGGCAACTCTAGCGGCCAGCGCGTCAAGGCCCCCCAACCGACGGCGTTTGGGTGGTTCGGCAATGCCAGGGCGGCGAAAACCGCGACCGCCCCAAGCAAAAGAAGAAACACTTGCTTCATTCAGAGCGCCTCAGAAGCCACTTGATATCAATCAGGAACGACCACGTTAAAAGAGCCGCAGCCAGAAAGGATAGCGGCAACACAACCAAATTCGGCGTTAGTGGGAACAGCAATGCGACCAAGGCACCAATCTGTACCACGCAAATCAGTTTTCTCCGGAATGACTCCGGCAGGTCTTGCCGCAACGCAGGTATGATCAACCCTGCCGCGAAGAAGGCATAGCGCATAAAGCCCAGCACTAGGATTTCCGGACCTGTTTTCCCTGATGAAAAAAGCCATGTCGCAAGGACCGCGCCCAGCATTGCGTCGGTTTCCATGTCAAATCTAGCGCCAAAACGCGAGGTCAAACCCGACCGCCTCGCCAACCACCCGTCCAAACCGTCCAGAGCGAACGCCAGTGTTGCGACCGCAAACACCAGCCAAGTGTTCATGTCTGGCGTCAATACGGCCCCCGCCAAAAACGCGACCATAGCGGCTCGCGCGAGGGTTACAATGTTGCAAAGGCCTAAAACGTCATGCGGGTAGCTTTGGCGCAGTCCGTGCACCAGAATCCCGACGACCAACCCAAAAAAGACCAAAGGGGCAAGTGCTGAACCCATGGCAACCCGTGACAAGACCGCCAGCGCAAACGCGAAGACCGCGCTGACCAAACACAGTTTGGCAACGGGTGGTTCCACCATTGCAGACCGTGTCGCGTTATAATAGTCACCACCAATCATACAAGTCACCTAGTTGATCCAAATAGTAAATTAGACCGCTAAATGCACTAGGGTAGGTTAATGGGCAACCAACCGCTTACTGCTCGGTCGCGAGTTTCAGAACACCGGTCAAAGGCAGATGATCTGATGAGCGTATTAAAGCGTCGGATCTTAATGCCTGAACATCTGAAACAGAGTTGGGAACGTCAGTCACAATTCTATCCAGCGGCAGGAACGGTTTCTTGCTCGGAAAAGTGGCCCGGACGGGGCCTTGCATCGCCCTTCCGACAATGCGTCGGTGAAACATCAGACCCCCCCAGGGCCGCCATTCGTTGAAGTCGCCCAGCATCAGGGTTTGCATCAGAGGGCGACGATGCAAGTATTGCCCGATGGTGCGCATTTGGATGATGCGAAGCGGTTGCGACAAGGACAGATGCATCGTCATGATGCGCAAGGGACAACCGTCAACCAGCGTTTCGAGCGCCAAGGCGCCCCGATGGCAATGACCCGGCAGATCAATCACGTCCGCATGCGTGCGCTGAAACCTATCGCTTAGAAAAAGGATGCTTCCCAAAAATCCGTCGCTTTGACTGCCCCATCGCAACGCACAGGCGTCTTGCGTGTAGCAGAGCCCCGTGACCTCGGATATCCTTTGCACGTCTAAGATCCGGGCGTGGGGTCGGCATTCCTCGTCTGCTTCCTGCAACGCCAGAATATCCAAACCCAAAGGAGCCAGTTCCGTCTTGATGGTGTCAACCACACGATTTGGATCGACCCGTCCATCCGACCCCTTGGCGCGATGAACGTTCCATGTCGCGCAACGAAATTTGGAATTGCTCATGTTTTTTTTACCGGCTTTTGCTCGTTCGCAACCTATATTCGTCACAACCTTAGTATCACTCGGAGGTCTTCAAACCATGGCTCTTGCGCGTAACAAATCCGATACCGGCAAACTTGGTGTCGCAATTCAAACGATTGTAACTTCGGCTGTATTCGGCACATGCGCAGTGGAAGCCTATGCCGATATGGCGCGGTATGATCTCGATCCGACGCATACAACAATCTATTTCAAGATTGATCACATTGGCTACGCAAAAACCCTTGGTGTGTTCACGGATGTGACAGGCAGTTTCATGTACGATACCGATACGCAAGAGCTGCGCGACGTTGAGGTCGTCATCCAGGCGGCGTCCATCAACACGTTCAACGACGCACGCGATGGTCATGTTCGAAACCGAGACTTTCTGGATGTCACGACATATCCCGAGATCACGTTTTTTGCGAATGGTGGTACACCTTCGGGCGCCAGCAGCGGGACCGTGACCGGAGAGCTGACGGTTTTGGACCAAACACTGCCCGTAACCCTGAACGTGACGCTCAACAAAGTTGCAGAATACCCATTCGGCCACAAACGCGAGGTTTTGGGACTGTCGTTGGACACCACTATTTTGCGGAGCAACTTCGGGATGGGCTATGGCGTACAAAACGGGCTAGTGGGCGATGAAGTAACGATCAACATTGAAACGGAAGCAATCAAAACTGACGGTTGATTCCGGTTCAAGGCAATGATGCCAGTCAATAGATTGTTGCGGCAGACGAAGATGTATATGGTCTCGACACTGGGCGCAGCACTTGACTTTTTCTCGGAAGTTTTTTGTTTACCGATCAACCCGTGCCAAAGCGAGGCCGATATCCCCATCATACCCTCTGGCGCATCGACGTTTGCCACGCGAGTGTCTTGTATCGGGCTTGCGCGAGGAACGGGCGGGACCGTATTCCGATAGATGAGCTTCTGGCTCAATTGGGCGCGCGCGAGGAGTAGCCCGCGCTACCTCAATGGGCCGACGACTGGGAAAAGAACGAAGACTAGCTGGGCCCCTGACAGTTGATCATCCATTGCCCGAGGTATCCTCAAGCCCCTGAGAGGCCGCGCCGACAAAGAGCGTTGTCGGGTTTTGATATGCGGGGTAGGCCGTCAACATTTTTTCAATAAACTGCGCCGTTGTGGCGGTTTCCGCCAAGAACCGATTGGCGTCTTCGAGATAGGCCATCGTTTTTTTTATGGCGTTAACGTCATTTATCGAGTCTGGGGTGCGGTGCGACGCGACGACGATTTCTGGGTTCAGTGCAAGCAAATCGGAGAGCGTCTTGATCCATGCCGCACGCGTTTTGTGGTTGCTGTCGATCAAGGTGGGATGAACCTCATTGTAGGCAATGTCACCCACAATCAAGGCGTTCAGGCTCGGGATGTGCACATAGCTTGATCGCGCGATGTCCGATTGGCCCACTTCGACGGCCGTGATTTCGTGACCTTCAATATCGAGCGACCCGTTTGTTGGGTCCGGCACGACGACGGTTTGTGCGATTTCTTCGGCAAAGAGAGGCACCCACATCGCTCGGTCTTTTTCTGTCTCCATTTCCTTCTCGATGAATTCTATTGTTGATTTTGTTGCGACAAGTGACGCTTTTGGGAAGTGGTCAAGAACGATTGAAGCACCAATGTAATGGTCCAGGTGACCGTGCGTGATGTAAATCATGCGCAGGTCTTTCCCGGTTGCCTTGAGCCACGCAACGAGACGGTTGGAGTCTGCTAGCGTGGGGACCGTATCGATCAAAACAGCCTCCTTCTCACCGGAAATCAGCGTCGCCGTCGAATATGGCCAGGTCCAACCGCCCTCAGGCGGGTCAATCGGAAACGGCATGTTCAAAGCATGCGGAGGAACGTCGAAGGTTTCGAGGGTAAGTTGATTTTTCATGATGAACTCCTTGAAGAAATGTGCCGTTCAGTCGCCATCCCGCTCGCGGGCAACCATCCGCTCAAGACGGGTTTTCTGATCAGATGTCTCAGGGTGTGGGGAGCCTTGTGCGCAGCCCTTTAAGGAGCGCAGCTGTGAATGCCCATTGGCTCTTGAGATATCCGGAATGTTTGGGAAGCGCATCCTCAACGTCCTTGACCCTCCGGTGGTAGAAAATGTGAAGGGCGGGGGAGGGGGCGGTCTCTGGTATATCCAGGGTCTGCACAGGAATGATGGTCAGCTTGGGTATCAGGGGGAGATGGATCCTTTCAATGGCTACTCCGCCGCAGGCAGCGCATATCCCACGGTTTAGCACTGGTGGCATTTGATGAAATCGGAAGTCGATGTGGTGTTCGCCCATTGGCATCACATCCCCGGACCGCAAGATGATGATGTCCGCGTTGTCCGCCTCGTTGTACGACTGACAGGTTTTGCAATGGCAATACGCTCGAAACAGTGGCACGCCGGTGATAGAGCTTTCTTACAATGCACCTTTCAATTTTGATAATCTTGTTTTCAGGCGAGATCCTAAGGACACATGAGCTCTGGATTTAGGACGAAGAAAACGGTTGGATAGTTGAATGCGTAGCTGGCTTACAATTGATCCCGATGTTAGAAAGATTAACTTCTAGTCCAAATTAACCATAACTACTATTACCAGATATCAGGATGAAGCGGCAAAGTTAAAATGTCCCACATTAGCAAAGTAGAAGTGTCACACTTCTTTGTCGAGCAGGCAGGATTGGAGTGTGATGGTGGGATTGGTTGTCATGAGCGAGCGCGAGCTTAATCGTATAGAAGTGCTGAGCCAGGTTTCCCAAGGCCGCATGACGGTGGTTTCCGCCGCAAATGTTCTGAACTTGAGCCGCAGACAAGTTCACCGTTTGCTCAGGGTTTTCCAGACTAATGGTCCGATTGCACTGCGTCACAAGGCGCGCGATCGTATATCCAACAATCGTATTGATCCGGCCGTTCGAGAGTTTGCCCTGGCACTCGTCAAAGAACGATACGCTGATTTTGGCCCGACACTGGCAGCTGAGATGTTGTTGGAACATCATGATCTGAAAGTCTCGCGCAAGACGCTGCGCAAATGGATGCAGGCAGACGGAATCTGGTTATCTCGCAAACAACGCAGGACGTTCCACCAGCCGCGCTTGCGCCGGGAATGCTTCGGCGAACTCATCCAGATCGACGGATCTGACCACCGCTGGTTCGAAGATCGCGCCCCGCCCTGCACGCTGCGAAGTCGGGCCATGGCATGACCCAGTTTGGCCGGGCTTTGAATGAATTGAACATCGAGATCCTCCGCGCCAACAGCAGCCAGGCCAAGGGCCGTGTTGAGCGTGCCAACCGCACGCTACAAGATCGGCTGGTGAAGGAACTGCGGCTCGCTGGCATCTCGGACATGGAAACCGCAAACACTTTCCTGCCGGGTTTCATGCAACGTTACAACGCCAGGTTTGCAAATCGCCGCGACGACCGGACAATCTGCACCGGGCCCTGAATGTCGAGCCCGACCGTCTGCGGGACATCCCGTGCTGGCGCGATGAGCGCTACGTCGACCGGAACCTGGTGCTGCGTACGACCGCAAGCGGATAACGCTTGAAGAGAACGACCTCACTCGTGGCCTCGTTGGCAAATGTGTCGACAGCTATGAGTATCCGGATGGAAGGCTGGAATTCCGGTCAAAGGGCGTTCCACTGCCCTACTCTGCCTACGACAAAGATCAACGTGTGAGCCACGCGGCGATCATCGGGAACAAGCGACTGAGCGCGGTGCTGGAGCACATCAAGCAAGAGCAGGACAAAGCACCACCTAAGAAGCGCCGCGTCGGCACTCAGGCCACACGCTACAACCCAACGGGTCGGCGCAACAACGGCTGGGACTCAAGGCTTGCGAAAGCAGCGAAAGAGAAGCGTGCCGCCAGCCAGGGCTCCGATGTTTGAGGTCTCCACCCTGTCAGGCTGAACTACCGTTCCGCAGCAACTGGGAAATTTCTGCTTTGCAGAACCAGTGACATTTCTACTTGGTTGCAACACATTGCGATAGGGCACGTGCCGGGGTACGCAATTAATGAGACTCGCCTCCCATTGAATTCAACACCATAAGTTTCTTGCGCTTTTTGAATGCTTCGACGTTTCAAGCGCTTCAAGTCGACGTTAAACAGAAAGCCAAAGAGCTCTTCGCAACCCGGAAACCGGCACAGAGTGTCTTACTTGGGCTTGGTTGATCAGCAAAATACCCTGCCCCAGCACTTGGCCCAAATCCACCGTTCGTCCTGCATTCACGATGCTGTAATCGCGGCCCGCACGTCGCAACAAGTGGTGATCCGACGGCCTTGGCTGATCTGGACCCTAGCTGTGCCAAGGGTCAGAATATCGCCGATGCACCGGTTGTCTTCGGTCAATCCTCACGTGGAATGGCCGATGACGATTTTCCTTCCCATCGACTTTTGGCGGCGCCCAGAAACAGGCCATTTACCAGCGCGCTCAGGTTAGGATGAGACATTTGCCATCCCTTTATGTTCAACGCAGATCTTGTTGTTTTCGCCTTTTAAAAGCGAAACCGAGAGCAGCTTACAAAAACCATTTGCCTCGTTTGGGTCATAGTGCTCGCACGTCCTGCACACGCCAAAGGATTGACCACCGTTGGCCTTCAGGGCCTGGTGCAGGCCACGCCTCAGCGCCTTTTCCAGTTCGGCCTGTTTGACCGGGTTAAGCGACTCGAACGCCACAGCTATGGGATTCGAAGCGGTTACCAACGCGCGCCCTGCCTCGGTCGGCGTATACGAGATCGACCGCTTGTCAGACATCGAAGTCTCTTCAGATACATAACCCTTGCGCGACAGTACTTTCAGGGTCTGCGACATCGTTCCCCGGGTCGTACCGAAATACTCGGCGACATGAGAGGGTGCCCGAGAATACATGTTGGCCTGAACCAAATACTCCAAAGCGCCCCGTTGCGCAGGGTTCAGATCACCCTCCCAGCTATGAGCGGCGTCAAGCCTGGCGATCCTGTTGATAAGCGCGCGAATGAGGTGACCAGTATCCATGATCATTTCATAGCGAGTCGATACTAGTATTGCAAGCAGTTTCGAAATAAAGTATCGAGTCGCTATTACAGCGAATCTAGGAGAAATCACATGAGACTGTCCCTGCCCAAAGTCGCGACCGCGGTTGTGCTCACCGCGAGTGGAGCCTTTGCCGATGGAGATCACGCGGCAGACATGCACGACGCCGTCACCTCACCCGCCGATCACGCCAAGGTGGCTGACTTTGACATATTGGCGGCACATGCCCACCGAAACGGCAACGTTGTCACCTTTCACATGACGACAAATGGCATCGCCGGAGCTTCTACACCGGCCTCAACCGGGTCTGTCGGCGGTTCTGATGTGTGGTCCTACGTCTGGCCAACCTCATTGGACCCTTCAGCAGTCGGTTTTGAAGGTGGGACAGGCATTCTGGCTATGGCTGCCACCAGCCATCCTGACTTCGACGATACCCCACTTTACGACGAAAACGGCGACGGAAATCCCGCCAATGACGGTCTCGAATGGCACAGTCACTGGGTTGTTCTTACGCCAACCGAAGAATGTGGCCCAGGCGCTCTGGCTGTGCGTGACATCCCCGAGGGCACCAACCCAAAACTGCCCGCAACCTGGCCCGGATTCCCGATTTTCCTCGATAGCCCCGGATTCACCCCGCTATTTGACGGACCCGAGATCACGGTGAACGCAGGTTTCGCCAGCGATGTTGCACTTGGTGATGTTGGTTACGACGGTGTCACGTCCGCTTTGCGGGTGAACGTCAATGTCCATGCACCCCTGCTCTGTGTGACCGACGTGTTCGACATAGCGTCAGGGGATCTGAGCCTGCCCGGCAAGGTGAAATAGAATAATTCTGCCCTGCCAAGTCCCCACGAAACCTGAGGTTGCCGTAGATCCATCACGGCTCTACGGCAGCTGTTCATTGGTTGTACTGACCACCGGAAGGTGAAAATCAGCACTCAAAATTTGGCAGACCGCAATGCTCGCGAATATCAGGGTGATTGCTGCAACAATCGTTGAGAATGAACGAAAGCAGCCCACCCAACCCAAGAAAACTCACCCTATAGATGATTTTCCGGGACTGGCGTTCCGAGGTTATCAGACCAGCGCGCTCCAATGCTGACAGATGAAAGGACGCTTTCGAAGAAATCGCGCCCATGGCCTCAGCGATCTCGCCAGCAGAAGCCCCTTCGTCACCGCGACCGATCAGATACCGAATGATGCGCAAACGCATTTCCTGAGACAGAGCGCCAAGCATTGCAATCGCGTCTTTCTCATCCATATTTCAACCTCTCTTGAAATGTTGAATTAATATCCATATAACACCTTCGACTCATCACAAACAACCCGGCAACCCACTGCACCTCGAATTGGACATGCCATGAAAATCGTTAGCTTCGACATTTGCCCCTTCGTTCAGCGCGTCGCCGCAGTGCTCGAAGCCAAAGGCCTTCCCTACGAAATCGAATTCATCAGCTTGCAGGACAAGCCCCAGTGGTTTCTTGACATCTCGCCCAATGGTCAGGTGCCGGTGCTTATTACCGATGCTGGTCATGCCCTGTTTGAAAGCGATGCTATTGTTGAATACCTCGAAGAGGCATACGCGCCCCTGCATGCCAACCTTTCCCCTGAAGAAAAAGCCACGAACCGCGCTTGGGCCTACTTGGCAACCAAACACTACCTCGTTCAATGTGGCGCTCAGCGCAGCAGGGACGAGGCAACTCTGTCCGAGCGCGCTGCCAAGCTGGATGTCGCCTTTGATCGGATCGAGAAGCAACTGGGTGAAACTCTGTTCTTTAGCGGTGATGAGATTGGTATGGTTGATGTTGCATGGCTGGTCTTGCTGCATCGGGCTGAGATCATCGAAAAGTACACCGGTTATGATTTCGTTGGTGAACGCCCGAAGCTGAAATCTTGGCAGGCGCATCTGATGCAGACAGGCCTGGCGGAAAAGTCCGTTCCGGTGGAGTTTGAAGACGACTTTGTAGACTTTTATCTGTCGGACCAGACGTTTCTCGGCAGATGCAAGGCAAATGGCGGGTGCCAGCCGGATGCACCCGAACTGATAGGCGCGTGCTGCTGACGGATGCTCCATTCCGCTACTCGAACTCTGACCCTGGCACCTCTTCCCATAGGAATGACTCCGTGAGTCCGTTTGACACTGCCCCTGCAAGAACCGGTGATACATTCGTCCGGCATGATCCAAACTTTCTGAATATGGTGTTCGGCACCGATCAGGTGACGCCACTGTGGGTTGCCGATATGGATTTTGCAGTGGCCAACCCAATCCAGGACGAGCTTTTGCGTCTGGCCAACCGCGGTCAGTATTCCTACGAGTTCAATTCAAAAGGCGTATTCGAGGCGATTTCGAACTGGTTCGAACGCCGCCACGACTTAACACTGGACCCGGAAAAATTTGAGCAGGTTCCCGGAGTGCTCACGGCCATTGCGATGCTGATCCGAGAGTTGACTGAGTTGGGTGACAGCGTGTTGATGCAGGTTCCGGCGTATCATCAGTTCGAAAAGGTGATCAGCACTGCCGGTCGGAACATCGTCAAGAGCGCGCTGCGCAATGTCGATGGATCATATGAGATGGATTACATCGATCTCGAAGAAAAGCTTAGTGCACCGGACGTCAAAGCCATGATCCTCTGCAATCCACACAATCCAGTCGGCCGCGTGTGGCGCAAAGAGGAGTTGGCGAAGCTGGTGGAGATCGCCAATCGCCACAACGTGACGATCATCAGCGATGAGATCCATTCCGATATCATCTACACCGGCCATCGCTTCACCAGCCTGATGGCGGTAGATTCCGAAAACCACGTGTCAGTCATCGGATCGCCCGCAAAGACCTTTGGCATGCACAGCATCTCAAACGGATATGTCTACACCGAAAACAAAGAGCTACTGGATCGATTCAAGAAGGCGACGGATTCCTTGTACCTCACGCATGGGAATGCCTTCACCACTTTTGCGACCATCGCGGCCTATGAAAAAGGCGAAGCCTGGGTGGATGACTTGCTCAGCTATCTGGAAGGCACGGTGGCCTGGATTGACCGGTTCCTGAAAGAAAAGCTGCCGTCCGTAAGAATGTCTCCTGTCGAGGGCACGTACCAGGTTTGGCTCGATTGTTCTGCAACCGGGTTGGCCGGCGATGTTCTGAAGGCCACGCTTGGCGAATCCGGCTTTGGTGCCACACCGGACACCTGGTTTGATCTGAACGCCACTCGGTTCATTCGGGTGAATATTGCCGCGCCCAGAGGGGACATCAAGAAAGCATTCGATCAGTTCAAAACGGTGCTGGATCGTATTGCCAATGAGCGCGCCGCGGAGAACAAGGCTGCAGACCAAGTAGTCCGCTTAGCTAAGGCAAAAAATTCGTGCTGTTGAGGGGCGGGTTGGATCACGATGTGCTTCCGAAAATCAAAAAGGTACTCAAGCTTATGTAATCAGCAAGCTATAGAGAGATTTCCATGCTTGAAGGGAAAACAGCGCTTGTGACTGGCGGGTCCAGCGGCATTGGCTTTGCATCAGCCAAACTGCTGAAAGACAACGGCGCACGCGTCGCGATCACCGGAAGAATAGTGGACAAGCTTGAGCTTGCTCGCGACAAGCTTGGTGATGACGCAATTGCGATCCAGGCAGACATCAGCAACCTGGATGATCTGGACCGAACGCGATCTGAGGTGCAGCACGCGTTTGGCAAGCTGGATATTCTCTTTGCCAACGCTGGCGTCGCTTTCAACACGCCGCTCGGGAAAACCGATGAAACGATGTACTATCGGATGATGGATGTGAACGTGAAGGGCACATTCTTCTCGGTCCAGTCTGTGCTTCCGCTGATGCCGAAAGGGGCGTCCATCGTCCTGAACACCTCGTGGCTCAACAAGATCGGAACGCCTAACAAAGCGCTGCTTTCTGCCTCCAAAGCTGCTGTACGTTCTTTTGCCCGTGTCATGTCAGCTGAGCTTGTGGATCGAGGCATTCGTGTGAACTGCGTTAGTCCAGGCACCATCGAAACACCGATCCATCGGGGACCAGATGAAACTGATGAACATTTCCATGCCTACGTAGAGCGCGTCGGACAGCAAGTTCCAGCAGGCCGCATGGGCAAACCAGAAGACATCGCTTCGGCCGTACTGTTTCTAGCAAGCGATGCATCCAGTTACATGCTGGGCACCGAGTTGGTCATCGATGGTGGTCGTGCTGAACTCTGAAATTCCACCAGACAGCTCAGGCATCAAGAATCTAGGCAAACAATCTCGAAATGACGGGACCATGACGGGCACCATCCTCTACCTTCTGAGATCAGATTTTGTTGACACCCAAGCGGGCAACACAGCGTTCTATTGTCCCCAATGCCTTCTGGTCGAAGGTCTTCTTGCAGTCTTCCCGCATGTGCGCCAGAACCTCGACATACGGTACGTAGGTTTTGATCGGCCCCGAGGTGACATGGAAAAGCATGTCGGTGAGAACCAGTCCTGCCCTCAGCTCGTATTTCCAGATGGAGATGACGGTCATTCAATCGGATTTAGCAGGCCGGGAAATTCATTCGCACGTCGGATCGAGAATGTTGAAGACATTCTCGCCTAAATCATCAAGCGCTTTAATCTGCCACGACCGCATCCAAAAATGTGACGGTAGGTTGCTGGGGGCAAGACAACAGTGATCGTCACGCAGGGATGCTGGGCCTTCGGAATGATTGCTTGCGATCCGAACGGGTTCGGACGCAAATTCTGTTGCGGCAGCGCCAGTGGGGTTGGTAAGCCAATTGCGCAAACTGCTGAAATGGCGAGAGTCTGGGCGTGAATTGACCCTTGCGGATCATGTTGACAAGTCCGATTCCGGCGAGAGCGGATGCCGCTGATGAGAAAGATTTGAAACCCAACATCGGCCTGATCCGACGTTTAGTGAAGCAATGCTCTTGTTCAATGATGTTACTAAGGTATTTCCGCCTGACCATCTCAACTGGTACCGGACAATCAGAGCCTTTTAGCATCTTGTCTATTGTTTTGATGCCAGCAGTGTTGGCTCCGCTTTTGTCGATGACAATCTCCTGTGGCAAGCCGTTCACTCCAAGCGCGCGAGCGAAAAACTTCGTTTCAGCAGCTTTATTCCGGCGTATGGGCTCACCAAACGGTTCAGGGTCGCGTGATCCAGTTCAACGCTTCTTTCCGCCATGATTTCTTCCAGATCGCGATATGACACACCGTATCGGAGATAGAAGAAAACAGCGTACAAAATCACTTCTTTCGGAACGTGTGCGCCCTTGAAAGAGATTGTCACGGTCTGCACCAATCTTATCCAACCACGCGATACCAAAACGACACTTATTCTGACAGGTGGGAACAAAGCTTGCGACAGTAGCTCTGGGTGATCTGGCCTATTTCGAACATGCGCAAGCCACGCTTTTTGGCCATCCTTGCCCTATCCCGCGCACAAGCTATTCCGAGGAACGCGGAGACGAGGTATTCGCGGACAAGACGGTGATCACCGATATCTGGGACAAGCTCGTTCAGGCAGGTATCATGCCCTGTTCTTTCACTGCATTGGACAAGGTTCGGATCGAAACCGGGTTTAAACCGATCGCATTAGGTTGCAAACGCGCTGCCGCTTTGTGAGCAAACTCTGTCGTTCGAACGATCAAAAAAATTGACCATGTGAGCGGGAGTAGATGCTTCGGCTGGACAAGTTTCGCCATAGGGATAAATCAACTAGTCTGGGGCGGCGCCGGACGAATAGTAGAATGCGATCGCTTGCGTTCTGTTTTTGACCGATAGCTTTTCGTATATATTCGACAAGTGAAATTTGACGGTATTTGTCGAAATTTGCAGGTCCTTCGAAAGCTCACGATTCGAAAGCCCCTTGGCCAGCGCTTCAAGGATGACACGTTCTTTACGGGAGAGACTGTGAATTGGGTCCTGCTGCATCTTCCGCACATCGATGAACGGAAACACCATTTTACCACCGGCAACGTCCGCACATGTTTCCAGCAGACCTTCAACTTCACCCGACCGGGATGCGAACCCTGCCGCACCTGCCTGCATAGCAAGGCGCGGAACATCTCCGAAATCATCGCCATAAATAACAAATCGGGGCGCGTTTTCTTGTTCACGCAGAACTTCGATCAGTTTAGCGGCCCCCAGAACCGGCAAATTCCATGCGATTACGCAAACCTGAACCGGAACGCGCATCACCGCACCCAGGAACCCTTCGGCGGTCGCCGATGTGGCAATCAGAGAGAATCGCGGATCACGCTCAAAAATCTCGGACATGGCCGACAACACCAGCGGGTTGTTGTCGGCAAGCATGACATCAATGGGTTGCTGAGAAGAATCTGACATTGATTTTACATCCTAAATTCCAAAAAACTACCCATTAGTATAGGAAAAAACTCGGTGTACATTGGTATTCTTGCCAAAACGGGTAGTTTTTTTACCATTCTATTAGAAGTCCTAAAGCAGTAGTAAGTTACGTTGCGTAACGAGGCAAGTCCGCGTTTCCTCTACGGCAACAGAACAGGATGGGTGATCTACCCAACCAACAGCCGAGGATGACACAAGATGACAATCCAGATTTTTCCCACGCTCGAGATTCCCGAGACTCTGGCCGCTGGACCCGGGCCGGGCAACACCGATGCGCGCGTTCTTCAGGCCTTTTCCAGCGCTGGCGTCGCGGATCACATGCAGGGCGACGTGTTGCGCGGTATGGTTGAATGCAAGCACATGCTGCGCCAGATCTGGGGCACCTCAAATACGTATACATTTGCGGTCGCGGGCACAGGGTGGAGCGCTTTGGACACAATGTTCTCGGCTGTCATGCCCGGCGACAAGGTTGTTGCTTTCAACAATGGCACCTTTTCCGGCATCGACACACTGACCCTTAGGATCAAGGCGGCTACGTCGGAAGAACACGCTGCAAACCCTCTTGATCCGCAGGCCGCCAGTGTCACCGTGATCGACGTACCGCATGGTCAGTCCGTCACCGGCGAAATGGTCGAGGCCGCTCTGGCCCAGCACAAACCAAAGTGGGCATTCATGGCCCATTGGGAAACCGGTTCAGGTTGCATCAATGATCTGCCCGGGTTTTCGGATGCCTGCGAACGCCACGGCGCAATGGGACTGATCGACGCCGTTTCATCCCTGGGTGTGGAAGATTTCCGGATTGATGACTATCCGGGCATCGCCGGCTGGGCATCTTGCCCACAGAAGGGTCTGTGCTGTCTGCCATTGACCTACGCGCCAGTGAGCTTTTCCGAAGTGTATATCGACAGCCTGAAATCAACCGGTGCCTACAGTTATGTCCACAATCCCATTTTCGAGGCCCGCCATTGGGGCATCGTCGATGGTCAGGATGTCGAGAAGGGCACGTATCACCGGACCCATTCCGGTTATGCTGTGGCCGCGTTCCACGAATCTCTTCGTCTGACACTGACGGAAGGTCTGGCAAAGCGGTCGGGGTCGTACAGAACGCATGAAAAGGTGTTGCGTGACGCCGTCACCGCAATGGGCTGCGAAGTGACATCCGACATGCCCAGTCTTCTGGTCCTCAATCTACCGCCGGAATTGGCTGGTCGCGAGATGGAGCTGGTCCAGAATTGCAGGGCGCGTGGGTTTGGCATCTGGCCGACGCTCAGCGCACCGGTGCAGGTCCGGATCGGCATCCTCAATCAGCTCAATCGCCAGGCGATCAGTCAGATTGTCCGTCTGTTTGCTGAAGCCATGCAGGAACTAGGGGCCACCGTCGATTTCGAAGAGATCGAGGCGCTGCTCGAAAGCCGTTACGGCACGTCGATCGCTGCTTGAACGCACTGCATAAACGGGAGGAATGCAGATGGATATTCATGAGTACCAGGCGAAAGAGGTTCTTTCGAACTTTGGTGTCGCCATACCATCCGGCGCGTTGGCTTATAGCCCGGAACAGGCTGCCTATCGCGCCCGAGAGCTTGGCGGTGAGAAGTGGATTGTCAAAGCGCAGGTCCATGCAGGAGGCCGCGGCAAGGCGGGCGGTGTCAAGCTGTGCAACAGCGAGAACGAAATCCACGCGGCCTGCGACGAGATGTTCGGCCGTAAGCTGGTGACCCATCAGACCGGGCCGGAAGGCAAAGGCATCTATCGGGTCTATGTCGAATCCGCCGTGCCAATTGATCGCGAGATCTATCTGGGCTTTGTGCTGGACCGGTCCAGCCAGCGGGTGATGATCGTTGCATCCTCGGAAGGTGGAATGGAGATCGAGGAAATCTCGGCCGAACGCCCCGATAGCATCGTGCGTTCAATCGTCGAGCCCGCTGTTGGTCTGCAGGAGTTTCAGGCACGCGAGGTCGCATTTAATCTGGGAATTGAACCCCGTCTGGTTCAGCAAATGGTCCGGACGTTGCAGGGGTGCTATGCTGCCTTCAGCGAACTGGATGCGACCATGGTCGAGATCAACCCTTTGGTCGTCACCGGGGATGATCGTGTTTTGGCGCTGGACGCCAAGATGAGCTTTGATGACAACGCCCTGTTCCGTCATCCTCAGATTTCCGAACTGCGCGACAAAAGCCAGGAAGACCCGCGTGAAAGCCGTGCGGCGGACCGGGGGCTGTCTTACGTCGGCCTCGAAGGCAACATCGGCTGCATCGTGAACGGTGCCGGTCTGGCCATGGCCACAATGGACACGATCAAACTGGCGGGGGGTGAGCCCGCGAACTTCCTCGACATTGGTGGGGGGGCCTCGCCGGAACGTGTGGCCAAGGCCTTCCGGCTGGTTCTGTCCGATAAGAACGTTCAGGCGGTGTTGGTCAACATCTTTGCCGGCATCAATCGCTGCGACTGGGTCGCCGAAGGCGTCGTGCAGGCGCTGCGCGAGCTGGACATCGACATCCCCGTTATTGTGCGCCTTGCAGGGACGAATGTCGAAGAAGGCCAGAAGATACTTGCCAAGTCCGGTCTGCCAATCATCCGCGCCACAACGCTAATGGAAGCCGCTGAACGGGCGGTGGGCGCATGGCAGAGTGATCTTATCCAAAACACCAAGGTGAGGGCTGTGTAATGAGCATTCTTCTCGACCGCGACTCCCGCGTAATCGTTCAGGGCATCACCGGGCGCATGGCGCGCTTTCACACCAAGGATATGTTGGAATACGGCACCAATGTCGTCGGCGGCGTTGTCCCCGGCAAAGGGGGCGAAACTGTTGAAGGCGTGCCCGTATTCGATACCGTGAAACAGGCCGTCGAAGCCACCGGCGCAGATGCAAGCCTTGTGTTTGTCCCGCCCCCATTTGCGGCGGATTCGATCATGGAGGCCGCAGATGCAGGTATCCGCTATTGCGTCTGTATCACCGACGGCATCCCGGCACAGGACATGATCCGGGTCAAGCGGTACATGTATCGCTATCCCAAGGACAAACGCATGGTGCTGACCGGCCCGAACTGTGCCGGAACGATCAGCCCCGGCAAGGCGCTGTTGGGTATCATGCCCGGCCACATCTACCTGCCCGGCAATGTCGGCATCATCGGCCGCTCGGGAACGCTTGGGTATGAGGCTGCGGCCCAGTTGAAAGAGCGCGGCATCGGTGTTTCGACCAGTGTTGGTATCGGCGGTGATCCGATCAATGGATCCTCGTTCCGCGACATTCTCGAGCGTTTTGAATGGGATGAGGATACCGAGGTTATCGCCATGATCGGCGAGATCGGGGGGCCGCAAGAGGCTGAGGCGGCGGAATACATCCGCGACCACATCACAAAACCCGTGATTGCCTATGTTGCCGGTCTGACCGCGCCAAAGGGCCGGACAATGGGCCACGCCGGTGCGATCATCTCGGCCTTCGGTGAAAGTGCCAGCGAGAAGGTCGAAATTCTGTCAGCCGCCGGAGTAACGGTTGCCGAAAATCCTGCCGTCATCGGCGAGACCATCGCCCGCGTCATGGGAAAGGCTGCGTGATGGTCAAGCCTTCGGTTCTTGTCACCCGTCGTTGGCCAGCTGCAGTCGAAGCGCAGTTGACCGAGAGTTACGACACCGTACTGAACACCGGGGACAAACCCATGTCCCCGGCCGACATCCGCGATGCGTTGAAACGCTATGACGCGGTTCTGCCCACGGTCACCGATACGCTCAGCGCCGAAGCGCTGGATGTGCCTGCGGCTCAGACCAAAATCCTTGCCAACTATGGCGTTGGGTACAGCCATATCTGCGAACCATCAGCGCGCAATCTTGGGATGACAGTCACAAATACGCCCGACGTGCTCTCCGAATGCACGGCCGATCTTGCCATGACATTGCTGCTGATGGTTGCTCGCCGCGCCGGCGAAGGCGAACGTGAGCTGCGCGCAGGCAACTGGTCCGGTTGGCGTCCGACCCACCTTGTCGGAACCAAAGTCAGTGGCAAAACGCTGGGCATCATCGGCTTTGGCCGCATCGGACAGGAAATGGCCCGCCGCGCCCATCACGGGTTTGGCATGAAGATCCTGGTTCAAAACCGCAGCCGTATTGCGCCGGATGTTCTGAAACAGTGCAACGCAACACAGGTTGAATCGGTGGACGTGTTGCTGCCGCAATGCGATTTCGTCTCGCTGCACTGTCCGGGGGGCGCGGCCAACCGGCACCTGATCAACGCACGCCGCCTTGATCTGATGAAGCCCGACGCCTTCCTGATCAACACCGCTCGTGGTGAGGTCATCGATGAACGCGCGCTGATTCAGTCCTTGTCGTTCGACATGATCGGCGGCGCCGCTCTGGATGTGTTTGACGGCGAACCTCGGATCAATCCCGAGCTTGTGCAATGCGACAACCTGGTGATGCTGCCGCATCTTGGCAGTGCGACACGCGAGGCCCGCGAGGCAATGGGGTTTCGGGTGCTCGACAACCTCAGCGACTTCTTTGCAGGCCGAGCCCCACGAGACCAGGTGATCTGATGCAAGCGCTGGCCCGGAATATTCAGTCCAGCCCGGACCCTTCGACCTATGCCGAAGGGTTGCGCTCGGAATTGCGCGTGTTGTGGCGGAACATTTTGCTGAAACGGGCACCACATGTGGCGATGTGGGCCGAGGCCACACCGCTGCCTCCTATCCCCTCCGGGCCCGAAGCGACGCCGTATTTGCAGGCCCAGTCGATCTGGTTCCAATTGTTGCGCATCATTGATGAAAACGCCGAAGTCCGTGACCGTCGTTTGAGCGAGACCCAAAGCGGGGCGGAAGCGGTTGAGGGTGGATTTGCCCAAGTGTTGTCTGACCTGTCCCTGACGGACAGCCAGGCGAAAAAGCTGACGGCTGACCTGTGTGCCGGTCCCACCCTGACCGCACATCCGACCGAGGCCAAGCGGGTCACAGTCTTGGAGATTCATCGGCGGATCTACCGAAATCTTGTCAGTCTTGAAACGCAACGCTGGACCCCAACCGAACGCGCCGAATTGCTGAATGATCTTGAGGGTGAGATCGATCTATTATGGCTGACGGGTGAACTTCGCCTGTCGCGTCCAAGTTTGCAGGACGAGATCGAGTGGGGATTGCAATTTTTTCGGGATGCAATCTTTGACGCGGTCCCGCAGGTCATGGATCGGTTTGATCAGGCCTGCCTGCATGTGCTGGGCCAAACATTGAGCGAAACGCCTGATATTCGCTTTCACAGTTGGATCGGAGGAGACCGGGACGGCAATCCGAATGTCACAGCAGAGATGACGGCACTGGCCCTGAGCCGCGGGCGCGAAACGGTTCTGGATCTTTATTGTCAGGCGCTTGATCAGGCGGCAGGCAGGTTGAGCATCAGTGCCCTCATATTGCCGCTGCCCGAGCCCCACGGGAAGCGTGTACAAGATATTGTCGACCGGGCTCCGGACGCTGGCCGCAATCGGAACGAGCCGTTCCGGCAAGCTCTGAATGCCATTCGACACCGGCTGACAGATGGCAGCTATGATCACATCTCACAATTCGTGACCGACCTTGACGTGCTTGATGCCGCTTTGTTTGCGGTCAACGCCGATATTCTGGCGCGGCGGCATATCCGTCCCCTACGCCGGGCTGCATCGGTTTTCGGGTTTCGAACCACAACCCTCGACATTCGACAGAATTCGACCGTCACAACCGACGTTCTGGCCGAAATTTGGGCGCAAACCGGGCAGGCTCCGGAATATGGTACGCCGGAATGGTCTGCGCGTTTGCGAGCTGAACTGGCAGATCAGAACCTGCCCTATCAAAACCGCGAAACGCTCAGCGATCAGGCGCAGGAACTGCTTTCTCTTCTGGTGCTGGTGTACAGCGTCCGTTCGGGACCGGACCCTAGGGCCATCGGGCCATTCATCCTGTCCATGACCCGTTCCGCCGATGATATCCTCGGCATCTACCTTCTGGCGCGCTATGCCGGGTTCGGGTCCGAGACCTTGGATATTTCAGTGGTCCCCCTGTTCGAAACGATTGCCGACCTGCGCAATGCCCCGGCAATCCTGCTGGACGTTCTGGAAGTTCCGCTTGCGCGCCGAAGCCTCAAGACCGACGGCAAAGTGATCGAGGTGATGCTGGGCTACTCAGACAGCGGCAAGGATGGCGGCTATTTCTGTTCAACCTGGGAGTTGGAGCGCGCGCAACGCAGGATTGTCACGGCTTTGGCATCGCAAGGCTTCAAGGCCACTTTTTTCCATGGTCGCGGCGGCTCGGTCAGCCGGGGCGGCGCACCCACCGGGCGCGCTATCGCCGCGCAACCAAGTGGCACAATTGCTGGACGACTGCGCGTGACGGAACAGGGCGAGGTTGTTTCGACCAGATACGCAAATCGCGGAACGGCTGCGGCACATCTGGAATTGCTGCTCTCAAGCACGCTGCGTCATACCGCCAACCCAGGCGAAGCCCCGTCACGGAGCGAATTTGACGATGCGTTGGATGCCTTGTCGGAACTGTCGCAGACGGCCTATGTCTCGCTCCTGCAGATGCCTGGATTCCTGGATTACTTCCAACAGGCCAGCCCGGTTGAAGAACTTGCCCGACTGAAAATCGGCTCGCGCCCGACCCGCCGGTTCGGCGCAGCCAGTCTGGAGGACCTGAGGGCGATTCCATGGGTCTTTGCATGGTCGCAAAACCGCCACTTGATCACCGGTTGGTACGGGATCGGCGCCGCCATGACCAGCTTTCGCAAGTTCCGTGGCGCACGCGGTGATGAAGTTCTGCAGGACATGTTTCAGCACTCCCGTCTGTTCCGCCTTGCCGTCGATGAGATGGAAAAATCGCTGTATCAGGCGGATATGGGTATCGCCGCGCAATACGGTGAATTGGTCCAAGATGAAGGGACCCGCCAACGCATCTCACAGGCAATCAAAACCGAATTCGATAGCGCCTGCAGTGCTGTGCAGTTTCTGACCGGCGGTCAAACCATCGGTCACCGCTTTCCCCGGTTGTGCGAGCGGTTCGATCGCAAACGGGCCGAGTTGGCCCGCATTCACGCGTTGCAAGTCGAACTGTTGCAACACGCCCGAAATGAACCGCAGACAGGGTCGGTTCCCGTGCCCTTACTGCAATCCATGAACGCCATTTCCGCTGGCCTCGGCTGGACCGGCTAGCTCTTTTTTGGAGGTTTCAAAGTGAACGCCCCGCAACGAACCCAAGGTTTTTTCACCCAGTCCCTATCTGACCGCGACGCTGAGTTGTTCGGCTCGATCACGTCCGAACTGGGCCGTCAGCGCGATGAGATCGAGC